>CAMDDP010000001.1 GCA_945892775.1 Chitinophaga pinensis
CGCAACTTAATTTTTGCCCCTTCTACTGTATAACCTCTTTCTTTTATCAGTTCTTTTATAATTCGAATATTTGCGACATCTTTTTTGGTAAAAAATCGATCGCCTTTAGCGTTCTTTTTAGGCATTAAAATGTCAAATTCATTTTCCCAGTAACGCACATTTGAAACATTCAAATTAAACATAGTGGCTACTTCGCCAATGGTGTAATAAACTTTTTCTGGGTGTTTTTCTTCCTCTAACATGCCGAAAAAGTAAAACGGAAATTTATATTAACAAAGAGTTTTCTCTAAGAGCTATAAACATTTTCTGATATAAATAAAGAATTTGTTGTCTCACTTGATAAAATATGTTCGCATCTATTGTCGTTTATTTTTATATAACTAATACTTTTGTTCAATGGGTAGGCAATTTATTTTTTTGTTTCTTTTCATTTTTATTTTCTCTTGCAATCAGGGTAAGAAGAAAACAGATTTTATGGAGGAACTGACTGAAGTAAAAAATGGGATGAGTATGGAGGAAGTTATTGCAATTGCTGACAAACCAGGTTCAACTCAAGATTTGGGACTGGCAACTTCAGAAACAGGTGATACTTCTCATTTTTTTCAATGGTTTTATGGGGTAAATCAATCCATTTTGTTTACTAATGGAAAAGTTTCAGGGGTTGATCTTGATATAAAAGCCACTCAAGAAAGGATCCAACATATTATGGATAGCGCTAAAACTGTTGATGCTGTGAATGGCGGAGTAATTATTCAACGTAATTGATAGAATATGAACTTCGGAGTTATTACAGAAGAAATTATTAATGAGCTGAAAACTTTTGTTGGTGAAAAATTTATTCTAACTGATGATGAAAATAAATTACATTATGGTCACGACGAAACCGAAGATTTAATTTTTAAACCTGCCGTTGTTGTTCGGCCCTCAACTACAAATGAAGTTAGTGAAGTAATGAAATTATGTTTTCAAAAAAACATTCCTGTTACACCTCGCGGAGCCGGAACAGGACTGAGCGGCGGAGCTTTGCCCATTTTGGGAGGAATATTGCTGTCGATGGATCGTTTTAATAAAATTATTTTTATTGATGAAGAAAACTTTCAGGTCACGGTTGAGCCAGGTGTGATTACAGAGGTGTTACAAAATGTGGTAAAAGAAAAAGGATTGTTCTATCCGCCTGATCCTGCAAGTAAGGGGTCGTGTTTCATTGGTGGAAACATTGCCGAAAATTCCGGCGGGCCCAAAGCTGTGAAGTATGGAGTGGTGAAAGACTATGTTTTAAATCTTGAATTGGTTTTGCCGAACGGGGAAGTAATTTGGACAGGTGCCAATGTTTTAAAAAATGCAACTGGTTATAATTTAACACAACTGATTGTTGGTAGTGAGGGCACACTCGGTATTGTAACAAAAATTGTTTTGCGACTAATTCCACATCCAACAAATGATGTGCTGATGCTTGCGCCATTTTCATCAGCAGAAAAAGCGTGCGAAGCAGTGAATGCAATTTTTAGAGTCGGAGTTTCGCCATCAGGTCTGGAGTTTATGGAACGCGATGCCATTGAATTGACGGCAAAATATATTGGAGAAACAAATCTTCCGATGGATGAAAAGGTGGAGGCACACTTGCTGATTGAAGTGGATGGAAATGATATGGACTCTTTGTATAAAGATGCTGAGAAAATTTCTGAAGTGTTAAAGAAGTTTGAATGTGGCGAAATATTATTTGCTGATACAGCACAACAAAAATCTGATTTGTGGAGTTTGAGAAGGAGTGTTGCTGAAGCCGTGAAAATGAATTCAATTTATAAAGAAGAAGACACAGTTGTGCCTCGTTCAAAATTACCGCTGTTGTTGAAAGGAGTAAAAAAAATAGGCAAAAAATTCGGATTCAAATCGGTTTGTTATGGTCATGCAGGCGACGGCAATTTGCATGTCAATATCATGAAAGGAACACTGACAGATGATGAGTGGAATAATAAAATTACCGAAGGCATTCGAGAAATTTTTAAACTAGTGATTGAACTCGGTGGAACGCTTTCGGGTGAACATGGTATTGGGCTCGTTCAGAAACCATATATGGAAATAGCTTTTAATAAGATACAATTACAATTAATGAAAGATATTAAAAAAGCTTTCGACCCGAAAGGCATTATGAATCCAGGTAAAATATTTGCAGACTAAATTCGCCTTATGAAAAAAATAATAATTCTTTTTCTCTCGGTTTTATTTTCAATCAATTTGTTCGGTCAAAGCGATAACAGCTTAAAAGAAACGCCGTGGTTAGCGAAGCAGCGATTCTACCTTGGCGGAAGCGGCGGGCTGAGTTTCGGAAGTGTAACTTATGTTGAAGTGGCTCCGCTTGTTGGTTATAGAATCACAGACAGGTTATCAATTGGTATAAATCCGAAATACACCTATATACACTTTAAACCTGTTTACAGCAATGGATATCTCACTCAGGATTATGAAACTCATATTTGGGGTGGAAGTTTTTTTGCGCGTTACTTTATTCTTGACAATGTGTTTTTGAGTGGAGAATATGAATTGAATAATTATGAAGCACTTGTTGTGCTACCCTATTTTGCAGGATACGAGGCAAGAAGAATTACTGTAGGCTCTTTATTGCTTGGTGGAGGATATTTTCAACGATTTGGGAATGGAGGATCTGGGTTGTCAATACAGGTTTTATACGATGTGTTACAAAATCCATACTCACCTTATTATGGTATACCTGTTATCAGGGCAGGCGCAGTATTTGGATTTTAAAAAAAATGTCAGCAACATTTTTTCAAATCATTACTTCGCCGAACATTAATCTATATTTTTAGAAGCGATAAAATACTTCAACATGGAGCTCAAAAGAATTTTTGACATACCCGAATTTCAAAAGAAAAATTATCCGAAGAGTGATGCACTCAGCGAAAAAATAAATGGAAAATGGGTGAATCATTCCATTGATGATTGTATTGAAAACATCAATAAAGTAAGTTTAGCATTAATAGCATCCGGTATAAAAAAAGAGGATAAAATTTCCATCATCAGCAACAATCGCCCCGAGTGGAACTTTGTGGATTTTGGTGCCATGCAAATTGGTGCCATTAATGTTCCTGTGTATCCAACTATCACTGAAGAAGATTATGTTTTTATTTTCAATGATGCGGAAGTGAAAATTGTTTTTGTAAGCAGCGAGGAATTATTTCAGAAAGTTCAGAATATCAAAAGTAGAATTCCTTCATTGAAAGAAGTGTTCACTTTCAATCAGGTGAAAGGCGCTTCACACTTTTCTGAATTCATGGAACGAGGCAAAACCGGAAGTGTAACTGAATTAGAAAAAATTAAAATCAGTATTACTTCCGAAGATGTAGCAACTATTATTTATACGAGTGGTACCACTGGATTTCCGAAAGGGGTAATGTTGTCACATTGGAATGTTTTGTCAGATGTGATTGCCGCAAGATTGTTAATGCCAGTAGGAGAGAAGGATAAGGCACTGAGTTTTTTACCCCTCAATCATTCATTTGAAAAAATGATTTCATATTTATATCTGTGTTATGGCGTTTCAATTTATTATGCCGAAAGCATGGATACAATAGGAGATAACCTTCGGGAGGTAAAGCCACAAATCATGACTTGCGTTCCACGATTGCTAGAAAAAGTATATGAAAAAATAGTGTCAAAAGGACACGAGCAAAAAGGAATTAAGCGAGCACTTTTTTTTTGGGCATTGTCTCTTGGAGCCAGGTGGGACAATCAAAAATCAAATGGGCTATTTTACAACTTACAATTAGCCATTGCGAACAAACTCGTGTTCAGCAAATGGAGAACCGCACTCGGGGGGCAACTGAAATGTGTGGTTACAGGTGCCGCACCAATGCAACATAAACTTTTGCGAATTTTTACTGCTGCAAAAATTGTAGTTATGGAAGGATATGGATTAACTGAAACTTCTCCTGCAATTTCTGTTAGTCGGTTTAATTTGGATGAGAATGTAATTGGTTGTGTTGGTCCTCCGATTCCAGGAGTTGAAGTAAAGATTGCAGAAGATGGCGAAATACTTTGTCGCGGTCCAATCATTATGAAGGGATATTATAAGCGACCTGACTTAACTGCTGAAGTAATTGATATGGATGGATGGTTGCACACAGGTGACATTGGAGAATTAGTTAATGGAAAGTTTTTAAAAATTACCGACCGTAAAAAAGAACTATTCAAAACATCGGGAGGAAAATATGTCGCTCCACAGCCCATCGAAAATAAATTTAAAGAAGAGCAATTAATTGAGCAGATGATGGTAGTCGGCGCATCACAAAAATTTCCTGCAGCATTAATTGTTCCTTCAGCAAATAATTTAAAAATATGGTGCACTGCGCACGGAATTAATTTCACCAATACAAAAGAGATGATTCGGAATGAAGAAGTAATAAAAAAATTTGAACAATTGTTAGAGGATAACAACAAACTATTTGGCCATTCTGAACAGATAAAGAAATTTACTCTTGTACCGAATGAATGGACTATTGCTGATGGAGAATTAACACCAACTTTAAAATTGAAAAGAAAAATCATTGAAAAGAAATACGAAAAGGAGATAGCGGCTATGTATACCGATTGATTTTAAAATTTTAGAATTTGAAAATTTACGAATGAATAGAACTATAAAAAATATCGCCATTTTAGGAAGTGGAGTTATGGGAAGCAGAATCGCTTGTCACTTTGCAAATATCGGAGTGCAGGTATTGTTGATGGATATTGTTCCGAAGGAATTAACACCCGAAGAGACAGCAAAAAAATTAACGCTCGAACATCCCGCAGTAAAAAACAGAATTGTAAATGCCGCTTTACAATCAACTCTGAAAAGTAATCCTTCTCCCATCTTCAAAAAAGAATTTGCTTCACGCATCCGCACCGGAAATTTTACCGACAACTTAAAAGAAATTTCTTCTTTCGATTGGGTGATGGAAGTAGTGGTCGAGAATCTCGACATCAAGAAAAATATTTTTGAAGAAGTAGAAAAATACCGCAAGCCCGGAACACTCATCACATCAAACACTTCATCAATTCCTATTCACCTGATGAGCGAAGGACGAAGCGATGACTTCAAAAAACATTTCTGCGGTACACACTTCTTCAATCCGCCACGCTATCTGCGATTACTCGAAATCATTCCCACACCCGATACTGATAAAAGTGTAATTGATTTCTTAATGAGTTACGGTGATTTGTTTCTCGGCAAACAAACCGTTTTGTGTAAAGACACACCCGCATTCATTGCAAATCGAGTTGGAGTGTTTGCTATCATGCGTATTTTTCAATTGATGCAGGAACTCGATTTAAATGTAGACCAGATTGATTCACTTACAGGCCCCATCATTGGTCGCCCTAAATCAGCCACCTTCCGCACAAGCGATGTTGTAGGTTTAGATACACTCGTAAAAGTTGCTCGCTTTGTTCGTGATTCATGCCCTGATGATGAGGCTCGTGCCGCATTTGCCATTCCCGATTACCTCGAACAAATGGTGAAGAACAATTGGCTTGGCGATAAAACCGGACAAGGTTTTTACAAAAAGACAAAAGATGCAAATGGCAAAACCGAAATTCTTACACTTAATTTAAAAACGCTCGAGTACCAGCCAAAAACAAAAACAAAATATTCAACCATTGATGCCGCACGCGCTACTGATGATTTAAAAGAACGCATGCGCATTGTTATGAAGGGCACCGATAAAGCTGCAGAGTTTTATCGCAAATTATTTTATTCCCTCTTCGCTTATGTGAGTAATCGGATTCCTGAAATTGCCGATGAAATTTTTCGTGTCGACGATGCACTCTGTGCCGGCTTCGGTTGGGACATCGGTCCATTTGCTACCTGGGATGCAGTCGGTTTAACTGATAGTGTGGCGGCAATGCAAAAAGAAAATTTCAAAGTAGCCGGCTGGGTAACTGAACTGGTTAACAGCGGTGAAAAATCTTTTTTCAAAATCAGCAATGGCAGAAAGCTCTGCTACGATATTCAAACAAAAACATTCAAACCAATTCCAGGTACCGAAGCATTTATCATTCTCGAAAACTATTCTGATAAAATTGTTTGGAAAAACTCCGGCACACGCTTGCTCGACATCGGCGACGGAGTCCTCAACCTCGAGTTCCGCACCAAGATGAACAGCATTGGCAGCGAAGTGCTCGAAGCCGTGCACAAGAGTATTGAGATTGCCGAAAAAGATTTCCGCGGACTCGTTATCGGAAACGACGGAGCCAACTTCAGCGCCGGCGCCAACCTTGCCATGATGCTCATGCTCGCCATCGACCAGGAATACGACGAACTCGAATTTGCCGCGCGCATTTTTCAAACCACCAGCATGCGCATCCGCTATTCAGGCATACCAGTAGTTGTCGCTCCACACCACCTCACACTCGGCGGCGGATGCGAGTTCACGCTCCATGCCGATACAGTAGTTGCCGGCGCCGAAACTTATATCGGGCTGGTCGAATTCGGAATCGGAATCATACCCGCAGGCGGCGGCAGCAAAGAGATGACCCTGCGCGCCAGCGATGCCTATGCCGAAGGCGAAATCGAATTTCCCGAATTGCAAAAACGCTACATGAGCATTGCCACCGCCAAGGTCGCCACCTCGGCAGCCGAAGCATTCGACATGGATTTATTAAAACACGGTCGCGACCACATCGTGCTCAATCAAAGCCGCCTCATCGCCGAAGCAAAAAATGCCGTGCTCGCCCTCAGCCATGCCGGCTACACCATGCCCGCGCAGCGCACCAACATCACAGTGCTCGGTCGCTCCGCGCTCGGTGCGTTTTACACCGGCATCAATGCCATGCTCACCGGCGGTTACATCAGCGCCCACGACAAACTCGTATCCGAAAAACTCGCCTTCGTCATGTGCGGCGGCGATTTAACTTCTCCGCAACAAGTAAGCGAACAATATTTACTTGACCTCGAGCGCGAAGCATTTCTATCTCTTGTAACAACAAAGAAAACAATGGAGCGAATCAAGTTCACACTCGAAACAGGAAAGCCGTTGAGGAATTGATTTAATAAGTAAGGAGTTCTTTAGAATAAAGATTTTTTAAAGAAATAATTTAATCATTTTTTTTCATTAATCTTTAATCTTTGATTGTTATTTTTGTTGTGAAAAGAAATTTAAACAAATGAAAAAAGCACTTTGGGTATTTGTAGCCATACTTGGTTTCATCATCATCATGACCATTACTTTTCAACAACTAGACTACAACGGTAGCTAGGTAATTTTCAACACTAAGAAATTCAGCTACTATTGATACGCACTATTGTTGCGATTGGCGGAGGCAGTATGTTTGAAGGCGCCACTCGATTAATTGATGAGCATATTGTTAAATTAACAGGAAAGAAAAATCCGCGTGCTTTATTTATTCCTACTGCATCAAACGATGACCCTATGTATTGGGAGAATTTTCAGAAAATTTATGGTTATAAATTAGGTTGCAGGCCTGAAGTTTTATTTCTGCTGAATCGGAAAGTTTCGAAAAAAGAAATTCACGATAAGATTCAAAGGGCAGATATTATATATGTAGGCGGTGGAAATACTTTGAAGATGATGCGCCGCTGGCGATTAATAGGTGTTGATGTTTTATTGAAGAAAGCTTGGAGTAGCGGAACCATTATGGCAGGAACAAGTGCTGGGGCAATATGCTGGTTTCAATACGGACACAGCGATTCAATGGCTTACTACCACCCTGAAAATTGGCAGCACATTAGGGTAAAGGGTTTAGGATTGATTAATACAACTTATTGTCCACATTTTCTTAAAGAAAAGAGAGATGCTCATTTCAGAAAAATGATTTCAAAGAAAGGCGGAGTTGGAATTGCGTGTGATGATTGCTCCGCAATTGAAATAAGAAATACAGATTCTTATAAAATATTGAATAGCAAAAAAGGCTCAAATTCATTCAGGGTTTATAAAAGGAACGGAAAAATTGTTCAAGAAATTATTGAAAGCACAAAGAATTTTCAGCCTCTAGAAGAGATTATATAGGAGTTTTAAAAAACGGGTTAGAAATGTCCAAGGCCGTTTTTTCATATCTAATTTCAACTCTTACCACTCATCTTTCTTAATCTTAACACTTGGTTGCTCTAATCTTGTTTTAAGTGAGTTGGCAATGTTTGTGAGGTTTTCATCTACCGATGTTAATGTTGCGAAATGGTCTTCGGCAGCGATATCATTTTCATCAAAATACTTTTCAACTGGAATACTGGTAGATCCCTGAATAAGCACTTTTGTAATTTCATATTTATATCTTCCTTCTTTAAACTGAATGGTTAGATTATAAAGTATTCGTTCAGCAGTTTGTTGTGTTCCATTTTTCAAAGTCTTTTTTGCATCAAATTTTCCCTTGCATACAATTTTCATATTAATTGAGTCTTGAACTTGAAAAACAGAACTTGGAATGGGATAAAATTCTTTTACCCACTTAATTGCACGGGCATACATTTCTTTCTGAGAGACTCCCGTTGCATCAATCACATTATTGTAACTGACCATACTTGTTTCAGTATCTATAGGTAGAACGGGCGCGGTGGGTTTTGTTTTTTGAGCAAAAATTAGTGAGGGCACTAATAGTAATAGTGTGAAAGCGATTATTTTTTTCATTATTTTAAAATTTTTGCATGTTTTATACAAAGAATCGTGCCACCAAAAATGTGTTATGTAATCCATCTTTTTTCACCAAACTTTTCAACAGCCAAAGTGAATAAATAAACCTTTATAATTAAGGCCTTTCATTAGTTTTATCAGTATTGAAAAACTATCTTTGAACACATTAAAATAAAATCATTTTTTAACAATAAAAACATGTTGGAAGAGACAATTTTGGAAAAAAATAAATCACAGGAATATACAGCGGAGAACATTCAGGTTCTTGAGGGTTTAGAAGCGGTTCGCATGCGTCCTGCCATGTACATTGGCGATATCGGATTTCGTGGCTTACATCATTTAGTTTATGAAGTAGTTGACAATTCCATTGATGAAGCATTAGCTGGTTTTTGTAAAAATATTTATGTCACTATCAATACTGATAATTCCATTACAGTGTTAGATGACGGTCGTGGTATTCCGACCGAGATAATGAAGAAAGAAAAAAAGAGCGCCCTTGAAGTCGTAATGACGGTCTTGCACGCAGGTGGAAAATTTAACAAAGACACCTACAAAGTATCTGGTGGATTGCATGGTGTGGGTGTGAGTTGCGTGAATGCCCTTTCGTCTCATTTAACTGTTCGTGTTTTTCGCGAAGGAAAAATATGGATGCAGGAATATGAAATTGGCAAACCACTTTACGATGTAAAAGTTGTGGGCGATACGAATAAAACAGGAACTGAGGTAACTTTTGTTCCGGATGGGTCTATTTTTAAAATATTAGAATACAAGTACGAAACCATTGCTAACCGAATTCGCGAGTTGTCATTTTTGAATAGAGGAATTGCAATCACACTTTCTGACAATAGGAACTTGGATGAGAGTGGGGCCGCCTTCAGCGAAAGGTTTTATTCTGAATTAGGGTTGAAAGAATTTGTTAAATACCTAGATGGAACTCGTGAAGCTATGAATGCAGAACCGATTTACATGGAAGGTTCAAAGGATAATGTGATTGTGGAAGTGGCTATGCAGTACAATACTGGTTATACTGAGAATGTATTTTCTTATGTCAATAATATTAATACAATTGAAGGTGGAACTCACATTGCAGGTTTTCGCCGTGCAATTACGCGCGTATTTAAGTCATATGCGGATAAAAATAAATTATTAGAAAAACTAAATTTTGAAGTTACAGGAGATGATTTCCGCGAAGGATTAACTGCTGTTGTTTCTATAAAAGTTCCCGAACCACAATTTGAAGGGCAAACAAAATCGAAACTTGGTAACTCTGAAGTTCTTGGGATTGTTGATTCTGTTGTGAGTGATTTCATCACACACTTTCTAGAAGAAAACCCAAAGGAAGCCAGAATGATGGTGAACAAAGTAATTCTTTCAGCTACGGCTAGAAATGCTGCGCGTAAAGCAAGAGAATTGGTTCAACGTAAAAATGGAATGGCAGGAAGCGGATTACCTGGTAAACTTGCTGACTGTTCAAATAACGATGCTTCTCAATGTGAAATTTATTTAGTCGAAGGAGATTCGGCGGGTGGTACTGCCAAGCAAGGCCGCAACCGTGCGTTTCAGGCAATACTTCCGTTGCGTGGAAAAATTCTGAATGTAGAGAAAGCAATGGAACACAAGATTTATGATAACGAGGAAATAAAAAATATTTTCACTGCACTAGGAGTAAGCATCGGAACAAAAGAAGATGACAAAGCCCTAAACATTGATAAACTCCGTTACCATAAAATCATAATCATGACGGATGCCGATGTGGACGGAAGTCATATTACTACTTTGATTCTTACTTTCTTTTTCCGCTACATGAAATTATTGATCGAACGAGGGCATATTTATATCGCATCGCCTCCCCTTTATTTAGTGAAGAAAGGAAAAGAACAGGAATATTGTTGGAACGATGATGATCGGAAAGCAGCTGTTGCAAGAATTGGTCAGGGCAAAGATGATTCGGTTGGAATACAGCGATACAAGGGGTTGGGAGAAATGAACGCTGAACAATTATGGTCAACTACTATGAATCCTGAAACGCGCACACTGAAACAGGTATCCATTGAAAGCGCTGCTGAAGCTGATCATATTTTCTCTATGCTGATGGGGGATGATGTTCCACCACGCCGTGAATTTATTGAGAAGCATGCGAAGTATGCCAAGCTTGATATTTAATAAGTGAAAAACTAAAGGTAAAAAGTGAAAAACTATTTTTCATTTAATAAGACTTGTATTTTATTTTTCTTTTTTTTTCTTTCGTTTTTTGTTTCATCGGCACAATTTCCGATTGACAACAAATTAATTCCAGAAAATGTAAAGAAACATTTTACTGAAAGGTTTCCAACAGCTGGTGCCGTTGTTTGGATACAGCCTTCGCCAGGGTTTTTAGAAACTACTTTTTCATTAGACAAACATTCTGTAACTGCTGTTTTTAGCATGGGAATGGGTGATTGCATAAGCGTAGATACTAAGCTGAAAAAAGAAGAATTTCCAATTATTGCTTATGGTTATATTTTGAAAGTAATGCCAGATGGAAAAATTATTAATTATTACAAATCAGAATTAATAAAGGGAACCGAATATTATTCTGAAGTAAAGCAAACGGGTATCAAGTACATTTTTACTTTCGATAAAGATGGAAATTTTAAGGGTAGAATGACTGATGAATAACCAGGTTTTTTAATAGTAAATTTCAATAAAAACGAAAAATATTTTTAATAAAATTAAAAACGGGATCGTTTTTTTAGGGCAATTACAATCTTTGATACTCAAATTGCGGATATCCTTTAATACCCTGGTCATTATAAAAATCTATAAAATGAAGTTTCCAATAATAGCCAACATTATCTTTTATAATATAATTTTTTGATGGATCAACTACATATAAAGCTGATGATTGGTAATCGATATGTTTCCAATCAAATCCTATTGCATCTCTATTAGTTATATAGGTTAAGTTTTTTGAAAAGTTGTAATCAATTATATCGAAAGCTGATGACGAATCTTCTGCTATACTATAGCCATCAGGGTTTATTAATACACCGGTTACTATGTAAGGGACTAAATTTCCATTTTGATAAAAATCATAGTGGTATCGGGTAAATAACAAATCCCATTTCGGTTTTATGGGTTCAGGATAAACAACTTTATTTCCATGTTGAATACTAAAATAGGTATAGGCAAAGCCAGGTTCTTTTTGAATAGTCATTTCATGTAAATCACTATTGTTAAGATTAGCATATTTTAGAGTATACTCATATTGATTTACAGTTTTGAAAACGATTTTTTTAAATCGTTCCGACGAATTTATATTTGGACCAAGATCAATCAGAAAAACTCCAATGGCCTCTTCGTTTTGTTCAATTTTTTCTGGAGTTGATTGATTAGTTGTTTCATCTGATAATGATGGGTCAGTTGGATTTATATTTATCCAATTGCCAATTGCCGTAGAATCTTTGTTCCAGCTGCTTGCGTCCCATCTCCATTTTGTGCCTATCGTATCTGTTATATAATTGAAATTGGAACTATTGGTTCTTGAAATTAAAACCTGATTGCCACTATTAATCCAAATATGATATCCATTTGAAGAGGGGTCAAAGGCCAAATCCCAACTTCCATGATCACTCATGAAAGTTTCTTTAGTTGATAGTTTAAAATAAACTTGATTTAAATAATCGGGACCCATCGCTACCTGGGCTAATTGAACTTCACCAGCGGGGGATAAAATAATTGCATCATCTTTTTTAAAGCAAGATGAAAAAAGAATAATAATAAATAAATAAATAAATAATCTAGAATTTAAAATCATTTAACGCAAAATTAATCTATTGTTTAAAAAATTTAATGGCAAGTTTTACTGAAGCAAATCTTCCATTGCCGGTCGGTATCAAACCATTGTTTTCAGAGTGTATTCCGCCAATAACATTGCTATTGATATTGACGACATTTAACAAATTTTTTCCTGCTATTGCAAGTGATATTCTTTTGTTCCAGAAACTTTTGGTTATTCCTGCTTCCAATAAAGTATATGAATCAATTTGAGTTTGATAAATAGTTGAGCTGTCGTTTAGCGCATAGCCAAGTGTCGTTCCTGTTGTTTTTAATCGAATAGTGGCCTGTAAATTTATTTTTTTCCATTCATAACCAACTAGACAGTTCCATTCAGGTGAATATGAAAATTTCGGTATGTTTTTATCATCGTTTGAAAGTGGATTGTATAAACTGGCTAATGAAAATCCTGAATTAAAATTCAATGATTGATATTGGTAAACGGCTTCAAAGGAACCTACAGCAGTTTGATAATTATCAATGTTGATGTAAGTGTAAAAGAGTTGCGAAGAATTAGTAAGGGCAAGAGTGATGATGTTATTAATGTTATTATAGGTAAACGCACCTTTGAGTTGGATCACCGACTGTTCATTTTTTTTTGTATAGCTACTTGAGAATAATAAGTGATGAGAATTTTCGGCTTTTAAATCTGGATTTCCATAAATGTTATGATTAACATCAACAAAATATAAATCCATTTCTTTTAATGATGGGGCTCTGAATCCGCGAGAATAACTTAAACGAATTGCCCAGTTGTTATCAGGATTTAAAACGAAATTTAATGATGGAATGATTGGCGCTCGATAACGAGTGTTGTAAGCATATCTAATTGCGGGACGAATACTCATTTTTTTTATTTTCAATTGTAAACTCCCGAAGGCCGCATAATCATTTATAGATTGTTTGTGATTTAATAATTTTTGACTGATTGCATTTTCAAAATTAATATCATAACCAGCTAGAAAACTGAACTTATTTGTAAAAAGAACTTTGCCCACACTTCCTCTGAATTCAAATGAATTAAACTTGGTCGTATCTTGCATACTTGCCAATGGAATTAATTCCTGTGTGAGCGAAACCAAATCTTTACGATAAGTATTTCTAATGCGGCTATAATTTGAATAGGCATTAGTAAAATCAAATTTTATATTCTGAGTCAATCGAATGGATTGTAATGTTGTTACATTCCATCTGTCAGTCAAATAATATTCGTCAAAGGCATAAGCCTCGTATGGATTTGTTATTGGTAATCCTTTGTTCTGTGTTCGCTCATGAAAATAATTCGATTTAATTTGTAGGTCAGTGTGTTTCGATTTTAATCCGTAAGCCGCACCAAAAAAATGTTGTTCATATGGTTTCCATTGCTGCAACCTGTTTGTATCGGGATTGCTGAAGCCATCAAAAAAATTTCGTCCTCCATTGGCAGAAAAATAATCAGAACCAATTTTTAAAAAAATGCTTCCATCAGAATTATACCGACCATTTGATTCATATAAACAATTTGCACTTCCTTCAGTTGTGTTTTTATAATTCTGCTTTGTAATGATATTTATCAATCCACCAATTGCATCGGTTCCATAAGTTGAACTCATTGGCCCTTCAACTAATTCAATTCTTTCTACTGTTGAAAGTAGTATTTGCGACAAATTGATATTTCCGTTTTCTCTTCCGATAACCGGAACACCATCAATCAGAATTTTTATGTTCTGACCGTTCAATCCATTTATGCTTAACCCAGTTCCGAGAATATTGTCTTCTGACAATCGAATATTTAATTGTGTGTTTAATAAATCAGCTAAACTGCTCGATTGCTTTGCTTCAATTTCTTTTGCATCAATCACCCGAATATTGTAAACCGATTTATCGCTTGTGGTCAAATTAAATTCTCCTGTTACAACCACTTCATTCAAATTGTTTTCAGTGGGAGAAAGATTAATTGAAGTATCACTTCCTGTCAATTGAAATTTTATTTCTTGGTATCCAATCAAATGAAGTCTGACTGAACATGGTGAAAGAATCTGCAACTGTGCATTTCCATCTTCATCAGTAACACCAACAATTTGTTTGTTGGTGATATATTCTGCAACTACTACAACTCCGGGTAATGGCAGATGATTTAGCGAATCAAAAATTTTCACAGACACTTTTTCTTGAGCGTAGGAACTTATCAGGCTACCATGCATTAACAAAAAGAATCCGAGTGCTTTGATGTGATTCATTAACTAGGGGAAGTCTTTTTTAATGTGCTATAATTAATTTCAACACTGATGATTTTGCTTCACTTGAATTTTTAATAAAATAAATTCCGTTGGTAAGTGATTCGGTATTAAGCGGAATAATATTTAATCCATTATTAAACGAAATAGTTTGAGTTAAAACAATTTCTCCAATATAATTATAGATTTTTAGGTCTATTGTTTTAGATTGATTTGCATTTATAATCAAAGAGGAATTACCAGTCGATGGATTTGGATAAATAGTAGCGAAAAATAAAGTTTCGTTAACATTTGAAACACCAACATTAGCAATCATCTTTTTTCTAAAAACTGATTTTCCTATATTACTAGTGAATGCTGTAAATTGTAATTGCCATATAACTCCGCTATTGTCTTTTATAAAATAAACAAGTGAGTCTTCAATTTCATATCCCGCTCCATTAAAAAACTTCCAGTCGTATCCAATAACTGAAATATTGGAATCCAACTGATTTTGAAAATCAACAAAGTCAACTGTATTAACATCTATTTGATTTGCTTGAGCGGTTAAAATATTTATATTTTCTAATACACCCGTGACATTGTAAAACCCAACGCCAGTTATCTCGCTAGTAAAACGAGTGAAAGTAATATCCCAATTATCGGTTAGGGGCTCACGATTTAGTTCTGATTGGTTAGTGAGCGAGTAGTAGGAAAAATTTTTACCTGTATAATTGCTCAATAAAACAGTATCAGTTACATCATTACTATTATCAAGATTGGCATATCTGAAAATCCAATCACCTGAAACATCCTTTTTAATTATCCATAATTTTTTGAAACTAAATGGAGCAACGAATCCAGTTCTTATTAAGAATAATGAGTCGCCTGTAACAATATGCGTAACTTGGTCATAATTCCCCCAACCATAGTTTGGGTGCACTGTCATATTTTGATTAAACGCCCCTAAATTCCATGTGGTTTCGGAATTTCGAAGCATTTGCCAGCTTAAATAGCCAGTTGTATCTAGGGATGAAAATCCGGTGATATCAATATTGGGAATCATATAAACGGCCACTCCTTGAGCTGTATTGGCTAATGCACTTGCTCCCATAAGTTGTGTAGTAAATGCAATTTCCCAATTGTTATTTGGTGTTTGAACGACCTCACCATTTTGCAGTGAATAGAAAATTTGATTGGCATATCCCGCTCCCATAGTTACTGAATCTTGAATGGCAGTTTGAGCACATAAATCCATTGAAATAATAATAACCAAAGCAAGAGAAAGTAGTTTTTTCATTTAGATTTTTTTGAGGTGCAAACTTATCTCTGTGTCAACTGTTTTCATTATAACTTATATTATTTAAGTTTGATTTTGACATTGTGGTGACAATGACACCTGTTACTTAAAATAGTAACCGAATATTATTTCCTTAGCAGTGTAAAGCCAAATGTAGTTCCAACCCCAATACTGCTACGAACATTAATGGTTTGGTTGTGTGCTTCTATAATGTGTTTTACGATAGACAGTCCTAATCCTGTGCCACCAATTTCTCTTGACCTGCTTTTGTCGGCGCGATAAAAGCGTTCGAATAATCTGTTCAAGTGATGCTCATCAATTCCGTTTCCATCGTCAGTAACTTCCACTAAAATATTTTCATCCATTTCATAAAAACTGACATTCGTACTACCTTTTTCTTTTCCGTACTTAATAGAATTATCTAGTAAATTAATCAGTACCTGTCGAATTTTTTCCTTATCGGCAAAAACATAAAACGGCGCATCACTTTCTTTTTTAAATGACAAAGAAATCTTTCTTGTTGACGATTTTAGTTCTAAAGAATCAAAAATGTCATTGGCAAGCATATGTATATCAAAAATTTCCTGTTCCAAAGTATAACTGCCAGATTCAAGTTCGGTAATTACTTCTAAATCAGCAATTAGATTGGTAAGTCGATCCACATTTTTTGAGGCTTTTTCAAGAAACATTTTATTCACCGCTTCATCATCAAGCGCACCATCAAGCAGCGTGTGTATATACCCCTGAATACTGAAAAGCGGAGTTTTTAATTCGTGTGTAACATTGGCCACAAATTCCTTACGATAAATTTCTAGCTTCTTAAGTTGTTCTATCTCTACTATTCTGTCTTGTTCCCAATCCATTACATCTTTATTCATTCTTTCTATTGGGTCTTCATTTAATTTAGCTCTTAAGGAAGCATCTTCTTTTCCTGATTTTATGTGATGTATGGATTTGTAAACGAGTTTTATTTTTCGGTAAATAAAAATTTGTAAAGTGTAGAAGGAAATTAAATATCCAGCAAAAAAAACTATTGTAAAAAGAATAATAGTATTTATAAAGTTGAAAGAAATTATTGCGCCAATAATTGCAGCAATAATGGCAATAGCTAAACTTGAGTAAAAAGCAAGAATAGATGGTTTGGGATTCTTCACTTGCACAAATTTGCAAAATGAGTTTTAAAGAAACGAATCAACTACTAATTAAGAATCGAATTTGTAGCCTATTCCTTTAACGGTTACAATGTGGGTATCACCAAAACGCTGTCGAAGTTTTCTGATATGAACATCAATTGTTCTATCTCCAACAATCACTTCAGTGCCCCAAACCTTATTTAATATTTCATCTCTATGAAAAACTTTTCCTGGTTTTGAAGTTAGCAGATTTAACAATTCAAATTCTTTGCGTGGTAGAGAGTAGTGGTCGTTTTTATAATGAACAAGATATTGTTCCATGTCAATAATAAAATCGCCAATTTGAATTTTACCAGGAGTTTCTGATGGTTGTAATCTTCTCAATAAAGCGTTAATTCTTGATAGTAGTAACTTGGGTTTTATTGGTTTGACAATGTAATCATCGGCTCCTGCATTTAACCCTTTAATTTCTGATTGCTCATCTCCTAAAGCTGTAAGAAAAACAATGAGGATGTTTTTAAATAATGGATTGCGGCGCAGGTGTTCGCAGGTTTCAACACCATCCAACCTCGGCATCATTATATCAAGAATAATTAAATCAGGTTTTTGATTTTCAGCAACCTTAATTCCTTCTAATCCATCATTAGCAGTACAAATTTTAAAGCCTTCTTTTTTTAAGTTGTACGATATGAACTCTACAATATCTGGTTCATCATCTACTATTAATATTTTAAAATCGTTATTCCCCATTTGATTGCAATAGTAAATGAAAATTATAGGAGGCTCCCTATAGTCTATATTATGTGAATGTTAAGAATGTTTAAATTTGTTATTAATAATCATCTATCGCTAACCTTTTTTTTACTCAGCCACCGCACCACCTTTATAAAGCTGCTTTCTGTATTTTAGTGATGGTGAAGATATGAAATTGCCTAATCCCAGATTGTTCCATTTTTCATCTATTGAATGAATGGTTTTTTCATCCATTGCTAAAATATTCGGCCACTCACGGTCGAAATTATCAAACTCTTTTGTTTTGCGTGTGCCGTCGAGGGCAATGTGCGAAGAGCTATCATTATTATTCTGCTCAATTATAATGCTGTCTCGGCGTGGGTCAATGTTGTTGGTAAATCTCCAAATAGCATCTTTAATATCTGAACAATCAACATTCGCTTCTAAGAAGATGATGATTTTTATTGCGCTTAATTCACCTTGTTCAAATAGTAGGGGAGTAATTTCTTTTAAATGGTTTCTTCTATTTTTCTGAATTGAAATAAATACTATTGAAATACCTTGGGTAAGTAAACTATCATTTACCTGAACGATCTCAGGGAAATCAGCCATTAGTTTTTTGGAATTTATAGGGTCAGTATTTTTTGTAATCTGATTGTTATTCGAAGTTCTTAATTCTTCAGGTAATTTTCGTGTTGCATCAACACACATCTTTCCACCAAACGAAAATTTTGAACAGCTATGATCAAGCACATCCATTGGTCCCTGTGAAAAATAAAAATCTTGTTGTGGGTCAACATTTTGAGAAATTATTTGTGCAACTTTTTTATAATCGTGAATGTCAATGTCTTCATCTACTATGACTAGAATTTTATTAAACATCATTTGACCAGCCCCCCACATAGCATTCGTTACCTTGATTGCTTGGCCTGCGTACTCTTTTTTTATTTTCACAATGGTGAGATTATGAAAGACTCCTTCAATTGGTAATTCCATATCTTTTATTTCTGGAATCATGGTCATCTTAATGGGAGCTAAAAAAATTCTTTCTGTTGCCTTTCCAAGCCAGGCATCTTCCTGTGGAGGAATGCCAACTATTGTGGAAGGATAAATTGGATTTTTTCGATGTGTGATACAAGTAATATGAAATTTAGGGTAATAATCCGCTAATGAATAATAGCCTGTATGGTCACCAAACGGACCTTCAAGAATATCATCTTCCATTGGATCAACATAACCCTCAATAATAATTTCGGCATCGGCTGGAACCTGTACATCTTGAGTGATGCATTGAACGAGTTTCACTTTTTTCTTCCGGAGAAACCCTGCCAACATGTATTCATCAATGTTTTCTGGAAGTGGGGCTGTAGCACAATAGGTGTAAACGGGATCGCCACCAAGTGCAACTGCAACAGGCATTTTTATTCCGAGCTTTTTATATTCTTGAAAATGACGAGCTGAAACTTTGTGTTTGTGCCAATGCATACCCGTTATTGTGGGAGCAAAAATCTGCATGCGATACATTCCTACATTTCTAATTCCTGTATTAGGATCTTTAGTGTGAATGATTGGTAGGGTAATAAATGGCCCACCGTCTTCGGGCCAACATTTCATTACTGGAAATTTAGTGATATCGGGATTCATATTAATCACCTCTTGACAAGCGCCTTTCCCACTGACCACTTTTGGCATCCATGAAGCCATTTGTGAAAGTTGAGGAAGCATTTTCAGTTTCTCAATGATGTTATCCTTTGGCTTCATCAATGTTTTAAAGAGCAGTTCAATTCTGCTCGTTACATCATCCAAATGATTTACGCCCAGTGCCAGGCACATTCTTTTCTCTGAACCAAAAGCATTTATTAGAAAAGGAATTCCAGTTCCGGTATTTTCAAACAACAAAGCTGGCCCCTGATTTTTAGAAATACGATCAGTGATTTCTGTAATCTCTAATTCAGGATTTACATATTCTTTAATACGAATGAGTTCACCCGCTGCCTCTAATTGTTGAATAAATTCTCTAAGTGACGAGTACATATAGTAGTGAAAAGCGAATAATTTTAAGAAGACAAAAATGAATAATGATTCGAAGTTCTAACAATTATTGAAATATTAGTTTTTATATAAAATTAAAAATCCCTCATTTTATTTTTGAGGGATTTTTAGCCGGTAAATTAAATTGGTTATTACCATTTCCAACCAATGGTGAACGTGAATTGATTAGTAGAAGTGTTTTGTTTCACCCCAGCAACATCAACTCCTGTTAATGAATAGGGCTGAAGAAATGATGCATATTTAGTTCGTGCAAAACCAAAATCAATAAAATAGTCATCTTGTTTAATTCCAATTCCGCCACTGTAAACAGTTGCTTTATTATCGTAATCAACAACTATTGCTTCATTTTTAAACGGACTATTATAGAGTGCATAACCTAACCGCAAGCGCATCACATCTAAGATCGCTTCTCCTCCTAATCGAAGATTGTAAGACGATCCGTATTTATTTTTTATAGTTTGGTTTAAATTGTTTTCATAACTTTTTCCATCAGTAGAATTGTCATCATTAAAAGAGAAGAACGCTTCGCTGTAATCCAAGAATTCATAATCAACTGATAGGAATCCATATTTTTTAAAAGTAAGTGCAAGGCTCCCGTTTAACCTCCAAGGTGTTGTAATGTTGTAAGAGTATTTTCCAGTTGGCGAATCAGCTGTATAAGTCCCAAGCGTATCATCTAATATGGTTTTTATTGAACTGCTATACCGATCATTCAGGAATAGAAAAGAAGGGCTATGAACCGAACCACCTAAGCGTATGTAATCGTTTAATCGAGCAATCAACCCAAATTTTACATTGAGGCCTGTTCCGTTTGTACTCTGACTTTGATCGATCGTAAAAGATTTAAAATAATTAATGGTGTCGTTAATATCCGTTTCGGTGTATCCTGAACTGTATTTGTATTTTATATCAACAAAACCAACGGAGCCACCAAAATATAATTTGTCATTATAATTTCCACCCATGGTTAACGCATATTCAGTTATACCTCCACGTGTTATATATGTTTGTTCCTGTCTCACTCTTCCGCCTTCTGTTAAAGCCCAATATCCTGATGCAGAATCGTATTGCAATAAGGCTGTATTGTAAGCAAGTCCAGCATCGAAAGGAAAAGCATTTTCAATATCGCCTGTTGAAACCTGAGAACCATTTGCGCTTTCAGCAAATTTTTCGGCAAGGCTTGATGATGGATTAAATCCAGTATAAAAAATACTATTGTGAAAACCGGCAATTCGATTTCCGCCAAATGCAAAATTCAGGTTTCGCCACTTACCACTTTTTTTCTCATCTAATTGTTTCACCCCAACAATTCCAAAGCCAGATGCATTGAAATTGTATTTGTGTTCCTCACTAGAATTAGAATCAAACAAGCTATTGCTTTTAATTGAAAGAAATGATGGCGAAAATGAAAACTGATTATTTTGAAAAATAGAAACACCAGCAGGATTAATAACGAGCGAGCTATAATCTCCACCCAAAGCCCCAAAGGCGCTTCCCACTCCAAGCCCTCTTCCACTTGAACCATACATTAATTGGGAATAACGAAGTGCATCTTCATCGCTCTGAGCGGAAGCAAAATTGGAGAGAAGTAGTGACACACTTATGGCTGTAAGAATCTTTTTCATAAAGATTTTTTAAAGATTATTTATTTTGGGTTTTTTCCGAAGGAAGTTTTGCTACCTGATGAAGTGTAAGAATTTTTACTAGTGCTTCCTGGATTAGCAGAAAATGAATTTTTGTAATTGTTTCCAGAATTACTTGCAGAATTTTGTGAGGGCTTACTTTGCTGTTTTGTATGTTGGCCTGAATTATTACTAGATGAATTATATTGTTGATGTTGATTGTTTGATTGATTTCCAGCGTTAGGACCGTTTTGGTTTGAATGGGTTTGAGCTGAAGAATTTTGCTTTGAATTGCTTTGTGATTGAAAATTATTAGCAGATGCAGTCTCTTTAGGCGTTTTGTGCGGAATGGTTTGTGATGGCTGAGTCACTTTAGGAGTTGAATTTTGTTGTTGTGGAGCAGTATATTTAGGGGAGGAGTTGTTTTGTTGTTGAGGTGCGTTGTTATGTTGCTGCTGAGTTTGTTGGGTTGGTTTTACCTGTGTGTTGGAATTTGATTGTTGGGTTACTTGCTGAACAGGTTTATTATTATTTGAAGTATTAGAATTCTGTTGGATTGGAATATTCATGTTACCTGAAGGCTTAGTAGTTGAATTCTGATTTTGAATATCAGGTTTGCCTGAATAAATTTCAGAATCAGGTAACTTAGTATTTGTATTAACTCCATTTCCACTACTCATATCAGGTTTGCCCTGCAAACCATTAGCATTAATATTAGAGCCTGACAAATGATTTTGAGCGCCAACTTCATTAATTAGATGGTTGTTATCTGTTGTCTCTTCTACTTTTCCACCTAATCCACCTGTTTCATAAGTGGTGTTTGAAGTGTTACCTCCGTAATTTGTATGATAACCATAGTAGGTATCTGGTGTATAGTAATAGGTTGGATTATAGTAGTTATCATAATTATTGTATCCACCATAACCATAATTATTTCCGTAATAACCGTCATTGTATCCATTCCAATATCCATTATTGTACCCATTTCCATACCCACCATAACCGCCGTGTCCATACCCACATCCATAATTAGGATATCCGTAATTGTAATATCCAGAATAGTAATAAGAGCTATACCATGGAGAATACCAGTTGTTATATGCATTTCCCCACCAAGGATTATAATTTCCGTAGCTTATTGAAAATGAAAAACCACCGGGGTAGTAGGAGTAGTAGGAAGGACTATAAGAGTACCAATAAGGATTGCAATAAATACCACTGTAATAATTATATCCTGAATATGGTGAATACCATCTGCGGATATTTCGTGTATAGTAATAATCATCGTCATCATAAGCATAGCTAGTGCTGCCCTCATAATAATTGTTAGTTACATAAGTGTTGCCATTGCCGTCTGTTTCATTGCTCTTATTATCATCTTCTGTATTCTGATTATTATCCTGAACATATTCCTGTTTTTGTTCTTGTGAAATAGTTACAGCATCATATTGATTAGCTTTATCCTGATTGTTTTGGCGGTCAGTCTGGTTATAGTATAAATCGTCAGTTGTTTTTGAAATTCGGCCAGTTGTACTGCAGGAAGCAAAAATTATTGAAAGTAAGAGTAGGCAAAAAAGACTTTTGTTTATTAATACTATTTTATTGGAATTAAATTTTCCTATTGTTTTCATGGTTTTGGATTTAATATTTTAAGGAAAAAAAATGAAGGTTTAAAATTAATTAAAAGCATTTTGATTTGTTCACTTTTTGATTAAAAAATAAAATGTGACTATCAATTTTCGAAAGGTTGAAAAAACATTTTTACTATTGTTTTCCAATATTATGCCAAACTTACATCATGAGTAAAGAAATAACGAGCAGAGAGCAGGATTATTCGCAGTGGTACAATGATCTTGTCATTAAAGGGGGGCTGGCAGATTACTCTGCAGTTCGGGGTTGTATGGTCATTAAACCTTATGGTTATTCCATCTGGGAAAAAATACAACGCACCTTAGATGATATGTTCAAAGCAACAGGGCATGTGAATGCCTACTTCCCGCTTTTCATTCCGAAAAGTTTTTTATCAAAGGAAGCTGCGCACGTCGAAGGGTTTGCGAAAGAGTGTGCCGTTGTTACACATTATCGTTTAAAAAATTCTCCTGACGGAAAAGGAATCATTGTTGACCCGGATGCGAAATTGGAAGAAGAATTAATTGTGCGTCCAACTTCTGAGACCATTATTTGGAATACTTACAAGGACTGGATTACATCTTATCGTGATTTGCCCCTGCTCATTAATCAGTGGGCGAATGTGGTTCGATGGGAAATGCGCACACGATTGTTTTTGCGCACAGCAGAATTCTTGTGGCAGGAAGGTCACACTGCGCATGCAACTAAAGATGAAGCTGTGGAAGAAACCATGAAGATGCTGGGTGTGTATGCTGATTTTGCTGAACAATGGATGGCGATTCCTGTAATTAAGGGATACAAAACAGCCAATGAAAGATTTGCTGGAGCAGAAGACACTTACTGCATTGAGGCATTGATGCAGGATGGAAAAGCATTACAGGCAGGCACTTCACATTTTCTCGGACAAAATTTTGCGAAAGCATTTGATGTAAAGTTTGTAACGAAGGAAAATAAGTCAGAATTTGTGTGGGCAACATCGTGGGGAGTTTCTACGCGATTGATTGGCGCTCTTATCATGGCGCACTCTGATGATAAAGGGTTGATTCTCCCCCCTAAACTTGCACCGATACAGGTTGTGATTGTCCCGATTTATAAAACAGATGAACAACTGACAACTATAAATGAAAAAGCAACCGAGATAAAAAAATCATTAGAAGCCAAAGGCATCAGTGTAAAGTACGATAACGATGATAAACAAAAACCGGGTTGGAAATTTGCGGAGTATGAAATGAAAGGGGTACCAGTTCGTATTGCAATGGGGCCTCGTGATATTGAAAACGGAACGGTGGAAATTGCGCGCCGTGATACTGGCGAAAAACACACTTATTCATTTACCGACCTTTCCACAAAAGTGGAACACCTTTTAGAACAAATTCAGTTAAACATTTATCAGAAAGCATTGGACTATCGCGACCAACACATCACACGCGCTGATACATGGGATGAATTTGTAGATATACTTGAAAATAAAACTGGTTTTGTTTCGGCACATTGGGATGGAACATCAGAAACTGAATTGAAGATTAAAGAAAAAACAAAAGCCACCATTCGTTGCATTCAATTGGATGCACATGCAGAGGAAGGAAAATGCATTCTCACTGGGGGTTTTTCTCACAAAAGAGTACTGTTCGCTAAAGCATACTGATTATGTCAAAAAACAAAAACCCACAAACACCACGAGAGCTCATTATTGAAAATCTTAAGGTAAAAGGACAGGTAATAAAGCAGGTTGCCATAACCACTCATGATGTATTTCTTGAGTTTAAGAATTTACTTCACAAAACACAAAGTGAATTGGCCGTTACTTTAGCTAAGGATAATATTAATATTTATCTAGAATACTCCGACATTGGGCAGTTTGAAGCGGAGATGAAAATAAATGATGAGGTAGTGATATATACACAGCATTCTAATGTTTTTACTTTCGATCAGGATCATTATATCTGGCGCTTACCTTATATTCAAGAAGATCCGATGCGTGCTCATTGTGGCATGATTCAGATTTATAATTTCCTGAGTGATTCATTTAAGTACAACCGCAATCAAGATGTTGGATATTTGATTGCGCGCTTGTTTGTAAATAAGGACAAGCATTTTTTTATTGAGGGTAAACGACAACTCGGATTCTTATACAATGATTTTGAAAATCTTATTCTTGATTCAATACACATTCAAGATGTAATTGAATCATCTATTCTTTATAGTTTGAATTTTGATTTATTAGTTCCACCCTATGAAATGGTAAAAGAACTTACACTCAATCAGAAGATAGAAATGCAGATAATAGAATCGCAGCAAACAGGTAAGCGGTTAGGTTTTCGGTTCAGTGCTGATGATGAAGAAATCAAGTGAGATTATTTATTAAAGCAAAGTGAGATTTCCTTTAATCATTTTTTGCGCATCTGCAACAAATCCCTTTGCTTCAGCCATAAAAATATACGCACCTACTTCCTGATCCTCTCCTTTAAATTTTCCGTTCCATCCGTTGTATGCATTGTGGCTTTCTAATAGAAGTTCGCCCCAGCGATTGTAAATTTTCAGATTATAATAACTCACATTGAAAAACACAGGTCTGAAAATATCATTCGCTCCATCTCGGACCGTCAATCGCTAAATTAACATCAGCACAAGTCCATTGTGTATTTGTCATCTTGTTGGAAAAAAAATCAAAAATCAAAAATTGAACAATTCGAACATATATTTTCATGGGATAAATTCAAGATAAATTATTTCTACTCCTTATTTCGTTTTTATAAAAAGCAGATGCATTAAAAATATTTACTTCACTGATCAGTTGTTACATGAAAGGCATTGATTTTTCTCAGTCATAATTCCGCTCATACACTTCGAACGAATAAGGATATTTATTTTTTTCGTCTGGTAAATGTTTGTTGTTTATTATTTCTTTCCAATCAGTTGGGATAAGGGATTGAAAAAAAGTATCGCCTTCAAATGATTGATGAATTCGGGTTAAGTAAATTCTATCGGTCCATATTAATGCTTGAATATAAACATCGCCACCACCAATGATGAAACATTCTGATTCTCCCTGGTCTTTTGCGTAATCGATGGCGTGTTGTAATTGATTGACGACCACACATCCTTCTGCTGAAAAATCTTCTTGACGAGTTATAATAATATTGGTTCTGTTTGGAAGCGGTCTGCCTAATGCCTCAAAAGTTTTTCTTCCCATAATAATGCAATGACCTGAGGTTGTTTCTTTAAAATATTTCATGTCGGCTGGAAGACGCCAAGGCAATTCACTTTCTTTTCCAATAACATCATTCTGAGAAACAGCAACAATGATGGATACTATCATACAGCAATAGGGGCTTTAATAGATGGATGCGGGTTGTAATTGACCAATTCAAAATCGCTGTATTTAAAATCAAAAATATTTTTTACAGCAGAATTTAGTTTCATCTGAGGCAAAGGTCGAAAATCGCGTGACAATAATTCATTAACTTGTTCAATATGATTCTGATAAATATGTGCATCACCAAAAGTGTGAATAAATTCTCCGGCCTTTAAATTACAAACCTGCGCTACCATCATGAGCAACAAAGCATACGATGCAATATTGAACGGAACACCCAAAAAAACATCGGCGCTACGCTGATACAACTGGCAACTTAATTTTCCATTTGCTACATAAAACTGAAAGAGTGAATGGCATGGAGGTAATTTCATTTTATCTACATCAGCAACATTCCATGCACTCACAATTAATCGTCGGGAATCGGGATTTTTTTTTATTTGTTCAATCAGTTTCGTAATTTGATCAATCACTGTTCCATCTGGGGCCTCCCAGCTTCGCCATTGTTTTCCATAAACTGGACCGAGCTCTCCATTTTCATCAGCCCAATCATCCCAAATGCTTACACCATTTTCTTTTAAATATTTAATATTGGTAGCACCTTGTAAAAACCAAAGCAACTCATGTATGATTGATTTGGTGTGTAATTTCTTTGTGGTGAGAAGTGGAAAACCATCAGCTAAATCAAAACGCATCTGATATCCGAAACAACTTATCGTTCCTGTTCCGGTTCGGTCAGATTTCTTAGCTCCTTTTTCTAAAACTGTTTTTACAAGATCGTGAAATTGCTTCATGATGGATTCAAAAGTAAAGAATTGATTATTCTTTATAAAAAAAGATTTTTAAACAGTCATTTTTTATGTTTAAAAGCGCCTTTAGATTTAACGCTAATTATTTCTTCTAGTCAATTCTTTCTTAAGCAAGTTCAACTCTCGACCCATTTGGCCACTTACTGATGTGTTTTCTTGTGCACGGCGCATCAAATATGGAACAACCTCTTTAACGGGGCCATATGGTAAATACTTTGTTACATTGAATCCTGCTTTGGCAAGATTGAAAGTTATATGATCACTCATGCCAAATAATTGCGAAAAATGAACATTTGGATGATTAGGCGACAATTGTTGCTCCAATAAAAATTTTGCAGTAAGCATATTGCTGGCCTCATTATGAGAGGCAACACAAAATGAAATTGAATTTATGTTCTTCAAGCAAAATTTTACCCCAGCGTTGTAATCAATATCAGTTGCAGTTTTATCCGCATTTATTGGCGAAGAATAATTCATTTTTTTTGCGCGAGCTCTTTCTTTTTCCATATAAGCTCCACGCACTAATTTAACTGCGAGTAAATAATTTCCACTTTTTGCTTTTTGAAGTGATGTTTTTAGAAATGCCAAACGATCATGGCGATAATGTTGAATGGTATTATATACCACTGCGTGTTCTTTATTGTAAAAGCGGCTCATCTCTTCAACTAAATCATCTACCGGTTTTTGAATCCATGTTTCTTCAGCGTCAATCATCATTGATTTTCCATTTTCTAAAGCATTTTTACAGATGCGATGCATTCTGCCTTTTACACGATTCCATTCAACAGTTTCTGAATCAGTCAGTGTTTTTTCAGTCGCTATTTTTTCTAATAATTTAAGTCGAGCAATACCCGTAATTTTTAAGCTTAGGAATGGAATATTTTTGTTTCCTCCTGAAAATTTTATTGCTTTTATAAATTCCTCAACTGCAAAATCAAAATCCTCATCGCTTTGTTTTCCTTCCACACCATAATCGAGAATAGTACCTACATTGAACATTGCGAGTTTATCAATAACTGATAAGGTTTCGTTCAATGTTTCGCCACCACAAAAATGATTGAAGATTGTACTCTTTACTACTGCTTTAATAGGTAAGTGTAGTTTGAAGGCTATTGGAGTTAGTCGCGTTCCAATTTTTACGAGCAAGTTGTTGTTAATGAGCTTAAAAAGAAATTTCGACTTTCTTAATTCTTTATCTGTTTTATAAGCGAAAGCATTTTCAGTATTGTCGAAAGACAGCATAGGTAAAAGAGTTTGCATGACAGCAGTGAGTGGCAAATATAAAATCATTGTTGGGATGAGAAACGATGATTAATGTACGGCCGTTAATTAGTTGAGAGTAAAAGAAAATGTTTTGATGAAATATCTTTTCAGTTTAAATTTTTTGTTAATTGGCTTAAGTTTGCACTTCATGCAATTTGATTTATTTTCAAAATGGCACATAAAATCCGGGTATCCTTTTTTGATGGCTGGACCATGTTCTGCTGAAAGTGCTGACCAGGTTTTAACTGTAGCAAGGGAATTAAAAAAAACCCAGGTACATCTTTTTCGTGCTGGAGTATGGAAGCCCCGTACACGCCCCAATAGTTTTGAAGGGGCTGGTGAAGAAGGATTAAAATGGATTCAGGCAGCAAAAGTAGAAACGGGATTGCCAACAACAGTTGAAGTTGCATCGCCTGCTCATGTTGAGTTAGCCTTGAAGTATGGTGTTGATGTATTATGGATTGGTGCACGTACAATGGTAAGCCCATTTACAGTACAAAGTATTGCCGACTCTCTTCGTGGAATTAATATTCCAGTGATTGTAAAAAATCCGGTTAACCCTGATATTGATTTATGGATTGGTGGAATAGAACGGATTTATAACAATGGCATTACACAACTTGCAGCAATACATCGTGGGTTTTCTACTTACGATAAAAGTAAGTATCGTAATAAGCCATTATGGGAAATACCTTTGGAGTTGAAGCGGCGCTTTCCTGATTTGCCTTTGCTTTGCGATCCGAGTCATATTGGAGGTAAAAGAGAATTGCTTTTGCCACTTTCGCAAAAAGCTTTGGATTTAAATTTTGATGGGTTGATGTTTGAAGTGCATTCCTCTCCTGATGAAGCGATGAGCGATGCCCAACAACAAATTACGCCAAAAGATTTTGCAGGATTATTGAATCAATTTGTGATTAGAAAAAGAAATGCCGAAGATTCAGTTGCCTATTCTTCGTTGGAAGAATTACGATTTATTATTGATAAATTAGACGAACATCTTTTAGAAACGTTGAATGAAAGAATGACTTATTCGGAGAAGATTGGAGCTTTTAAAAAGGAAAATGATATTGCCATTTTTCAACCTGAGCGTTGGAATGATATTATAACTCGTGTCAAATTTATAGCTGCAGAAAAAAAATTATCCGAAGATATTGTGCTTAAAATATTCGACTTTATTCAAAAAGAATCGATACGCAAGCAATCAAAAGTTATGTATGGAGGTTCGGTTGAAAGTAAACAGAAAATCTGAAGTAGAAATTTATAAATTTTTATTCTTCGGAACGCTGTAGCAATATCGTATTAATACTTTTTGATGCCTTGGCTCCAAGATCTTTTATTTTATTTGAAGTTGTTACCAGATTGCCGGGGCCATCTGTTAGTTTTCTCATTGCATCTACATAACTAGATTTGCTTTGGTCTATTTTTTTCCCCATGTCGATGAGATCCTCGGTAAATCCAACAAACTTATCGTAGAGCGAACCGCTCAATCTTGCAATCTCTATTGAATTATTATTTTGTTTTTCCTGCTTCCAGATACTTGCGATTGTTCGCAGTACTGCCCATAAAGTTGAGGTGCTTACAATAACTATGTTTCGTTCAAATGCTTCATTCCACAAGTTGTGTTCGTTCGAAACGGCTAAATTGAAAGCAGGTTCAATGGGTACGAACATGATTACATAATCCAACCCATCAAGCTCGTATAACTGCTGGTATTTTTTTTCGCTCAATCCTTTCATATGATTTTTTAAAGATTGAATGTGCTGGGTTAAATAAGTTTTTCGGTCGTCATCATTTTCAGTGGCGCAATACAAATCATAAGCGATGAGCGACACTTTTGAATCAATGATTACATTTTTTTCTTCCGGCAATTTCACCACCACATCGGGTTGAAATCTTCTTCCTTCTTCATTGGTAAAACTTTCTTGAGTAAAATATTCGCGGCCTTTTACCAATCCTGATTTTTCGAGTATGCTTTCTAAAATCATTTCACCCCAATTACCTTGTAATTTTGTTTGTCCTTTTAATGCATTGGTCAGGTTGCTTGCTTCCTTATTTAATTTTTGACTCTGTTCATACAAAGATTTTATTTCTCCTTTCAGTGAATTTCGTTCGGCCGATTCAGCTTTGTAGGCATCGTCAATTTTCTTTTCAAATTCAAGAATTCTTTCTTTCAATGGATTTAAAATGATATCGAGATTGGTTTTGTTTTGGTCTGTAAATTTTTGCGATTTTTCTTCCAATATTTTATTGGCGAGATTTTCAAATTCAATTTTTAGTTTCTGATTTAATTCTTCCAGCTGAGTTTTTTGTTCATTCAATCGCTGGTTTAGATTAATATTTTCATTTTGAGTTGTAGAAAATAAATTGTTCAAGCGCAACACCTCTTCTTCTTTCTGATTCAGTTGTGTTCTTAATTGATTCAATTGTAATCGAGTATCATTTGTTTGTTGTTCAGCTAAAGCTTTTGCAGTTATTAGTTCATTTGTATTCTTAGAAGCGACAGATTTTGAATAAACCCATCCGATTGTTATTCCGGCAATAAAACAAAAAATCAAAAAAACAATTTCCATTAATCGTAATTTAAAGTTTAAAGATAATCCGAAATAAATTTAACTGTTCCAAATTGCCCAACTCTTATCGGCCTGAAGTTGGAGCATCTGTAATCCATTTGAAACAATGGCACCATACTCTATTCCTTTTTTCATAAATAAAGTTTTTTCAGGATTATAAACCAAATCAAATAACAAATGATTTTTAGTGATTGCTGAATATAGAATAGGAGGAAATGATTTTTCATTCGGAAACATTCCAAGTGGTGTACAATTGATTAGTAGCGTGTTTTCTGAAATTATTTTTTCAGTGAGGTCATTCCATAACAAATTGCCTTTCGATTTATTACGCGCTACTGATGTAAAGTTGATGGCTTCTTTTGTTAATATGTGTTTTACAGCTTTTGCCGCTCCACCCGACCCAAGCACCAGTGCATTCCGATGTTTTGATCTGCTTAATTCATTTAATGAAACCTGAAATCCATAAGCGTCGGTATTGAATCCAATTAATTTTTCGTTTTCTATTTTCACACAATTCACAGCACCAATTTCTTTTGCTTCATTATCCATGGAATCAAGTAACGGAATAATTTTTTCTTTATATGGAATAGTAACATTGAATCCACTTAGTTCTTTTTCATACACCAATGAACGGATTTTAGTTAAATCTTCAATTGGAAAAGCAGTATAAATTGCTTCAATATTTTCTTTTAAAAATTTACTGTTAAAATATTCAGGGCTAAATGTATGAGTAAGCGGAAATCCGATAACTCCGTAATTTCTCATTGCTAAAAAACTATGCAGGCGGATTTAGAAAATGCAACAAAGTATCACCTCTAAGTCCTAAGCGCAAAGTTTCTAATGGTAAAACTTCAGCGGGTGAAATGTTTCCAAGATTAACGTTGGCGCCTGCCAGTTTTATAAACCAAACTTGTTGTGCTTTTGCTGGTGCTTCCCAAATAATATTTTCTCCAGGAATTTGCCATAAAATTTCTTCCACTAAACCACTTCGCACTTCGCCAGTTCCTCTATAAATGCCAACATTCCCGCCCTCACGCGCTTCGGCAATTACTTTCCAAGCACCTGCTTCCAATTCCTTTTTCATCAATTCAATCCATTTGTATGGTGGAATAATTTTTAATTCATCTTTGGAGCCAACTTCTGAGAAAACTGTTTTTGTTTTTGAAAGTGTATGGATGTACTTGCATTTTTCATCATGTGGCAAATCAATGCTTCCATCAGAAACCTCTACATAATCAATTTTATATTTATCCATTAACCGCAGATAATCTTCAAACTGATTTCGAATAATAAAACACTCCATTAATGTTCCACCGAAGTACACTGGTATTTTTGCATTTCGATAAACAGCTAATTTATTTTCAAGATTGGGGGTAACAAATGCAGTTCCAAATCCTAATTTAACCACATCAATGTATTGTTCTGCTACAGATAAAAGATCTTCAGCCTCTCGGACGCTTAATCCTTTATCCATCACCATAGCCAAACCTGTTTTGCGTGGTTTTGCTGCCCGTTCCGGTAAATTATTTAATTCAAAATTCATAGATTTTTTTCTTAGGTGTAAATATCAATAATTCTTATCACCTCGTTATCAATTTTCATTTCAGGCATTAAGCGAAAAAACAATTTGCTTTTATTTTTATCGGCGAATAAGGTCTGGCTAAGAAATTCAATTGCTTCTTGTCTAAGACCTGCCTTAAAACACGCTACAGCTTTTAATAAAGTTAGATTGATGGTAGAGCCTTTATCCTGCTCAACAAACGAAATAAATTCATTCGCTTGATCCAAGCAATTTAATTGTATAAGTAGTTGAATAGTTTGTTCGTAAGCTTTAAATCCTTTCACTTTGGGTGAAAGTGCAATTAATCGGTCACTCACTTCAATCAATTGACTAGCATCTTTTAAAGCAACAGCCATTTTAGCAGCAGCCATTATAAATGTAAGTCTCTGCGGATCCATTTTCATTGCCTTTTTAAAAAATGAAAGAGCATTGTGGTACTGCTTTTCTTTTTGAAAAGTTATTCCAATTCTATAAATAGCTATGTCTAATTCAGGTTCAATATTCACTGCCTTGCGATAATACAAGCGGGCCTTGCCATATTCTTTTAGCTTTTCGTAGCATTCGCCGATGCAGTAATATAAATCTTCAAACGGACGGGAGTAATGAATAGCTTTTTGATAAAATTCAATGGCTTTATGATAACTGCCCATGCGATAAAGTGTTTCAGCGCAATCACGATAAGCGAGGTCATAAGTTTCATTTATAGCAATAACAAATTCAAAGGATTCAACAGCTTTTTCATACAAACCCAATCCAAAATAAGCTAACCCTAAATTTTGCCATGCGAGGTAACAATAGGGGGTTTCATCAATTAGTTTTTGATGAAAATCAATGCTGTCATCAAATCGTTTTGAAAGATCCACGCTATACCACATTCTATTTAGTGCTTCTTCATTTGTAGGATCAATAGTGAGTGAAGTTTTTAAACAATCAAAAACTTTATTGAATTGATTTAAGTCTTCATATACATCAGCTAATTCGAGCCATAACTCTGCAATTTCATCTTTCTCTGCAATTTCCATTGCTTTTTGAATTACTTCAATGCATTCATTGTGTTTTCCCTTCTGCAATAAAATATCTGATCGTAATAAATAAACACTTACCTCGCCAGGGTCAATACTTTCGGCCTTATCTAATAATTTAATTGCCTCATTGTACTTTCGATGCTGCATTAATAATGAGGCCTTCTTTACCATTAGTGCTGATGAAAAAGGATAAATGCCAATAGCAAAGTCCACCGCCTCTAAAGCTCTAGCGGTTTTTCCTTGTAACTCGTAATATTCAATTAGCTCTTCAAAAGTATTTAGGTCGAAGAAGAGGGCTTTGTTTTTTTTGAGTTGCTCCTCATATTGTTTAACAGCCGAAAGAATATCTTCTGGGTTTTTGTCGTAATCATCTGGTTCGTTCATTCGCTCGTTTTCAAGTTAAATCCAAATGTAATCATCCATTTAAAATTTGATACCGATTTATAAATTTTATTTTCAAAAACAAAGTGTTATATATCCGACTTTAATTTTTGTTAAATGTTGTATAATCAATTAAATTTAAAGAGGGGGCCCCTTTAACGATTAAATGAATTTTTTTAAGAAAACAATGTTTATTTCTTCTTTTATTAGTTGTGTTGCCTCATGTGAGGCACAAACTGTGCTATTAAATTTAGGATTTCCTTTGCCAATTGATACTTCGCGTTTTAAAGAAAACAAATTAAATAGGGTTGCACTCAAGTATTACATCTATAATTCAACTGATGATAAATTTTCTTCAAAAAGAAAAAATGAAGTGAAGGCAATTTGGTTTTCCAAAGAACACAATGTTTTACAAATGATTGGCTTTTTTGAATCAAGTAATAAAATCGGTGTTGATTTTTTTGTTTCTGTTGGAAATTATATAATTCAAAAATTTTATACGGAAACAAAACTGTACAAAGTTGATGTGCTGGATGAATCGAATAAATTGGTGGGAATGTATTTGTACACTTACAATGAATATAAATTGCTGAATAAAATATTCTTGTATGAATTTGACGGCAACAACAATTTATTTCTTGCTGAGAAAATTGTTTTGATTTACCGTTGACAATTCATTCAACTGAAGACTCTTGCGTTCAATTATATTTGTTTAACATTTTTTATTTATGAAGAAAAATAAACTCCTCAGTTTAATTCCAGTATCATTTTTTTTAATATTCAATTTATCAAATTGTTTTGCGCAGGATAATTTGAAAAACTATTGGCAACAAGAAGTGAGTTACAACATTCAAGTAAAATTGGATGATGTAAATAATTTTCTTCGCGCTACTGAAAGTGTTAATTACATCAATCATTCTCCTGACACATTAAAATATATATGGTTTCATCTTTGGCCTAATGCCTATAAGAATAACAATACTGCATTTGCCAAACAAAAAGTTGAAAGTGGGTCAGTTGAATTTTATTTTTCAAAAGAAGATGACCGAGGGTTTATTGATTCATTAAATTTTGAAGTGAATGGCAAACATGTAGAACTTGAATATGATTCAGCAAACATTGACATTGCAAAAATATGGCTTGATAAACCATTGAACCCTGGAGAACAAATTATAATTACTACACCTTTTAGAATAAAAATTCCCAAAACATTTTCGCGATTAGGGCATGCTGGTCAACAATATCAAATAAGCCAGTGGTTTCCAAAGCCTGCAGTCTATGACCGAAAAGGATGGCATCCGATTGCATACTTAGATCAAGGGGAATTTTATTCGGAGTTCGGAAATTTTGATGTGTTTATCACATTGCCTAAAAATTATGTGATGGATGCAACCGGTATTTTGCTCAATGAGGATGAACAGAATTGGTTAAAGATTAAAGAAGCAGCATCCAGAAAAAGATTAGGAATTGAAATGACTGATGAACAAATATTATTTGCAGAAAAAGATTTTGTCGGAGGACTTTCATTTCCTCCATCATCAGCTGAAATGAAAACGCTGCATTATCATGCTGATGATGTTCACGATTTTGCATGGTTTGCAGATAAAAGATATTTAATTGTGAAAGATGAAGTGACTCTTGAGTCAGGAAAAAAAGTTGCTACAACCGTTTTGTTTACTGAAGACCACGCTTCAGTTTGGAAAAATTCAGTTCAGTTTGTTGATTCTGCAGTTTATTATTATTCGAAATGGGTAGGCGATTATCCGTATCCACATGCAACTGCTGTTGATGGGGCATTAGTTGCGGGTGGCGGAATGGAGTATCCGATGATTACAGTTATTGGCGGTACAAGTTCAGCAAGTTCATTGGATGAAGTGATTGCGCATGAAGTCGGTCACAATTGGTTTTACGGAATTCTTGGTTTCAATGAGCGCGACCATCCGTGGATGGATGAAGGAATAAATTCTTTTTATGAAGCGAGATATTCAGATAGAAATTTAAAATCTGGAAACTCCATTGTACCAAAATTTCTTGGTCTTGCAGGAATGACCAATCTAAGATTGAAGCAACTTACTTATTTAGTTGTTGCTCGCCCCCATGATGACCAGGCCGCGGATATTCCTTCTGAGCAATACACCCAAATGAATTATGGGGCTATTGTTTATAGTAAAGTTCCTATAATGATTAATCATCTCAGTTCCGTAATGGATTCTAAAAAATTTGATGAAACCATGCATACTTTTTTTAATGAGTGGAAATTCAAACATGTTTATCCTGAAGACATGAAGAAAGTGTTTGAACAATCATCACCAATGTATTTCGATTGGTTTTTCGAGCAGTATTTAAATACAACTGATATACTTGATTTTAAAATATTGAATGCAAAAGACACCACACATATAGTTTCTTCGGTTTACTACAAGGTAAAAGTTAAGAATAACGGAGGACTCAAAGCCCCATATAGTATCACTGCAATTAAAGATAACAAACCAGTTTTAACAAAATGGTATGGTGGAATGATGGGCAAGTGGGATGTGCTTTTCCCGTATGGCGATTATGATGAATTTGCAATTGATTATAAAAATGAAACTCCGGAATTCCGGCAAAAAAATAATCAGTTGAAAATGCATGGCATACTGCGCCGTATGGAAAAATTAAAACTGCAACCGGTGGTCAGCATTGAAAATCCGAAGCGGACTCAAATATTTTTCTCTCCAATAGCAGGATGGAATAATTATGATCAAGGAATGGCCGGCTTGGCGGTTTATAACTCATTTATTCCTTCCAGAAATTTTCAATACCAGTTAGCGCCCATGTATTCATTCAATACAAAACAAATGACAGGCATTGGAAGATTACAGTTCTATTTTTATCCAAAAGAAAGCGAGGTTAATAAAATTTCAGTTAATGCAACTGCATCAACATTCCATTATGATTTGTTTCAGGATTCAATTTTCAGTTTTGAGAGATATTCAACCAGATTTGACTTTCACTTAAAGAATGAATCACAAAGATCAAATGTGAAAAAATGGTTGACACTAAGAAGTGTTTTACTTAGAAAAGAAGTCTTTTCACATATCGATTGGGGATACTTTCCATGGGAACATTATTTCAATACTCAGCTAAAATTCTCCTTTGAAAAACAACAGGCAATAAATCCTTTTGCCTTTTATATCAATGTGGAGAACATAAGTGAAAATCCACTGCGATACAATAGTTTCATTGAAAGAGGTTGGCTTATGAATGTTGAATTCAATTACCGAATCAATTACAAAAAGAAGAACGATGGATTGGGAATAAGATTTTATGCTGATTACTCTCCTGACTTATCTAATGTGCAAGGATTCAATCCTCATTTAACAGCAACGCAAAGTTCTGACGATTATGGGTTTGATGAAGTGTTTCTGGCTCGCTCTGAATCAACCGGTTTTCTGTCTCATCAAATGATGATGAACAGAGGCGGAATGAAATTTTCTAATGCGCAATTGATATCTCCGATTGGTGGAAGTGGAGTCTCAACCATTGCACTAAATCTGACATCAACGCTTTTAATTCCTGTTCCTGTTTTTGCATTTGCAGATTTCGGATACTCAATTAATAATTCCCTCACTACTACATTTTACAAATCATTTCAATACGATGGCGGCATCGGAATAAAAATCATTCCTGATATCTGCACTGTTTATCTCACTTTGGTTTCATCACCAGATATTAAACTGAATGCCTTCTCAGTTCCTGAATATGATAAATGGTACAAGCGGTATTTCTTCACCTTGAATTTTTCACGAATAGTTCCGTTTGATAAAATAAGAGATTTGAAACTTTAAAATATTTAAAACAAAAAAAGGCTGTTCTGAAATTTCAGAGCAGCCTTTTCAAAAATTAATTTATAATTATTTTATAAGTGTAACATTTCCTTTATACACTTTTGAACTGCCTTCGCACTCAGTTACTATATTATAAATATAAACACCTACCTGACAGTCTTGGTTGTTGTTTTTTTTGCCATCCCATCCTTCCTTTGAATCATCATCAAAGAATACTCTTTCACCCCATCGATCATAAATTTCAAATCTTGTTACAACTTCAATTCCTACGATATAAGGTAATAACACATCATTTGTTCCATCAGTATTAGGCGAAAAAACATTCGGCATCAATAATGATTGACAAGGGGATAATAAGGTCACAACAATTTCATCATAATTTGTACATCCATTAATACTTGTTCCTAAAACTGAATAAGTCGTTGTAACAATTGGAGAAACAGTATAGGATGAAGAATTACTTCCATTACCATCAGCAGGTTGCCAAGCAAAAGCACCACCACCGGTCATCCATGCAACTAAAGTAATAGAACTTCCTGAAGTAATTGTTACATCATTTCCCGCACTTACTATTGGTGGAACATAAATGTTAACAGCAATTGAGTCGCGATTAAAACATCCGAATGTGTCAGTTACTGTAATTGTATAAGTAGTAGGCAGAGATGGCGTCAATGTAGTGTACTGTGAAGTTGGATTAGAATTAATTGGTGATGGCTCCCATAAAAAAGTAACACCCTGATCTACGCTTACCTCAACTCCAACTCCCATGCAAGTAATCGTATCCGGTGAAACAACAAGACTTAAAGGTTGAACGACTAGTATAATAACAGAATCAAAAGCCGCACAACCGTTTGCATCAGTAACTGTCAATATATAAGTAGTGGTAATTGCTGGTGTTGCGACAGGGGTAGAAATTAAGGGGTTACTTAAAGTTGCAACTGGAGTCCACAAGTAAGAGGCCCATGTTCCAGATGGAACCATTAAAACTGAATCATACCAGCACATTGTTTGATCAACCCCTGCGCTGAATCCTGGTAATGGATTAAAATTTACTATAGCGGTATCATAGTCACCACAACCAGATGCATTTAATCCATACAAAACATAAGTGGTATTAATCAGAGGTGAAACAATCGGATTGGAGATATTGCTTGTAAATCCTGCAGGAATGGATGTCCATGAATAGGTTACAGCATTTGACCCATTTAATTGAGCTGATCCTCCGCCAAGACAAATTGAAGTATCATTTCCTGCATTGCATTGATAGTTGGTTATAACATTAACAATAACTGTATCTGTGTTTGAACAAAACCCGCCACTTGTAACCGTCAGAGTATATGTTGTTGTTTGAATAGGCGAGGCAATAGGATTTTTTATAGTAGCATTACTAAGTGAAGAAGCTGGGGACCATAAGTAAGTTAAGTTTCCACCATCAATATAAATATCATAATCCTCACATTCTCCAAAAGTAAATCCAGCACCACAATAATCTGTGGCAACTGGAACTGTAGCGTATCGGCATAAAACTCTTAAACGAGTCCAGCCAGGTATAGCAGTTACAGGGATTGTAATATTCCCATTAAAGACTGTTGTTGCGGAAGATCCGCTGGTATAAACAAATTCTCCTGCATCCACCAATGAACCATTCTGATTATAATCAATCCATACACCAAAACCTTGTCCCCATGAAGCACCCGCCTGCATGGAAATTGGATAAGTAACTCCAAGGTTTACGGTTGTTGTTGGTGCTCCAACATAGTAGGTGTAGTTATTGGCATTGCCAGAACAACCAGTGATATTATTACTTAAAGTGTTAAAAGAAAAGTTTTCTATATAATCACCAGATGAACAAGCTATCGAATAAGTTGGAGTACAAAAATTTCCACCACCGCTAGGATTAATATCTAATTGAGATGTTTGTCCCACACAAATTGTTTGAGGCGAAGCAACAAGATTTAATGGAGGGGCAATGCCGGCAACAAAAACAACTGCACTACTATTTTTAGTACAGCCACCATTACTAGTTATTGATACACTGTAGGTAGTTGTTACAGCAGGAGAAGCGGATGGGTTTCCAGTATTTGCACCAAGCAAAGTTGTTGTTGGAGTCCATGAATATGTATATGGAGCCCCACTTGCACTACAGATTACTCCTAATTGTGATTGTTGATTTAAACAAATAGTATCTAAAGTAGGAGATACTATAAAAGTAAAATCAGGCACTACAAAAACTACCATGGAGTCTAAATTGCTACAACCACCCGTTAGATTGCTGCTAACATGGTAGGTAGTTGTTTGTGTTGGGGTTGCAATTGGGTTGCCAATGTTTGCATTATTTAAACCCGTTGTTGGTGACCAGGTAAATGATGTTCCGCCGGTTGCTTGTAATTGTGCGGGCATGTTTCCACAAATGGTCACATCAGGACCAGCAGAAGTTCCAGATAAAACATAAATTTGAAAAGAATAAACCTGTTGACCAAAAATTGGACAGGCATCATCTTGAATCGTCAATGTGAAAGAATGAAATCCTGTATCCATACCTGATGGCTGCCAGTAAAATATGGAGGTGATTGGATTTGTTCCTGCTGAAATCAGTGTTGCAGTAGGAATTACGTTATTAAGATTAGTTGTAATGGTAAGTATTTGAGCCAAATCAGGATCCGTTCCTAAAAACTGAAATCCTAATGGTTGACCAGGACAAACCTCAAATGAGGTTGGCCCAGTTGCGTAACCACCTGAAATATTAGTTGGAGCGCCCACCACTGGCACCTGATTGTTGCAATTTAAAACCACTAATTGAATGTCTCTATTAACAGATCCAATCCAAACTCCATTTCTATATTCATCCACTCGAACTGCAACAACAGTTATTTGAGTTGCATTGGGTATAAAAGACATTTGACCGGTTGATGGGCTAAATAATATAGATCCAGTTACTGTTGAAAGTGGATATGTAGAACTAAACGGAGCCACATATGGAATAGGGGCTCCACCAGTCCAATCCATCGGACTAATTAAGGTGTAAATCAATGAATCACCATCAATATCAAATGCACCATGATTATAATTGAAAGGCTGATTGGCACAGATATAAGGGACAGGTAATGTTGTAAATACGGGTGAGTTATTGCATAAATTATTGGTGTTATCAATAGAAGCTTCTATTCTTATTCCATATCCTGAAGCTGCAGCAATGTTTGTAATTGCTGCATTTCGACAGCAATTTTCATAAGAAACTACCCAGTCAGAACAAGCAACAGGCAATGTAATATCACCTTCATAAATATATTGTTGAACCCCAGGTAAGGCACCACCATTGCAAGAGCTTTGCAGAATTTGTGCAGGACATAATGGGCTAACCTCTAAACCATTTACAGTTTGAGTTAATGTTGCGGATAGAGTTTGGCCACAGGAGGCTGAAGCGTAATCAATTGTTGCACTAGTTGGAGCTTGAGCAGCACCTGAACAATCTCTATAAAATGATAACGTAATATGATAGGTGTTATTTCCTAAACATTTATATGAAATATCCATGCCCATTATATGGGTTGCCTGAGAATTGAATTGGATAAAAATTATTAAAATAGATATAAGTGTAAGAATTTTTTTCATCGGAAAACAATTTAACATCAAATATAATTGTATTAATATATTTAAGATAGTAAAAGCGAAAACATTTTGCCTCTAAATTTATTAATTATTTGTTAAAATATTACGCTTTCAAACCCAGACATATATAAAACCAAGTTGATTCCATCGGGTTTTTTATATGAAATAAACAATATTTTTCCGCTCGAATAAAATATAAATACAATGCGATGCCGCGCAAGTCAATCAATCTCTTTCGAGTGCGTTTGCAAATGATTCGTCCGTTCGCTTTATTGATCTTTGCACTTCGTTCATCTGGGAAGACGGAAAAATTTAGTTCGTTTGATGCTGGACTTTCTCCATCTCAAACCAGCTGGAAATCAAGTGTGGGCTGATGGAATTCTCGCGTTTCGATCATCGAAGTTCGAATTCTTTGGGCGGGGGGCAAAGAGGATTCACCCACTGAATGACGGCGGCCCATCCCGAACTTTCGTCGTCATGTGGCAAATAGCCAAAAATGGGACGAATGACAAGCCATCCATCTTTGAGATGAACAGTCAGCACAGGGTCGGTGAAAATTCCAGCCACGACATCATCAACATAGCTCTGCGCATCCATTTGACTTTGACGATTGTGATATCCAGGCAATCGACTTCCGCCAACCATTCGCCAAAGATTCTTCGCTTGCACAAGCGCGCGCGTCGCGTCGGTCAATCCGTGTGCAATGCCATGATGCTGATGATCAGGATCGACCATCACATCCGCGCCATAGAGCGTATGACCTTTGGGGTCATGATCGCTGAATGAACCTTTCGCAGTCAACACATCCCACGAATCGTCGATATGAAAATCGTGCATGCAAAGTTGCAGTGTGAAATGAACCCCAGCGACTTTTCCGGTGGGAATGTGCTCTGCAACAAATTGTCCTTGCGGAAAAATTCGATGATGAGCCGCAAGTTCTTCATTTGTGTATGGAGTTTCGTTAGGATAGACCCGTGCGCAAATTGCCGAGATAGCCTCGAAGTCATCGGTGCTCATAATTCGAATTCGGTATTCGGGAGGAAGTATGGATGCAATTACCATAGACCACTAAAAATCTTTTGAATTAAGGCGCTTGCAGTTCCAATTGGATCTTTTCTTATTTTTGCTTCTTCTTGCGCAACCATATAAAACAAACCATCTAATGCTTTTTGAGTTACATACGATGGCAAATCGGAATTTACTTTTGTAATAAAAGGAATTTTATTGTAGGTGTCAAATACCTGCTTCCAGTATTTTGTGGCTTCAGTTTTATCTAGTTCCTGCATAATAATTGGCTTAAAAGCAGAAGTCAGTTTTGTAGAAGTGCTCTTCTTTAAATATTGGGTGGCGCCGTCTTGTGGGCCTTTTATAATATTAATAGCATCAACAATGCTCATTGATTTGATGACATCAACAAAAATTGGTTTTGCTTTTGGTCCGGCCTGTTCTGCGGCACGATTCATTCTCAAAATTGCATCGTCAACCAAATTACCCATGCCTAATGATCGAAGTTTGCTTTCCACTTCTTTTGCTTCTGGGGGCATTAATACTTTTATAACAGCATCCTTAAAGTAACCGTCTTCTTTTGAAACATTATCTGCTCCTTTTGATACCCCAATATTTAACGCTTCCTTTAAGCCGTTTATCATTTCATCGTTAGAAGGTTTTACAGAAGAATTTCCACTTCCTGTATTTATTTTAGGAAGATTGAATGTTTTTTTTCCAAGTTTTATTTGTGCGCATGAAATAAAAGGGGTAATCAATAATAGAAGTGCTAAAGTTTTAAGAGTTTTCATAAAAATGATTATTTTGACTAAGGTGTTTTCAAATGTCTTGCCAAAGAAAGCAGAATTTTTTTTTATTTTTTTATAAATTATATTAATCGAATCTACTTGGGCTATTGTATAAAGAAAATGAGTTTATACATTTGCGCCCTTATTGACCGATGGTGTAACTGGCAACACGTCTGATTTTGGTTCAGAAGAGTCTAGGTTCGAAACCTAGTCGGTCAACATTTAAGCCCTTGTTTTTTTCGAGGGCTTTATTTTTTTAACGAAGTTGCTAAAGCACAAGTTTCTTCTATATTTGCCCTCCCAAATTTTTGGCTAATGTCATCTGAAATCGAATCAAAAGTTAAAATTTTCGCCGGCACAGCATCAGAATATCTTGCAAAAGAAATTGCATTAGAATATGGTGTTGATTTAGGATTGGCAAAATTATATCGTTTCAATGATGGGGAAATGCAGCCTGTAATTAATGAAAGTGTTCGAGGAGATTATTTTTTTGTTGTTCAAAGTACTTTTGCTCCTGCTGATAATATCATGGAGTTGTTGCTGATGATAGACTCTGCACGCCGAGCTTCTGCTGAATATATTACTGCTGTAATTCCTTATTTCGGTTATGCGCGTCAAGATAGAAAGGATAAACCGCGTGTTTCGATAGCCAGCAAAATGGTGGCTAATTTATTGACAGCAGCTGGAGCGGATAGAGTAATGACAATGGATTTACATGCTCCGCAGATTCAAGGTTTTTTTGATATTCCTGTTGATCATCTAGAAAGCAATACTATTTTTATTCCATATTTAAAAGAATTGAATTTGCATGATATGACTTTTGCTTCGCCTGATGTTGGAAGTACTAACCGTGCTCGAATTTTGGCTCAGCATTTTGAAAAAGAAATGGTAATCGTAGATAAACATCGTAAGCGTCCAGGCGAAATTGCTGGTATGACTTTAATTGGTGATGTGAAAGGGAGAAATGTGATTTTGGTTGACGATATTATTGATACTGCAACCACACTTTGCAATGCTGCATCCTTATTAATTGATAAGGGAGCAAAGAGTGTTCGTGCCATGTGTACTCATCCTGTTCTTTCAGGAAACGCCGTAGAAAAAATTGATAATTCTAAGCTTACTGAATTGGTTGTGTGTAACACCATTCCACTTCGTAATCTATCACCGAAAATAAAAGTGCTTTCTGTTGCGCCATTATTTGCTTCGGCCATTCGTAACATGCACGAGCACAAATCAATCAGTTCATTATTCATCAACTAAGTAAATTTAATTAACAATGAAAGCAATAGTTATCGAAGGTACACTTCGCTCAGGTTCAGGAAAAAAATTATCAAACGATTTGAGGAAGAACGAAGAAGTTCCCTGTAATATCAATGGAGTAGAAAATTACAGTTTCTCTGCGCCTGTAAAATCATTCAAGAATTTGGTATATACGCCTGACTTTAAAACTGCAACTATTAAGTTGGGGGATAAAGAAATAAATTGTGTAATTCAAGAATTACAGTTCAACCCAGTTACAGATGAACTCGTTCATATTGATTTTCTGGAATTGGTTGCCGGCAAAAAATTGATTGTTGAGATTCCATTGCAATTAAATGGCACTCCAAAGGGAGCGAAGGACGGCGGTAAGATAACTCAGCGTATTAAAAAATTGAGAGTAAAAACGACTCCTGAAAAATTAGTGGAAAGAATTCAAATTAATATTGGAGATATTGAATTGGGGAAATCAATTCGTGTAAGCGATTTGAAATTAGATGGAATGGAAATCTTAAATCCTACTCATTTTCCTGTAGTTTCTGTTTTAATCCCTCGTGCAATTAAGGAAGAAACACCAACTGCTTCTGTACCTGTACCTGTTGCTGCTGCTGCTCCAGCTGCCGGAGTTGTTGCTCCAGTTGCTGCTGCTAAACCTGCTGCAAAAAAGAAATAATAATTAAGTGAAGTACCTTATTGCGGGTCTCGGAAATATAGGTGACGAATACACCAACACTAGACACAATATTGGGTTTAAGATAGTGGAAGCACTTGCTGAAGAAGCAAGTGCTTCTTTTGTTTTAGAACGATTGGCTTTTTATACTTCTTATAAATGGAAGGGAAAAGCCATTCACATTATTAAACCGACTACTTATATGAATGAAAGTGGAAAAGCGATTCGTTATTGGATGAATGAATTACAAATTCCGGTTGAACGATTGATTGTTGTGTTGGATGATTTAGCTATTCCATTTGGGCAAATAAGATTGCGTAATAAAGGCAGTGATGGAGGACACAATGGTTTAACAAGTGTTCAACATAACTTAAATTCTACTGTTTACCCTCGAGTGCGTTTTGGTATCGGAAGTGAATTTAAGAAAGGTTCACAGGTTAATTATGTTTTAGGTGATTGGACCGATGGCGAAAACAAATATCTTTCTGAAAAAATTAAAGATTCGGCGGAAGCGATAAAAAGCATTATCGGTATTGGGTTGGAACGATCAATGAATATTTACAATACACAGAAATAGAAATCTGATTTTTTGCTACATCGCATCCTTTATTATTTTTAGCTGATAAAATTATTGATGAGATTATGAAAATATTTTGTATCGGAAGAAATTATGCTGAACATGCTAAGGAATTAAATAATGAAGTGCCGGATGCTCCTGTTATTTTTATGAAGCCGCAAACTGCATTGTTGCAGAATAATAAACCATTTTATTTTCCTGATTTTACGAAAGATCTGCATTATGAAACAGAAATTGTTTTAAAAATTGGAAAGAATGGAAAAAATATTTCTGATAAATTTGCAATCAATTATATTGATTCAATAACTGTGGGAATTGATTTTACTGCCCGAGATTTACAAAACCAGCAGAAAGCAAAAGGGTTGCCATGGGAAATCTCCAAGGCATTTGATCATTCTGCAGTAATAGGGAAATGGATGCCATTAACGGATTTTAAAAAATTAAATAATATTTATTTTTGCATGTATCAGAATAAAGTGATGAAACAAAATGGTAACACTAAAGATTTGATTTTTCCTTTTGAAAAAGTAATCTCTTACATTTCAAAATTCTTTACTTTACAAAAGGGTGATTTGCTTTTTACTGGTACACCTTTTGGTGTTGGTCAAGTACAAATTGGAGATAAGATTGAAGCATTTGTTGAGAATGATAGTTTGTTGGAATTTGAGATAAAGTAAGACTTTTAATGGGGCCATCTACTAAAAATTTAAAATCAGGAATCAATATTGATTCACATTACCTCAAGGCATTTGAGTTGATGTGTTGTGCAAAATACATGGCCATCGTTTATGAAGAAAACAGGTCTATCGCAAAGTATGTTCATAGTACTTCGCGTGGTCATGAAGCCATTCAACTTGCTACTGCTTTTCAATTAAAACCTTGTGATTTTGCATCACCTTATTATCGTGATGAAAGTATGTTACTTGGAATGGGGTGGGAACCTTATGAATTAATGTTACAGTTACTCGCGAAAAGAGATGATCCTTTTTCTGGAGGAAGAAGTTATTATTCACACCCATCATCTCGCAGAAAAGATCGCCCTGTAATTCCTCATCAAAGTAGTGCAACAGGTATGCAGGCAATTCCTGCAACTGGTATGGCTCAAGGAATTCAATATTTAGAATCAAGAAATTTATTAAAAACTAAGAATTCACCTGTCGTGTTGTGTTCTTTGGGTGATGGTAGTGTTACGGAAGGAGAAGTGAGCGAGGCATTTCAATTTGCGGTACTCAAGCAATTGCCAATAATTTATTTAGTACAAGATAATGAGTGGGGAATAAGTGCATCAGCTGATGAAACCCGTATAATGGATGCTTATGAGTATGCAATGGGTTTCAAGGGATTGAAAAGAGTTCGTGTAGATGGAAGCGAGTACGACCTAGCCTATAATTGTATGAAGGATGCAGTTGAATATGTGCGCATCCAGCGCAAACCAATATTGGTTCATGCTAAAGTGCCGTTACTTGGCCATCATACTTCAGGGGTGCGAAAGGAATGGTATCGTACTGAAGATGATTTAAAAAAACATGAGAGGGATGACCCGTTCCCGAAATTGCGAAATCTTTTATTGAAGATAGGTGTCGATGAAAAATGGTTGAATGAAACTGAATTTCTGGCAAAAGAAAAAGTATATAAAGATTTTGAACGTGCTGTTGTATCACCTGATCCTGATCCTGAAAGTGTGATGTTGCATGAGTTTGCTGAAACTCCAGTGAAAGAAGAAAGTGGTGATCGAGCACCGGAAGGAAGAGAAAAGGTGGTTATGGTTGATTCAGCATTGCATGCAGTAGATGAAATATTGAAATCGAATGAAGACGCAATTTTTTTCGGGCAGGATGTTGGAAGAAGATTGGGTGGTGTGTTTCGTGAAGCTGCTACACTCGCCGAAAAATATGGCGACGACAGAGTATTTAACACAGCAATTCAAGAAGCATACATTGTTGGCTCAACAGCAGGATTGAGTGCAGTGGGTGTAAAGGCTTTGGTAGAAATTCAGTTCGCGGATTATATATGGACTGCTGTCAATCAACTCGTGACTGAACTTTCAAAGAGTTGTTACCTTACTGTGGGTAAGTTTCCGATAAATGCTGTTATACGAATTCCGATTGGCGCCTATGGCGGCGGCGGCCCTTATCATAGTGGATGTATTGAATCAAGCATACTAACTATTCGTGGAATAAAAGTTTGCTATCCAAGTAATGCAGCTGATATGAAGGGATTGTTGAAAGCTGCTTTTCTTGATCCGAATCCAGTAGTGATATTCGAGCATAAAGGCTTGTACTGGAGTAAAGTACCGGGTACTGATGAAGCAAAAACAATAGAACCTGCCGAAGATTATGTTCTTCCTTTAGGCAAAGCAAATATTGTTCAGCATGCAAGCGGGGAACAATTGGCCAAAGGGAATACCCTCAGCATCATTACTTATGGTATGGGAGTTTACTGGGCGAAGAATGCAAGTAAAAATTTTCCTGGTTCAGTTGAAATTGTTGATCTACGCACACTTAATCCGCTTGATGAGGAAACAGTAATGGCATCTGTTCGCAAACATGGAAAATGTATTGTTCTTACTGAAGAGCCTTTGCAAAATTCTTTTGCTCAAGCACTCTCAGGAAAAATTTCAGAACTCTGTTTTCAATCGCTTGATGCTCCTTTAAAATCAATTGGCGCAAAACCATTACCTGCTGTTGCATTAAATATGATATTGGAAAAAGCGATGTTGCCAAATGCAGAAATTGTTAGTGAGGAGATAGGCAAACTTCTAAAAAGTTAGAAAATGAATGGCTAAAAACATTCAAACATTTTTTTAATATTTATATAAGTGAATCTCTCTGAAAATATTCGTCAGGCATTGCGCGCCATTCGTGCAAATCTCACCCGTACCATTCTCACCTGCTTGATAATTGCTTTTGGAATAATGGCTTTGGTTGGAATTTTGACTGCTGTTGATTCTCTAAAGGCATCAATTTATTCCAACTTTAGTACACTTGGATCAAACACTTTCAGTATTAAGCAAAGTGGCCAAAGTATGCGCAGAAGAGGCGGTGGAAGTGATGAACAGGTAAGTCCGCCAATAATTTATGATCAAGCGAAAATGTTTAAGGATAGGTATACTTTTCCATCAAAAGTATCAATATCAACCATGGCCACTATGATTGGGACAGTGAAGTTTAATTCTGAAAAAACAAATCCGAATATTGGTGTGTGGGGAATTGATGAAAATTATTTGGAAGCCAGTGGATATGAAATTTCGCAGGGTAGATTCTTTACACCTAATGAAATAAATGAAGGATCGAATGAAGTAGTGATTGGGCAAGATGTTTTAGTTAAGTTGTTTAAAAGTAAATCACAACCGATTAATCAATTTGTTTCAATTAGTAATATGCGATATAGAATTATTGGGGTGATGAAAACAAAGGGAAGCAGTATGGTTCGTAGTGGTGATAATACTGTTTACATACCTATTATAAATGCCATAAGGTATTTTAAAGGTAATGATGCTTCAGTAGGTGTATCAGTAACTGTTGATAATATTGACCAATTAAATTATTCTATTGATGAAGCAATTGGACTATTTAGAAGTATAAGGGGGTTGAAGCTGAGTGAATCAAATAATTTTGAAATGACCAAGAGTGACGCCATTGCAAATACTGTTGTTGATCAAGTAAGTTATGTCACTATAGCTGCTACAATAATAGGTTTGATCACTTTATTTGGAGCGGCAATAGGGTTAATGAATATCATGTTGGTTTCAGTTACTGAACGAACAAGGGAGATAGGGGTAAGTAAAGCCCTTGGGGCAACAAGAAAAACAATACGCACTCAGTTTTTAGTTGAAGCAATTGTAATTTGTCAAATTGGAGGATTGCTTGGAATTATATTGGGAATGCTTGCGGGTAATGGGGTGTCATTATTGATTGGAGGTGCTTTTATTATTCCCTGGGTTTGGATTATTACTGGAATAGTTTTTTGTTTTATTGTTGGATTAGTATCAGGAATATATCCCGCGATTAAAGCATCAAAGTTAGATCCTATAGAAGCGCTTCGTTATGAGTAGCACCACCCTTTGTTAGAAAGCATCTTTAAGGTCTGATAATAGTATTAGTTGATTATAATTTTTCTTCCTCTTTCTTCTCGAAATAAAATTTGTTTTCTTTTCCTTTTATTAATCTTCGAATATTTGTACGATGGGTATAAATAATTAAAATAGGAAGTAGCAACGAAAAAATATTTATAAATAAGGAATAATAATCCAATACGAATAATACACGGATAGCAAAAAAAATACTTGCAGCAATTGATGATAATGAAACATATCGTGTGATAAAAAATACAATTAAAAAAACCAGCATACAAAACAATGCAGTTATTGGGAAGACTGCAATTACTACTCCGAATAGTGTGGCTACTCCCTTGCCACCTTTAAATCGTAAATAAATTGGATAGATGTGACCGATTGCGGCAAATAAGCCTAAAGAGAGTTGATACAAAATAATTTTTTCCTCACTCATTAAAATATTTCTAAATGAATGTGTGAGTGCTACGGCAGTCATTCCTTTTGCAATGTCAAGAAGGAGCACTATAGAACCTGCTCGATTGCCAAGAACCCGCATGGTGTTAGTTGCACCTGCATTGCCACTTCCGAATTTGCGCACATCTTTGTCATAAAATATTTTTCCGATTAAAACTGAAAAAGGAATGGCACCAATAAGATAAGCCATTAAGAAAGCAAAAAGGATAGAAAAGGTCAACAAGAATTTTATTTTTTGTAAAATTAACGCTCGAAAAATAATATTTTAGTCAAATGAATTGTATAAAAATAATTTTTAAAGGTATTTTCACATCAGTTTCTCAATGAGAATTACAATTATTTTTCTTTTTGGTATTTTATTTTTCATGCAAACGGGATGTATTACTGTATACAAACCGAATTCAATAAATGCGCCCAACCTAAATTTGCGCCATCAATTCAGAGGTTCTGGCGGTTTAGGCTTAGCTGGATGTGGTGTGTTGAATTTGCAAGGTGCTTATTCAATTAATAGAAAAGTGGGTGTGACTGGAAGTGTTATGGTGCATTCAAAAAATTCTGAATACCAGGCAACTAATAGTTTAGGATTAGGCCGACACAATCAATATTATGCTGATGGGGGAGGTGGGTATTTTAAATGCATCGACAAAATGAAACGATTTTATATTCAGCAATACGGAGGAGCCGGAATAGGATACACGGATAATTATTTTTCGCAACCCGATGCTCAACATATAAAATTGGACTGCACTTATCACAATTTATATGTGCAACCAGGTATTTATTTTACCGATAAATATTATGATGTCTCGTTTGATTTGCGTGCTACTTATCTGAACCTGTTTGGAATTCATGCTACTTCATTTTTATACAATCAAAAATCATTTTATTTTTTAACAACTGAACCAACCCTTACGCTTAGGATTGGAAGCAAGGGGTTCAGGGTTTTTATGCAAACTGGATATACTTTGCCACTGATTGATATTGAAAATTATTACAATTTGAATACCTATGAAAACAAAAGAATCCAATCACTTATGAAATTTTCTTTAGGATTTAATATTAGCATTGTTGAAAATATGCGCAATAGTCAGAAGTGGTTGAAGTGGAAAAAATAATTAATTAATTTAAATCAAATATTATTTATTCGGATTAAAATCTTTTTTTCCAGTTTCGATAAACTGCATCCGCGCTAAGAAAGTGTTTTTCTTATTTTCACTAGCAACGGTATATTGGTATATTTTTCCATCATCTGTTTTTGTTCTTCGTTTTTCAGGATCAATAGCATTAAGTTCTACCATCCAGGTTCTATCGCCGCTTAAAATTTGCATGTTGTTATTTTGATAGAAAAAGTAAAAGTATTTATCGTCGTCGCCAGGGATATAGAGATTCATATAATCGCCACTTTTTTTATAGCCAATTTCTAAATAAGCACCTTGTAAAATACGGTTAATTGCAGATGGACCTATGTAGGAAATTCCGATTGGCCCCTTAGAGTAAAAAGATTTAGTTTCTTTGTCCCAAACCAAGTGAAGATCAGTAAGGAAAATAGTGTAATTAAAATCTTCTGGTTTTTTAAATGTTCCATCTTTATTCATTTGTTCGTTAAACTCTTTATCGTTTTTAGGATTAATGAATTCCGGAATATTTTTGGTAAAGTCATCGCTGAAGTAGTCAACATCTTCCTGGCTGAAATTATTGGCCAAAACAGTTTTGCCCATCATTTCAAGTAAATTATCTTTTATAATAAATTGAATTCCTGCTAGTAAAGTGAATTTATATTCGTTCTTAATTAAATCAGTATTGATATATCCGCCTGCCTGTACGTCCACCATTCCAAAATTCAAACCCATATCCATTTTCCCTTCAGCGTAAACTTTTGCAGTTGCATCATTGTACTTAATCATATTACCGCGAGTTGTTTCATTTAATATTTTATCGGCACTTCCCGCAATAAATTCTTTTGTTTTTTCATCGTAATAAACAATTCCATTAGCAAGAAAAAGATTTCGATCCTTACTTGTTTTTTTTGCCTGGAAAAGTGAAGTGTATAAATCTGAGGAATCGGCACCAAAAACAATTCCAACAGTAGCTGGTTTATGATTGAGGTCTTCTGGATCTTTATAATAGATTAAAGATGAATCAATGGTGAAGTTGTTATTTATACTGAACCATTCAGCTTTAACATTTGGATTATTTAACTGAAGTTTTGCATAGCCGATAAAATTGAGTTGTTCTTCTGTAGATTTAATACTTATTAAACCTCGATAATAAATTTTAGGAATCAATTGAAATTTCTGAGAGGTGTCAATTACAGTTTTTGCATAAGTGCGTAAATTTTTTGTACTGTCTTTGTAAACACCTATGTCGGTAAAATTTATTTTTTGCTTACCTCCATTTTTTCCAATAAAAAAATAATCGCCACTTGCTTTATAACTCTGCTTACCGAATACATTTGCAGACACATTAAAGAAATTATGATATTCATTTATCGTATCAGTAATGATTTTGGCTTTAACAAGTGTTCGCATAATGGCATTGGGCTCAATAATTACTTTTCCGCTATCAGGATAAATTTTTGCATCTACCACACTAATGAATGGAACATCATTTACTTTTAAGATAAAATCTGTTAAAGAATAATTTGCTGACTTTCCTATAAAAGATAATGAGTCTTGTTTAGGATGCATACTTGTAAATAAAGCTTCAGTTCCTTCTGGGGCAATAAATTTTAAATTCTTTTTCGCCATATCCCACTTAAATTCATTCATAGAAGTGCGATATTGATTATATGGAAGTTCAGTGGCTATATCATCCGTATTCGATTTAAAATCGCCTACTTGTTTATCAAAATCAATATTGGAGGTTACATTTTTTGTACTTAATGCAAATTTATTTGGATCAATTGATTTGATGAAAAAATCTGATGTATCGGCCGACATTTTATTTTTGCCAAAACTGATATCGCCTGATTTCAATGTCGCATCAGCCCAATCAACGTTGCCACTGCCCTTCAATCCAAATGAAGTTAGTACAAGGGTTCCTTTCATATTGGTTTCTTTCCCAAACATTTTAAAGGGAATAGAATCAACTTTTACCATCATACTATCAGCATATGGTTTCCATAAAACATTTACATCGCGTCCTTCTACAGTTGGGAAATCAACACCTCCGTAAGTAGTTGCTTTCATGTCAAATAAATTTGCAACTGCTTTAGTTGAATCAGGATAAAAAATAATTTTATCACTTTGTGTAATAGATGGAAGGAAGTTGATGGTTCCCTTACCCAGTAGTCCACGATTATCTAATGTAATGGTGTTGGAGTAAATTCCTTTACCTCCATACATTGGTAGGGCTGTTCGTTTGGTAATGAAGCCAAGTGATAAATCTTTTTGAATTCCAATGGGTTGAATGATATCTGGGAAAATTCCAGCGGAAACTAATTTGCCTTTAAATTCAACACGGGAAGCGATGAATGCGTTTAAGCTGTCAAAACCAAAAGGGTCTAATTCATAGAAGAATTTATTCTTCTCATAAATATTTTTCTGGGCTGATGGTCGTTCATAAAAAACATAAGAGTTAGCCGTTGATTTTAATGCAGGCATTGACCAAGTTCTGATCTTACCACTTCTGTTAAACTTGCTATCAATTTGTAATTCACCAGTTAACTTTTCAATAAAGCTGTGGATTGGAACAAGAATCAACCCACCACTTTTATCATATTGTCCATTAGGTAAATTAATCAGCATGCTATCGACACTTGTTAATTTTAGTTTCCAGTCATCATATTGCAAACTGAATCCAGTTCCATACATATCAATTCTTCCAGCAAATAATTTTCCGTCAAAATCTATATCTCTATTTTTCTTTTCTATTAAACTATCGCAGCGAGGAAAAATGACTACAAAATTTGAATCACTGATTAGTACACTTTTAACACCTTTAATATTAAGGTTGTAACTGCCTAAATCCATTTGGGCATTGGTAGTGCCTCGAGGGTTGGAAGTCATCTTTATATTATCGTAATCCATTTTTTTTTGATCTGCTAAAACATAGTTTATTATTTTTTGACGAGCAGAAACTAACTCTTTTGATTCATCATAATAAATAAAGCCATCTTCCACCAATTTGTATAGAGTTCTTCTTATTGTTTCTGCATTATATGTAGGGGAAATAAATTTTGCTAATTCATCGGTATAAATTTCTTTAGTTTGATTCTTCTCACAATATTTTTTTATAAGATTAATAATATTAAAATCAGAAATGTTTTGGTACTTGTCCAACCTTCCTTTTTCAAAATAATTAATAGATTCAAAATTTGATTCTCCCGCAGCTGAACCCGAAATTTCACTCATTTTAATTATTGGCTCATCTAGTCTCCAATAGATTGCATCTACATAAATTTCATTTTGATGGTAGGAGTCGAAAAAAGGCGAGCGTGCAATTCCATCTTTTCCTCTCTCTAATATTAATTGCTTAGTGCTTACACGATATTTTAGTGTAGCACCAGTATGATAAATTGAATCCTTTCCTATGTAAATTTTTATTTCAGCTTTGGGTGCGTATATGTCTTCAAATTTTTTTATTGCAAATATGTTTGCAAAAGCTCTTACACCTAACTCCCCGTCGTATCTTTTTAATTCGAGCATGGCTCTAAAATCTTTTCCTCCACTGCAACTTAGTTTACTACCTTGAATAGAAATTGCTCCACGCATAGCGGCATTGTCAGCAATGTTATCTATTAGAACAGTATGATCGTAAGAAATAAATCGGGGGTAGCTACTGTTTTCCGTCGTGTTATTTGCTAAAAGTTTATCTTGAAATTCTCCTTTTAATTCTTGGTTTAAAAATGGTTCATAAGTCATGTAAGCTGAGTCGACAGTGTACTCATTTTTATTAAGGTCAATTTTAAAGGCATCAAATCTTGCATGAACTTGTGAGCCATCAAGTCCTGCCCTTGACCAATCTACCATCCCTTTTATTCCTATCCACATTTTATTAATCGGATAAAATTTTCCAGAGGTATTATGTATAATTATGGTGTCGCCATTTGTAATACCAAGTAGATCCGTAGAACTGATAATTGCCACAGGAATATTATCAATATAGTCTAATGTAAATTCTGTTGTGGTTATTTTCCATGTTCGGCCCGGAGCGATGTTCAATGCATTTTCGTTAAAAATCGCCTTGCTAAAATCAATGTATTCTTGAAATGCTTTGTTGTTTCCTTTTGGTAAATTGGAAATGAGTTGTTTTAGGGTGCCACTCCACTGATCAAAGGTGTTAGATGAAATTTTACCACTGGCATAAGCATTTACAGCTAAAACAAAATCGCGGAAGTAGGGTAGCACAAGCATTCTTCTTGTTCGCATGAGATTAGCAATTTCAATCATGCTATTTTGTTGTGACCCATTAAGTTTTAGCCAGTAGTTTTCAAAAGCTTTCGCGGCTTCTTCGCAATCAGGTTGCTTGGTATTATTTAATAAATTCATTAACTCCTTTTGGAAGTTGGAAGCTTCAAATGCTTTATCGGATTGAGCTGAGGCAATTGATGTTAAAAAAAGTAAGATGCCGAAAACTCGAAAAAATAATTTCATGTATTAGAAGTATTTTTTTTAAATATTAAGGCAACCCAATTGTTGCGTAATTTTCTGTCAATGAAATTCAAAGTTATATTTTCTGCTGATTCCTTTATCACCTTTTCATCTTCGGGAAGAAAGCCACTGCAAAAAAGAAGGCCATTAGGTTTTAGACTATGTGAAAGTGAGGAAAGAAATTCAAGAATTACATTTCGGTTGATGTTAGCAATAATGATGTCAAACTTATTTTCTGACATTAGTGGCTGGTTCGAGAGTTGTGGCATGCAGTGATTAGAATTGTTTCGGGCAAAATTTTCAATCATGTTTTTGTATGCCCATTCTTCATTATCAATGGAGAGAATTTCTTTCGCGCCTAGTTGTTCAGCCATGATGGAAAGTATTCCGGTACCCGCACCGAAATCAAAAACAGTAGTGTTTATAAAATCATTCTTATTTTCTAGCATCAATTCAATCATCATGTGTGTGGTGGCATGATGGCCTGTACCAAACGACATTTTCGGTTGAATAATTATTTCATAAGGAAATTTTTTTTCAACAGCATGAAATTCTGTTCGAATTAAAACCTGACCATCAATTTCTATTGGTGTGATTTTACTTTCCCATTCTTCATTCCAATTTTTTTCAGGAATAATTTCAGGCAACGGAAAATTAATTCCGAGTGATTTAATTTGTTCCATTAATTCATCAGTTATTTTTTCTTCTGACGGAACATAAGCTGTTAAGTAATTTTCATCTTCCAGAAATCCTTCAAAATTATTTCCTGATAAGATAGCAATCAGTATTTCTGATTGTTCAGGTGTGCAACTGAATTTGAACGATGAAAAAATCATTCTGATTAAAAGCTGTTTGCAAGGGCAATAAAATCTTCTACTTGTAAAGCAGCGCCTCCAATTAAACCACCATCTACATCGGGTTGAGAAAACAATTCTTTTGCGTTTGAAGGTTTGCAACTTCCACCATAAAGTATTGAAATGCTTTCTGCAGTTTCAAAATCATAATGATGAGCCAGTGTTTTACGAATGAAGGCATGCATTTCTTGTGCCTGTTCGGTAGTTGCTGTTTTGCCAGTTCCAATTGCCCACACAGGTTCGTAAGCAATTACAACTTTTGTAATCATTTCTTTATCTAAATGAAATAAACTTTCACGAATTTGCTTTCCTATTAATTCAATGTGTGTGTTTGCTTCTCTGATTTCTAACGGTTCACCACAACAAAAGATAGGAGTGAGATCATGCTTTAATGCCGCGGTCACTTTTTTTGTTAATTGTTCATGTGTTTCATTAAAATATTGCCGGCGCTCTGAGTGACCAAGAATCACATATGCTGCACCACAACTTTTAATCATACTACACGAAATTTCTCCTGTGAAAGCGCCTTGTTCTTCCCAATGGCAATTTTGTGCTCCGGTGTTTATGTGTTTAATGTTGTCGGTTAGTTTTGATATTTTCCGAAGATGAATAAACGGGGTACAAAAAATAATTTCCACCTCTTTTATTTTTTCTTTTTCAGCTAATTTTATGCAATCTTCTACTAAGGCAATCCCCTCTTTATAAGTTTTATGCATCTTCCAATTTCCTGCAATTATTTTTTTTCTCATTTAGCTTATCGGTCTGTTAAATTGTAAATGTGTGTGAGTATTTCAATGTCAGAGGCAGTTAATTCAATGTTTCTTCGTTGCATAACTAGTTTAGCAACTTTCAATGCCTTGTTAAGTTGATAGTCGGTAAAACCACTTGCGCCACCCCAGGTGAATGACTGAATTATCTGTCTTGGAAATCCATCACCAAAAATATTTACGCTGATACCCACAACGGTTCCTGTGTTGAACATGGTATTGATGCCGCACTTGCTGTGATCGCCCATCATCATACCGCAAAATTGTTGATTGGTATTTTCAAAACTTTGAGATGCATAATTCCATTGCTTCACTTCACTGTAATCATTTTTTAAATTACTGGTGTTGGTATCAGCTCCGAGATTGCACCATTCGCCAATAACAGAATTTCCTAAATATCCATCGTGTGCTTTATTGCTGTAACCGAAAATTACTGAGTTTGTTATTTCGCCCCCAACTTTGCAATATGGACCTATTGTGGTAGCCCCATAAATTTTTGATTGCATTTTCACTTCACTGTTATCGCACAAAGCAAAAGCACCGCGAATGGTTGCACCTTCCATTACTTCTGAATTTTTCCCTAAATAAATTTTTCCTTGTGAGGCATTAATAATCGCACATTCCATTTTTGCTCCTTCTTCCATAAAGAAATTATCGGGAGCAATTATTTTATTGGTTGATGATGGTTTTGCAGATTTTCTTCTAGCAGTCAACAGTTGAAAATCTTCTTCAATTGCCCAATCATTCCACCTAAATATTTGCCATTTCTGAGTTAGAATTCTTCTCGATAATGAAACTTCTTTTATTTTGAGATTAGGAAGACTTTCTCTATTTGAATATTTCTCTGCATCCATTGCATCCAATCGTAATGCAATTAATTTTCCCTCACATGATATGGCTTCGCCTTTCTGTAAGGATGAAATAATTTTTAATTCTGCCTCAGAAGGAATTAAAGCTCCGCATATAAATAAATTATCAGCTGCAATTTCAAGTGGAAACTTTTTCTGTAAATAATCCTGAGTTAATGAAGATGTTTTTGTTTGCAATCTTTTCTCCCATTTTTCACGAATAGTTAGAATGCCAATTCGTATATCACTCACTGTTTTTGTAAAAGTGAAAGGCAACAAATTATTTCTTTCTGCATGGTCAAACAAAATCACCGAACCTGAAAACATAAAGCTGATTTTTATATGTTCGGTAAAAATAAAAAATTGCAGGGCTTTCAATAGAATAAAAGTTCAAATTCATTTAGTATTCGATTCAAAAGATAACAAATCAATTTCTGTATTATATAAAAGGGCTGTCATTTTGATTTCATTTAGCGAATATTACTTTTGTTGAGTTAAGAAATAATTAATGAAAGTTGCACTTATAACAGGCATTACTGGGCAAGATGGTGCTTATCTCGCAGAGTATCTATTGAAATTAGGTTATTTCGTTCATGGAATAAAAAGACGAAGTTCATTAATAAATACAGATCGAATTGATCATCTATACCAAGACCAACACGATAAAAATGTTCGAATAAAACTTCATTATGGAGATTTAACAGATTCAACAAACTTAATTCGTATTATTCAAGAGGTTCAACCTGATGAAATATATAATCTTGGCGCACAATCACATGTTCAGGTAAGTTTTGAAACTCCCGAATACACCGCCAATTCTGATGCAATTGGAATGCTTCGAATTTTAGAGGCCGTTAAAATTTGCAATTTAATAGCGAAAACAAAAATTTATCAGGCCTCAACTTCTGAATTGTATGGGTTAGTTCAAGAAACACCGCAATCCGAACGAACCCCCTTTTATCCAAGGTCTCCTTACGCTGTTGCTAAATTGTATGCTTATTGGATTACTATTAATTATAGAGAAGCCTACGGCATGTTTGCATGCAATGGAATTTTGTTTAATCATGAATCGCCGCTAAGAGGTGAAACTTTTGTAACGCGCAAAATCACGATTGGAGTAGCAAGTATTTGCCTTGGATTAACTAAGAAATTATATATGGGAAATTTAGATGCCCTTCGCGATTGGGGTCATGCAAAAGATTATGTAGTAGCAATGCATTTGATGTTGCAGCAATCAAAACCAGAAGATTTTGTGATTGCAACAGGCAAAACCGCTTCTGTCAGAGACTTTATAAAAATGAGTTTTAAAGAAATTGGAATTCAAATTAATTTTAAAGGAAAAGGAGTGAATGAAAAAGGAATTATTGAAAAAATTGATCAATCAAAAATTAAGAAAGCAAAAATCGAAAATTTTAAACTTAAGATAGGTGACGAAATAATTTCAATTGATAAAAGATATTTTCGTCCTACAGAAGTTAATTTGCTTCAAGGTGATCCAACAAAAGCAAAAGAAAAATTAGGATGGACTCCAAAATATACCCTTAAAGATTTGATTAAGGAAATGGTTTACGCCGATTTGGAGTTAATGAAACGAAAAAAATACCTGACTGAAAGTATGCCTGAAACCATTAACCGTTTTGATGAAACATGAATAAAAATTCCAAAATTTTTATTGCAGGGCATAATGGCATGGTAGGTTCTGCTGTACATCGAAAATTAATAGCTGAAGGATATTCAAATATTATTTTTCGAACTTCTTCTGAACTTGATTTAAAAAGACAACGAGAGGTAGAGCTATTCTTTGAAGAATTTCAACCTGAGTATGTTTTTCTATGCGCTGCAAAAGTGGGGGGAATAATGGCGAACAACCTTTATCGGGCTGATTTTATATATGCTAATCTTCAGATTGAATTAAATGTAATTTACTCGGCATATAAATCTGCTGCAAAAAAATTAATGTTTTTTGGTTCATCATGCATTTATCCAAAATTTGCCCCGCAACCATTAAAAGAAGAATCACTGCTAACTGGTTTACTTGAGCCAACAAATGAGCCATATGCAATTGCAAAAATTTCCGGGTTGAAATTATGCGAATCATTTTTTGATCAATATGGTTGCAATTTTATTTCGGTAATGCCTACAAATCTTTATGGTTATAATGATAACTATCACCCTGAAAATGCTCATGTTCTTCCTTCGCTTATCCGGAAATTTCATGAAGCAAAAGTCAACAAACTACCGCATGTTGAAATTTGGGGTTCAGGAAAACCAATGCGCGAATTTTTATTTGTAGATGACTTAGCAGATGCTGCGTATTTTTTAATGAATAATTACAACGAAAAGCAATTCATAAATATTGGCTGCGGAGAAGATATTTCAATCGCTGCTTTGGCCAATATTATTCAAGAAGTTGTTTCTTATAAATGTGAAATAAAATTTGATTCAAGTAAGCCTGATGGAACTCCTCGAAAACTTATGGATATTTCAAAACTAACTTCACTTGGATGGAGATCAAAAATTCGCCTGACAGAAGGAATTACGAAAACCTATAATGATTTTCTTTCCAAAAATATTTTAACAACATCTTAATTATATAAATTCAAGCTTGAAAATTTCATGGACTTATTTTGAGTTGATTAATATTGGCACACTGTAAAACAAAACCGTCGCAAACGCAATGTTTACAATGGTTTACAAACTTTGTTAGTGGAGCTGCAGTGACTCGAAACTTTGATATTTTAGTTAATCGGATTTTATATTTTCTCTAATGAAAACTGAGTTATCAGAGGTAGATTTGAACAAAGTAGAAAAAGGTGAAATAAAGAGGAGAAAACTAAAAAGTGTCCCCTCGACTGTCCCCTGCATTGTTTTTTGATTATGCTTGTGCTGTTCAATAATTGTCAAAGTTCATTAGTAATATTCAATTTCTCGTTCTGATATTTGATAGGGTTTGCCTTTTTTAAATTCCGTTTTTTTTATCCAATTACCAACTGCATCAAACTCATACTTGTAAGTCAATTTATAGTATAAATTTCCATCACGGTCATACTTGTTCTCCTCTATCTTATTTCCTTTCTCATCATGCTTCCAAGTCCATTTCACGGATAAAGTTCCATCAGCGTCATAACAGATCCCCTCTATCTTATTTCCTTTCTCATCATACTTCCAAGTCCATTTATGGTTTAAAGTTCCATCTTTCTTATAGTAGTTCTCCTCTATCAGATTTCCTTTCTCATCATACTTGTAAGTAGATATTTTGGTTAAATTTCCATCACGGTCACAATGGTTCTCCTCTATCCGATTTCCTTTCTCATCATACTTGTAAGTATCTTTATGGTGTAAAGTTCCATCAACGTGATATTGGTTCTCCTCTATCTTATTTCCTTTCTCATCATACTTGTAAGTCAATTTCCCGGATAAAGTTCCATCAGCGTTATACGAGTTCTCCTCTATCTTATTTCCTTTCTCATCATACTTGTAAGTATGTTTTCTGTATAAAGTTCCTTTCTCAATTTCTCCAAACTTCTCAATAGCACCGTACCACGATTCAGTTGTTTTTTTTATTTTTTTCATTTGATAAGTTTTAGTTAAATATTACACAAAGTATAAATATTAGAGCAAATCAAATAAAAGTGTCCCCTCTACTGTCCCCTCAAAAAACAAAACCATCGCAAACGTAATGTTTACAATGGTTTACAAACTTTGTTGGTGGAGCTGCAGGGATTCGAACCCTGGTCCAGACAATGTCATTATATGCCTTCTACATGTTTATTTCTGCTTGGTTTTCGGAAGGTAGCAGGTGCAGAACAACCGAACTATCATCTTATCTTTCATTGTGTCTCGCTCAACTTAAAAAGATAAAAGTTAAACCAACCTGATTTTGCGAAGTTCGAAATGCAGCTTCTCAGGTAAAATCTGCAAAGAACTGAAGGCACTTAGATCGCTCTGCGACTAAGCAGCCATTCTGTAAGAAGTGTTGCCTATTATGGCGTTGAAGGATAGATATTAAAGAGCTTGCCCCACAATGCTCTACATGCTTACATACAAAGAACGATGCTGTCAATTCCTGTCAGCCCCAAATTTTAGGAATACAAAAATAGGTGTAATATGTTAATGGGTCATGCTAAAAAAAATTCCCGAGTACATTTGCCTCGATTAATAAAATAGAGGATGAAAATTGCGCTGATTAGAGAAGAAAAAGTTCCTGCTGATAAACGAGTTGCATTTTCACCTGAGCAATGTGTTTGGTTATTGAATAAATATCCTGAGTTGCAAATTGTGGTTCAACCTTCCTCGCTTCGTTGTTTTAAAGATGAAGAATATACGAAGGAAGGAATTATTTTGCAGGAAGATGTTTCAGATGCTGATGTGCTGATTGGTATTAAAGAAGTTCCGAAAGAGCAATTAATTGCTGGAAAAAAATATGTATTTTTTTCACATACTATAAAAAAGCAATCGCACAATCAGGAATTATTAAAAACCATTCTGACGAAAAATATTCAGCTGATAGATTATGAGTGTCTTGTTTGGGAAAATGGAGAGCGTATTCTTGGATTTGGTTTTTTTGCAGGAATAGTTGGCATGCACAATGGCTTTTTAACTTATGGTAATCGTTATAAAAATTTCGATTTAAAACCTGCACATCAATGCAATGATTATGTAGAAATGTTGGAACAATACAAGAACATTAAAATACCACCAATAAAAATTGCCGTAACGGGTACAGGCAGAGTGGCACGAGGCGTATTTGAAATTTTAGAGAAATTAAATATCAGAATTGTAAGCATACAGAATTACCTGACAAAAACTTTTGATGAACCAGTATTTGTTGTGCTAAATACTTCTCAGTTGTATGAACGAAAGGATGGAAAACCTTTTAACCGCGAAGATTTTCATTTGCATCCCGATCAGTATGAATCGGCTTTTGTACCCTTTACTAAGGTCACTAATTTATTTATCAATGCTATTTTTTGGTCACCAAAAGCACCACGGTTTTTTACCAAAGCTGACATGCGTACTCCTGATTTTAAAATAAAAGTAATTGCAGATATTACTTGCGATATAAATGGGTCGGTTCCTTCAACAATTCGTGATACAAGTATTGATAATCCGGTGTTTGGTTACAACCCGAATACAGAAGTTGAAGAAGCACCCTATCAACCGCAGGGAATTGATGTGATGGCTGTTAGTAATCTTCCGAATGAGTTACCGCGAGAATCTTCTATTGAATTTGGTGATAAGTTAATTGAATACGTGATAGAAGAATTAATTGGAAGCGAAAGTAATATTATTGAAAGAGCCACCATTACCAAGAATGGCCAATTAACTAAAAGGTTTGAATACTTGAGTGATTATATTAAGTAATAAATATTTTAAATGTTATCCGGGTGCTTTCAGCTTATTTTTTAAATGGTTCTTCCAGGATAAACTTTCAGTGCTTCTGCTAAACATACCGTTGCATTTTGTAAATCAGTTTTATTGAGAACATAAGCAATACGAACTTCTTGTTTTCCTTTTCCGGCAGTTGAATAGAATCCGGTTGCAGGTGCAAGCATTACAGTTTCATTGTTGTGAGAAAATGATTCCAACAACCATTGACAGAAGTTGTCAGAATCATCAATAGGTAATCGCGCAATGGTATAGAATGCTCCGCCAGGTTTCGGACAAATAACTCCTTCAATTTTATTCAATCCATCCACCAATAAATTTCTGCGGCTGATGTATTCAACATTAATTGCATCGAAATAATTATGGGCAACTTTCAATGCCGCTTCTGAAGCAATTTGACCGAACGTTGGTGGCGATAATCGTGCCTGTGCAAATTTCAACATTGTACTCATCAATTCAGCATTTCGTGTAATAACACAGCCAATTCTTGCACCACACATACTAAACCTTTTTGAAACTGAATCAACTACCACCACATTTTTTTCCAGTCCTTCTAAATTCAAGACTGAAAAATGCTTCTTGCCATCATAACAAAAATCGCGATACACTTCATCAACAAATAAAAATAAGTCGTGTTTAATTACTAGGTTCTTTAATTCATTTAATTCATGTTCCGAGTATAAATAGCCAGTTGGGTTATTCGGATTGCAAATAAGAATTGCCTTGGTGTGTGGAGTAATTCTTTTTTCAAAATCAGAAATCGCAGGTAGCGCAAAACCTGTTTCAATATGGGAAGGTACTGGAACAATATTTATATCAGCTGCGCATGCAAACCCATTGTAGTTTGCATAAAATGGTTCGGGCACAATTAGCTCATCGTTCGGATTCATGCAACTCATCATGGCAAATGAAAGTGCTTCGCTTCCGCCTGTTGTAATTATTAACTGCGAATAATCAATATCAATTTTGTACTTGTTTTTATAATTCGCTGCTAAATTTTTTCTGTAAGATTCTATTCCTTCGCTGTGACTATATTCCAATACTTTAAAATCAATACTTCGAATGGCATCAAAAACTTCTTTTGGCGTTTCAATATCAGGCTGGCCAATATTTAAATGATAAACTTTCTTCCCCTTTTTTTTTGCTTTTTCGGCAAAAGGAACTAGCCTTCGAATAGGTGAGGCGGGCATCAATTGCCCTTTTTTAGAAATGTTTGGCATGGTGCAAACCTAAAATATTTTGTAAAAATTAGTGAATAAGTATTTAGTCTATAAAATAAAAAACTCCGATTCGAAAGAATCGGAGTTTAACTAATTATTTGTGCTGCAAAAACTATTTAGGGGTAGTTTGCATCATATTAGGTTGTTGCTCTGGAGATGTTTGTTCAATAGGTGCAGCATCAACACTTCCTTTAATGTATAACACTTTTGTAGGTGCTTTAGCATTTGAAGTTACGGTAATTGATTTATTGAAGCTACCTGCGTGAGCTGCATTGTAAGTTACCTGAATCACATCTGATTTACCAGGAAGAATTGGTTCTTTAGGCCATTTTGGTGATGTGCAACCGCAAGAAGTTTGAACATTAGTAATTACGATTGGTTCTTTTCCTGTATTAGTAAAAGTAAAATCGTGAGTGATTGGTTTGTTCTGAGGAATATTGGTAAAGTCCCAAGTCTCTTCAGCAAATTTAAAATCCCCTGCGTTGGGATTATCAGGAGCATTAACTGGGATGGTTTCGTTAGTGGGTCGAATTGCAGTTCCAGTTACAGGAGTTGCAGTTTTTTGAGCAAATGAAACACTTGTTACGAGGGCAAGGGAAATTATTGTGGCGAAAATTCTTTTCATGACTTGAAGTTTTAAAATTAGTTTAGTTGTTTAATTTGCAATGATGATGCCAAATGAAGTAAAAATAAATGGATATTTAAAATAATATTAAAGAATCTATTAATTTGATTGTTTTTTTCGATTTTATCAAATAATTTGTTTGGAGTCATTCTTGTTTATTTTTGAAGCGTTACTAGAAATCTTATGAAGAAGCAATTAATACAAGGTATGGATGAGAAAATATTAACGTTTGGTGATTTTAAAAAAGAAGTTTTGGCTGATTATAGGCTCGCATCATTAAGTCGCGAAGCTAGTTTATTGGGCCGCAAGGAAGTATTAACTGGCAAGGCAAAATTTGGAATTTTTGGTGATGGAAAAGAAGTGGCTCAAATTGCAATGGCAAAAGTTTTTCAGAATGGTGACTTCCGTTCCGGTTATTATCGAGATCAAACTTTTGTACTGGCAACAGGCATTGCCTCGCTTGAACATTTATTTTCTCAGTTGTATGCCGATGATAACATTGAGAATGAGCCAAACAGTGGGGGTCGCATGATGAATGCACATTTTTCTACAAGATTGATTGATGAAAAAGGAGAATGGAAAGACCACACCAAAACAAAAAACACTTCTGCTGATTCTTCACCTACAGCATCTCAAATGCCAAGGGCATTGGGATTGGCGCTCGCTTCAAAAATGTATCGGAAGTCGGACGGGTTTAAAACCAATAATCAATTCTCAATTAATGGTAATGAAGTAACATTTGCTACCATAGGAGATTCTTCAACATCTGAAGGCCATTTTTGGGAAACGCTTAACGCAGCAGGCGTTTTAAAAGTGCCACTTGTTATTTCTGTTTGGGATGATGGCTTTGGAATTTCAGTTCCTCAGAAATATCAAACAACCAAGGAAAATATTTCTGAAATATTAAGTGGTTTTCAAGCTGATGAAAACGGGAATGGGATTGATATTTATACTGTCAATGGATGGGATTATCCTGCTTTGATGGAAACTTATACCAAGGCAATTACAAAAACAAGAGAAACACATATTCCCTGTCTAATTCATGTAAAAGAATTAACACAGCCACAAGGGCACTCGACATCAGGGTCTCATGAAAGATATAAAAGCAAGGAAAGATTAGAGTGGGAAAAAGATTTTGACTGTAATAAAAAAATGCGGGAGTGGATTATAAAAACTGCTATTGCTACTGCTGATGAATTAGATGGGATAGAAAATGATTCTAAATTGGAGGTTCGAGATGCGGCAATTCGTGCATTAAAGAATTTCAAACAGCCATTAAAGGAAGAGCGAGATGAATTAGCAGGTTTGTTGGAAACCATTGCTTTGCAAAGTGAATTTTCTGAAATCATCTTACAGAAAAAAGAAGGACTCACCCAATTGCCCGATGCCATTCGTAAGGATGCATTAATTACCGCAAGAGAAATTTTATTGCTAACAAGGAATGAAAATTTTTCTGCACGACAACTTTTGGTTGATTGGAAAAATAATTTCCTCATTCGATGTAATCGCATATACACTTCACATTTAACAAGTGAATCAAAATATGCAGCCTTAAAAGTAGCTGAAGTAAAGCCCGAGTATAGCGAAAATGCAATTTCTGTAAATGGTTATGAAGTATTAAATGCATTTTTTGATTATGCATTGTCAGCCAATAATCAGTTAATTGCCTTTGGTGAAGATGTTGGGCTCATTGGAGATGTAAATCAAGGGTTTGCAGGATTACAGACTAAGTATGGTGAACATCGTGTTTTTGATACGGGTATTCGAGAGGCAACTATTATTGGGCAAGGAATAGGACTAGCCATGCGTGGCTTTCGCCCCATTGCTGAAATTCAATATCTTGATTACTTGTTATATGCGTTGCAACCATTGAGTGACGATTTAGCAACTTTATTATATAGAACTGCTGGCGGACAAAAAGCGCCACTCATAATTCGCACACGTGGACATAGATTTGAAGGAGTTTGGCATACAGGTTCTCCAATAGGAATGATATTGAATTCTATTCGTGGAATTAATTTCTGTGTTCCGCGTAACATGACTCAAGCCGCAGGATTTTACAACACACTTCTTCAATCTGATGAACCAGCATTAGTGATTGAATGTTTGAACGGATATCGTTTGAAAGAAAAATTACCTTCAAATATTGGTGCGTTTACAGTTCCGTTAGGTATTCCTGAAGTGATTCGAGAAGGCGATGACCTAACTATTGTTACTTATGGTTCTTGTTGTCGTATTGCCGAAGAAGCTGCCGAGAAAGCTGCATCAGTTGGTGTTTCAATAGAGATAGTTGATGTGCAAACTTTGTTGCCTTTTGATTTAAATCATGGAATTCTTGAGAGTATTAAAAAAACTAATCGCGTTATTTTCTTAGATGAAGATGTGCCAGGAGGTGCATCAGCTTATCTTATGCAGAAAGTTTTAGAAGAACAAAATGCATTGCAATACCTTGACAGCTTACCCAAAACAATTACAGCAAAGGATAATCGTGGTGCTTATGCAAGCGATGGAAATTATTTCTGCAAACCAAATGCTGAGGATGTATTTGAGGCAGTTTATGCAATAATGAGAGAAAGCGACCCTAATAGTTATCCCGAAATAGGATAGGTATACTTTTTTTATTTTTTGTTAAAAGAAAATATTTTCTACCTAAAGAATTTTTCATCATTGAACTCATACATCAAAACATATATTTGCGCACCTAATGAAAAATATCCGCAACTTTTGCATTATTGCCCACATTGACCACGGGAAAAGTACGCTCGCCGATCGTCTGCTTGAAATAACCAAAACAATTACTGCGCGTCAAATGATGAATCAAGTGCTCGACGATATGGATTTAGAGCGAGAAAAAGGAATTACTATTAAGAGCCATGCCATTCAAATGAAGTATAAACAGGATGGTGAAGATTATATTCTGAACTTGATTGATACTCCTGGGCATGTTGATTTCAGCTACGAAGTATCACGAGCTATTGCTTCCTGCGAAGGTGCTTTATTGTTGGTAGATGCTTCACAAGGAATACAAGCACAAACTATTTCTAATCTCTATTTAGCCATTGATAATAATCTTGAAATAATACCGGTTGTAAATAAAATTGATATGGATGGCGCCATGGTGGAAGAAACCATGGATCAAATTGTTGACCTGATTGGATGTAAGCGTGAAGACATTATGCTTGCAAGTGGAAAAACAGGAAAAGGTGTTGATGAAATTTTACGAGCAGTTATTGCTCGTATTCCGGCACCAAATGGAAAGGAAGATGCACCGCTTCAAGCTTTGATTTTTGATTCGGTATTTAATTCTTTTCGTGGAATCATTGCCTATTTCAGAGTGTTCAATGGCGAAATAAAAAAAGGAGATAAAATAAAATTCTTCAATACAGGTCAAGATTATATTGCTGAGGAAGTTGGAGTGTTATTGTTGGAACGCTCTCCTCGGGAGATTATAAAAACAGGTGATGTTGGATATGTGATTACTGGAATCAAGGAATCGAAAGAAGTAAAAGTTGGGGATACCATCACACTTTCAGCCAGACCGACAGACGATGTTATTAAAGGATTTGAAGAAGTGAAGCCAATGGTGTTCGCTGGAATTTATCCGATTGATACAGACGATTATGAAGATATGAGGGATGCGCTTGATAGATTAAAACTCAATGATGCTTCGCTTACTTACGAACCCGAATCCTCTGTTGCACTTGGGTTTGGTTTTCGCTGTGGCTTTCTGGGAATGCTACATCTTGAAATTATTCAGGAACGATTGGATCGAGAGTTTAACATGAATGTAATTACAACAGTTCCGAATGTAAGTTTCTTCGCATATACTACTCGGGGTGAAAAATTAATGATAAATAATCCAACAGATTTTCCTGATCCAACTATGATTGATCGTGTGGAAGAACCATGGATTAAGGCAACTACTATTTGTAAGCCTGAATACATTGGGGCTATCATCAACTTGTGTATTTACAAGCGTGGAATTTTTAAAGGACAAACCTATCTCACTCCTTCGCGTGTTGAGTTAGCATTTGAATTGCCTCTCACCGAAATTGTTTTTGACTTTTATGATAAACTAAAATCTATTACACGGGGTTATGCAAGTTTCGATTATCATCCTTTAGATTTCCGCGAAAGTGATTTAGTGAAACTAGATATTAAACTGAATGGCGAAAATGTAGATGCACTGTCTGCATTGATACATCGTGTGCGTGCTGAAGAATTCGGACGAAAAATTTGTGTGAAGCTGAAAGAACTATTACCTCGTCAGCAATTTGTAATTGCTATACAAGCAGCAATCGGACAAAAAATTGTTGCAAGAGAAACCATCAGTGCTTTGCGAAAAGATGTAACAGCAAAATGTTATGGAGGTGATATTTCGAGAAAGAGAAAGTTATTGGAAAAACAAAAGGAAGGAAAGAAGAGAATGAAGCAAGTTGGTAATGTTGAGATTCCTCAGTCTGCTTTCCTTGCAGTTTTAAAAATTGATGATTGATTTAATAATTCGACAATGGAACTACTCGACGGAAGAAAAATATCAGAACAAATACAAGAAGAACTTCGCTTGGAAGTTTTGGAGAGAATTGCTGCAAAAAAAAAAATTCCTCATCTGGCAGCAGTTTTAGTGGGACATGATGGTGGTTCTGAAACTTATGTGGCAAGTAAAGTTCGTCACTGCGAAAAAATCGGATTTAAATCAACACTTATTCGTTTTGATGATTCAGTGAGTGAAGAAATTTTATTAAAAGAAGTTCAGCGATTAAATGATGACAATGATGTGGATGGAATATTGGTTCAGCTTCCGGTTCCCAAACAAATTGATGTAGAGAAAATAACTGAAGCCATTTCACCTGTTAAAGATGTGGATGGTTTTCATCCGGTGAATATTGGCCGAATGGTGAAAGGGTTGCCAGCCCATGTGGCAGCTACTCCTTATGGTATATGGTTAATGTTACAACGATATAAAATCAATACAGCAGGAATGCATTGTGTGGTTATTGGAAGAAGTGACATTGTCGGAAAACCAATAAGCCTGTTGATGGCGCAAAATACCCAACCCGGAAATGCAACCGTTACAATTTGTCATAGCCGGACAAAGGATTTAAAGGCAATGACTTTGCAAGCTGATATATTAATTGCGGCGCTCGGTAAAGCTGAATTTGTTAAAGCCGATATGGTAAAAGATGGCGCAATAGTTATTGATGTTGGAATCACTCGATTGCCTGATTCAACAAAAAAATCTGGATATCGAATTGTTGGTGATGTTGCTTTCAATGAAGTGGCACCGAAGTGCAGTTACATTACTCCAGTTCCGGGCGGAGTAGGATTAATGACCATTGCTTCATTGATGATGAACACCATGAATGCTTGCAAAATGAGAGCAGGAAGCTGAAGATTCTGAAATTTTAAATTAGATTTTAGAGTTAATTTCAAGAAAAAATAATGATGAATAGCACGCTGCAAAAATCTCAATGGCTTCCTGTTATGGAACAATTCTATTCCATTCAGGGGGAAGGGTTTTTTCAAGGAAGCGCTGCTGTATTTATTCGATTGGGTGGCTGTGATGTTGGATGTGTATGGTGTGATGTGAAAGATAGTTGGGATGCAGATGCACATAAAAGATATTCCGTTGAAGAAATTGTTTCATCTGCCAATAAGTTTCCATCGGAGTTAGTGATTATTACCGGCGGTGAACCATTGATGCATGATTTAAGATTAATTACAGCTCAATTAAAATCTTTAGGAAAAAAAATAAATCTGGAAACTTCTGGAACTCATCCGCTCACGGGTGAGTGGGATTGGATTTGTTTTTCGCCTAAAAAATTTAAAGCCCCGCTACCTGAAATATATAATCTGGCAAATGAATTGAAGGTTATTGTTTTCAATCAAAGTGATTTTGAATTTGCAATAAAGAATGCTCGCATGGTTTTACCTAGTTGTAAACTCTATCTTCAACCGGAGTGGAGTAATGCTGAGAAAATGACACCATTGATAATTGATTTTGTTAAACACAATCCTAACTGGGAAATTTCGTTACAGATTCATAAATATATGAATATAGAATGATGAAGAATTCAATAATCCTTTTAGTTTTTACTTTTTCACTTTCTATATTTTTTGTCACACTGAGTTCGTCGAAGTGTAGCGCACAGAATTGTCACAACTTGTTGAATGCTTCTAAAAGAGCACTGAAATATTATTATGAGGGGAAAGATTTATTAGACGCTCAAAAAGATGTTGAGGCTATAAAACCATTTGAACAATCAGTTGCCGAGGACCCAATGTTTATTGATGCGTGGTTAATGTTGGGAGAATTGTATAATGAAACACATCAATATGAAAAAGCGATAACTGCATTTGAAACTTCATTTGCATTAAAACCTGATGCCAGATCTAGTTCCTATTATTTTGTAGCTGAGAGTTTTTGGAATCTGGATGATTATAAAAATACAATAGGGGCATTAAACAAATATTTATCATTTACTAATCTTCCACTAGAATGGATTATGAATTCAAACCATATTCTTGCTAATGCAAAATTTGCAATGGAAGCAGTTAAAAATCCAGTTCCATTCAACCCAATAAATTTAGGGGATAGTATTAATTCTAAATATCTTGATTTGTTTCCTTCGTTAACAGCTGATGAAAACACTTTGGTGTTTATGCGAAGAGATCCTTATGGAAAAGATTGGAATGAAGATTTTTATATTTCATATTTCGTAAAAGATCATTGGACAAAAGCTCGAAATATGGGTGATGGTTTGAATTCGCTTTATCAGGACGGAGCAATGTCAATTACTAATAAGGGTAATGAAATGTACTTTGCGTCAGATCGAAAGGGAGGTTTTGGCAGTGTAGATATTTATTATTCACAAAGAAAAAATGGAAAGTGGTTGTTGCCTGTAAACCTTGGTGCGACCATCAATTCTGTTGCATGGGAAACGCAGCCAACTATTTCTGCTGATGGAAAGACCTTGTATTTCGTAAGTACGCGCCCTGGTGGATATGGTGGAAGTGATATATGGATGACTACTAAAAATTTAAAAGGGCATTGGAATTTTCCAATAAATTTGGGTTCAACCATTAATACAAAATACGAAGAGCAAACTCCTTTTATTCATTCCGATGGACAAACACTTTACTTCAGCAGTTTTGGTCATCCCGGAATGGGAAGTGCTGATATTTTTTATTCCAGAAAAGATTCTTTAATAAAATGGACCAACCCAATAAATCTTGGTTATCCTATCAATACAAAGAATGAAGAAAATAGTTTTACCGTAAGTTTAGATGGAAAGCATGTTTATTATAGTAGTGAAAAAGGAAAAGAAAAAGGAGATCTTGATTTGTTTTATTTCGATTTGCCAGAAGGAGCCAGACCCATCCCGGTTACTTATTTGAACGGAATTATTACCAATATTTTTTCAGGTGAATTTTTGAGTGCAGATGTTCAATTGATAAATTTGGAAACTGGAAATCTCATAAATAGTTTTATTTCTGATGCTTCAACAGGTGAATATTTAATATCAATCCCATCAGGAAAAAACTATGCTTTGAATGTTTCTAAGGGGGGGTTTCTATTTCACTCCGAAAATTTTTCATTAGCAGATCATAACCAGTCTAAACCTTTTCAACTAAATATTAAACTTCAACCAGTTAAAACAGGGGAGATTGTAGTGCTTAAAAATATTTTCTTTGAATCAAATTCTTTTGACTTGAAAAAAGAATCAACCATTGAGCTAGATAAATTAGCACAGTTATTAAAAGATAATGCTTCAATGAAAATTGAAATTGGCGGACATACCGATAATATTGGCAATGACGATTCAAATCAAAAACTCTCTGAGAATCGTGCTAAAGCAGTAAATGATTACTTGCTGAAAGTTGGAATTATTGCTGCACGATTGACTTATAAAGGGTATGGGAAAGTGAAACCTATTTCTTCAAATGATAATGAAGATGGTCGGGCACAAAATCGTCGTACAGAATTTACTGTTACCTCCATGTAATATTTTATGAAATTGCTTTTCTGATTTTTAATAATTTTTCAAGAAGAGCTTCAATTAAATCTAAATTAAGCATATTGGTTCCATCTGATTTTGCAATGGATGGATTCGGATGAGTTTCAATAAATAAGCCATCAACTCCAACGGCAATTCCAGCTTTCGAAATAGTTTCAATGAACTCCGGTTTACCGCCTGTAACCCCTGTTGCATTATTGGGTTGCTGAACCGAATGAGTGCAATCGAGTACAACTGGAACATTAAGTTTTTGCATATCAATAATATTTCGATAGTCAACTACTAGATCAGAATAGCCAAAAGAGTTACCGCGTTCTGTTAAAAAAATATTTTTATTACCTGTTTCAGTACATTTATCAATTGCATGTTTCATTGAAGCGGCATAAAGAAATTGGCCTTTCTTAATGTTAACCGCCTTTCCGGTTTTTGCTGCAGCAACAATCAAATCTGTTTGCCGACAAAGAAACGCTGGTATTTGTAGCACATCAACAAACTCAGCTGCAATAGCAGCTTCATGGGCTTCATGTATGTCAGTAACGATTGGCACGTGCAGCTGATTGCGAACATCACCTAAAATTTTTAATGCGACTTCATCACCAATCCCAGTGAATGAAGATGCTGATGAACGATTTGCTTTTCGGTACGATGATTTGAAGATGAATGGGATTTTTAATCGGGCACAAATTTCTTTCAGTTTTGTTGCTGTTTGAAAAATCATTTCTTCATTTTCAACTACACAGGGGCCTGCCATCAAAAAAAAGTTGTTGCTGTCTGTGAATTTTAATTGAGGTATGATCGGATACATTTAATTTTTGATTTGAAATTAATCTGCGGTTAAAGATATTTATTACAAAGAGATAGTATCTCCAATTTTCTCTAACCAATTTTCTTTGAGGTTTTGTTTAAATTCATCAATCATTTTTTAGTTTTTCAGTATCCGTATTTCTCTTTCCAATTTTTTTTCAACGATTCTCTCATTTCATTTTCTTTTGCATTATTTCCTGGTTCAAAAAACTTTGTTCCATGAATCTGCTCGGGAAGGTATTCGAGAGTCACAAAATTACCTGAATGCGAATGTGCGTAATCATAATCTTTTCCGTAATCCAATTCCCTCATCAGTTTGGTTGGCGCATTTCGTAAATGCAATGGCACTGAAAGGTCACCTGTTTTTCTTATCAACGAAATTGCATCTTCAATGGCCATGTAAGCGGCATTACTTTTTGGTGAGCAAGAGAGATACACAACCGTTTGTGAAAGAATAATTCTGCACTCAGGATAACCGATTGAATTCACTGCCTGAAAACAGGAGTTCGCCAACACCAGTGCAGTTGGATTTGCATTGCCAATGTCTTCACTTGCGAGAATCAACATTCGTCGTGCTATGAACAATGGGTCTTCGCCACCTTCAATCATTCTTGCTAAATAATATACAGCAGCATTTGGATCAGAACCACGTATTGATTTGATGAATGCAGAAATAATATCGTAGTGTTGTTCACCGCTCTTGTCGTAAAGCGCTATTTTCTTATTTAGTGATCTTGTTACTGAATCATTTGTAATGATGATTTCTTTTTCGTCGGAAGTATTTATCACCAACTCAAAAAGATTTAATAATTTTCTTGCATCACCTCCTGAAAGTCTTAAAAGTGCTTCCTCTTCTTTGATGGATATTTTTTTTTCTTTTAGCCATTCATCTTTTTTTATTGCATAGGCAAGCAGGTTTAACAGATCTTGCTTCTCTAATGGTTTCAATATAAAAACTTGACAACGTGATAGCAATGCCGAGATAACTTCGAACGAAGGATTTTCAGTAGTGGCACCAATTAAAGTGATGATTCCTTTTTCGACTGCACCAAGTAGCGAATCTTGTTGTGATTTACTGAAACGATGAATTTCATCAATGAATAAAATTGCTTTTCCTTTTTGCTTTGCCTGTTCAATTACTTCACGAATATCTTTTACTCCAGAGTTAATGGCACTCAATGAAAAAAATGGAAATGATGTTTGTTCGGCTATCATTTGTGCAAGAGTGGTTTTACCCACGCCTGGTGGCCCCCAAAAAATCATAGAGGGTATTACTCCTTTTTCAATGAGAGTTCGTAATGCGTTTCCTTCACCAACAAGATGTTTTTGACCAACCAATTCGGTCCATGTCTGCGGACGAACCCTTTCTGCAAGTGGAATATTTAAATCCATATCCGCAAAGTAATTATTTTGTGAGCCAATAATTATGATTTACAAAACATTTATTAAACCCCTGCTTTTTAACCTCTCTGCTGAAAATGCACATCACTTAACTACCGTGATGATGAGAAAGTCACCTGTTAGATGGTCATTAGAAAAATTGTGTTCTTATCATAACTCTTCATTGGAGAAGGAAGTAATGGGATTAAAATTTCCGAACCAGGTCGGTCTTGCTGCTGGTTTTGATAAAAATGGATTTTACCTAAGAGAAATGCAGGCGCTTGGCTTTGGTTTTGTTGAAATAGGAACTGTAACTCCATTACCACAACCAGGAAACGTAGAACCAAGATTATTTCGATTGCCTTTTGACGAAGCGCTCATTAACAGAATGGGATTTAATAATTATGGTGTTGAGGTAGCAGGTGCAAGGATTCTTGCTGCGAGAAAAATTCTTGGCGAAAACACCAACAATGGAGGAAGAATGATAATAGGGGGTAACATTGGAAAAAACAAAATCACTCCGAATGAAAAGGCCGTTAATGATTACATCATCGGATTTGAAAAGTTGTTTGATGCAGTTGATTATTTTGTTGTGAATGTGAGTTCTCCAAACACCCCAAACCTTCGTGAGTTGCAGGAAGAAAAACCATTGAGAGAAATTTTATCAGAAATTCAGAAAAGAAATTCACAAAAGGAGAAAGCTAAACCATTACTTTTAAAAATTGCTCCGGATTTAAGTTTCGAGCAAATTGATTTGATAATCAGGATTTGTATTGACAATAAACTGATGGGGATTGTTGCAACAAACACAACCATTTCACGAGATGGATTAAAAACTTCATCTGAAAAATTAAATTCAATTGGTTCCGGCGGTTTGAGCGGAAAGCCATTGCAAAAAAAATCGATAGAAATTATTCAACACATTGCGAAACATACAGGGGGGGAACTAGCAATTATGGGAGTTGGAGGCATTCATACACCTGACGATGCAATTAGAATGCTGGATGCCGGTGCAGATTTGATTCAACTTTATACAGGATTGATTTATGAAGGACCTTTAGTCGTAAAGAATATTTTAAAGAGGCTTTCTTCTATCCATTAATTCCAAATACAAACTGAATAACATTCGAGCCCATTTGTAATGCTTTGGTGCGAAGTTCAGCTGTGTCGTTGTGTACATCGTCCCAGCCATCGCCAAGGTCGCATTCGAAATTGTAAAAGGCAACCAAACGGCCTTCGTAAATTAAACCGAAACCTTGCGGAATTTTTTCATCGTGTTCGTGAACTTTCGGCAAGCCGTTCGGGAAATTATATTTCTGATGATAAATTGAATGAGAAAAAGGTAGTTCTACAAAATCTAATTCTGGAAAAACTTTTTTCATTTCCTTTCTGATAAATGGATCTATTCCAAAATCATCATTGATAAAAAGGAATCCACCACCTGAGAGGTAAGTGCGAAGGTTTTGTGCATCTTCTAAACTGAAAACAACATTGCCGTGCCCGGTCATGTAAACAAACGGATAATTAAAAATATCAGGACTTCCGGGTTCAACTGTTGCATATTCTTCATTGAGATTTGTACCAATGTTCTGATTGCAGAACCGTGCAAGATTCCGAAGTGAATGGACATCATTGTACCAATCCCCACCACCACTGTATTTCATTAATGCCAATTGAATAGTTGGAGCGGGAGCAAACGCGGCGAATGAAATTCCACCAATAACCAAAGAGAGAAGAAAGATTTTTAGTTTCATTGATTCAGTGAATTTAGTTGAACAATTGCAACCAGGGCAGCAGTCTCAGTTCTCAATCTATTATTGCCAAGAATCACTTCTTTAAATCCCGCATCGATAGCTTCTTTCAATTCATCGCTTGAAAAATCTCCTTCAGGACCAATTAAAATTGTTGAATCATTTCCTTTTTGAAAAACTGACGAAAGCTGAGTTTTATTTTTTCCGAGATGACAAATGAATTTTTGATTAAAGATTTTAGAATAAGTAATTAGAAATTTTTTGAAAGAAATTATTTCGTTCAATTTGGGTAATGTTGCTCTCTTACTTTGTTTCATGGCGCTTACACAGATGCGATTCAATCTTTCCATGTTGATTTTTCTTCTTTCGCTGTGGGCACATTCAATAAATGAAATTTCATAAAAGCCAATTTCAACGGCTTTTTCTATTAGCCATTCAATGCGTTCAATGTTCTTTGTTGGGGCAATTGCAATGTGAATTTTGGCTGAAATATTATTTTCCTCCGACCATTTCTTTATCACTTCAAAACCACAATGCGACTTATGAGCGGAAATAATTTTTGCTGTATAAAAACTTCCTATGCCATCAATCAAAGTGATTTCATCACTTTCAACATGACGAAGAACTTTAATACAGTGATAAGATTCTTCTTCACTAAGTATTAAAATTCCATTGATTATTTCAGGGCAAAAGAATAATTCCATAACAATTACCTTGCAAGGATACTTTAAAGAATGAACTCTTAAAACAAATAAAATATCAGCAGGCTATAAAAATGAGTTTTATTTTTAAAAAATTAAATATTAAAACTGTTTTATTGGAACATAAATATCTGTTTCCCATTTAGCAGTATCAAGTTCAATTCCGGGGTCAGTAACATAAACTTCCCAGCTATTTCCATTGAGTATTTTATTGTTTAAAGTAATCCATTTGTTTATAGCTTCATAAGCTCCTTTTGTTTTATCATAACTTCCAAAATATTTTAAAAGTGCAACCTCCCCTGAATAAGTGTTTTTAGCAGTAATTCTTCCTGACGAATTTCCGAGTTTGTCAGTTGGAATTCCTGCTTCCCATTGATACTTGTCATCTTCTGTTTTAATCATAATTCCAAAAGGCATTCCAAGCATTTTTATTTTGCTTTTTTTAATGTGTTCAATAATTTCTTTGTACATGATACTATACTTTTTGCCTATTGAATCAATGTCTTTTCTATTTGCAGAATCAAGAATTGTGAGGCAAGGCATTGCAATTACTGATGTGGTATCAATCGTATAAACTACTTCAATAATTTTAGGCATGGCTGCGATCACACGGTCAATATTTTTTAATCCTTTGACAAAATCGACACCTAACATTTTATCCATAAACAATCCAAAAAATTTTGCAAAAGGGTTCATTCCCATATCCGTGTCCATCGACCAAATCAGATTAGTATAGTCTTTATTAAGTTCCATTCTAAACTCGGCATTCTCTGCTCCATTTCTCATAAAATCCATTTTTGTTTGTATAAATGAAAAAGGAATGCTTTGCAAAATTTTAATGCTTCCAGTTTCTATATTCTTGTTTTTAGAAGCCCATGTATAATAGGCACCTACTCCAATTGAAGTGTCGCTATATGTAATTTGTATAGTTGTATCTACTTGATTCCATGGCGACCATGAGTTCCATTTTCTTAAATCATTGATTAATGAAAATACAATTTCTGGTTTTGCTTTAATCAGTATTGATCTTTCAATATGAATTTTTGCTGGAAGGAAAAATGAAATGATTAATAGAAGAGTTAAAAGGGCTAAAAATCCAATGCCTATATGTTTAAGTGTTTTCATTAAGATTTACTTTGTGACCGAAAAATAACTTTTATTTTAAATGATTAAAACAGATTTGATTATTATTATTTACAAAATAAAACATCCTGCCTATTAATTTTTGCGTTACATTTTTTTTCAAAGGCAAATTGATATTCGTACTTATATCAAATTAAAAGAAGAGTTAATTTAGAAGAGTTATTTTTAGCGTCACTAACTATAAAAATTACAATTAAAATTCATGAGAAATTTATTAGTTATTCTAACGGCCATATTGGTACTAACTGCAAGTTCTTGTAGTAAAAAAGAAAAATTATCAGAACAAATTAATAAACAACTTGATAGTATTACACACTCATTGGTATTGAGTGTCAATCCCAAGCAACTCGACCGTTTGACAATTAGTATTAATGATTTTATTATAGAATATCCATCCGACAGTCTTTCTTCTAAGTATTTATTTGAATTAGCACGAGTAAATCAAAGTCGCGGAGCTTATAAAGAATCAATAGCTGCGCTTGATAGGATTTTAAAAGATTTTCCAATGGCGAAGGAGAGAGGAGTTAGTGTTTTTATGGAAGGATTTATTTATGCTAATCTTCTACATGATTTACCCAAAGCCAAAGAAAAATATGAATCGTATTTGAGTATATATTCTGGACAAAATGATAAAATGGTGCGTGATGCCAAATTGGAATTAGAAAATTTAGGAAAATCAGCCGAAGAAATTTTTAAACAAATTCAGGCGAATGCCGATTCATTAAAATAAAGCGACAAGGGAACTCTATCCTTCTAAATGGATGGTAAAAAGAAAAGTTCGTGTTCGCAATCGACTTAATATTGAAGAATATATAAGTAAATCATCATTCTGCAGCACATTTGTCAGACCATAAGATATTTTTATTTCTGGGGCAATAATTGCCATTGGCATATGTAATTCAATTCCTATTCCATATTCAAAAAGATAATCATCTTGTTTTACTTTAATTAAATTTTCAGCACGACGAGCGGTTGCATTTGATTGCATATCAATACTATATTTTAGTCCTGCAATGGCGTACATTCTTGTGTTCTTGTATGGTTTTGATTTGTATTTTAATAAGAATGGAAATTCAAGATACACGCTTTCAATTGTTTTTACAACAGGTAATGTGCTGTCTTTTTGTGTGTACTTAATACTTTTTTCTCCAAATGATAAAGCGGGAATTAATCGTAAGTCAAAGTATTTTCCAATGTGATAATCGGTTACAATTCCTAAATTAAATCCTGGTCCTTTTATTGTTTTAACATTCAAAATATTTTTTTGAACGATAAAATTTGAGTCTAATGTGATTTTATAATCGCTTTTATTATATCCAATTGCAACACCAAAATGGAATTTGCGTGACATGTTTTGGTCATCATGTTCCATTATAGAATACTGGGCACTTACTTTCATTATTGCCGTAAGTGAAAGACACAGAATTATTATTTGTATCCTGTATATAAAGTGGCGATGCCGAATGATAGGGTTTTCCATTTTGTTTTTACAAAACCAATTGACTGTAAAATATTTTCAAATTGCTCTCCATCCGGAAAAACTTTTACCGACTGTGGTAAATAAGTGTATGCTGATTTATCACGTGTTATCCATCGCCCAATTAAGGGACAAATCTGATTGAAGTAAAAATTAAAGCAGGTATTCACTATTTTATTTCGTGGATTACTAAATTCCAGAATTACTAATTTACCAGTTGGTTTTAATACTCTATGAATTTCTTTTAAACCAATTTCTAAATGGGCAAAATTTCGTACTCCATATGCAACGGTTACGGCATCAAATTTATTGTTGTCAAATGGTAATTGCTCCGCATCTGCCAACTGTAATTCTATTTTGTGCTGAAGCCCTAAATGTTCAATTTTCTTTTTACCGAAAGCAATCATCTCTATCGAAATATCACCACCAATAATTTTTTCTGGGTTTAATTTTAATAATGCAATGGCAATGTCTGCTGTGCCGGTTGCAATATCTAAAATTTGTTTTGGATTTTCGTGTTTTAATTCATTTACTAATTTCTGCTTCCAAATATTATAAATGCCCAATGATAGTACGGTGTTCATTAAGTCGTAACGAGAAGCAATGTTGTTAAACATTTGGGTCACTTGTTCTTTTTTATCAAGTGCAGATTCTGAATATGGAAGTACTTGCTTATTCAACAGGTGCAAATTACTTTCATTACATCTACATTTGCCAATCAATTTTTTTTAATATGATAATTAAGTCAGCCATATTTAAGGGAAGTTTTAAAACGGTGGCACAATGCCCACCCGGAAAATTGCCAGAGTTTTCATTTATTGGAAGAAGTAATGTTGGCAAATCATCGCTTATTAATATGTTGCTTAATAAAAAGGACTTGGTAAAAGTCTCTGGTCGCCCTGGTAAAACACAATCTATTAATCACTTTCTTATAAACGATGGATTTTATTTTGTTGACTTACCTGGTTATGGCTTTGCATCGGTATCCAAAAAAGAGAAACATACTTGGAAAAAAATGATTTCTGATTTTTTGCAGTTGCGAGAACAATTGCATAATACTTTTGTTTTGATAGATGCCCGACATGAACCATTAAAAATTGATTTGGATTTTATAAATCAATTTGGCGAATGGCAAATTCCTTTCTCTATTGTTTTTACTAAAGCTGATAAAGTAGGTAAAGATGTTATTGCCTCACATAAAAAGATGTTTGAAGATCGATTAGCCGAAACTTGGGAGACCCTCCCACCAATATTTATTTCCTCTGCCGAAATACAATTGGGCAGGGACGAGATTTTTAAGTATGTAGGTGGTATGATGGAGGCCGAAAAATAGTTTTTTGCAGATTTATCAAATTATTTAGTAAAAATATACTGAGAGTAAAATATTTTTTTTCTTTCTGTGTATATACTATTTACAATTTTAGGCGTTTATTCTTTATTGAATGTAATTGCTAAGAGAATCTTTTAAAATTTTATTAAATTCTATTGCACCTCTCAAATTTAAATGGGTTGTATTGAAAAACATATTATCTGGAAAATTAGTTTTTGCTTCTGAATGATTTACAAACTGACTTGTAATCCATCATAACTCAATTCAATTCCTTTCGGAAGTTGTTTATTTACTTCATCATGCAATCCTAACTGATGGCTGATGTGTGTGAAGTAAGTCTTCTCTGCTTTAAATTCTTTCGCCATTTCTATGGCCTCTTCTAATGTAAAGTGAGAAATGTGTTTCTCCTTTCTAAGCGCATTTAGCACTAGGTATTTTGTTCCATAGATTTTTTTCTTTTCTTCTTCTGGTATCTGATTGGCATCAGTGATGTAAGTAAAATTACCAAATCGAAAACCCATTACGGGCATTTTAAAATGTAAAACTTTTATGGGAATGATTTCTAAATTCTCAATAAAAAAATTGGCACACTCATTAATTGAATGAAAATTTAGCTCTGGAATTCCTGGGTAATCATTCTTTTCAAAAATGTATGGAAACTCATTGCGTAATTTTTGCTGTGTAAAACTAGTTGCATAAACTTCCACTGGTTTTTTCATAAAATAATTGAATGCCCGAATGTCATCCATACCCGCTGTATGATCTTTATGACTGTGTGTGAAAATGAGTGCGTCGAGTTGCTGCACATTTTTGCGCAACATTTGTTGGCGAAAATCGGGTCCGCTGTCAATTACAATAACCTTCCCTTCATGCTCAATCATAATTGATGAGCGAAGGCGGTTGTCTTTTTTATTTGTTGAAGCGCAAACCTGGCAAGGGCAACTGATAACGGGAATACCCTGTGAAGTTCCTGTGCCAAGGAATGTGATTTTCACACAGCCAGTTTTGTCTGTTGAAGATTTAAAACAAAGTTAGCTTCCTTCTCATCTAATTGTGAAAAATCAATATCCAATTTAGGAATCATTTCTAAAAAAGAATTGATCCGTGATTCTAAATCAAAATATTTGTTGACCACAATTACTCTTCTATCTTGTAGTACACAATATCCAGCTTTGAACGAACCTTTTTCATAACGAATAACATATCTTGATTCTTTTAAAATACTTTCAATTTTATGAAGGGAATGAGGAGTGTACTTAAACATATAAGTTTTATTATGTTTCAAATATAGAAAAGGCAAAGGTGTAGCCGCAACACAATAAATTTGATTGTTAGTTTGTTAATAAACAATTGAGTTGGCAGTTTGATAGCGCTGAATTAGGTTTGACTCATGTATATAAAAATTTTATTTATCGTTATTTGTCTTTTCTTATTTGATTCAGCCGACGCACAATTCAAAGGCGGTTTTTATGCTGGTGTCAATGGAACCCAGGTAGATGGTGATAGGATTGCGGGCTTTTATAAGTTAGGAGCTAATCTGGCAGTGGTTGTTGAGTATCCAATTGATGATCATTTTGGAGCTTCAATGGAAATTGCCTATTCTCAAAAAGGAAGTCAAACAAAATGGCAGCAAGGAGTACCCCGTCAATATTTTTTAAAGTTAGATTATGTTGAAGTTCCGTTGATGTTAAACTATCATGACAATAAAAAAGTAACCCTAAGTGCTGGCGTTGGAATTAATGCGCTTGTTAATAATTATGAAGAAATTAATAATTATAACCCTACAACTAATTTATCGAGTATTCTCAGCTTAAAAAAAACTGATATTGAGGTAAAAGTGGGCGGCTCCTACCAATTGAGCAGTCATTTTATGATAAATGTCGTTTACTCTTATTCAATTGTGTCAATGGGTGTTTCTAATGATAGTCCTTATCTTAATGGAGGATTATTTAACAATTTGGTTGCTTTCCGTTTGGGATATATGATTAAAGGTAGGGCGAGTTTGTAGTTTAGAGTTTAAATCAATACAATATTTTGATACATAGTAATAAATAAAAAGAGGCTCATACTTGCGTTGATGAATTTTAATTAATGCTTAAAGAAAAAAAACATTTCGAAAACTTTGATAGCCTAAGGGCGGTTGCAGCGTTATTGGTTCTCTTATATCATTTCACATTGTGGCTTCATTTTCCTAAAGGAATTTTTTATGACACCATTCAAAAAGCAATTTCTTTTAATCATTACGGAGGCCCCTTGGCAGTAAGATTTTTTTTTACACTTAGTGGTTTTTTAATTACTTACTTAATGTTTGAAGAAAAAGAAAGGAATGGAAACTTTAATATTATAAATTTCTATATAAGAAGAGCATTACGCATTTGGCCAATTTACTTCATCTCATTAATAATTGGTTTTGTAGTGTATCCATTGCTTTTGGAATGGCAGCACATCAAATTTCATGAAGTTTCTAATCCTGTTTTCTTCTCTCTTTTTCTTGCTAATTTTGATGTGATGTATCATCATCATCCAATTAATGGATTGCTTGGTTTACAATGGAGTGTGGCAGTAGAAGAACAGTTTTATCTTTTAGCACCATTGTTTTTTTTATTGCTAAGTAAAAAAATATTTCCTTGGTTTCAGTTAATTCTTATTTCAATTTCTTATGTTTTTTATCTTAAACATTGGAACGATGGATCCTCAATTCCACACTATCACACTTTATGTATTCTCAGTTATTTATCTTTTGGAAGTTTAGCGGCATGGGTGTGTTTTTTTCAATTGAAAAGGATAGAAAAAGTGTTGGACTTGATAAATAAAATTTCAATTTTTATAATTTATACTTCTGTGTTGCTTTTTATTTTTTTCTTTGATGATATTCATCAGCTGTTTCCTTCAGTTAACGCCATTGTATTGAAAGTAATCACTACGCTATTTTTTATATTTATAATTATTGAACAGACTTATTCAATTCACTCTTTTTATAAAATTGGACAAATTAAAATTCTTAATTATCTTGGGAAAATTAGTTATGGATTGTACATCTATCACATGACGGCTATTTATTTAGTGATTTTTTTATTTAAAAAAGATGAAAGTACAATTTGGCTTCAGATGTTTGTTGCGCTTTTTTTAACCATTAGTATAAGCGCTTTTAGTTTTAAGTATATTGAAAAATATTTTCAAGAAATAAAGAAAAAATTTATTTAAAAATATTTTAACCGATAATTTTTTTCATTAATTAATTCTCGATTTCAAACAATACTCCGCCCATATTTCCGGGTGGTTTTTTGCCTAGGTGTCGATACGATTTATCAGTTGCTTCGCGACCACGAGGGGTGCGTTTTAAATATCCTTCCTGAATTAAAAATGGTTCATATACTTCTTCAATGGTTCCAGCTTCTTCACCTACAGCTGTTGCAATTGTTGTTATACCAACCGGACCTCCTTTGAATTTATCAATAATTGCAGAGAGAATCCTATTGTCCATTTCGTCTAACCCATGTTCATCAACATTGAGAGCTTTCAACCCATACTTTGCAATTTCTAAATCAATTTTTCCATTGCCTTTCACCTGAGCGAAATCGCGTACTCGCCTCAATAGTGCGTTGGCAATACGAGGTGTGCCTCGGCTGCGCCCACCTATTTCCACCACAGCTTCTTTTGATATTGATGTTTTTAAAATATCAGAAGACCGTTCAATAATTTTATTCAAAACATCAAAAGTATAATATTCCAATCTCGAAGTAATGCCAAATCGGGAGCGCAGTGGTGATGACAATAAACCTGATCGTGTAGTAGCGCCAACTAATGTGAATTGGTTTAAATTAAGTTGTATGCTTCGAGCATTTGGACCACTATCGAGCATGATATCAATTTTATAATCTTCCATGGCCGAATACAAATACTCTTCAACAACAGTGGAGAGGCGATGAATTTCATCAATGAATAATACATCACGCTCCCCAAGGTTAGTTAGTAGCCCGGCGAGGTCAGCAGGTTTTTCTAATACTGGACCAGAAGTGATTTTAATATTTACTCCTAATTCATGCGCAATGATGTGCGACAAGGTTGTTTTTCCCAATCCGGGTGGGCCGTGTAATAACACATGGTCAAGCGCTTCCCCTCTTTGTTTAGCCGCTTTAATGAATACCTTCAGATTTTCAACGATCTGTGGTTGGCCCATGAACTCGTTGAACTCAGCGGGTCGAAGAACTTTTTCAAGTTCTTTTTCTTCCGATGAAAGCGCTTCATTTTCTGATTCTAAATTAGGGTTGCGTGGCATATTATTGGTAGGTTTCAAACCTACACGAAAATTGGGTCGAAAAAAATTTCAATTACACACAATATAGTTTCAGTTATATAATTATGCTTACACACATTTAATATTCGGAAAGATTTTTGTAAGACATTGTCAGTTCAATTAAATTTACCACCGTGAAAAAAAGTATCGCCCTAATCGTTTCTCTTTTATTTATTGTTCAAAATTCTTTTGCCTCCATCATTTTAATTCCGATGGATTTAAAACAGTCGGAACATCTAAAGGCTTATGGAATTGCTTACTGGATTCTAAAGCATGACATTACTGTTGATTGGCTTTTGAATTATAGAGGGGGAAGTTTTGCATTCCCATACAATAAAATATTTGAAGATGAATGTATGGTTCGTGGTATAAATTATGAAGTTGTACCCGACGCTAAGTATCAATCTATAATTGCTGAAATTCAAAATCCTGAAGTGAATCAGGATATTGTAAAATTGGAAAAAGCCCCTAAGATTGCTGTGTATTCTCCCAAAAATAAACTGCCGTGGGACGATGCGGTGACCATGGTTTTAACTTATGCAGAAATTCCTTATGATTTAGTTTATGATGATGATGTAATGGAAGGAAAACTTCCTTTGTATGATTGGTTGCACTTGCATCACGAAGATTTTACTGGTCAGTATGGCAAGTTTTATGCGCAATTTGGAACTCAGCCTTGGTTCAGAGATGATGAAAAAATTCAAGAGGCTTCGGCACAGAAGTGGGGCTTTCAGAAGGTATCCCAATTAAAGTTAGCCGTGGCACATAACATTCGTAATTATGTGGCAGGAGGAGGTTTTTTATTTGCGATGTGTTCAGCCACTGATTCATACGATATTGCTCTTGCTGCTGATGGGCTGGATATTTGTGGAAGTATAAATGATGGTGACCCTATGGATATTGATGCGCAGAAGAAATTGAATTTCAATAACTGTTTTGCATTTGAAAATTTTAATATCGTTACCAATCCAATGGAATATGAATTCAGCAATATTGATGCAACTAACACACGCCCGAAAATGGAGGATGATTATTTCACACTATTTGATTTTTCAGCAAAGTATGACCCAGTGCCAACAATGTTGTGTCAAGATCATACTAAAACCATAAAGGGATTCATGGGGCAGACTACTGATTTTCACGAGCAGTATATAAAATCAGAGGTCTTGATTATGGGTGAATACAAACCATTAAATATTGCCAGATACATGCATGGGAGTTTTGGAAAAGGTATGTGGACTTTTTATGGGGGACATGATCCGGAAGATTACCAACACATGGTTTACGATCCACCAACAGAATTGGCGTTGCATCCAAATTCTCCGGGTTATCGATTGATATTAAATAATGTTTTGTTTCCCGCAGCAAAAAAGAAACACCAAAAAACCTGATGAAAAAAATTATTGGTGCTTTTTTTCTTTTTATCAGTGTAACATCCTTTGCGCAAGATTGTTTGGATATTGTTGCACAAAATAAAATGAAATCCATTATCAGTTTAAATGGAGATTATGAAACTGATTTTGAAAAAAATATTAATATCACTGGCGAAAAGATTTCAATGCTTACCATTGAAACAGAAGGCGATTATCAGTATGTAATTATGTTGGTTTGTAAAAGTGGAATAAAGGGTTGCGGTTTGGAATTGCAGGATGAAAGCGGAACACTGTTGAATTATGTTTTGAATTATGCTGGTGCAGATAATTATTATGCAACTATAGAATTTGATTCTAATTTTAAAAGCGTGTATCGTATTTTATGTACTGCCGCTTCTTCTTGCTGTGCTAAATTGGTTTTATTGAGTAGGGTGAATGAAGATGAAGACGAAAAAACAAAACGGAAATATTAAGTGGTAGCATTCAGGTTAAGATCCTGATAATACCCTATTAATAGGCAAATAGAAATTAATTCCAGAACATCCAGCTCACCCCAAATTTTAAATTAAGGTCAGCAGCTGGGTAATTAGGAGCGGTAAAATATCCGGGAGCAAATAAATGTTGGTCTAAGTTTTCTAAGCGCAAAAATATTCTTGCGGACTTCACTTTTAGATTGATAAAAAAATCGGCAACAGGATAATACTTCATCAACTCATTATTCTGTTTATAAAAAGTAAGCATGGCAGGATTGAAAGCTGGAGCGTAATAATCACTCACATAATTTATTGCTAAACCAGTGCAAAGTTTTAGTGCTTTTTTAAAAAGATTGCCTTCGAAATAGAAGACATGCCGACCTACATAAGTTGGAAAATAAAATATTTTTTCATCTAATTGATTTATTCCAATTTCATTATCCCAATGAAATTTACCCAGTTTAAAATTTTTGGATACATAAATACACCAACCATTTAATGTGCCGATGTATTGTGTTGGTTCGGCAGTAACGGAGTAATAGGACGGGTTTTTATTGATAATATATTTTATACCAACCGTGGTGTTAGAGTGATAATTAGTAAATGCTAATTCGGCCAATGATTCTGTTGCTGGGGTAAAAGAGTGGTTCCAGAAGTAATGATTGGAATAATAATGATTCATTACCCATGATGTGGGAATTCTATTGGTTTGAATCATAAAATATAAATATTGATATGAATTAGAAGAATAAGTTAAATAGGAATTTAAATGATATTCGATATCACGAGTTGAAATTTTTCCGAGTGATGCATCAAGAAAAAAGTGAAGTTTTTTTAATTCCTTTTTAACATTTGAGTATTGTGAAGAAAGTTCAAAGCCTATTTTCATTTCATTGATAAAAGCATTTGAATGGTAAGTAAAAGAGTGCAAATCATGAGAGGCATAAATTCTAAAAGGAAACTTTCTCATCACTACGTTGGAAGAATTTTGACTCTTTATGTTTTCCCATTTCAATGAAATTTCATTGTGTAAATCAGAATAAGAAGAGGTGTCCTTAGTTGTTTCAGAACTTAAAAATTGTGTATTCTGAAAGAATGGAAAATCAAGGCTATCGTCAGTAAATCCAAAAGCATATTTTTTATAATCAATGTGATGTTGCAAGCGAATGGAGGAATTAAATTGTTGCTGGTAAGTAGTGTCGTTAATTTTTGTAACATATTTATTTCCCCAACTATAAGAATGATATGCGCCATAATGATTGCCTCGCAATGAAGCTGAAGCATTATTGAGATTTACATTCGTCAGTGATTTGTCAATGAGTAAAGGGTCGGTAAATACACTGTCATCATTTATACCGCCATTCAATTCCCATTTTAATCGATTGAGAATTACATAGGGTGAAATTTGGTATCGCTGATTTTTTGAGTTTACATCAGCAAATACATCTATGTCAGATACATTAGAATGTTGTCGAGGATATAACCCTGGAACTCCGTGTCGAAGAAATTCAATTCCTATATTAATGTTTCGGCCAAAGTTCTGTGTATGTGTTCCTACTAACTGTTGTTCATTTTTACTTCCAGAGGTGTAAAATAAATGAGTGTAAGGTTTGACTGTATTATAAAAATGTAATTCTTCAGGAGTTACTAAGTAGTGGGCAACGCTTTCAGTCATTCCCCATTTTAACCCGGTTTCATATTGAGAACGATAAAAAGTTTTGAATCCAGGAGTCGCATTTACACCAAGATTCATCCAACCGAATTGTTGATGCATTAAATCATATTCGTGAATAAGCGTGATGCTGGTATCTACTACTCTTAAATAATTGCGATTATTCGGATGAAAATATCTTGTCCATGTTGGATTGTATCTATGGTAGGACGAATCATCTCCTATTGCGATAGCTTTATCAGAAATGATAACAACAAATAAAAAAAATAAAAATAGCTTTTTGATCATTTATAATTTTTACAGCTCTCGTAGTAATTCGCGAATAATTAATGACATTCTTGGTTCCGCTTCTATTGCCGCGATCACCACTTCTTGGTGAGAAATTTTTTGTGGTGTAATAGGATTTCCTTCATCAGTGATTACACTGATTCCAAAAATTTTCATTCCCGCATGATTCCCAACGATTACCTCTGGAACTGTACTCATTCCTACTGCATCGCCACCTATAAACCTCATGTATTTATATTCCGCAGGAGTTTCAAAAGTTGGGCCGGGTACGCCTACATAAACTCCTTCGTGACAAACGATGTTATTTTTTTGCGCTATTTTTTTCGCCTTTTCAATTAACAATTTATCATAAACAGCATGTTGGTCAGGAAATCGTGGTCCGAGTGACTCATGATTTTTTCCCAGTAATGGATTGTCTGGTTGTAAATTAATGTGGTCATTAATTATCATTAACTCACCAACTTTTATTAATGGATTTAAACCACCTGAAGCATTGGTTACCATTAATGTTTGGGCCCCACATGCTTTCATTACTCTTGTTGGAAATGCAACTTCTTGCATTGTATATCCTTCATAAAAATGAAATCGACCTTGTAATACGGCTACATTTTTGCCACTCAACTCTCCTAAAATTAATTTTCCAGGATGACCGATTACAGTTGAAACTGGAAAGTGTGGAATTTCTTTGTAGTCAATGGTAATATGAACTTTCACTTGGCTCACTAATTCTGATAATCCACTCCCAAGTATGATGCAAACTTCTGGATGAAAATTGCTTGAGGTCACAATAAATTTTGATGCTTCTTCGATTTTATCTAATAAGTTTTCCATGCTAATTATTATGAGGAGATTTTGCTTCAATAAAATCAAAAATAATTTTGTCGAAACGATTTTTTTCTTCGGGTTGAAATTTTATTTTAATGGGCAAGGTAAATAATCTATCCTGCAACAATGAAGATTTTTCTTTAAATTTTAGTAATCGCATGGCATCTTTTTCGGTCGTAATGATAATTGCATTTTCATCATTGAGCTTTTCAAAGGTTGAAACAATGTTTTTTAAATCATTATCCGTAAATTCATGATGATCATTAAATAAAAGCGAGTGTAGCTTTATTCCTTGTTCTTTTAAATAATCTGAAATGTATTTGGGCTTAGCAATACCACACACTAACAAAATATTTTTGAAATCACTCACTTGTTTTTGTTTTTTTTCGGGACTAAAAAAATGAATTAGGTTTCCATATTCTAACCCAGAAAAAAAGACTTTTGATCCATCAATTTTTGAAATAGTATTCAAATAATTTTTTCGTATTGATTCTTCCGGATAAGAAATACATTTTGTAAAAATAATTACATCAGCACGGCGGTAACCGTTCCGAGTTTCCCTCAGATTCCCTCCAGGCAAAATGGAATCGTTAAAAAAAGGAGCATTGAAATCACTTAATAAAATGTTCAAGCCAGGTTTAACCCAACGATGTTGAAATGCATCGTCTAATAAAATTACATCCAATGGATTTTCAGCCAGCATCAGAGGAATTCCTATTGCACGATCTTCACAAACACAATGGAAAACCTCCTTATATTTATTTTTCATCTGCATTGGCTCATCGCCGCATTCTTCAGCTGTTGAATTCAGTTCCACTTGTTTAAAGCCCTTCGTTTTTCGTTTGTACCCTCTACTTAAAACTCCAGTTTTAAAAGTATTTTTTACTAATACAAGAATGTATTCAGTCAGTGGGGTTTTTCCCTGCCCGCCAATTGCCAAATTTCCAACGCCAATGATTGGAATATCAAATTCAATGCTTCTATTTATTTTCTGGTCGAAAAAAAAATTTCTAATACCAACTGCAAAAGCAAATAAAACGGAAAAAGGAAGCAGTAAAATTTTGCGCATAAAAAGTGAATGGCGAAAGTAATTAAAAGCCGGTGTTGATTTCATAACTAAACAGCTACTAATTTCACCGAAAATATTTCTCTATGAAAGTTAAGGAGATAATAAAAGTTTTGGAACAATTTGCTCCGTTGCAATTGCAGGAAAATTATGATAATGCCGGATTAATTACCGGGCATTTTGATATGGAAATTACCGCCGCACTACTAACTCTTGATAGTACGGAAGATGTAATTGATGAAGCTATTGCGAATAAGTGTAATTTGATTATTGCTCATCATCCAATTGTATTTAATGGGTTGAAAAAAATTAATGGAAAAAATTATGTTGAGCGATCTATTATTAAAGCAATTAAAAATGACATTGCCATATATGCCGCACACACAAATTTTGATAATGTTAGGGATGGAGTTAATAAAATGATTGCTGAAAAATTGGGGTTGATAAACACTAAAGTTCTTTTGCCCCAAAAAAACACATTAAAAAAACTTTTCACATTCGTTCCGGTTGCACATGCCGAGACTGTTCGTAATGCTATGTTTTCAGAAGGTGCTGGACACATAGGAAATTATACTGAATGTAGTTTTAATGTTGAAGGGGTAGGAACTTTTAATGCACAAGAAGGAGCAAAGCCATTTGTTGGAAGATTTGGAAATCAGCATAATGAAGCAGAAATAAAAGTGGAAGTTGTTTTTCCATTTTGGAATGAAAAACAAATCCTTAAAGCACTCTTTGAATCCCATCCGTACGAAGAAGTTCCTTACGATATTGTTTCAATAGACAATTTTTTTCAAGACATAGGCTCTGGGTTAATTGGAGAATTACCTGTTGCTTTAGATGAAATAAATTTTCTACAGCACATTCAAGAAAGTATGAAAACGCCACTCATTCGACACACTCATTTATTGAATAAAAAAATAACTAAAGTAGCAGTTTGCGGAGGGGCTGGGAGTTTTCTGCTTAGTGATGCCATGAACGCAGGCGCCCAAGTTTTTATTACTTCTGACTATAAATACCATCAGTTTTTTGAAGCTGAAGGTGAGATTTTAATATGCGATATCGGGCACTACGAATCCGAACAATTTACCCCATTAATTTTTGCACAATTATTAAATAAAAAATTACCTACATTTGCCACTCATTTTTCAAAAACAAACTCAAATCCAATTAAATATTTTTATTAATGTCGAAAGCAAAAGAAATGATTAAAGGTTCTGACATTTCGGTAGAGGAAAGACTCCGATACCTGTATAAATTGCAGAAAATTGATTCCAAAATTGATGAAATCCACATTTTAAAGGGCGAACTTCCAATAGAAGTACTTGACCTTGAAGATGAAGTAACTGGCTTAAAAACCCGTGTTGCCAAATACGATGATGAAATCAATGACCTTGAAACAATAATTGCCAACAAAAAGGTTGGTCAAAAGGAATCTGAGGGTCTGATAAAAAAATATCAGAAACAGCAAAACAATGTAAAAAATAACCGTGAATTTGAGGCGCTTAGCAAGGAAATGGAAATGCAAAAGCTTGAAATTCAGTTGGACGACAAGAGAATCAGAGAGGCCAATGCTCAAATTGATTACAAAAAGACTTCTGTTGCTGAATGTGAAAAAACAATCAAGACGAGAGAAAAAGAATTGAAGCAAAAAAAAGCTGATCTTGATAATATTATTGAAGAAACTGAAGCCGAAGAAAAGGCGCTTTTGAAAAAATCAAAAGATGCATCTTCAAAAATTGAAGGGCGACTTTATAATGCTTATCACAAAATTCGCACGAACTATAAAAATGGATTGGGATTGGTGACTGTTCAGCGTGGGTCTTGTGGCGGTTGTTTCAATGCAATACCACCACAGCAACAAATGGAAATTCGTCAACACAAAAAAATTATTCTTTGTGAACATTGCGGACGAATATTGGTCGATGAGGTTCTTGGAAACTAGTTGATATTTTAAGTCTTTTTAATAGTAAATGAATCAGCCCTCTCGAAGGGCTGATTTTTTATAAGGCAGATGAAACATATTTTAAAACTGATTCGGGTAAAACATTTTTTCATCATATTACTGATGTTAATATTTCCATTTTCAGTTTTTGCACAGGGTAAGTACTCATTTAATAAAACTTGTCAACTGGCCTATAATAGTATGATGAGGTTGAAGTTTGAAGAAGGAAAAAAATATTTAGCGGAAGAAAAGTTAAATAATCCGGGCAATCTGATGCCATATTTTATTGAAAATTATGCCGATTTTTTTTCGCTTGCTATAAATGAAAATCCAAGTGAATTAGTGAAGTCGAATGAAAATAAAGAGAGGCGACTTGCAAAATTATCGTCTGGCGAAAAAGATTCTCCATGGTATTTATATACCCAAGCCGAAGTGAATCTGCAGTGGGCTTTTGTTCACTTAAAATTTGAAGATTATTACACTTCTTTTTTTGAAATAAAAAAGGCGTATGCACAATTACAAGAGAATGATAAAAAATTTCCGTCTTTCATTGCAAATAAGAAAAGTCTTGGCCTAATTCATTCTTTAATCGGAACCGTTCCTGACAGTTATAAATGGGCGGCATCATTTTTAGGATTCTCAGGCACCATTTCACAGGGAATGGGGGAGTTGAGTGAGGTAATGGAATACGAAAAGAAGAATCCATTTCTCTTTTCTGCCGAAACAAATTATATCGTTGCTTACTTACAAATGATGATATTAAATAGCCCACAAACTTCGTGGAAAATTGTAACCGCTCCCAACTATCCAGACTATAAAACTGATTTACTTGCCAATTTTGTTCGTGGCCACATGGCAATAAAAAATGGGTACAACGATATAGCCATTGAAAATTTTAATTCGGCGCCCAAATCTGAAGAATACATGAAATTCTATTATATAGATTATGTAGCGGGAATGTGTAAGATGAATCGGTTAGATGCTGACGCAAATATTCCATTAGAAAAATTTATTGCAGAATTTAAAGGGCAAAATTATCTGAAGGATGCCTATCAGAAAATTGGATGGTATTATTTATTAAATCACAATGATGTTAAGTATAAATACTATTTAAACTTATGTAAAATTAAAGGGGGAGAATTAACCGACTCAGATAAACAAGCAAAAACTGAAGCTGATTTTGGAGTGGCTCCAAATCCAATTTTATTAAAAGTTCGGCTTCTACAAGATGGTGGTTATTATGATGTAGCACTGGGTTTACTCGTTGGAAAATCAACAAACGATTTTTTATCAATAAAAGATAAAATTGAATTCACCTATCGCGCTGCACGAATTTATCATGAGAAAGGAGACACAGAAAAAGCGATTCATTTTTATCAATCAACTATAGCAAGGGGCAAAAACTATCCCTACTACTTTGCTGCAAATGCGGCTTTGCAGTTAGGACTAATTTATGAGGAGAAGGGGTTAAAGGATAAGGCATTAGAGTACTTTCACAAGTGTCTCGATATGGAAAATACAGATTATAAAAATTCGCTTGATCAAAAGGCAAAAGCTGGTTTAAGCAGATTGGAGAAAAAATAGGATTTTTGTAAATAAAAAAAGTCCACCTTATTCAGATGGACTTTCAAAAAATTGGTTTTGGTTTGATTATGCTTTCTTAGCGTAACGCTTATTAAATTTATCAATTCTACCTGCAGTATCAATCAACTTCATTTTTCCTGTAAAGAATGGATGTGAAGTACTTGAAATTTCAAGCTTGATTAAAGGGTATTCTTTTCCGTCTTCCCACTTAACAATTTCTTTAGTTTGAACACAAGAACGACTCATAAACATGTCGTTGTTCGACATATCTTTAAATACAACAAAGCGATAATTTTCTGGGTGAATACCTGATTTCATTTTCTAAATGATTTTTTTGGGAAGGCAAAGATAACCACCAAATCAAAATTGCCAAATTCTAATTAGTAATGATTAGTTAATAACTTGAAGATGGAGATTAAGTTGATTTAAAGCTAAATTTAACAAACTAAAATGACCATGCAATGGAGAAAGTTTAATGGCGATAAAATTAAAATGCCAATAGCAAAAGCTGTTGAACAGGCAATAATTAATGAGACTGAATTAGGCAATAAGCTAAAAGTATGCATTGGAACTGATTCCCAAGTTCGTGGCGTTTTAACCGAGTTTGCAAGTGTGATTGTTTTTCTTCGTGAAAAGCGTGGTGGCTTTATGTTTATTCATAACGATCGTACAACAATTAAGTATAGCATTAAAGAGCGAATGCTTGAAGAGGTATCGCGCTCTGTTCGGGTAGCTTATGATTTATGTGATCTTTTTGATAAGTATGATGTGGATATGGAAGTGCATGCTGATATAAATACCAATCCAAATTTTGAATCAAACCTGGCATTGCGCGAAGCAATGGGATATATTTTAGGAATGGGGTTTGCATTTAAGGCAAAACCTGAAGCTTTTGCTAGTAGTTCCTGCGCAAATAAAGTGGTGTAATTAAAAACTTGCCGTAAACAATAAATTCAAATCGGTATATTTTATTTTAAAGTGCTGGCTTAAATGGTAATTGGTAAGTGAGCCTTTATAAATATAAACGCCGTGTCGAGTGTTCGCATTCATATAAAGTAGTTTTTCAAACCCACCAAAATTTGCAGCCTCGAGTAAAGCAGGAGTCAACACATTACTGATGGCAATGGATGCAGTGCGTGGCACACGACTCGCAATGTTAGGTACGCAGTAATGAATGACATCGTGCTTTTTAAAAAATGGTTTATCATGACTAGTTATCTCTGAAGTTTCAAAACAACCACCTTGGTCAATACTGACATCCACTATTACAGAACCCGCTTTCATTCCTTCTACCATATTTTCTGTTACCATCATAGGAGTAGAACCCGCCTTGCTGTGAATAGCGCCAATGGCAACATCTGCATGTTTCAATGCATTTGCTAAGGTGTGCTCGTGGAAAATAGAAGTATATACACGGTGCCCAATATTGTTTTGTAATTGTTTGAGTTTATAAATGCTATTGTCAAAAACTTTTACTTCAGCGCCAAGTCCCAAGGCAGTGCGTGCCGCATATTCACCCACAGTTCCTGCTCCTAATATGACTACTGATGCTGGCGGAACTCCGGTAATACCACCAAGTAAAACTCCTTTTCCATCTTTTCGGTTGCCTAGATATTCAGCGGCAATAAGCACAGAAGTATTTCCTGCAATCTCACTCATAGAGCGTACAATCGGAAACATATTCGAGGCATCCTTAATGTATTCAAATGCGATAGCAGTAATTTTTTTATTCATCAATTGATGAACAATATTTTCCTTAAGTGTAGGTAAATGAATTGGAGAGATGATCGTTTGATTCATTCCCATCATCTCTATTTCCTCAGCTGATGGAGGCCCTGATTTTAAAATGATGTTTGCATTTTTATAAACTTCTTCAGTTGTAATGGCAATCTGAGCACCCGCCTCTGAATAATCGTTGTCATATATGTGTGCATTGTCACCTGCCTTTGATTGAATAATAACTTGGTGACCATTGTTTACTAATACCGCCACCGATTCTGGTGTAAGTGGCACCCTGTTTTCCTGAAACAAGGTTTCCTTCGGCACACCAATATTCAAATTTCCTCCTCTGCGGCGCACTTCCACCATTTGCTCTTGTGTCTGCATACTCATTTGAGCTACCGCCTTTGCGCCCTTTATTTTTTTCTCGTCTGCCATTGCTTAATTAGTTTTTATTGTTCTTGAATTTTCTTCCTCACCTAGTTCCAATCTCAAATTAATAGTTGATGAAGGTAAAAAAGGTTCTGCTAATTCAGGCCATTCTATAAAACAAATTGTATTACCACTTAAATATTCTTCAAAACCAATGTCTAATAATTCTTCCGAACTTTTCAAACGATACAAATCAAAATGATGAATTTTCTGATCGCCAGAATATTCATTCACCAATGAAAAAGTCGGACTCACCGCGTCTTCTGTTACACCTAATAGTTTACAAAAACTTTTCACCATTGTGGTTTTGCCAACTCCCATTTCGCCATACAGCGCATATATTCTTCGCTCCGGAAAATGTTTTAATATTTCAGCAACAACAACATTCCAATCATCTAAACTTTTAACTTTCCAAACTTTCGAACTTTCAAACATTTTAATCTACCTCCTGTTCGGGTCAACAATAATTTTCTTCGGCTCTTTCGATTCAATGGTCATGGTTTCTCCGGTAACTTTAAAAGTAGTGCGACGGTTTTTCTGATGCTCTTCTTCATTGCATTGAACACCACTCACACATTTATTCAGAATCATGGTTTCACCATAACCTTTAGCAGTCAGTCGGGCTTTATCAATTCCGTGCGTAGCTAAATAATCAACACAACTCTGGGCACGCTTCTGCGAAAGATTCATGTTAAAATTATCATTACCTCGCGAATCGGTGTGAGAACCCAATTCCACATTCACAGTCGGATTTTCTTTCAGCAGTGTCACTAAAGTATCAAGCACTAAAGCTGCATCGGGACGAATGTTCCATTTGTTGTAATCGTAATAAATATTGCTGAGTGTGATTTGCACATTCTTGTAAATCCTATCCAACACTATTGTAACAGTTTCTTTCAGCGTATCTTTATCACTCGACGAAAATCCAATCGACGAAAAATTTTCGCTCCGACTGAAGTAATCATTCTTGGATGCGGTGAGCTTCAATAATTTTTCCGGCTGAATGGCGAAAGTGATTTTCCCCTGCGCATCAGTCATGTACTTATTCAGTGAATCAGGCTTTCTAACAACTGTTACATCCACCACATTCACTGCTGCATTCGATAAAAATTTTGTTCCTGTAACAGCGCTGTTAGGGTCGTTCGCCTTTTCAAAAGTTTTTTCTTTTACCAATACTTGCAATTGATAATATTTTATGCGCGGTAATTCAAACGAATAAATATCATCGTTGCCTTTTCCATCCGGGCGACTGCTCGTAAATAGTCCCATCTGTCGCACATCTTTTTTCTTTTTATCAGGTACCGGAAGAAATATCAAACCAAAATCATCGGCAGGCGAATTAATCGGTGCGCGCAAATTCACTGGGTTCATCCACTGCTTGCCAATTTTCGTTGCTGAAAAAATATCCAACCCGCCCATGCCCGGCTGACCATTGCTCGAAAAATAAAATTTCCCCTCTGTAATGAATGGGAAAACCTCATCGCCCGTAGTATTAATACCCGGACCCAGATTCTGCGGCTCGCTCCATCCATCTGCAGTTCGCGTTACCACAAATAAATCCTTGCCACCAAATCCTTCTTTCGTGTCGCTGCTGAAATACAATTCATTTCCGCTGCCTGATAAAAATGGTTGCGACACATTCGTGCTATCTTCATAAAACGGAATCGTTACCGGCTCATTCCATTCACCCAACTCATTCAATGTGCTACGAAAAATTTTACAGTAATCATTCGTGATATTATCAGTGCCGCATCGAGTAAAAAATATTTCCGTAAAATCTTTATTGAAACAAACCGCTCCCTCGTTGTATTTCGAGTTAATAATTGCGCTCAGTGGCTGCGGAGTTTTATAACTTCCGTTTTCATTGGGCTGTGAATAAAACAAATCCGAAAATTTTTCACCTGTCCATCCGTATGTCTGCGTGCCGGCAGCATCGGTGCGGTCGCTCGTAAAAATAATGGCACCGTCTTTATACAGCACTGTTCCATAATCAAATGCAGCGGAGTTGAGCGCCTCCATATTTTTCACCTCAAATGGCGAAGGATTTTTTTGCCAGTCGAATGCCTGCTGTGTACTCTTCAGTTGTTTTTTTGCATCATCGTTAAACGGATTTTGCTGAATATATTCATTAAACTGCTCAATCGCATCCTGGTACTTGCCGTTTGCCTTTAGCATAATGGCATAATCGTAAGTGGCAATCGCATCGTAGTTCAGACCCTGCGCGGTCTTGTACCAACGCTCGGCATCAATCGTTTGATTCGAATACCGGTAACACTCTGCTATCAAAAAAGCTTTGCGCGCCTTAATGGTGGGTTCCGGCTCCGCATCAAATTCATCCTTCAGTTTATTGGCGGCAACCGTAAATTTTTTTTCTTCATACAATGTTTCGCCGTCTTTTATTTTCTGAACTAAGAAGCACGATGAAAGAAATATTGTGAACGATAACAGAAAAAATATTCGCCGCATGAGTTCGGAGTGTGAGTGTTTTTGTTGCGTGTAAAGTTAACGAAAAAACGGTAAGGGGGTTTTAATACAAGCATCATTAAGGTGTTCCTTTTTTTGATTACAAAAAAAGTCGGGGCTTTTTTCTTCAATATTTTATAAATACATAAAATGATGGCACGCCTAAATATTCCAACTCTGAATTTCCCAATTACATTTGTCAAAAAATAACCTGGAATGGAATTTACTGTTTCCGAGAATCATAAATTAATAGAACAATCAGCACGCGACTTTGCCGAAAAATATATTCGCCCGCATGTGATGGAGTGGGATGAGGTGCAGCATTTCCCAAAAGATCTATTTAAGCAATTGGGTGAGCATGGTTTCCTCGGCGTGCTGGTGCCTGAAAGTTATGGTGGCGCAGGACTCGGATATTATGAATACATAACGGTGATAACTGAAATTTCAAAGGTGTGTGGTTCTATCGGGTTGTCGGTGGCGGCGCATAATTCGCTTTGCACGGGTCACCTATTGCAACACGCGAGCGAGGAGCAGAAGAAAAAATATTTACCGAAGTTGGCAACAGGTCAATGGTTGGGTGCATGGGGATTAACAGAGCCGAACACGGGTTCAGATTCGGGCAATATGAAAACCACCGCGAAGAAGGAAGGCAGCGAATGGGTATTGAATGGAACCAAGTGCTGGATAACGCACGGCAACAGCAGTGATGTGATGGTGGTGATTGCGCGCACAGGTGAGGCGGGCGACTCGCATGGCATGAGTGCTTTTATAGTGGAGCGCGGAACACCGGGATTTTCAGCAGGGAAAAAAGAAAATAAATTGGGCATGCGTGCTTCGGAAACCACGGAAGTGATTTTTGATAATTGCCGCATTCCGTTGGAGAATTTAATTGGGAAGGAAGGAGATGGTTTTATACAATCAATGAAGGTGCTGGATGGCGGACGGATTTCAATTGCGGCGCTTGCACTTGGCATTGCCAAAGGTGCAATGGAAGCTTCGATAAAATATTCGAAGGAGCGTCACCAGTTCAACCAACCGATTTCGCATTTCCAGGGAATTGCGTTTAAGATTGCTGATATGAAAGCGCAAATTGAAGCGGCTGAATTGCTGACTCTGCAAGCGGCGGATATGAAAATGCGTGGAGAGAAAATGACGAAGCAGGCAGCGATGGCGAAGTATTATGCTTCGGAAGTTTCAGTAAAAGTTTCGACTGATGCAGTGCAGATTTTCGGAGGCTATGGTTACACAAAAGATTTTCCGGTAGAGAAATATTACCGCGATTCGAAGCTGTGTACGATAGGAGAGGGCACTTCTGAAATTCAGAAGATAGTAATTGCAAAGAGTGTGTTGCACTCGTAAGCGGTCTGTGATTAGTTTCCGTCTTTTATAATCAGGAATACTTCGTGAGATTGTAAGTGCAGTTTGTGAATAAAAAAGGAATAGCAACTATTCAGTAATCACAAGTTTTTTAGTTTGTTTTTTATTTTTGTTAACCCATTCAATCTGGTATAATCCTGGGGAAGAATTCTCAATTTTTAGTTCAATTGTGTTGGAGTTCCCTACTTCTTTTAAATATACAATTCTACCAATCATATCAGTAATCTTAATGGTTCCAGCTTCATTTTCAGGTGTTGTAATCATGAAGTACCCATTTGTAGGATTAGGAAATATTTCGAAATCAGAATGTTTATTCCAGTCATCCATTTTGCAATTCATTTCTATAGTAAGTGATTTATAGCTACTTATTGCACAGGCATTAGCTGCCTTTACTGTAATGTTGCCTGCATAGGTGCTGAAATTTACTTGAATGCTTGTTGTTCCTTGTCCTGATACAATAATCGCATTTTTAGGAACAGACCATGTATAAGATGTAGCACCAATAACTGGTGGTGTGGAATAAATTTTTCCATTGTCATTGGCACAAATCAGATTGGGTCCACTAATACTCACCGGATTAGTTGGCTTGGAATAAACAGTTAAAATTTGCGCTGGGCTACTACCACAACTATTATTAGCTGTTACATTAATGATTCCTGAAATAAAACTTGGAGTAGTTGAAAGATGAATTGTTGTTGTTCCTTGTCCGCTAATGAGAATCAATCCATTGGGCAATGTCCATGTATAAGAAGAAGTGTTTGAAACTGGGGCAATTGAGTAGACGATATCAGCTGTATTGCATAAATTGTTTTTAATGCCAGTGATGGTTCCGGGTTTTGAAGGAATAGAGGAAATAGTTTTTGTTTTTAAACTACTGGATCCACAATTATTAGATGCTGAAACATTTATTGTTCCGGAAGTAAATAGTGATGCAACATTAATAATAATTGTTTCAGTTCCTTGGCCACTTACAATAGTGGTGTTTGGTGGTGATGACCAGGTGTAAGAAGTAGCATTTGATACGGTATTTATAGAGTAAATAACACCCGATGTTCCAGGACAAACAGCAAATGATGCTCCTGTTATAGTTCCAGGTTTTGAAGGTTTGCTCACTAAGGATTTCGATCTTAACGAACTGACACCTACACAATTTGAAGCTACAACACCTAATGAACCGCTAACCCAATTTGTATTGAATGAAAGAACAATAGAGTTGGTTCCTTGTCCACTTATTATACTAGTATTTGCTGGAAAGGTCCAGGTATAAGATGTGGTGTTTGCAACAGGGTTTACTGAAAAAGAAGCGTTTGAGTTAGAACAATTAATTGCATTACCAATTATTGAAAGAGGAGTGGTTGGTTTAATTGTTAATACGGTGTAGGCAAGTGTATTTATTAAACTATTTCCACAGGTGTTACTGGCATAAACAATAATATTACCTGATACAGCGACGCTTGAAAAATCAACTGTTATTGTGTTGGTTCCCTGTCCACTTACAATTGTACCTCCGCTACCGACACTCCAGGTATAAGAAGTTGCATTGATGATTGAATTTACAGAATACAAAACACCAAATTGCGCCTTGCACACAGATGATGCAAATCCATTAAATAGGGGTTGTATAGGCGTTGCCCCCGAATTTAAAATATAAACCGAAGATGTATCGGCACATCCGGTTGCCGTATCAGTTCCAGTTACTGTTACTAATGAATTTCCATTTGAAGAAATAATTAATGTGTTTCCAGTTTGGGTAATTAAAATAGCATTCGAATATTCCCAAGTATAGGTGGAGGCGCCGTTTGCAATTAGCGTTACGCTTTCACCAGGACAAACAGAATTTTTATCAGCTGTTAAATTTATAATTGGAAGCGAATGTACTTCTGCTTGAATATTAATTGAATTGGAACACGAGTTTGTATCAGTAAAAAAATAATCAATCGTTATAGGTTGATTGTAAGTAGTAACTAAAGTAGGGTTAAATGAATTATTTACTACACCTTCCCCTGATAAAATACCACCAATCGGAACTGTTGTAATAATGACTGCCCCATCGTTTTGGCAATATGAATTTTGTAAACCAGAAATTGAAAGTGAAGGTAAACTCCAAACAATAACACTATCTAATGAAGTTGAATTACATCCGTTGTTATCTGTTGTATTATAAGAAATAGTTATTTGTAAATCATTGATGTTTGCCAAAGCCGGATCAAAATTATTACCGAAAATTCCGTTGCCTACAAAAATGCCACCTGATAAGGTTGCTGTAAGAGTTACGGCACTTTCTGTTTTACAATAACTATCTGCAAGTCCGATGATCGTTGCAGTTTCATGGGTGTAAACAGTTATGTCAGTTGAATCTTTTCCGACACAACCGTTGGCATCTGAATACTGATAAAAAATGTTGGCTGAATTAATTATTCCGGCAGGGTTAAAAACCGAATCCGTTACACCCGCGCCTGAAAACACACCTCCCGTTGGATTGGCAACAAGAGTTAGCCCATTCGCATTATCACAAATAGTTGCAGGCAAATTTGATATCACCGGAGCATTTGCACTGGTAACAGTAATAAAAGTTGAGGTTGAATTGGAACAGCCATTCAAATCAGAGTAGTAATAAGTAATTTGAATGGGTTGATTTAATTGTGAAATCAGATTTGGAAAAAAATAATTTCCGACAATTCCATTTCCACTAAAAATTCCTCCCATGGGTGAACCACTTAACAAGATTGGATTGGATTCTTTACAAACTTGTGATGGTAATGAAGTAATAGAAACAGTAGGTAATAAATTTACATTCACTGCAACCGTTGTTTTTCCAGTGCATCCCAGTGCATCAGAACCTGTTACTGTATAAGTTAATGATTGAGATGGCGAAGCAATTACTGCGCTTCCGATTGTTGTATTTAATGTCAAGGAAGGTGACCAAAGATAGTTCGGTGCTCCAGACGCATTTAAATTGATGTTATTTCCAATACAGATGGAAGGGGCTGACGGATTAATTGTTAGGGAATATTTAGGGGTTACAGTAATTGCAATTGTTGAAGCGGTTGAACAGCCATTTGCATTCACGCCAGTTACTGTATAGGTCGTGCTTGTATTAGGAGTTGCATAAACAGAGGAGCCAATTGTATTACTTAACCCCATTGTCGGAGACCATAAATATTGTGTAGCATTGCCTGTGGCCGTTAATTTAAAAATTGACATGTTAGGGGCAGGCGAACTAAGATGGCTATATAAAAAACGATGCATAAATCGAACGCATGAATCCCAATGAACAGTTCCTGGATTTGCACCATGGCTACTATTTACATACGGTGCAAGGTGAGATTCATTTCCCAATGCATTGGCAATTCGATTGATACTATAGGATCCATAGATTGTAAATTTTCCTTGGTATAATCCTGACACATATGGAATGGTGGGGTCATTTGTGGTGTGAAAACAATTTATTGCTGGAGAATAACTGCTGACCAAAATGTTGGTATCAATCAGCCCACCCCAAAAAATTAAAAGCCCGTTCACCTTATTGGAGTATCCCTGATTACCTCCGCTACTCCATAGGTTACCCAGTGCAATCGTATCAATACTTGGAGGAAATTCGTTCTTATCCCAATAGGCAGAATACAAAGCAGTTACTGCACCTGCAGAAGTTCCGCCGATAAACATTTGGGATGTATCGACCTTGTATAACAAAGAATTTTTTCTGAAAAATCGAATGGCACAAAGCATATCCTGTGCGGCTCTATAAACAGCAATTTCGTGCTCTGCTTTTTGTTGCGGTTGTGTAATGCCAATTCTGTAGTCAATGCATGCAACAATGTAACCACGGCGTGCCATTGAATCGGCAAATGACACTTGATTCGACGCACTTTTTGTACCTTGAACGAAAGCACCCCCATGAGCAAAAATAATGATGGGGCGAAGGTAATTTATAGGAGCATTCGGTTCATAAATGTCCATTAATAAATTCTGTTGAGTACCAATGTATGTGGTATTCTCTCCATACTGAACATTTAAAGTTGATTTAATAGATGTATAAACTCTGTTCTTATATATATTGTTTACACTGCATTGTTGAAAGCTGGTTGCATCTGCGCTCACATTTATAATTGGAGTTGCTAATACATTCACCCAAACAGAATCTTTGTAGCTATCAATACCATCGGTAACCGTAATGGAATAGATTGTTGATGTTAATGGTGAAACAGAAATTAAAAAAGTGGTTTCTCCTGTGCTCCATATAAAGGAATTGCCAGCCACAAGCCCAGGGTCAACACTTAATTGAATAGGGGTATTTAAACAGACTGAAAGTGTATCTGGCAACAAATTTTCAGGATTGATAGCATTTGCTGTAAAGAATAAGGAGGCAAATAAAATTACGAGTAAAATTTTCATAAAAAAAATAAATGAGCATGTAAAATAAATAATTACAATTAATTTTAATAATTTATTATCAGTTATGTAAAACTGGGATGGCGTTTTTTAACCCTGGCGGCTTGTTCGTATGGTTTGTTATTATCATTTCTTTTGTTGTTGCTTAAAATTTAATAAAAAATGAATGACCAAGCTATTGGGGTTTAATTATTTTAGCCGCCTCAAAAAAAACATCGAGCATGAAAGGTCCAGTTTCACAATTCATTACCCATCACTATAGACATTTTAATTCGGCTGCCTTGATTGATGCAGCAAAAGGATACGAAACACATTTAACCGAAGGCGGAAAAATGATGGTGACTCTTGCAGGAGCAATGAGCACTGCCGAGTTAGGAATTTCATTTGCTGAAATGATTCGTCAGGGAAAAGTTGATATAATCTCCTGCACCGGAGCGAACCTGGAAGAAGATATTATGAATCTGGTTGCACATTCACATTATAAGCGCGTGCCTAATTATCGTGAGTTAACTCCGCAGGATGAATGGGATTTATTAGAGCATCATTACAATCGTGTAACAGATACTTGTATTCCGGAAGAAGAAGCATTTCGCCGCTTGCAAAAGCACATTCATAAAATATGGAAGGATGCAGAGACGAAAGGGGAAAGATATTTTCCGCACGAATACATGTACAAGATTTTGCTTAGTGGTGAGTTGGAACAGTATTACGAAATTGACCCGAAGGATTCATGGATGCTTGCCGCGGCGCAAAAAAATATCCCCATCATTGTTCCAGGATGGGAAGATTCTACCATGGGAAATATTTTCGCTTCGTACTGCATCAAGGGCGAACTGAAACCTTCCACGATGAAATCAGGAATTGAATACATGGTTTGGTTGACTGAATGGTACCGAAATAATTCATCAGGAAAAGGAGTAGGATTTTTTCAAATCGGCGGCGGAATTGCAGGTGATTTTCCAATCTGTGTGGTGCCAATGATGTATCAGGATCTGGAATGGCACGATGTTCCTTTCTGGAGTTATTTCTGCCAGATAAGTGACTCTACTACTTCGTATGGCTCTTACAGCGGCGCAGTTCCGAATGAAAAAATTACCTGGGGAAAACTGGATATCAATACACCGAAGTTTATTGTGGAGAGTGATGCAACTATTGTTGCGCCCCTGATATTTGCCTACATACTTGGGTGGTAATTTCATTTTATCTCTTACATTCGTCAAATAAAAATTTTCTTCTTTGAAAAAATTTTACATACTCATTCTTGCAGTTTGTTTTTCAAACTTTTCTAACGCTCAATCTTTTTCTCAAGTAGTAAGCGTTTTTATTCCTGATAATGGTCCAATAGTATCTATTCCAATTTCAGCAAGTGGGTTGCCTACCGTAATAAATAATTCATTTGGTGTTGAGAAAGTTAATTTCTCAATGACTCATACCTATACAGGTGATATCGCCTGTTGGTTAAAAGCTCCTGATGGAACAACTATTTTACTTTTTAGTGGAGTAGGTGGCGGCGGAAATAATTTTGTAAATACCACTTTAAAGTGGGATGCGGCCACAAGTATTGTAAATGGCGTGGCACCGTTTACAGGAAATTACAAGCCAATGGGTTTAATGGGCTTAATTAATAATGGTCAAAATCCTAATGGAATATGGCAATTTCAGTTTCAGGATCAGGCTGGTGTTGATACCGGAAGAGTTTCATTTATCAGTATCACTTTCAGTTCTAATCCTGCACCCGGCTTGGCTCTCGACAGCACCCACTTACCAATTGTAAATATTAATACGGGTGGAACGGCCATTCCTAATGCAAATAAAATTCCAGCAACATTCACAATTATTGATAATGGTAGTGGCATGTGGAATTATTTTGATCAAACTACTTTCTCATTGGAAGGCAATATGATGGTTGAATTACAGGGTTTCAGCGGACCATCGTATCCCAAGAAAAATTATGATTTTGATTTAACAGATAACTCAGGAAATAAAATTGATACATCATTGCTTGGTATGCCATCAGAAAATGATTGGATATTAAAGGCAGAATACCTTGATTATTCATTGATGAAAAACCCTATCTCTTATGAAATGTCGAGAAGAATGGGACGATATGCACCACGCACAGTTTTTTGTGAAGTGCTTGTGAACGGTGAATACATGGGCGTATATAATTTAACAGAAAAAGTGAAGCGTGATTCAAACCGGGTTGATATTTCAAAATTAACATCTGCCGATATCTCAGGTGTTGAATTAACTGGGGGATATATAATTGAAATGAATATTAACGGGGAACCAGGTGCATGGAATTCAACTTATTTTCCAATTAATTCAGCCACCTGCAATTTGCCAGTTGAGTTTAAATATGTGTATCCGAAAGCTGATAGCATTAATCTGCCCCAGCATTATTACATCAAATCATTTGTTGATAGTTTTGAAAATGCATTGTGGCATCTTGGGTTTCAAGATCCATTAACCGGTTGGAGAAAATTTGCAGGAGAAGGTTCGTTCATTGATTTTTTAATTGTAAATGAATTCAGTGCCAACTACGATTCTTATGGTAGAAGCACTTACTTGTTTAAAGATAAAATCACCAAAGGGGGTAAATTACACATTGGTCCACCATGGGATTACGACCGGGCTTTTGCTGACGGCACTCAAAGCGGATGGGTGAATGAAATAACACATCCCGGCTGGCCATTTCCATTTTGGTGGAGTCAGTTTCGCCAGGATTCGGTGTTTGAACGGAAACTTTATTGTCGCTGGCATTCACTGCGAACAACTACTTTAAGTGACGATTCGTTTTATACCTATATTGATTCAATCAGCAATTATATTCACGATGCTGCAGAAAGAAATTTTATGCGCTGGCCTGAATTAGGTGTTACAGATTATGATGCACAGGTTGTAGCATTAAAAGATTTTATTCACGACAGAAACCAGTGGATTGATACCGCGTTGCCAGATTCGGACTTAGTAAGTACAGCGGTTAATTTGCCCAACATTCAAATTTGTCAGTTCGAAACAGTGAATGCTACGCAAGGCGGTAGCTGGATGTTTAATTATTTATGGAGTACAGGCGCAACAACAGGTTCAATTCCAATTAATAGTTCAGGGTCTTATTCGGTAACAGTTTCCAGCATTTATGGTTGTCCAAATGCATCAGATGGTTTCAATGCAACAACTTTTCCGATACCCGATGCTTCCTTCACTGCCACTTCATTAGGAAACAATGCATATTTATTTACACCTTCCTTTACCACTGCTACATTGTATCTGTGGGATTTTGGAAATGGAAATGTTTCATCGCAAATGAATCCGATTGCGGTATTGCCTGATTCTCCTTCGGTTGTTACACTCACAGTGTATGGAACAAATGGATGTTCCGATACTTTTAGCGATACACTTAATATAAATACTTCTGTGAATGATGGTTTGTTAATGGCGGGTAGCAACATTCACATTTACCCCAATCCTGCAACTGATGTATTATTTATTCAAACAAATAATTCTGACATCAATACATTTGAAATCGTGAATGTTGAGGGGAGAAAGATTATAAGTGAATCGTTTTCAAAAGCTATTTCAATTCAATCACTCCTACAAGGAGTTTATGAATTGAATTTATATTCGAAGAATGGATTACTGATTGGCAAGAAAAGATTTGTAAAAATGTAATTCAGGTATTCTACAGGTTTTTTGTTAGTTTCTTATTGTCAAATGTTGAAAGTTTTGTAAAAGACAGTATTGCTTTTGCCTACTTTTGCCGATGAAAAATCATTTAATTATTTAATGTCAACCACAACAACGGAAGTAGTAGTAACATTCGAAACTGCAAAGCAGTTAGGATTACTTGAAGACGAATTTGAAAAAATAAAAAAAGTGCTTGGTCGCACACCTAATTTTACTGAACTCAGTATTTATTCAGTGATGTGGAGTGAACATTGTTCTTATAAAAATTCCATTAAACTTTTAAAAACACTTCCTCGAGAAGGAGATAAGCTACTTGCAAAAGCTGGGGAAGAAAATGCCGGACTCGTTGACATCGGAAATGGTTTGGCTTGTGCATTTAAGATTGAATCGCACAATCATCCTTCTGCAATCGAACCTTATCAGGGGGCGGCAACCGGTGTTGGTGGAATTCATCGAGATATTTTTACAATGGGTGCGCGACCAATTGCTGCACTTAATTCTCTTCGATTCGGAAAATTAAATGAAGAAAAAACAAAACACTTATTACGAGGCGTAGTAAAAGGAATTGGTGATTATGGAAATGCATTCGGTGTGCCAACAGTAGGGGGCGAAGTTTTTTTTGATGAATGCTATTCAACTAATCCATTGGTAAATGCATTCAGTGCCGGAATAGTTGAAGTTGGAAAAAATGTTTCAGCAACTTCGTATGGTGCGGGTAATCCTGTTTTTATTGTCGGTTCAGCAACAGGTAAAGATGGAATTCATGGAGCCACTTTTGCTTCTGCAGATATTACTGAAGACAGTGCCGAAAAATTACCAAGCGTACAAGTCGGTGACCCCTTTCAGGAAAAATTATTATTGGAAGCATCACTTGAAATAATTGAAACGGGTGCTTTGATAGGAATGCAGGATATGGGTGCGGCAGGAATAATCTGCTCTACATCTGAAATGAGTGCGAAGGGAAATTCAGGAATGAAAATTTATTTGGAAAAGGTTCCGCTTCGTCAGCAGAATATGAAGGCATTTGAAATTCTGTTGAGTGAATCGCAGGAGCGTATGTTGCTTGTTGTGAAGAAAGGAATGGAAGATAAAATTCAAGAAATATTTGACAAGTGGGATTTGAATTGTGTTTGTATAGGTGAAGTAACTGACGGCGACAGGCTTCAATATTATATGTATGATGAACTTGTTGCTGATGTGCCTGCTGAATCATTAGTACTTGGCGGCGGCGCTCCTATTTATACCCGAGAGTCTCGTGAGCCTAAATATTTTTCTTCTGCAAAACAATTTAATATCAATAATATTTCTGAACCAAATGATATCAGAGCGGTTGCAGAACAATTGGTTCAATTGCCAAACATTGCATCAAAGAAATGGGTGTACGAACAATATGATTCAATGGTTGGGATAAATAATTCTTCAACCAATGCACCAAGTGATGCAGCAGTTGTTCGCATAAAAAATTCAAATGCTGCACTTGCTTTTAAAGTTGATTGCAATGCGCGGTATGTTTATTGCGATCCCTATAAAGGCGCTGCAATAGCTGTAGCTGAAGCTGCACGAAATATTGTTTGTAGTGGGGGTGAGCCGAGTGCAATTACCAATTGTTTAAATTTTGGAAATCCATATAACCCTGAAGTGTACTGGCAATTTGAAAATGCAATTAAGGGAATGGGAGATGCGTGCTTAGCATTCTCAACTCCTGTTACAGGGGGTAATGTGAGTTTTTATAATCAATCATCCGATGATGGTCCGGTTTTTCCAACACCAACTATCGGAATGCTTGGCTTAATAGATCACATGAAATATCGAATGACACTTAATTTTAAAAATGAAGGCGACTATATTTATTTAATTGGTGAAACTCAAAATGATATTAATGCTTCTGAATACCTCGCAAACATTTGTGGAGTGAAGCTTTCCCCTGCCCCGCATTTTAATTTGGATGAAGAGGTCGGTGTTCAAAAAGCGGTTAAAGATTTAATCAGAAAAAAATTAATTAACTCAGCACACGATTGCAGTGATGGGGGATTGTTTGTTGCATTGCTTGAATCGGCAATAGCTGGCAACAATGGATTTGATATTTCAACCGATGACTTTTTTAGAAAAGATGCTTTTTTGTTTGGTGAGGCTCAGGGCAGAATTGTAGTAACGGTAGCTGAAGAACTACAAGATGAATTGATAAAAACGCTTGCTGAACATGAAGTTGATTTTAGCATGTTGGGAGAGGTAACAGATAACGATTTGTATATTGACGGGGAGAAATTTGGTGCCGTTTCTTATTGGAAGGATTTATATGAGAATGCAATAGGTAGGGAGATGGAGTATTAGGTTAAGCGTAAATAGAATTGTTTCAACTGCTTTCATTTTGTGTAAAAGTTTAAAATAATTTTTAAGGAGACCCAATTTGGGCGTGTAATTATTCATTTGATTTACACCTATTTTTGAATTTAGTTTTTGATGTACCTTTAGCGACATTATTTAATTGAATTTTTATTTTTTTTTAAAAAAATGAAAAAAATGAAAAAGATTTTTCTTTTCTTATTGTTGACTTTATTTGTGAGCGAAGTATCGTTTGCACAAGCAAGAGGAATAGTAAATCCTAGTTTTGAAATTCCAGCATTCTCAATTGGAACGGTTGAATTTTTGGGGGCGCAAAACGATCTTGCTCCTACAATTCCTGGCTGGTATACTACCAATGGCGCTTACAATGGATTTCAACACCCTATGGAAATATGGTCAACAGGTTACAGCGGTGTTGATGCAGCTCTTGGATTAGGAAATCAATTCACCGAAATTAATTGCAGTGAGAATGCAAGGATTTATCAAATTATCTGTCTCATTCAGGGAGAAAAAATTGATTGGAAATTTTATCACAGAGGTCGTGCTGGGGTGGATATAACTGAATTTAATATTTATGATTTATCGGGAGTAAATAAAATTCAGATTTTAGAAACAGCAACTTCAGCACAGATTTGGAAAACTTATTCTAATTCAGCAATATTCAATGGACCTACCGGTTATTATCAGGTATCATTTGAAGTTGTAAGCTCTTCAACTGATAATCCTTTCGTTGGAAATTTTTTAGATGGTGTTAATTTAAGCTTTCATCCATTGGTGGAATTTGTACAACCAAGTTATACAGGGGTTGAACATGTTGGAAATAATTTGCCTAAAATTAGAGTGAAGGGGATTGTTCCTGCTGGAGGAATGAATTTAACATTTGCGCTTGCTGGAGGTACAGCCACACCTGGAATTGATTACACTTTGACTACAACACTTTTAATTCCTGAAGGCGAATACACCGGTAGCAGCGCAGTTTCTTTTTCTCTTCCTTTGACTATTTATGATGAAGAAATTATTGAACAAGATGAAACAGTAACTATTTCAATAGTTACTGCAGATGCAGGTGGGCAATTACTTGATGCAAATTGTGACGGGCAAATTTTGTTATCTGCAACTTATAAAATCATTAATGACGATGTATGTATTACTCCGTTTATAGTGGCAAGTAGTTCAATTCCTTTTTGTAGTGGCGATACTATTTTATTAAATGTGAGAGATGTAAGTGATGTTGAATGGTCCACAGGCGAGAAAACTTTATCTATTGCTGTTCATGAAATTGGAAAATATGTAGTCACTTCATTTGATCATAATTGTAATTCAAAAGACTCAATTTTAGTTGAAACAAAAATTTGTGATTGCAATGTGGTAGTCCCTACTGCATTTTCACCTAACGGAGATGGTATGAACGATTTATTTCGTGCAATCAATGTGAAAAAATGTAAGGTTGAGGATTTAAAATTGAATGTATTCAATCGTTTTGGCGATTTAATTTATAGTTCTAATACTATTAATACTGCTTGGGATGGAACTTATAAAGGAGCCCCTTTATCCATTGGCGTTTACTTGTGGACACTTTCTTATAAAATGGAGGGTGAAAATGAAGGCCAACTTATTGCCACATCAATGTCAGGCAATGTGACTTTGTTGAGGTAATTATTTTCTCAGATATACTATTTTCTTTTCTTTAAAATAATCTTCTTCAAAAAAATCGGATATGGAATTGAATTGATAGAAGATATTATTAAACTTTAATTCTTCTTTTAAATCACCACCCTTTAATAAAAGCCAGCCATTTTTTAATGAATTATTGTTTTCTTTTTTTAATAGATGTTTTGTCCAATTTAACAAACGGGGAATTTCGGCTACACCTCTACAGGTAATAAAATCATATTCCGATTTCAGATCTTCTACCCTTGTCTTTTCAGCAAAAATATTTTCTATATCAAGTTCTTTAACAACTTCATTTACTACTTGAATTTTTTTGCCGATACTATCTACCAAGTGAAAATTTACTTCGGGGAAAAGAATGGCTAATGGAATACCTGGAAACCCACCGCCAGTTCCAAAGTCAAGGATTTCTGATTCTGGTGAAACCGAAATTAATTTAGCAATACTGAGCGAATGCAAAACATGCCTCTCATAAAAATGTTCGAAATCTTTTCTGGAGATTACATTGATTCGCTCATTCCATAATGCATAAAGTGGTTGCAGTTTTTCAAACTGCAATGCTTGTTTTGGTGTAAGTTCAGGAAAATATTTTTTTATTATTTCTATTGAAGAGTCACCCACAAATTCACAGATTAAATAAATAAACGAAAGCTCTTCACCTTTAGATATTCAATTTTTATTAATTAGTATCTCCCTTTTTTGGGTGCCAGTACTTGGTACAGTAAATCTTTAGCTCTGAATAATTGCGCTTTAACGGTTCCTAGCGGAAGATTGGTTTTCTCAGCAATTTCTTCATAAGAAAGTTCATCGAAGAATCGCATTTCTATTAACATTTTGTACTTTGGATTGAGCTTGTCAATCAATTCACGCATTAATCTGGCGCGTTGTTCTTTTATGTATTTTTCTTCTGGATCTAATGAATGACTTTTTATTTCAATGGAATAATTATCGCCACTTTCACTCTCAACTGGTTCGTCAATTGAAAGCGTTTCTAGTTTTCTTTTACGAATCCAGTCAATGGAATTATTCAGCGCAATTTTATACAACCAAGTACTGAATGCAAAATCTGGACTGTATTTATCAAGGTTACTAAATGCTTTTCCAAAGGCTTCTATTGTTAAGTCATCAGCATCATCAGGATCATGAACCATTTTTAACACCATGAAATAAATACTATCACGGTACCTTGATAATAACCTTGCATAGGCGCTTTGGTCTTGTAATTCAAGGGCTAATCGAACCAAATCAAAATCCTCTTTTGCCCGGATGGAAAAATTGGGATTGCCAGTTGCAGAAAAAACACTTGGTTTTTTTGGCCCTGCTTCTTCTTCCTGAAAAGATTCTTTTATTTCCATGAACGAGTGTTTGGTTTTAAAAGCGATGGAGTCATTAAGTAATAATACAAAGGTAAAAGCAAATCCATTATTGGAAACCAAATAAATAGATCAAATTCTTTTAATCTACGCATTGATGGAAAGAATATGAGCGCCATGATGAGGTAACGGGTTCCAAAGATACCAAGTATTTCAATTTGTTTGTTGCTGTAAATAATTAAAAGTATGAAAGATAAATAAAATAAAGCTAACGAAAATGTTTGAAGACCTAATAAAAATTGATGTCTTAATTTATAATGAATGCCGGTGCTGATGTGTCTTTTTTTCTGATAAAACCACTCGTCCCATGTAGTTTTGGGCGTGCTATTCATGAAACTTTCAGGTGTGATTTGAATTTTTGTGTTTCGTGAAGTTGCAATTTCATTGATAAATAAATCATCGTCCCCACTAAGTAGTTCTGGGGTTTTTACGAAAACATTTTGATTAAAAAATAATTTTCGTTTATAGGCCATATTTCTTCCAACTCCCATATACGGAGTCTTTGCCATGGCAAAAGAAAGATAATGTAAAGCGGCCCAAAATGTTTCGTAACGAATACACTTATTTAAAAATCCAGGGAATTTCTTATAAGGAGCATAACCCAAAACAATTTCTTTATTCTCTTCAAACTTTAATCGGATTTCTCGTAGCCAATTCTTCGATGCGGGCATACAATCAGCATCAGTTAAAATAACTATATCGTTTTTTGCGGCTTTCAATCCAATAGTTAGTGCATATTTTTTCCCCATTAAACCCCTCGATTCCTGTTGTAGATTTCTGAAAACAAGATTTGAATACTTGTATGAGAAATCGAATAACACATTCATGGTTTCATCAGTTGAATTATCGTTTATTACTATTACTTCAAAGGCTGGATAATTCTGATCTAAAATTGCTTGTAAGTTGTTTCTTAGGTTTTCCTCTTCATTTTTTGCACAAATAATAACCGATACGGGAGTGAGTGGAAATGATTTTGCTGTTTTATTTTTATACCATGCTACACGGCTGAAAAAAAACAAGTAATAAAATACTTGTATGGCTGCAGCAATATAAAACACATAAAGAATCACATTCAATAACAACATTTATTTAGCCGCTGGCTTTGTTTAAAAATTGTTTTTTAGCAATAATATTTATTTCCTTCAATTTCTATTGGTAAATTCATTTAGGTTTGGCGCGCAAAATAGATTTGACTTGCATTCATTTTTTTTCGCATTATCCACATGAAATTTAAAGTTGTTATTACCGATAAATATTCTAACGCAAGAGCAGGGGTGCTGAATACTGCTCATGGAAAAATTGAAACCCCCATCTTTATGCCTGTTGGAACCGTTGGAAGCGTGAAAGCGGTACACCAACAGGAACTTAAGAAGAATATTAAAGCACAAATAATTCTCGGTAATACTTACCACTTATTTCTTCGGCCAGGATTAGATGTTATTCGTGATGCTGGAGGTCTTCACAAATTTATTGGTTGGGATAAACCAATATTGACCGACAGTGGAGGCTACCAAGTTTTTTCTTTATCGGGAAACCGAAAGATGAAAGAAGAAGGAGTGATTTTTAATTCACATATTGATGGCTCTAAACATTTATTCACTCCTGAAAATGTGATTGATATTCAGCGAACATTGGGCAGTGATATCATAATGGCCTTTGATGAATGTACTCCTTATCCTTGTGAATACATTCCAGCAAAAAAATCAATGGAGTTAACGCATCGTTGGCTGAAAAGGTGCATTGACCATTTAAACACAACTAAACCGCTTTATGATTTTAAGCAAACATTTTTTCCTATCGTTCAGGGAAGTGTTTTTAAAGATTTGCGTAAACAAAGTGCGGAAACAGTTAGTGGTTACGAATGCGATGGAAATGCAATTGGTGGGTTGTCAGTTGGCGAACCTGCAGAAGTTATGTATGAAATGACGGATTGGGTTTGTGGTTTTTTACCCAAGGAAAAACCGAGATACCTAATGGGCGTTGGAACACCTGCAAACATTTTAGAATGTATTGCATTAGGGATTGATATGTTTGATTGTGTAATGCCAACTCGAAATGGGCGAAATGGAATGTTATTCACTTCGCAAGGAATTATAAATATGAAAAATAAAAAATGGCAAAAAGATTTTTCATTTATAGATGAGGATTTAGACAATGGTGTAAGTAATTTTTACTCTAAAGCCTACCTTCGTCATTTGTTTGTTGCGAAAGAAATTCTTGCTTTGCAAATTGCAAGCATACACAATTTGAGTTTCTATCTTTGGTTGGTGAAACAAGCACGAGAACAAATAATTGCAGGAACTTTTCTAACATGGAAAAATAAAATGGTTAAGCAACTCGCATACAGACTGTGAAAAAAATTCCTGGATTTACAACTATTGACAGGTACATCATCAGAAGATTTCTGACGACTTTTTTCTTTGCACTTATTTTATTTATCGTCATTGCTGTTGTATTCGACACCACTGAAAAGCTAGATGATTTTATTGACGAGCATGTTCCGTTCACCGAAATTATTTTTTCCTACTACCTCAATTTTATTCCATTTTTTGCAGTCACTTTTACGCCTCTTTTTCTTTTTGTGACGGTTATTTTTTTTACTTCACGCATGGCGGCCAACTCTGAGATAGTTGCGATACTCAATGCTGGAATGACTTTTCGTCGATTCCTCGTTCCTTATTTTATTGCTGCTACCATTATTATGCTCTTGAATATTTATGCGAATCACTGGATAGTACCTAATGCAAATAAAAATCGTGTTGTATTCGAGAATACTTATATCAATAGATCGTGGAGCACCGATAAGTCAAATATTCATATGCAGATTGAAAAAGGGTTGTACATGTACTTGCAGAATTATAATTATAGTGACAGTACAGGGTATCGTTTTGCGGTTGAAAAATTTGTAGGGGACAATCTGGTTTATAAGCTCAAAGGTGATCGCGTTATTTGGAATTTTCCAACTAAGAAATGGAAGATTATTAATTATACCGAACGGCGAAACGGGCGAATGAGTGAAAGTCTCAATCATGGAAATGATACTTTGGTAGAATATAATTTTTCTCCGAAAGATTTTGCACGCAAAGTTGATGAGGCTACAACTCTCAACGCAAAAGAACTGAATGAGGTCATTGCCGATGAACGATTAAAAGGTTCGCAGAATGTACCTGCATTTGAAGTGGAAAAGTATCGGCGCACTGCTTTTCCGTTTGCCATTCTCATACTTACACTTATTGCTGTGGCGCTTTCTTCGCGCAAAATACGAGGTGGAACGGGCATGAACATTGGGTTAGGCATTGCACTCAGCTTCTCTTACTTATTGTTTTTGCAATTCTCCTCTACATTTTCTATCAATGGTAATTTGCCCGCCATTGTAGCTGTATGGATTCCCAATATTTTATATCTGTGTATTGCACTGGTTTTGTTGCGCTTGGCGCCGAAATAAATTATTGATCAGCTATTCAACTACTAGTTTGCCATTTACAACATGACCATTTACTTGAATGGTGTAAAAATAAAATCCACGGTCTAGTGTAAATTTCAAGGGTTGTTTGTTTGATATAATTGAATTGCCAACAAAACGACCAGTTGCCTCGTAAATAATCACATTCATGTCAAGTCCCCAATCATTGGTAAATAATATGTTTTGTTTTTCGTCTGCAGGGTTCGGATAAATGGTAATGTGGTTTTCGGTCAGATAACTAAAGTTGACACTTCTTATAGGCGAATAATAATATGAACCATCTTTATCAAACTCTTTAATGCGATAGTAATTGTCTCCATTTTCAGGATGATGATCTTCAAATAAATATTGCTGGGTAAATGGGCTTGGGTTTTCAATGGCTTTTACAGTTGCAATATTTGTGAAATTAATGCCATCTGTACACTTTTCAATTTCAAAATAATTTGTAAAGTCATCACCAATAACTTTCCAATCTAGAAGAGCACTTGTTCCATCGTTTGATTTAGATAAATCAAATGAAACCCAGGTAACAGGTAATGAAATTCCTTCGTTCACTAAATCAAACATGCTGAAACTTGTAATAGCAGGTAGGTTGTATGATGCGCTACCATCAGCTCCGAGAATAACAGTGCTACTTGCTGCAACAAAGGCTCCCCAGGTGTTACCATCAATAAATGAACTTCTCTTGTATAATTTTATATAGTTACTGCCTGTAGGGCCAGGTACATTGCCAATGTTATTGAAACTTATATTACTTAACGAAGTGAAACTTGCATTGGTGCCATAGTTATTAATGACCCAATAACTGCGCGAGGTAGGATAGAAAGTATTATTAGGCAAATAGTCGGGATGAACATTAAGCCTTGATACTACAAGGTCGCCATTGGGATATGTACCAATTGGAAAGGTTAACGATAAGCCGGTTCCAGCGAAATTGAAAGTGCCTGCGTTGTTTACAGTTAATCTAGCTGATGATCCGCCGGCAAATGGTCCGGTTGAAGTGGATCGAAAACTATTTGAAACAGTGGCATGTAAGTTATGGCCGGTTTTATCGTAAATTATGTTGTTGCTAGTGAGTTCGTTAAATTGATAATACAGAATGAGTGTGGGGTCGGCAGCTGGTTTTTTTGTAAGATGTATTAAATCCCTTATTTCATTTTGAGTAAGCGAACGATTGTAAACACATACTTCATCAATCGATGCATTATTCATATTTCTGCTGGTCCAGGTTAAATACCTACCGATTTTTGCAGTAAGTAAATTAAAATTTACTGCAGCCATTGCAGTAGTTATAGTAGTCGCTTTTCCGTTTACATAAAGCTTCGCATTTGTTGCAGTTACAACGAGAGCCACATGAGTCCATTTATTACGCGGAACACTATCAATGGAACTATTGCTCCAGATACTAGAACCATTCCAATGACACCCAAGGTAATTTGAAGTTCCACTCACTTTAAAATTCAATCCGTTAGCTGTTCCATCGGTCATGAAAATCCCTGCATAATTAGGTTGCAATGCTGAAATTTTTACCCAAGCACTTATTGTTACTGTATTCGAGTTTATTGGCATCGCTGGAACTGTTACATAAGATGCCGTTCCGCTGAACGATATTGCCTTTCCCGGAACAGTATCAAGCCCGCATTCATTTACAAAAGTTGCATAGTTCGGAATTGAAAGTGTGTCATATACAGATCCATTAAATACAACCAGCTTTACATTATAGCTTCCAGGTAAAGTATATAAAACTGCTGGGTTTACAGCAACAGAAGTTGCAGGAGTGCCTCCCGGAAAACTCCACATTCTTGAAATAACATTCCCATTGCTGACATCCTGATAGCGAACTATTTTTCCTGTTATACAATCAATGGAATCAGTTGAAGCAATTTGAGCATCAAAATCTCTGTTAAACGATATAGGTGCCTCCCACATTCCTCTTCCATAAGTAGCTATTCTCAATAAAGAATTAGCAGTCCCGTCATCATAAACAGATAAATTAACTATTGTTGGAAAACCAGGAATTCCGTTGCTCATTAAAGTCCAGCTTGTTGCGGCTCCTTTTTTATAATAAACAGCATTTGGTGTAGCTACATAAACAATATTTTGTAATGGGGTATAATAGTCAGTTATAACATTAACATGATTTACAGAAGGTAGGTTATAACTCACATTCAACCAACTAACACCGCCGTCTGTACTATAATAAACCCGCGTGTTCATAATAGCATATAATTTATCTGCATTGTCTGATAAGCCGGTAATTTTTGCAGCGTTGTTAGTAGAAAAGGGTAAAGCAATAGCTGTGAAAGTTGGTGTTGGAGCTAAAGCATTAAAAGATTTATAAAGAAAACCATCAGATGTTATTACATATAATCTGTTTGAATCTGAAGGAGGATAATAAATATGCTTGTATGTTTTTTTTACAGAGGTCAATTGTGTCCAAACAGGCGGAGCACCAATTTGTAAATTATTAGTTCTGTAAATAAAAGTATCGCAGAAGAAAGCTCTGTTCAGATTGGCATATGAAAATGCCATGCTGTTAATTACAGATGAAGAAGAAAAAATATTTTCCCCGCTTGTAACAAATCTTCTTTTACCATTACCAAAATAATACACCATTGAGCTATTCGCTCTTTTATCAAAAGAACATTCGCTTCCCCAATCGCCACCTCTATTTGTAAACCAACCTGCAGAAGTTGAATATAGTTCCCCATTGTCTTGGGTTCCTATGCTAATAACATCCTTTCGGGTAGGACTGCAATTACCTTTATATATTTCATAACCATAAATACCATCACTTTTCGGAGTCCAGTTGTATCCACCATTAGTACTCAACCAAACTCCACCGTCGTTAATATTCCAAAGTTTATTATTGTTATAAGGACTTGTAAATATCTGGTGCATATCGGTATGAACATTTGCCCACCAGTTTGTCAATTGGGTCCAAGTAATACCCCCATCCAACGACTTCCAAACATTATGAGCAACGAAGTATAAAATATTTGCATTTGTTCTATCAACACAAAAACCTAAATTATAATTTCCCTGACCAGCATCACCTATTGCATTATTATATCCTGTAAGGTTTGAAGTTGCATCACCTGTTTTTTGCATAGTAAAATTGCTTCCACCATCATTTGATTTATAAATCGTACCATAGGCAACATTAGAAATAAAATAAACAGTTTGTGAATCAATTTGGGTAACACCCAAACGACACCCTCCACTGGCAGTTGTAATACCGGAGGATATTTGAATCCATGTTTCACCAAAATCAGTTGAACGATAAAATGCTGTTGCAGAAGCAAGATATAATACCCTACTAAAAGCATTTGGTTTCTTTACCATCTCCCTGCTGCTTATGCTTGCTGATTTTAAAACCCAAGTAGCACCTGCGTCGGTTGATTTATAAACTCCAACATTAGTTGCTGCCACAATAATGTTGTGATTTGATGGATCAATAATTATATCAACTATAATTTTACCAGTAAGCGAGGTAGCAATAAAGGTTGCTCCGCCATTTATAGATTTATAAATGCCTTGTCCGTTTGAATAGTAATTTTCATCGCCAATGCCTAAATAAATTATCTGATCATTTGTTGGGTCAATGCATACTACTGAAAATCGTTTAGATGGCCCCATAGCGTCAGTTCCTGCAGCAACAGTCCAGCTGTTTCCTTGATTCGTTGAAAGAAATAATCCTCCTCGTGCACTCACAGTATACATTTTCATTGAGTCAGTTGGATGATACTTCATTTCTGATACGCGACTAATGCCGTGAATTTGTCCACTAACATTAGTAGGAAATAATGCAGGGCTCACAGCAGTCCAATTTTGCGCATTTAAAATGCCTAATGAAAGAATCAAAATAATAAAAAAAGAAAGCAATATTTTTTTCATATCAATTCCCCTTCTGCTTCAGCCATATTAATTCTTTATCCTTCTCGCTTAATATCCTTCCGTCTGGTTGCACATATGGCAATACTTCTTGTTGCCAATCTTTAAAGCGTTTGTATTCAAAAGCCAGAAAAGCTTTGTATTGAAGTTCTTTTTTCATTTTATCAGTTAATGGAGATTCTGGCAACACACCGGCCATATTTAATTTTCGAGTGTCAATTGTATCATTTTCAGAAGGAGCGTTTTCAAAAATATCTTCTTCCTCTACAGGCTTTACTTTTCCTGTCCAGAATTTTTCAAAAGCAGTAATTACGGTATAATAATTTATTTCATTCGATTCAATTATGTTTGCCCATTCAGGTTTTTCAAACTCATCTTTATCTAATGATTGAGCCTTTAAATTCGATTGAAACAGAATGAAAAAGAAGACGAATAATAATGGGCCGATAGTTACAGATGAAATTTTATTCATCATTAATTAATTGTGGAACGGAAATATACTATTGATCTTCTTATTAAAAATTATTTTTATTTTTAGTAGCCAAACAATAAGTAAGAAAAAACGGCCTCTAATCTCATTAATTTAAAATAATCAGAAAAAAAATTCTGTTAATAAAAAGTAGTAGTTAAATCCCATTCAACTTTTCTAAAACGGAGAACCCTCATCATCTGGTTTATTATCCCAGTTTTTCGATTTCATAACTTGCACAGATCCTTCTGAATTCTGAGTGAAACCTTCTTGTGCAACACCTGATGAAAATGGGGCCACATTGTAATCTTCAAACTTGGCAAATCGGTCAATGAATTTAAGTTGCACAGTTCCAAGTGCACCGTTACGATGTTTCTGCACTAATATCTCTGCCAACCCATTGTATTGTTGCCCTGCTGAATCCTGACTCAAATTATAATATTCAGGTCGCCATATAAACATAACCATATCTGCATCTTGTTCAATAGCTCCTGATTCACGAAGATCGCTGAGTTGAGGTTTCTTAGTGCCTCCACGAGTTTCGACTGCACGACTCAATTGCGAAAGGGCAATTATGGGTACGCTTAATTCCTTGGCTATACTTTTAAGTGAGCGAGAAATAGTACTAATTTCCTGTTCGCGGTTAAATGATTTATCGCCTGTACCTCCACTCATTAATTGTAAGTAATCAATTACGATAAGTTGAATGTCGTGCTGCATTTTTAAGCGTCGACATTTTGCACGCAATTCAAAAATATTTATGGCAGGAGTGTCATCAATAAAAATAGGGGCGGCCGATAGTTTTTCAATATTCGTAGTTAATTGGGTCCACTCGTACTCTTCTAAGTTCCCCTTGCGTAATTTATCGGAAGGAATCTGTGTTTCTGCCGAAATTAATCGTGAGGTCAATTGTAGATCACTCATTTCTAGTGAAAAGAAAGCTACAGGTTTTTTAAAATCAACAGCTGCATTTCTTGCTAAAGAAAGTACGAATGCAGTTTTTCCCATACCGGGTCGTGCTGCAACAACTATTAAATCGCTTTTTTGCCACCCACCTGTAATTCTATCCAGTTCTGTAAAGCCTGAGGGAACACCATTAAAATCAAGTTTGTTATCACGTAAACTTTGAACCTGCTTTATGTTTTTTGTAACGAGTTCTGAAATAGAACTGAAATTTCGACGCAAATTTTTATCGGTAATCTCGTAAATGTTTTTTTCTGCTTTATCTAATAACTCCAATACATCGGTTGTGTCTTCATAAGCATCTCCAATGATAGTCGTACTAATTTTAATTAATTCGCGCTGAATAAATTTTTGACTAATAATACGTGCATGGTATTCAACATTTGCAGCACTACCAACTCGATTTGTTAATTCGGCAACAAAAAATGCTCCCCCCACTTTTTCAATATCTCCTTGCTTGCGCAATTCTTCGGTCACTGTTAAAATATCAACCGGTTGCGATCGATTGAATAAACTAAAAATAGCCTTGTAAATAAACTGGTGTGCCTCTACATAAAAACTTTCTGGTTTTAGAATATCTATTACTAAAGCCACAGCATCTTTTTCCAGCATCATCGCCCCAAGTACAGCTTCTTCTAAATCGCGTGCCTGTGGCTGAACACGACCATATTCTAATACCGATAAATCTAGTTTTGTAGTTCGTTTAACAAATCTTTGCCGGTCAGTTTTTATTTCGTCATTTTGTTCAGTCATTTTGTTCGGTTTTTTTTAGGGGGGAACAAGAATAGAAAACATTCTTGTTCATTTACATAATTACAAAATTATCCTGTGCATAAAAATCATTTTGTCGTGGATTGGATGTTGATAGTTTTTTTTGATGCATTAAATTCAAGTTTTAAATGAAATTCTACAACCTCAGAAAATTCTTTATCTGCTATTGAAAATATATTTAAAAATAATTTTATTAAGTTCAAAAGTGGGGGGGGGCACGAATCTCTTCCTATCTTTTGTCTTTTTTGAATGATTGTGACGGAACGAATTCGCCTAAAACAGCCTATATCTATTCTATTTATAAAAAAAGCTCTGGTTTAACAGAGCTTTTTGTAGAGCGTACGGGAATCGAACCCGTGATTCCTCCGTGAAAGGGAGGTGTCTTAACCCCTTGACCAACGCTCCGTTTTTATTGGTGGGGCGCAAATATATACACTAAATTTACCCATGCAAATTAGTACTTTGAAAAAAAAGTCATTATTGCTTTGACCCAAAAAACGAATGAATAAATTTGCGCACTTAATTTTTTTTAAAACTAAAACTCAAAAGCAAAACAATGTCAAACATTAAAGTAGCTATTAACGGATTTGGACGCATTGGTCGCCTAGTTTATCGTCAGATTTATGACATGAAGGGAATTGATATTGTTGCTATTAACGATTTAACAAATCCAAAAATGTTAGCTCATCTCTTAAAATATGATTCAGCGCAAGGTCGTTTCAATAAAAATGTAACATCAACTGATAATAGCATTATTGTAGAAGGAAATGAAATAAAAATTTATGCCGAAAAAAGTCCGGCAGCTATTCCTTGGAAAAATCATGATGTAGATGTGGTATTGGAGTGCACTGGATTTTTTGCTGATAAGGATAAAGCTGTTGAGCACATTACAGCAGGAGCAAAGCGGGTGGTGATCTCAGCTCCAGCAACCGGGGATTTAAAAACAATCGTGTTCAATGTCAACCATACTATTCTAGATGGAACTGAAACAGTAGTGTCTTGTGCATCTTGTACAACCAATTGTTTGGCACCTATGGCGCAGGTCTTAGAAAATCAATTTGGAATTCTAGCTGGATTGATGACCACTGTTCATGCTTATACAAATGATCAGAATACGCAAGATTCACCACATCCGAAAGGTGATTTGCGTCGTGCGCGTGCCGCCGCTCAAAATATTGTTCCGAATAGTACAGGCGCTGCAAAAGCAATTGGATTGGTTATTCCATCATTAAAAGGAAAGTTAGATGGAACTGCTCAACGAATTCCTACTTTAACAGGATCATTAACTGAATTGACTACGGTTTTAGGAAAGAAAACTTCTGTTGAAGAAATTAATGCAGCAATGAAAGCAGCATCAAACGAATCTTTTGGTTACACTGAAGATGAAATTGTGAGCAGTGATGTAATCGGAATTTCTTTCGGATCATGGTTCGATGGAACGCAAACACGAGTTTTAACTGTTGGCGATCAGCAAATGGTTAAAACAGTTTCTTGGTACGATAACGAAATGAGTTATGTATCGCAATTAGTTCGCACGGTTAAATATTTTGCAGAATTAATTAAGAAATAATTTTTCCAAATTAAAAACTTAGATGCCTCTGAATTTTCAGGGGCATTTAAGTTTAACCAATTTTTACATGATTACAATTGACAATTTTAATTTATCTGGTAAGAAGGCAATCATTAGAGTTGATTTTAATGTCCCGTTAGATAAAGAAACCTTTGAAATTATCGACGACACTAGAATCAAATCTTCATTAAAAACAATTATTAAAATATTAAATGATGGTGGTGCGGTTATTTTGATGTCGCATCTTGGAAGACCCAAAACAGGATATGAAGAAAAATATTCATTAAAACATATTGTTGCGCATACTTCCAAAATATTAGGACGAGATGTGAAATTTGTAAATGATTGTATTGGAACTGAAGTAAAAGAAGCAGTTGCAAATTTAAAATCAGGTGAAGTATTGTTGTTGGAAAATCTTCGCTTTCATCCCGAAGAAGAAAAAGGTGATGAATACTTTGCTAAAGAATTAGCATCGTTGGCCGATGTGTATATTAATGATGCCTTTGGAACTGCCCATCGTGCTCATGCCTCAACAGCCATCATCGCAAAATATTTTTCGAAAGAAAATAAAATGTTTGGGTTTTTAATGGCGAATGAAATTACCAGTGCAGAAAAAGTAATGAAGAATACCCAGCATCCATTCACTGCAATTATTGGCGGTGCAAAAGTTTCTGACAAGATTTTAATTCTTGAAAAATTAGTTGATGTGGCTGATAACATAATTATAGGTGGTGGAATGTCATATACTTTTTTCAAAGCAATGGGGGGGGATATTGGCAACTCATTGTGCGAACCAGATAGATTGGACATTGCGAAAAAGCTTTTAGAAAAAGCAAAACGGAAAAATGTAAGATTTTTGTTGCCTTCAGACTCTATAACTTCTGATGTTTTTGGGAATGAAGGAGTCATTAATATTGCTGACAGTATGGATATCAAAAATGGATTTATGGGATTAGATATCGGACCAGTAGCAGTTGAAGAATTTACCAAAGCTATTCTTCAATCAAAAACTATTTTATGGAACGGACCTATGGGTGTTTTTGAAATGAGGAACTTTAGAAACGGAACTATGAAAATTGCAGAAGCTGTTGCCAATGCAACTCAGCAAGGTGCTTATTCATTAGTTGGGGGAGGCGATAGTGTTGCTGCTGTTAATCAATTTGGATTTTCTGATAAGGTAAGTTATGTGTCAACAGGTGGCGGCGCACTGTTAGAATATTTTGAGGGGAAAGAATTGCCAGGCGTTGCAGCTATTATTAATAGTTGATTCATTGCAATAGAAAAACATTTATTGTTTTATAGGAGATTTATTTATTTCCCCCACTTTTCTCCATTCTTATTAACTGCTTATACAGTATTTATTATTAAAAATAATATTTTTCTATTGGTAAAAAGCAACGCTGCCGGGCTGATTTTATTGGGGTTATTATACCCATCATTTTCATTGTATAAAGCTGATTAGGAGTAATTAATACCCTTATTGTTGAAAACTTAAAACATTGATTTTCAATATTTTAAATATATTTTTAGTGATTTGTGTGAAAGTTTGTGGTAAAAAGTGGTAAAAAGTGGAATCTACTTGTTTACATTTGAACCGCAAGCGAAAAACTACAATGAAGCAAACACATTTAATTGGCGAATTTGAAATCAGCATGGATGCAAAAGGCCGTGTGATGATTCCTGCCGGATTAAAGCGTCAATTTCCCAAAGAAGCAAATGACAAGTTGGTTATTAATCGTGGTTTCGAAAAATGTTTAGTGCTCTATCCATTTAACGAGTGGGAAGTCATTACCACCGAGTTGAACAAATTGAATTTATACATGAAGGACAATCGCGATTTTGTTCGCTACTTCTATCGTGGTGCTACTGAATTGAGTTTGGATGCAAGCAGTCGGGTGTTGCTTCCGAAATCGTTATTGGATTATGCTGGTATAGAAAAAGAGGCTGTGTTGTTTGCTTATTCAAACCGCATTGAAGTCTGGAGCAAGAAGTTGTATAATACTCAAATGGATGAAGAGCCTCGTGACTTTGTGAAGTTGGCTGAACAGGTAATGGGAAAAATTAACGGAACTGGAAATGTTTCATAAACCGGTAATGCTTAAAGAATGTATTCAAGCTTTGGAAATTAAACCTTCAGGAAAATATGTTGATGCCACTTTCGGTGGCGGTGGTCATAGCCGAGCCATTTTGGAGCAATTAAACTCTGACGGACGACTATATGCTTTTGACCAGGATAGAGATGCCGCAAAAAATATTGTTGATGATGAACGTTTGATTTTTGTTCCTCAAAACTTTCGACATCTTCGACGGTTTTTAAAAGTCTATGAAGCCAATAGTATTGATGGGATATTGGCTGATCTAGGAATTTCTTCTCACCAGATTGATACTCCTGAAAGAGGATTTTCTATTCGTTATGAAGCGAGTCTCGATATGAGGATGGATTTATCATTGGAAGCTACAGCAGCAGCTATTCTCAACACTTATTCAGCAGAGCAATTGCAAAATATTTTCAGCACCTATGGTGAATTACGAAACTCAAAGACGCTAGCTGAATTAATTGTGAAGGAAAGATTGAATTTGATTTTTACAACAACTACTGATTTTATCTCAAGAATTGGTTCCTGTATAAGAGGGCATCGTCCGCGCTATCTCGCTCAAGTGTTTCAGGCATTGCGAATGGAAGTAAACCAGGAAATGAATTCGCTAGAGGATTTGATGAAACAAAGCAGTGAAGTATTAAACAAAGGCGGAAGAATGGTGGTGCTTACTTACCACTCATTAGAAGATAGAATGGTTAAGAACTTTTTTAAAGCTGGAAATGCAACTGGAGAGGAGGAGAAAGATTTATTTGGTCACAGTAACAAAATATTTTCTCTGGCTAATAAAAAACCAATCACTGCAACAGAAATTGAAATAAAAGAAAATTCAAGAGCAAGAAGCGCAAAGTTAAGAACTGCTATAAAAAATTAATGTTTTGAAAAGAGAAAAGGAAGAAGAACATATTGGAAATACAGAGCCTGCTCAAGAAGAAAAAAAGAGTAGGAAGAAAAAATCTAACCTCATGGATTTACTCGATGTAAGTCAGTGGGTGAGTTATGAAACTATTATCAAAAATCTTCCATTTATTCTTTTTATAGCTGGGTTAGGAATTGTTTATATCTGGAATTCACATCAGGTTGAAAAATATGTTCGGGAATCTAGCACTATTGAAAAACAGATGAAAGAATTGAAATGGGAATACACGATTACAAAAAGCGAGTTGGAGTATTCAAGTAAAATGTCAGAGGTAAGTAAAATGGTTGCAATCACAGGCCTGCAAGAGCTAAGAGTTCCACCTAAAAAAATTGTTGAGGCAAATCATGGGAATTAAGCGCGATATATATTGGAGAATTGCAATTGCCTTCATAGCAATGGTGATTTTTGCAATTATTATCCTTTGGAAAATTTTCCAAATTCAATATGTAGAAGGTGACCGTTGGCGCGCTATGGCGGATAGTTTAACAACAAGATATATAGCCATTGATGCAGATAGAGGAAATATTTATTCAAGTGACAATCGTTTGCTTGCTACTTCACTTCCTACTTTTGAAATTCGATTTGATTCAAAAACAAAAGGCCTTGAAGAAGAATATTTTAATGTAACAGTTGGGAAATTAGCTGACTCTCTAGCATGGTTATTTCGTGATAGAACATCTGAAAATTATAGGTCTGAGTTAATCGATGCAAGAAAAAATAGTGAGGGGTATCATTTATTAAAACGAGAAATTTCTTATACTCAATTACAAAGGCTTAAAAATTTTCCAATATTCAGAGATGGTCAATATAAAGGGGGTCTGATTGTCAAGCAAAAGAACAAGCGCACCTATCCATTTAAAGTTTTAGCAAACAGAACCATCGGTTATGTAAGGGACAATGGAACAAAACCTGTAGGTCTCGAAGCCCAATTCAATGATTATTTAAATGGTACAAAGGGTAAAAGATTGATGCAGAAAGTATCAGGTGGTAATTGGATGCCTGTAAATGATGATGAAGGATTAGCTCCCAAAAATGGGAAAGATATTATTACCACAATTGATGTAGCGATTCAAGATGTTGCCGAACATGCATTGCTGAAAACTTTGTTGAAGAACAAAGCCAATCATGGTTGTGTGATTGTAATGGATGTGAAAACTGGAGCCATAAAAGCCATTGCCAATCTTGGCATTGATAAAAAAGATTCAACTTATAAGGAGCTTTATAATTACGCAATTGGTGAAGCACACGAGCCGGGATCAACATTTAAATTGGCTTCTATGCTTGCCCTATTTGAAGATGGATATAAAAAATTGACTGACACCATTAATACCGAACATGGCCACAAACTATATGGCAAACAAGTAATGAAAGATGCTGAGGAGCATGGAGAATCAAGAGTGACAGTTAAAAAATGTTTTGCTATTAGTTCTAATGTGGGTATCTCAAGTATGATTTATCAAAGTTATGTCAATAACCCCGATAAATTTTTAAAACACCTACGCGATTTACAATTGGATCAAGTAGTAGGTATTGAAATTCCTGGAGAACAAAGGCCATACATTAAAAATGTAAAGGACAAATTTTGGAGTGGTGTTTCGCTCCCATGGATGTCTGTAGGATACGAATTGAATATTACACCACTTCGCCTACTCACCTTGTATAATGCCGTTGCCAACAATGGAGTGATGATGAAACCCTACATCGTTCATTTAATACAGGAGTATGGTCAACCCACAAAAGAATTTATTCCGATTGTTCTTAACCCAAAAATTTGTAGTGATGCAACCCTTTTATCATTGAAAGAAATATTAAATGAGGTAGTCATTAGTGGAACTGCTCACAACCTTTTCAATCCATATTATAGTGTAGCAGGAAAAACAGGAACTGCACAAATAACGAATGTTGGGGGTGGATATAAAGACAAAGTTTATCAATCTTCTTTTTATGGATATTTTCCTGCTGATGCTCCTCAATATTCTATCGCAATAGTTATTAATGCACCTTCTACTGGTGTTTATTATGGATCTGCAGTTGCCGGACCTGTATTTAAAGAAATTGCTGATAATATTTTCTCTACCAACTTGGATATGCATCCATCAATAGAAAAAGATACCACTTCATACAATGTAACTCTACCCATTGTTAAAACAGGGTTTAGTTCTGATTTAAAATATCTGGTCAACAATCTGAGAATTCCATTTGCGAATGTTGAAGAAGGAACTTGGTTGCAACAAGTAGTAAATAAAAAAAAGGTTGAACTCATTTCATCTAATAAAATTGTTATAGCCGGAGTCGTTCCTGATGTGAAAGGAATGGGATTGCGTGATGCAATTTATTTATTGGAAAGTAGCGGATTACAGGTAAAGGTTGATGGGAAAGGGGTAGTGAAAAATCAATCACTTCCAGCAGGAACAAAAATTTTAAAAGGAGCATTCATCACTATCACTCTTAACACTTGAAAAAGCTTTCGGACATATTATATAAAGTAAATCTTCAAGAATTGAAGGGCGATACTGGCATTCATATTCTCGATATCACTTTTGATTCACGCGAAGTAAAAGAAGGGTCATTATTCATTGCGGTAAAAGGTGTTGCAACTGATGGGAATAAATTTATTGACCTAGCTATTCAGAAAGGGGCAGTTGCAGTTGTATGCGATAAATTTCCTTCTGATATAAAAGACGGAATTACCTATTTAAAAGTTTCTGATAGTTCTATTGCACTTGGAATAATTGCTGATAATTATTATGATCAGCCATCATCAAGAATAAAAATAGTGGTGGTAACCGGTACCAACGGAAAAACAACTGTTGCAACTCTTTTATTTCGATTGTTTCAATCACTAGGCTATCCATGTGGATTGCTTTCTACTGTTGAAAACAAAATTAATGACTCTGTAATTGCTGCCACACACACAACTCCTGATGCCATTCAGATTAATCGTTTATTGAAAGATATGTTGTATGCAGGGTGTACATATTGTTTCATGGAGGCAAGTTCACATGCAATTGATCAAAACAGATTGAGTGGATTAAATATTGCTGGAGCAATTTTTACGAATATCACACGTGATCACCTTGATTATCATAAAACTTTTGAGAATTATATCGCAGCAAAAAAGAGACTTTTTGATAATCTTTCATCTGATGCATTTGCACTGACAAATATTGATGACAAGCGAGGTATTGTGATGGTTCAAAATACTAAAGCAAAAAAATATTCTTATAGTCTTTCAACGACTGCTGATTACACAGCCAAAATATTAGAAAATAATTTTTCCGGGTTGCTAATGAATATTGATGGTGTTGATGTATCCACTCATCTTGTTGGAGAATTCAATGCGTATAATTTATTGTCAATTTATTCTGCTGCTGTTTTAATTGGGGAAGAAAAATTAAAAGTACTGACTGCACTAAGTGCTTTGCAACCTGCTGAAGGAAGATTTGATTTTATAGTTTCTGATAAAATGAAAATCGTGGGTATTGTTGATTATGCGCACACTCCTGATGCTTTAGAAAAAGTTTTGTCAACCGTAAAAAGTATTCGAACCAATAACGAAAGAATTCTCACTATAGTTGGTTGTGGTGGCGAAAGAGACAATGGCAAACGCCCAATGATGGCACAAGTAGCTGCCGAATTAAGCGACAAAGTAATTCTCACTTCTGATAATCCGCGTAGCGAAGATCCTGATGAAATTTTGAATCAGATGAAATCAGGTATTCCGTTATCAATGCTTGCGAATGTTTTGTCAATTTCAGATAGAAAAGAAGCAATAAAGACCGCGGTATCACTCGCACATAGTGGGGATATAATTCTGTTAGCTGGAAAAGGACATGAAAAATACCAAGAGATAAAAGGAGTAAAACATCCTTTTGATGATAAACAAGTTTTGGGTGAAACCTTCAAATCACAAATGAAATAATGCTATATTATCTCTTTCAATACTTAAATAAGTACTTCGATTTACCTGGTGCGGGTGTGTTTCAATACATTTCTTTTCGCGCCGCATTTGCAATTATTGCTTCACTTATTATTTCCTTAATCATAGGTAAAAGTTTAATTCGTTACCTGCAAAAAAAGCAAGTTGGAGAAATTGTTCGCGATCTTGGATTAGAAGGACAATTAAAAAAACAAGGCACTCCAACAATGGGTGGTCTCATTATTCTAGCTGCAATATTGATTCCGACATTACTATTTGCCAAATTGGGAAATGTATACATTCTTATCATGTTATTATGTACAATTTGGTTGGGTCTTATTGGTTTTATCGATGATTATATAAAGGTTTTTAAAAAAGATAAAAGAGGACTCGCTGGGAAATTCAAAATTATCGGTCAAGTTATTCTTGGATTGGTTGTAGGATTAATTCTAAACTTTTCTCATACAGTAACAGTGAGAAGGGAAATTGTAAAAATAAATCCGAAAGAAAAAATTGAGATGAGTGAATTTCAATCATCTAGTGAAAGAGATACAAGCGTATCAGCAAAATTTGTAGATGTGCATTCTCCTATAACTACTATTCCATTTGTAAAAAATCATGAATTTAATTATTCAAAATTACTCACTTGGTTAAGCAGCGACTTAGAAAAATATACATGGATACTATATACATTGGTTGTAATATTTATAATTACAGCTGTATCAAATGGAGCAAATATTACTGATGGTATTGATGGTCTTGCAGCAGGTTCAAGCGCAATTATTGGGGCAACACTAGGCGTATTTGCTTATGTGAGTGGCAATATCAATACAGCTAATTATTTAAATATTATGTACATACCTAACTCAGGCGAGTTGGTGATTTTTCTTGCTGCACTAATTGGAGCTTGTATTGGCTTCTTGTGGTACAATACTTATCCGGCACAGGTTTTTATGGGAGATACGGGCTCTCTTGCACTTGGTGGAATAATTGGTACAATGGCTTTAGTTCTTCGTAAAGAATTATTGATTCCAATTTTATGTGGAATTTTTGTGGTAGAAAATCTTTCTGTTATCCTACAAGTTGGATATTTCAAATACACGAAAAGAAAATATGGAGAAGGCAGAAGGATATTTAAAATGTCGCCACTTCATCATCACTATCAGAAATTAAATTATCCAGAGCCCAAAATCGTAACACGATTTTGGATTGTTGGAATCATGCTCGCCGTACTCACCATTATTACTCTCAAGCTTAGATAAATTCATGCAACCATTCATAGTAATTCTCGGAGCGGCAGAAAGTGGAATTGGTGCGGCATTATTGGCCATCAAACAGGGTGCAGATGTTTTTGTATCTGAAAAAGGAGAGATAAAAGATAAGTACAAACAGGTGCTAATTGAAAATAATATTCCTTTTGAAGAAAATGATCATAGCGAAAAAAAAATTTTAAAGGCAACAGAGGTAATTAAAAGTCCAGGAATCAGTTCAAAAGTTCCATTAATACAAACAATAAAAGCAAAAGGCATTTCAATCATTTCGGAAATTGAGTATGGTGCACGATATACTAATTCTCCAATTATAGCCATTACAGGAACAAACGGAAAATCAACTACTACTTCACTTACTCATCATATTCTGACTAAAGCAGGATTGGACGCCGCGATGGTTGGAAACATCGGATACAGTTTTGCACGGCAAGTTGCCGAAAGAGATGCCGCCTATTATGTTATGGAGATAAGCAGTTTTCAACTAGAAGATTGTTATGATTTTCATCCTCACATTTCCATGTTGCTCAATATTACAGAGAATCATTTGGACCGATATAATTATAAGCTGGAGGGATATGCTGCTGCAAAGTTTCGTATTGCTCAAAATTTGGCTTCAAATGACTACTTTATCTATGGGGCAGATAGTTTTTATCTAACCTATATGCTTTCACAACAAAATATTTCTGCTCATAAACTTCCCTTCTCTCTGGAAAGAAAAATTTCAGAGGGTGCCTACGCTAATAATGAAAAACTTTTTATAAACCCAAAACAAAACACCATTACCATGAACCTTAACCAACTTAGCCTTCGCGGCAAACACAATGTGTACAATTCAATGGCAGCTGGACTCGCAGCTACTTCTCTTGGATTAAAAGAAGGAGTTATCAGAGAATCAATGAGCGATTTTCATTCGCTTGAACACCGACTTGAAGAAGCGGGCTACAAAAAAGGAATTGTTTATATTAATGATTCAAAGGCAACTAATGTAAATTCTGTTTGGTATGCCTTGGAAAGTATGGAGCAACCTGTTATTTGGATTGCAGGTGGAGTAGATAAAGGAAATGATTATTCTAAAATAACTGACTTGGTTCGTGAAAAAGTAAAAGCAATTGTTTGTCTTGGAAAAGACAATCGTAAAATACACGAAGCATTTTCAAAATCAGTTGACTTGATTGTCAATACTGAAAGCATGGAAGATGCAATTGCTGCCGCTCAACATTTTGCCAATGAAGGCGATGCTGTTTTACTTTCTCCAGCTTGTGCAAGTTTTGATTTGTTTGAAAATTACGAAGAAAGAGGTCAGCGGTTTAAACAAATAGTGAATTCGCTTCCAGAATAATTTTTTCGAATTGTTTCTACAATAATAAAATTAATAAACTATGCAGGCGTTTTTCAATATAACAAAGGGGGATCGTTTTATTTGGATAATTGTAATAGCACTTACGCTTATTTCCATGCTTGCTGTTTATAGTAGTACTGGATCGCTTGCATTTAAATATCAAGAGGGAAATACTGAATATTACTTAATAAAACACTTTGGAATATTTGCATTTGGATTGTTATTAATGTATTTCGCACATTTAGTTAATTATAAATTTTATTCAAAAATTTCATTGTTATTATTATTAATCTCGCTACCGTTATTATTAATAACTCTTTTTTTTGGAGTAGAAATTAATGATGCAAGAAGATGGTTAACTATTCCAATCGTCAATATGTCGTTTCAAACTTCTGACTTGGCGAAATTAGCACTCATTATGTACATGGCGAGGGTGCTATCAAAAAGGCAGGAGAAGATAAAAGATTTTTGGAAAGGATTTATTCCTGTAATGATACCACCAGTGCTTACTTGTGCATTCATTGCCCCATCCAATCTTTCAACTGCAGCTATTTTATTTGCCACTTGTTTATTGTTGATGTTCATTGGTAGAGTGAGTATGAAATATATTTTTATTACGCTTGGTGGTGGGGTGTTGGTACTCACTTTTATAATTCTTATTGCATTATGTACTCCATTCAAAGCACGGGTATACACATGGCAACATCGAGTTGAAAATTTTGCGAACGATCCAAATGGTAGCTACCAAGTTCAACAAGCAAAAATTGCAATAGCACAAGGGGGGGTATTTGGTAAAGGTCCAGGTAACAGTACCCAGCGTAACTTTTTACCAAGCCCGTATGCCGATTTTATTTTCTCTATTATCATTGAAGAATATGGTTTGTTTGGCGGGTTCGTAATTTTATTAATTTACATTTTGTTTTTACTTCGATGCATAAAATTATTTGTTAAATGCCCGGGGGCGTTCGGCGCCTTCTTGGCAGTTGGGTTAAGCTTTGCTTTAGTTATTCAGGCAATGATAAATATGGCTGTTGTCACTAACCTGCTCCCAGTTACCGGAGTAACACTGCCGTTAGTTAGCATGGGTGGAACATCATTGTGGTTCACAAGTCTTGCCATTGGAATTATTCTAAGCGTGAGCAGATTTGTAGAGCAGAATGAAAAAGTAGAAACAACTGAAGAAGCATCATGAAAGTAATCATCAGCGGTGGCGGAACAGGTGGACATATTTTTCCTGCAATAGCTATTGCCAATGCCCTTAAAAATCGCCTCGGCGAGAAAGCAGAAATATTATTTATCGGAGCTGAGGGCAGAATGGAAATGGAAAAAGTTCCTGGTGCAGGGTATAAGATTATCGGATTACCCATTGCAGGATTGCAACGGAAACTGGATATAAAAAATTTTATTCTTCCGTTCAAAGTGATGAACAGTTTATGGAAGGCATTCCGAATTGTAAAATCATTTAAACCAAATGTGGTAGTTGGTGTTGGCGGTTATGCAAGTGGCCCAGTGCTATTCGCAGCATCGTTGCAGCGAATTCCGACATTGATTCAGGAGGGAAATTCTTTTGCAGGAATCACGAATAAAATTCTAGGAATACGCGCAAATAAAATTTGCGTGGCTTATGAAGGAATGAATCAGTTCTTCAACGAAAAAAAAATTGCACTAACCGGAAACCCGGTAAGAAAAGATTTAACGAAACAATCCATCTCAAAAGAAGAAGCATTAAATTTTTTTCAATTGCAGCCAAACGAAAAAACAATTTTAGTGATTGGCGGAAGTCTTGGGGCGAGAACAATCAATGAATCCATCGCGCAAAATATTTCTGCATTTAGTTCTAATAAGATTCAACTCATCTGGCAAACCGGAAAAACTTATTTTTCAAAGGCAAAAGAAGTAGCGATAGTAAATCAATATGTAAAAGTTTTTGATTTCATCAATCGTATGGACATGGCTTATGCTGCTGCCGATGTAGTAATCAGTCGCGCTGGTGCATTAAGTATTTCTGAGTTGTGTGTGTTGGGGAAAGCAACGGTGCTGGTTCCATCTCCCAATGTGGCGGAAGACCATCAGACAAAAAATGCAATGGCATTGGTGAATAAAAATGCTGCAGTATTAGTTAAAGATTTAGAAGCAAAAGAAAAATTAGTTGCAACAACCATTTCAGTTTTGAATGATGAAAGCAAATTAACTGATCTGAAAAAAAATATTCTTCAACTCGCAATGCCCAATGCGGATGAATTGATTTGCGATGAGATTGTTAAGTTGAGTATAAAAATATCATGAGAAAAAATTATTCTTGTACTTTTGAAAGTAAGGGGCCGAATATAAATTAATCAATGAGAAACCTCTCTGAAATAAAATCTATTTACTTCATCGGTATCGGTGGGATTGGTATGAGTGCGTTGGCAAGGTACTTCAATAATCGCGGAGTAAAAATTTCCGGTTATGATAAAACTCCTTCGCATCTTACTGATGAATTGCAATCGGAAGGAATTAAAATTCATTTCGAAGAAAATATTTCACAAATCCCAGAAGATGTTGAGTTGGTTGTTTACACACCTGCAGTCCCTAACGAACATGCGGAGTTGGGTTACTTCCGAAAAAATAATTTTGAAGTCATCAAGCGCTCCGACTTACTAGAGCAGGTGACGAAGGATGCATTCACTATTGCAGTTGCAGGTACACACGGCAAGACCACTACCACAAGTATGATTGCACATTTGCTGAAATCATCCGGTTACGATTGCACCGCTTTTCTCGGTGGAATCACGGTGAATTACAATACAAATTTTCTTTCCGGAAAAAATAATGTGATAGTTGTAGAAGCAGATGAATACGATCGTTCATTTTTAAAATTGCATCCTGATATTTCTGTTATCACATCAGCGGATGCTGATCATTTAGATATTTACGGAACAGGAGAGGAGGTGGTAAAATCATTTATTGATTTCGCACATCAGATAAAAAAAGAAGGAAGTTTGATTGTGAAACATGAACTGCCTTTTCGTAATTCGCTACACGAGTTAAAACAATTCTCGTATTCTGTTTCTGATTATGAAGCAGACTTTACCTGCACAAATGAAATTTTACTAAATGGAACTTTTCAGTTCGATTTAATAGCAGGGGAAACAACCATCAGTGAAATTCATCTTGGTATTGGTGGAATGCATAATGTGGAAAATGCTGTTGCAGCAGCTGCAGTCGGAATGATGTTGAAGATTTCCCCACCCCAAATTCGTGAAGCACTTGAAACTTTCAAAGGTGTAAAGCGTCGGTTTGAGTATCTGATTCGTACAGAAAATTTTATTTTTATTGATGATTATGCACACCATCCACAAGAGTTAAAGGCTTTTCTCACTGCGGTGCGTCAAATATTTCCTGATAAAAAAATTACCTGTGTCTTTCAACCGCACTTGTATTCACGAACCAGAGATTTTGCTGATGATTTTGCTGATTCACTTTTGTTGGCCAATGATGTTTTTCTTTTACCAATATATCCTGCACGGGAAGAACCTATTGCCGGAGTGAATTCAGAAATGATTCGTGATAAAATGGAAGGCGTGAATGTTCGTGTGGTGCAAAAAGAAGATTTGATTCGATCTCTGGATATCAGCAAGCCTGAAGTATTAGTCACTTGTGGCGCAGGTGATATCGATATGTTATTAGAACCCATTCGAAAATATTATTCGAAGACTGCCTAAAAAAATCAACTAACAGATGTATTGATGTGCAATACAATTCTGTTGAGGAAGGATTGGAGAAAATACCTTAGTCCGCGTGAAAAAGAAATTCCAAAAAATTAAACCCGTTCTGCGTATCGTCGGATTTTGTACTATGGGATTGGTCTTTTTGGGTATTTCAATAGCAGCTACAAATCATCAGTGTAATATTCCATGCGCTGATTATCGAATACATATCAATTCTGAAAATGGAATATATTTTCTTGATGAAAAAGATTTGAACCAAATTATTAAGGATCACAATTATACTTCGCGTAAGGGAACTGCTAGTGGTAAAATTGATTGTAATCGTTTGGAGAAAATTATTGAGAACAATCCTTACGTTGAAAAAGCTGAAATTATTTTATCACCTACAGGGGAAGTGGATGTGTTTGTGCAACCGCGACTTCCTATATTAAGGATTATTAACAAAAAAGGTGTTGGCTTTTACATTGATAAGCGTGGACGAAAACTTCCATTATCTGATAAGTTTACACCCCGAGTTACAGTCGCTACGGGAAACATCTTTGATTCAGGATTAAATGAAGATTTTTCTGATTCATCACGTACAAAAAAATTATTTCAGTTGGCATCATTCATTAATTCAGATTCATTACTCAACGCTTTAAGTGAACAGGTTTTTGTAACTGATGAGAATGAATTTGTATTGGTTCCTAAAATTGGCAGTCACATTATTTTATTGGGAGACATAAATGATCTACAGAATAAAACGGAGAAACTAAGGGCATTTTATCGCGATGGATTAAATCATGTAGGATGGCAACAATATAGTATAGTGAATTTAAAATTTAAAAATCAGGTGTATGCAACGCGAACTGATGTTGTAATACCTCCTCAAAAAACACTCACACAGATTACTGTAACTGATTCTAGCAAACTGAATTAAACCAAAATAAAAATGATTAACTCTGAGGAATTTATTGTAGGACTCGACATAGGAACAACTAAAATCTGTGTACTTGTTGGCCGAAAAAACGAACACGGAAAAATTGAAATCGTGGGGGTTGGAAAGTCCGTATCGTATGGTGTAATGCGTGGTGTTGTTTCAAACATTGATAGAACTGTTGATGCAATAAAAAAGGCAGTAAAGGAGGCTGAGGACAATAGTGGAGTCGAAATTAAAAATGTATATGTCGGAATTGCAGGTCAGCACATTCGTAGTATGCAGCATCGCGGACAAATATTGCGTGATAATGCAGAAACTGAAATTGTAATTGACGAAATAAAAAAGATGATTCAAGATAGCCGTCGGCTTGCTGTACCAGCGGGGGACAGAATTATTGACTCACTTCCACAAGAATTTATTGTTGACAATGAATTGGGAATTAAAGATCCTGTAGGAATGTGTGGTGCTAAAGTAGAGGCCGACTTTCACATTATTACTGGTCAGATAAGTGCCATACAAAATATTCGTAAGTGTGTTGAAAAAGCTGGATTGAATTTGGTTGAAATGTTTTTAGAACCTCATGCATCTTCTTGTGCTGTTTTGAGTGCCGATGAGAAGGAGGCTGGGGTTGTTTTGGTTGACATCGGAGGTGGAACATCTGACATTGCCATTTTTCAAGATGGAATTATTCGTCACACTTGTGTTATTCCATTTGGTGGAAACATAATAACAGAGGATATAAAAGATGGGTGTCAAGTGTTGCGGGTTCATGCTGAGACATTGAAGGTTCGTTTTGGTTCTGCATTAGAAACGGAGAGTCAAGAAAATAAAGTGGTGAGTATTCCAGGAATTAGAGGAAAACCTCCTCGTGAAATTTCAGTTCGTAACCTTTCGCGAATTATACAAGCGCGGTTAGAAGAAATGATTGAAATGGTTGACTCGGAAATTATGTCCTCAGGATTTAAACACAAATTGATTGCTGGAATTGTGCTCACTGGTGGAGGTTCTTATATGGAAAACTTGGTGCAACTGGTTCAATTTAAAACTGCAATGGATGCGCGTATTGGGTCGCCAAACGAACATCTTACTTCTGTAAAAGCTGAACAGTTAAAACATCCTATGTTTTCAACAGGAGTTGGATTGATATTGAAAGGTATAGAACACTACGAAGAAGAGGAAAGAGAGCAATCTGTACTTTCTGAGAATAGAAAAAAAGAAATTTTGTCACAGATACCTGAAGGGGTAATTGTACCAATAGTCCCCGTTCAGCGTGGAGAATTAACTATAAAAAAAAGTTTTTCAGATAGGATTCTCCAAGGTGTGAAAGATATTTTTAGTGAGGATGTGGACGAAAATTTTGATGGAAAAATTAAATAATTTTTAAATAAAAAATAAAATCAAACTATTTTTATGAGCATACAATTCGATGTACCAACTACAAAAACTTCTATCATCAAAGTAATGGGTGTTGGTGGAGGCGGCGGTAATGCCGTGAATTACATGTTCCGACAGGGAATAGTAGGCGTGAACTTTGTGGTGTGTAACACCGATCAGCAGGCGCTTGATTTGAGTCCTGTTCCATTTAAAATTCAATTGGGATGCAACATCAGTCAGGGCAATGGTGCCGGTATGAATCCTGAGGTGGGAAAACGTGCAACTATTGAAGCGCTAGATGAAATAATGAAAGTGTTAGAAGACAATACCAAAATGGTTTTCATTACTGCGGGCATGGGAAAGGGGACAGGTACAGGAGGTGCACCAGTAATTGCAAAGGCTGCAAGAGAATTAGGAATTCTTACAGTTGGATTAGTAACAACTCCATTTGCAGCTGAAGGTCCTAAGCGATTGGCACAAGCAATGGAAGGAATTTCTGAATTGAAAAGTCATGTTGATTCTATTTTAGTTATTAGCAATGATAAATTGCGCGAGGTATACGGAAACCTAAAACTGAGTGAAGCTTTCTCTCACGCCGATAGCATTTTGGCCAATGCTGCAAGAAGCATTGCAGAAATTATTACAGTAGCTGGTCATGTGAATGTGGATTTTGAAGATGTTAATACTGTAATGCGAAATAGTGGTGTGGCGATTATGGGAACGGCGAGTGCTGAAGGTGAAGATCGTGCTGATAGAGCAATTGAAGCCGCACTGAATTCACCCTTACTAAATGATACAAAGATAAAAGGGGCAAAAAACATATTGCTAAATGTAACTTCTGGAGAAGAAGAAGTTACCCTGGACGAAGTGACAAGTATTACAGAATATATTCAGCGTGAGGCTGGTTTCGATACAAATATTATTTGGGGAAACTGTACAAACCTTTCACTTGGGAAAGCAATTAGTGTTACGATAATTGCAACTGGAATTGAATCTCAAAGTTATTGGAGAAATGAAGCGGCAAAACCAAAAGAAATAGTTGTACTTGGAGAAACAAAAGTGGAACAAATAGCAGTTGAAATTTTAGACGAAATAAATCACCAACCTATCGGTACCGAACTTGTTTCTGGAAATGAAATTGAACTTAATCCAAATATTTCAATAGAAGCTTTAGATGCAACTTCAGATGATCAAATGCGTTTGATTACTAGAGAACCAAATACTGCAAGTGTTCAGGTTGAAGATAACGAACTTTCGCACTATGAAAAAATGAGTCGTACTAAAAGATTACGCGATTTAAGTATGGGAAAAGTTGAAACACTTTCTGAATTGGAAAAGGAACCTGCTTACAAGAGAAGGAACATGGATCTTAGAGATATTCCACATAGTTCAGAATCAAATATTAGTACATTGTATATGGGTCAAGGAGAAAATGGCAAACATGAATTGAAAAAGAACAATTCTTTTCTTCATGGTCACGATAAAGTAGATTAAGCGAAGTTGGTTGCTAAAAGCTAATCTAAAGATAACCCAGTAAGTGGGTTTTGGTTTGGTAAGTCCCGACAAGTTGCGAAGCTTGTCGGGACTTTTTTATTATTTGGGCAAATAATTTAATACTGATAAATAATTTCTGGCTTTACGAACTTTATAATCTGTGAATGCTTTTTGCGCCCAACTTTTTGCAATGTCAATTTCCCCTTTCACTTCGCAACCAAGTGCCATATTAAAACACGCGCGCCCTGCCACTTTACTGTTAACAGATTTTGAAAGGGCATTCCATTTTTCCATTGCACCGGTCCAGTCATTTGTTATTGCTGTTCTCCATGCCACTTTCAGTTGGTCGTTTCCTCTTTTGAAAATGTATCTGTCTTGCCACATCACAACCGGCAAGTATCTTCTAGCAGAATTATCGCCAATGTAATTTCCGGTGTTGAGTATTGCCGATGTAGGAACTGCCTCAACCGGAGACACTGTTACTGATTGTTGCAACTGATCGCCGAACTGATCGAACACCGATTGGCTCAATGTATCATACAACCGCCACGAGTATGTAACGCTGTAATTAATTTGTTTTGGTGCAATGTATCCGCCACTTTTCAAAATGTTCAACCCCGAAAAAACTGTACTGATTAAATTATCGGAATTGGTATCAAAAGTTTCGAGCACCATTAAAGCATCGCAACCATTTTTCCGGCAAATGGTTTTAAGAACCTGCCACGGCAGAGGATCAGGAGTTTTTATGTTAACCTGTTTTCTGGAAAGCAAATGATCAACAGGAACAAATGTATGCGGTGAATTGTATCGGTTCATTTCAATTACAAAAGAGTTCACACATTCTTCAGCGCCAATTAAATCACCAAAAATGGCCTCACCAGTTAAAACCGATTCAATTATATTATTATCTTTTTTTGTGCTGTCAACTTTTGTGCGGTTAAGCACCGCAATGTTTTTAATGTTTTCAGGAAGAGAAAGATGCGGAGGATATGTAACCTTAACGCTTCGGATAGTGGTTGCACATGAACCGAGAAGAAGAAGAATAGAAATAGAAATAAAAATCCTGTTCATTTTTATGAATGTTTTAGAGAAATAAATATGGGAAAAGAATTAATAATTACCAATTGGTAATAAAAATTCAGTAAAAAGACAGGAGCACTAAAATTTATTTAAAAATAATTTGTATCTAAAATGAATACTTCTAAACTATTGATGTGAAATCAATTTTTAGTTGATGTGTTTGGGAAACTTAAATTTACACTAAATATTTTTTCATGAAACTAATTGCAGATTCTGGTTCAACAAAAACAACTTGGGTATTAATTGAAAACAGCCAATCACGAAAAGTATTTACCTCCGAAGGTTATAATCCTTTCTTTATAAAAACTCCAGCGATAATTGAATCACTAAAAAATAATTTATTGGATAAATTAACTCCAAACACCGTTTCTGAAATTCATTTTTATGGTTCTGGTGTTTCAAATTCTGAGAATATAAAAATCATTAACGATGCTTTTGAAGTTTGTTTTCCGAATTCAAAAATTTTTATTGATCACGATTTACTGGCGGCTTGTCGGGCATTACTTGGAAAAGAAAAAGGTTTTGCAGCCATACTTGGAACCGGAACTAATACGGCGATATATAATGGGGATAAAGTGGAGTTGAATATTGATTCACTTGGTTATGGTTTAGGCGATGAGGGGAGTGGTACTTACATCGGCCGACTATTGTTGCGAAATTATCTGAGAGATTTTATGCCTGAAGAATTGAGGAAGAGTTTTAAAAATCATTTTATTACTGATAAGCTTGAAATTTTAAAGAGCATTTATGAAAAACCATTACCTAATCGGTTTCTGGCTTCCTTTGCATCGTTTAGTTCACAGCATATTTCTCATCCATTTATTCAAAATATTGTTGAGGAATCTTTTCACGATTTTTTTGAAAACATAGTTTCACATTATCCAAACTATACAAATTATCAATTCAATTGTGTTGGAAGCATTGCGTTTTATTTGAAAGATATTTTAGAAAAAACGGCTGCTGATTTCGGTATGAAAACCGGTAAAATTATTCAATCACCGATAGATGAATTGGTTAAATTTCATATTGAGAATTAGGTTTTATTGCTCCTGCTTTCTACTAAGTAGGGAGAACCCTATCACAATTAAAATACTTAGTACAATAAAAAAAATAAACATATTATTAAACCCATACTTGGCCGCAATCGTTAGTCCAATTACTGGAGCAGCAATATTGGCTAATCCATAAGAAATGGAATAGAGTGCCGAGTACTGCCCCTGTCGTTCTTTTTTGGGTCTTGATATAGCATAGTTAAACATGAATGGCATTGCAAATGCTTCTGACAAGGTCATAAATAGTGTGTAAATTATAGCCATCAGCATCAAGCCCTTTCCGAATAGTAAAGTGGCAAATGAAATAGGCAGGCATATAACCCCGACGATAATAAAGTGAAATCTCTTCTTCTTTTTTTCCAGAACGGTTACTAATGGCATTTCAATAATGACAACCAATAATCCGTTCAATGCAAGAAGTAACCCTATTGTATCAGCATTGTAGTGACATATTTTATTAAAATATTGAGGCATGCTTGCAAATAGTTGAAAAAAACAAAGGCCATAAAGTGCAACAAGTAAAATAAAAAGCAAGTATTTGAAATCACGATAGGCTGAGGTTTTGCTGTCTGAAAGAACATCGTTTTTATGGCGGTTGAGTTCAGATTTTTTTCTTGGTAAAAATCTATACATCATAATGGCAGCTGCAAAACTTGTACATGCATCAAGCACAAATAAAAAATGATACCCAAGATACAATGCAACAAATCCTCCAATAGCGGGCCCAACTGAAAAGCCAAGATTAATAGCCAAGCGCATTAACGAAACTGAACGAGTTCGGTCGGTTTCATTTGTGTAATTAGCAATGGCGGCTGAGTTAGCAGGTCTAAATATATCGGCGGTTAATGCATAAAAGAAAATGACAGTTGCAATAGCAGTAAGTGAGGTCGCTACTAATAACAATAATAAAATACAGCCACTTACAACGAGTGAAAAAATCATAATATCAAAATGATTTTTTCGATCAGTGAGCCAACCACCAATGTAACTGCCAAGCACACTGCCTATTCCATAAAAACTCATTATAAAACCAGCATCAATAATTGTAAAATGAAATTCATTAGTTAGATAAAGTGAAGTGAATAATAAAACAATTGAACCACTCCGGTTAATGAACATAGCAATAGCTAGGATCCAAATATTTCGATTAAGATTTGAAAAGGCTTCTTTATAAAGCGATAGTATAAAGTTCATAATTGAATGAGCACAAAAATAAAATTAGAGAGGATATTTTTGGTCGGAAAATCTTATGTGGGATTCAAAAATTTTATTAATAGAAAGCAATTGTAGAAACAGTAGACATATTATATGTGAAATATTATTTTTTTCTTTTACTTGCCACATCAATATAAACCGCAAGTATGAGCACTGCGCCTTTTATAATATTTTGATAAAATGGTTCGATATTAAGAATACTCATTCCACTATCAAGCGAAGCCATAATTAATGCGCCGATTATGGCACCAAAAATTGTTCCTCTACCACCCATTAAACTAGTTCCACCTATTACACATGCTGCTATGGCGTACAATTCATATCCTGCTGCTGCATCAGGGGCGGCACTACCAAGTCGAGCGGTATAAACAATTCCGGCAACAGCACTTAGCAAACCACACAAACCAAACACGAGCATAGTGTTGAACTTAATATTTATTCCGCTGAGCCAGGCTGCTTCTGCGTTTCCGCCAATGGCAAAGATCCGACGACCAAAAATTGTGAACTTAGAAATGAATGAAACTATTAATGCAAGTACAATCATTATTACTACAGGAATTGGAATGGCTCTATCATCACTCGCAATAGAACTTGCATTTGCTGCATTTGTATATTCTGGTAGTGTTGCCAAAGGTGATTCTGATGGCACTGCTATTGGCGTTATAATGGGATGAACTTCTGTTTGATTATTGTTGTGTGTAAAAATCCATAGGAAGAATGCAAGAAAAAAACAGAGAGAAGTAATTTTTAGAATAGAGACTGCAATTGAAGAATGCTTTAATGAAAATTGTTTTTTAATCTTTCGTTGATTAAAAATATAAAATGAGTAGAATAATATGGCAACAAAAATTAAAATGCAACTGGTTGTAAAAGTCAAAAATCCTCCGCCAAAAATCTGAAATTCATTACTGATCGATATGGTTTCACCTTTCATAATAGCCATTATGCTTCCACGAAAAATCAAAAGACCGCCAAGTGTGACGATGAATGCTGGTATGCGTAAATAGGCTGTGAGCGCACCTTGTAGACAACCGGCTATAAATCCAATGGCAAGAGTAAGCATTATAACTACCCACAAGTTCAGCCCTTGTTTCATAAAAAATAGAGATGCTATTCCACCCAAAAAGCCAACCATACTGCCAACTGATAAATCAATATTGCCACTGACAATTACGAGCAACATTCCGATGGCAAGTATTCCAACAATGGAACTTTGCCTTACAAGGTTGGTGATATTTGCTGGTGAAAGAAAAATTCCATTGGTAGCAATGTGAAAGAAAATACATATAGTAAGTAGCGCAAAAACCATTACCAGTGCGCGAATATTTCTTGAATCTGAATTGAATATTTTTTTTATTTCCATTTTATGTATTTGCTTTTTCAGCTGTGGCCGCATTCATTATTTTTTCCTGTGTTACCCCTGAAGAAAATTCCCCTGAAATTTTTCCTTCATTTATTACCACTACTCGATGACTCATTCCAATTACTTCAGGTAGGTCACTTGAAACCATAATGATTGCCATTCCTTCCATTGATAATTGATTCATCAATTTATAAATTTCGGCACGGGCTCCTACATCAATTCCACGAGTTGGCTCATCTAACAATAATAATTTTGGTTGCACTAACAGGCATTTTCCAATTACAACTTTCTGTTGATTACCACCTGATAGGTGTTCAACGGATTGTTCAATCGTATTTGATTTTATTGATAGCTGCTGAAGTATTTGCAGTGTTTGTTTAATTTCCTTTTCCGAAGAAAAAATTCCTCTTGCCGAAATATTTTTTAGGTTAGAAAGGTTGATGTTGAATCGAATGCTTTTTGAGAGAACTAATCCAAACCTCTTTCGATCTTCACTTACCATTACTACACCATTTGCAATTGCTTCTGCTGGGCTGCTAAATTTTAAAAGCTTTTGATTAAAAAATAGTTCGCCCTCTTGTTTTCCGATCCAAGCGCCATTAATTCCTTTTAATAATTCAGTTCTCCCACTTCCCATTAATCCGGCTATTCCAATGATTTCACCTGCATGAACTTCTAGGTTTACTGAGTTGATTTTCTTCTTTCCTGAAGAATCATAGAGAGAGAAATTTTTTAATTTTAAAATTGGTGCTCCAATTTTAATTTCAGATTTTGGATAGAGGTCTTTTATTTCTCTTCCAACCATTAAGTGTATTAAATCTTCATTTGATATAGTTGCATTAGTCTTTGTGACAATAAATTTTCCATCTCTTAATATAGTTACCCGATTACACAATGTTTTAATTTCGTTCAACCGATGGCTGATGTATATAATGGTTACGCCACTTGATTGTAACTGATGCAAAAGGTCAAATAGTTTTTTTATTTCTTTTTCAGTTAATGCGGTGGTTGGTTCATCTAATATAAGTAGTCGCGTATTTTTATCTAATGCTTTTGCAATTTCTACTAATTGCTGTTCACCTATGCCAAGGTCACTCACTTCAGTTTCAGGAGAAATATTTAATCCAACCTGTTCCAATAAATGTTTTGCTTTTGAATGCAATTGATGTGGCTGAATGATTCCGAATTTTGATGGCTCTTTTCCCAAAAAAATATTTTCAGCCACAGTCATCGTTTTCACCAATGAAAGTTCTTGATGAATAACAGCTACACCATTTTTTTCGGCTTCGTGAATGTTTTTGAAATGAATTTCATTTCCAGCGATATAAAAATTTCCTTCATAATTTCTTGATGAGTAAACGCCACTTAAAATTTTTATCAAAGTTGACTTTCCAGCTCCATTCTCACCGCAGATAGCATGAATTTCTCCTTTCTCTACACTAAACGAAATTCCGTTGAGTGCATATACACCGCTAAATTGTTTGCTGATATTTTTTATTTCCAGAAAACTCATTTACTGTAAATCTTTTTTTCAGAATGGTATCCATCCTTCACTACTGTTTCCATCATATTGGTTTTGTCCACTACAATTGGGTCAATTAAAATACTTGGAATATCTTTTTTACCATTTGAAACGATTTTTACGGCCGCACTTACCACCTCATTGTTTATTACTTGTAAAGCTGCCACAGCCGCTGCTTCAGCCATTAATTTTAATGGCTTGTAAACGGTCATTGATTGGGTTCCTGCCACTACACGCTTACAGGCAGAGAGTTCAGCATCCTGACCACTCACTAAAACTTTTCCAATCATTTTCTGTTCCTGCAAAGCCTGAATGGCTCCACTTGCTGTTCCATCGTTGCTCGCCACAACTGCGGCAATATTTTTTTCTTTTAACAATGCATTTTCTACATGTTTCATGGCTTCCATTGGTTGCCAATCAGTTGCCCATTGGTCAGCTATAATTTTTATAAAACCTGAATCAATGTATGGCTGTAGAATTTTCATTTGTCCTTTGTGATAAAGCAATGCGTTGTTATCAGATGGAGAGCCACCAATGACAATGTAATTTCCGCGAGGAGCTTTGTTAACTAAATAGGTTGCCTGCATTTCACCTATTCGTTCATTGTCGAACGACACATATAAATCCAAATCGCAATCACGAATTATTCGGTCATAAGCAATTACTCTAATGCCGTGTTTGTGTGCATTAATAACTATAGTTGAAGCAATTTTTCCGTTGTGTGGAACCACCATTAACACATCCACTCCACTGGCAATCATATTTTCGGCCTGAGCAATTTGTAATTCATCATTACCATTGCACGCCTGTACTAAAACTTCGCAACCAAGTGATTGGGCCTTTGCCACAAAAAAATCACGATCGTGTTGCCATCTTTCTTCTTTTAAAGTTTCCAGTAAAAATCCAATTCGTGGTTTTAGTTTTTTTTGTTGCGTGTTGCATGAAAAAAGAAATGCTAAGCAGAGAAGGAAGTGTACTAAATTGTTTTTTTTCATAATAATTGGTGGGTGAAAAATAGCATTCTTATAAAATGAAATGGAACTGAATATTGATTTGCAAAAGTGACTTGCGAAATTATCTTTGCGCTCCGCAAAACAAATGTTGATTTTTCAATGGGTGTTTAGCGCTGATGATTCCGTAGCTCAGCTGGTAGAGCATAACACTTTTAATGTTGGGGTCTTGGGTTCGAATCCCAACGGGATCACTTACTGCGTTGATTATCAACTAATTAAGTTGAGCATTGACAATAAGATTGACAAAATGGTTTCCTTATATCAAGGAAACCATTTTTTTTAATTACCAAAATGATTTTGTCTTTCCTATTTATACATAAGTGACAATCGCATTGCTTTGCAATTTCCCTTCCGGTTGCGGTAATTGGCAACCTCAGAATTCTAAATGGATTTTTTATTTATTAAGTTCATTGCACTGAATAGATAAGCCTAATAAGAATGTGATATATAAAATTCCCAGGAATAATTGCAATCACTTTTTAAATACCATCGGTAACTGTATAAGAAGTAGTAATTGTTGGAAATGTGATTGGATTTGAACCGATTAAATTTTTTTTGAGAAATTAATATTAGAAAAAGGTGTAATTTTTGTATGTTTGCAATACAATTATTAATAATGATTGTATTGCAAACAAAATAATAAGCACTCGCTTTATATGCCTTCAATTATTTATACTCTTAAAAATAACAGACTTAAAATTCCACTTACTGCGGAGTCTGTCTCGGCAGGTTTCCCTTCCCCTGCCGCTGATTATATCGAAGACCGGATAGACTTTAACGAACTACTTGTAAAAAATCCATCGGCTACTTTTTTAGTAAAGGTTTCAGGTGAATCAATGATAGATTCATTTATTCCCCCTAAAGCATTACTGGTAGTTGACCGATCACTCACTGCAGCTAACAATACTATTGTAGTTGCGGTAGTAAATGGCGAGTTTCTTGTAAAGAAATTACAAAAAGCAAATGGCAAAATATTTCTGCTGCCTGCAAATAAGAATCTCAATCCAATTGAAATAACCGACACAATGGATTTTCAGGTGTGGGGTGTGGTGTCAAAAATTATTATTGACCCCAAAGACATTTGATAATGATTGCCCTCGTTGATTGTAATAATTTCTACTCCTCTTGTGAGCGTGTTTTTCAACCTAAATTGGAAGGTAAACCCGTTATTGTTTTGTCAAACAATGATGGTTGCGCCATTTCCTTAAGTGACGAAGCAAAGGCACTCGGTTTTAAAATGGGCACACCTGCTTTTATGGCAAAGGATGAATTGGAAAAAGCGAAGGTTAATTTGTTTTCATCCAACTACACTTTGTATGGCGACTTGAGTGACCGTGTGATGAAAACCCTTTTCACCTTTGCTCCCGATGTTGAAGTTTATAGTATTGACGAAGCATTTATTAATCTGTCAACTTTCAAGCATTATAATTTGTATGACATGGGTGCGAAGATTAAACAAACGGTAAAACAGTTCACGGGGATACCGGTAAGTGTTGGCATCGCTCCAACAAAGGCACTGGCTAAAATGGCAAATCGTTTTGCCAAGAAAACCAAAAAGCAAATTGGTGTGCATTGCATGCAAACTCAGGAACAGATTGATGAAGTGTTAAAATGGTGTGAGGTCGGCGATATATGGGGCATCGGTAGTCAATATAAAAAGTTATTAATCAAAAGTGGTTTCAAAACCGCTTACGACTTTTCAAAAGCAAATAATGATTGGGTTCGCACCAACATGGCAGTTGTGGGCTTGCGATTAGTAAAAGAGTTGCAGGGCATTTCGTGCATTAAGTGGGAAGATGTGTCACCAATAAAAAAAGGAATTGCAACTGCAAAAGGATTTGGCAAACTGATAACCGATAAAGAAGAACTGAAAGAAGCAATGTCAACTTATGTTGCCTTGGTAGCTGCGAAACTTAGAAAAGACAATACAGCAACTAAATTATTGCGGTTGTTTGTGCGAACTAATCCTTTTCGCACACAAGACAAGCAATACTATCAGTCTGTAACAGTTCAGTTGCCTGTAGCGACTAACAGTACCAACGAACTGATACATCATGCACTTAAAGGTTTGGAATTAATTTTTAAAAAAGGATACAATTATCAAAAAGTAGGAGTCATGGCTTTTGATGTTTTTCCAATGAGAGCGTTACAAACTGGAATGTTTGATGCGGTTAATAATCTTGAACATAAAATTATTAATAAAGCAATGGATAAACTGAATAAACGCTATGGCAAGGATGTCATTAAATTTGCCGCACAGGGGTATTCCAACAAGCACAAACTTCGTCAGGAAAAACTTTCCCCCTGTTACACTACCAACATAAATCAATTGCTCACCATTAGAATTTAATTGTGGTCAATCTGTTTGCCCCTTTCTGATTGATTTCTTTAAATAAGTTTTATATCTTGGATATAATTACCAAAGTAACATATTGAAGGCTTTCTTTATTCTGAATCAGTCAATTGGCAGACTTTAGAATTTAAAATAAACAAACAGCCGTCCGAAATTTTTGCTGTCGTTCTCCATTCGGTGAAACTGCTTTTTAATTTCCGGCTGTTGCAAGAACCTCTGAACTTTTTTCTTCAGCTGACCACTTCCTTTTCCTGGAATAATTTCCACTTCTTTTATTCTTCTGTCAATGGCGTCTTCAAATGCCTGCAACAATGCTTTGTCAATTGCTTTGCTGTTATTGTAAATATCGTGGAGGTCAACTTTTATTTTTGCCATAATGAATAAAAATTTATAATGCTTTATTTAAAGCATTAGTTATTTCTTCTTTCGGTGTTAATCCTGTTTTGCGATAGGCTTCTTTTCCATCTTTCATTAAAATATAAGTTGGAACAGTTGCCACTTTATAACTTACGGCGATGGATTTATTTGCATCGGCATCAAGTGTTTGAAAAATAATTTTTCCTTCAAAATATTTTTTCAATTCATCTATAACCGGAATCATTTTTTTGCAGGGGATACACCATTGCGTATGAAAATCGAGCAATACTAATTTATTTGATGTAATTAGAGTTTGAATTTGCTCAGCAGTGAAAGTTTCGACTTTTGATATTGGAGCATTTGCATCTTTTATAATTTCAAATCCTGCGTGCATCCAACCATTGTATCCACCTTGTAGATTATAAATTTTTGTAAAACCCATCTGACTCATTTGCTCAGCAGCTTTTGAACTGCGGCTTCCTGCAGCGCAGTAAACAAATACAGGTTGGTCTTTACGAATCATGCTGACTTTCTTTTGAAAATCAGCATCATAAAAATTAATAGTGGACGCATTTGCCAAATGACCATTTGCTACTTCTTCAGGTGTGCGAATATCCAACATAACACCTTCTGGATTTTTTGCAATCAACCCTTGAAAAGTTTTTGTATCAACATTTTCAACAATAGGAGTATTTATATTTTCTGTTGCAATATTTTGCTGACCATTACTGCAGGCGCTGAAAAGAATGAAAAGCAAAATGAATGGCGTAAGAGTTTTTTTCATTATAAATTATTTGAAGTGCAAAGAGAAACTAAATTTCATTACCGCTTAGTAACTAAGGTTGCAAAGGGATATACATTTTTTTAATAACCACCAATGGACCGGGACAATAATGCTCGTGACAACTCTGGCATTTCGAAACCATAGTATTGAAAGCAATTTTCTGGCTTTCTGGATTGCGATGATATAAATTTTTTACAGATTCAAGATATTCATCAGCACGCGAATCAAATTCACTGTCAACCATTGTTGAGTCAGTTGGCTTTGCGGTGTGAATGGTGTTTAAGAAATCAGGCATTTCTCCACTGATGGTTCCTGCAATAGAAGCATCGCGAATGCTGTTGATATGCCCTTGCATTTGTCGCATTAATTCAGCCAATTCACTTTGTCCATTCGGATTCATGCTGCATGTTTTCAGCGAATCATTTTTAGTTTGTTCTGTTGAATCATCTTCTTTTTTAATCTGATTGCAGGCAATAAAAAAGAATAATAATAATAGGAATGCAAGAAGTTTACTCGCCATCTTTCAATAGTACACCGTGAGCTTCAAACGATAAATCAATTTCGGGTTCGGTGATTTTTGCAATTTCCTCTTCAGATTTTCCGCCATCGTGTGCATAATGTTTCAGCATTTCTACAGTGGTGGTATCATAAAAAGCTTTGCCTTCAAATATTACTTCCTTGCCATTGCAATCTTTAGGCATAAAAAACCCATAATCTTTAAATCGAACCCGCATTGATTTGTTGCCAACCGGAATATTCATCCAGCATCCTTTCTTTTGGCAAACCTCGTTCACCTTTGCATGCAACTTAACGTTGAGTGAATCATGGCCTTCTAATTTTGCAATAAGGTCAGTCGCTTCAATTGCATCATTGGTTGTAATGGTATCGCCAAAAGAACTCCACTTTGCTTCTGCTGTTACATCCACATTTTCTTTTGAAGAATTATTGCAGGCAATAACAAAAAACAAAAGTGCAAGTGATAATGAAATAAAAATTCTCATTAGTAGTATTTTTTTTATATCTACAAAGATAAGTGTGCAAGGGAGAATTTGAAATTTTTATTTCACATGAAGTAAATTGGTAAATGAGATATAATTTTTTATATCCAGAAATTTATGAAGATTGGTATCGGCAATAAACTACCCCGTATCACTATCTTGTTCAATGGCAATTTTCTATTTGAACATTTGTTCGGTGATGGCAGTAAAATATTTTACTCCTTCTACATCCAGAATTTGTTTTCTGAAAAAATATTTGAAGAATCGGAACCTGGGTTGATTAATCTGTCAGCACATGTTCTTCAAAACTCAGATTCTGTGCGGCTGAAGAATAACTGCACATTATAACTATTAGTATAAGCTATTTCGACTTCTTTGGGATAAGCTTTTATTAGGGTAGATATGTGAAACACATTTTTTTTATGAACAGATGAATGAATTTCAGGCACTGAAATTATTTAATTAATCTAACTCTTCCAGCAACTCAAAGTAAATTAAATATAGTATTATAGAGAATCTTCCTTCCTCAGTTATAGTTTTCAAATTAGTTAAATGGCTTTCTCTTCCAGTACCATTCACCATTCTGAACTTTTTCTTCCAATTGATTCCAATAATCAGGCGATACTATTTTTCCATCATTAGTTCGCAATGCTCTTGTATAAATTGCCATTACCGGATTGAAGGTTACATCAGTAACACCAATCATTAATAAAGTTGGTGGCGGTGGTGTATTAACTACTGGAACTGTTACATCAGGAGAAGAACCATCAGCAGGAGGCCCAGCAGCAGGTTTCGCTGCAATTTTGGGAGGAGGCATATTTCCAACCATTACAGTATAACCATTGTGTTCTAATATTTTTTTCAGAAACTCCGCGCGTTCAGCAGAAATATTTTTCTCCACCAAACCACAACGGGTCCCGTTTATTTCTTCAATGGCGTGTTGGTTGGATGCTATGAATGACATTTTACTAATTTATTGTTTCTAATTTTTACTCTCTAATTTGACTTAAACTATTTAGCTAATTGATGTAAGTAATCATAAAGACCTCCGAAAATTCCGATGAACAATATACCAGCCGAACAAATGATCAACGCAATGTTTGAAAGCAGTGGTGATTGAATAGACGCGAGTGGTTTTTCATTGTTTTCTGAAAACATCATTCTTACTAATCGCATGTAGTAATACAAAGACACTACTAAGTTTAGCGAAGCAAACAGCAACCACACTACAGAAGCAGAATGAATTCCTGATGTAAATAGAAATAATTTTCCGAAGAAGCCAGCAGTAGGAGGGATACCCGCTAATGAAAACAATGCAAGCATCAAAACAATTGCTAACTTTTTATTTGAGTTGTAAAATCCTTTGTAATCATCGAGGTCTTCTTTTTGTGTAGCGAATGAAACTATTTCCACCACACCCAATGCAGCGAGATTACTGAACATATAAACCAGAATAAAATAAACAACGGAAGTTGGCGCATTCACGGGGTCACCAGCTAAGCCCAACAAAATATAACCGGCTTGTGCAACTGTGGAGAAGGCCAGAAATCGTTTAATGTTTGTTTGTCGCATGGCGAATAAATTTCCAACAGTCATTGTAATAATTGAGAGCAGAAATAAAATTTCAACCCAAAATTCCTGCATCATGATTACCCCGTTGAAAAGAAAACGTGCCAAAGCAAAACTTACAGCACCCTTAGATACCACCGATAAAAATGCGGTGATAGAAACAGGCGAACCTTCATACACATCAGCTGTCCATAAATGAAATGGTACCAATGAAATTTTAAATCCGAATCCGGTCATTATAAAAATCAATGCGAGCACTTCCAATCCTCCTGGTCTTAAGATTTCCTGCCACGATGAAATTGTTAGCGTACCTGTGATTCCATAAAAAATAGAAATACCGAATAATAACATTCCACTTGAAAATGCTGATGATAAAATCATTTTCATTCCTGCTTCGGATGAGCGTTGTTTATCCAAATCAAAATTCGCTAAGGCAGCAACAGGTATCGTTGCCATTTCTAATCCAAGATAAAAGAGTAAGATATTGTTTGCTGATAACATTAAAAACATTCCGAGCAATGCTGTTAAAAGCAACATAAAAAATTCAGGTGTATGCTGATGATGTTTCAGCCAGTTGTACGATTGCATCAGCACCAATAAGGTTGCGAAAGCGAGGATGGTTTTTTCTATGATGATGAATGAGGTTGAAATAAACATTCCGCCGAACAACGAACCTGAATCGTTTCCTGTAAATCCCAATAACACAATTAAAAAAGTAATCGCAATATTTAACCGCAACCAGGTTTCGTTGCTACGGATGAGGTCAAATATTTTTATAATCAATTGCAGCAGTATGAAAACCGCTAAGGCAATTTCGATTCGCAAAGTGAGCCAGTCGCTGATGTTCATATTGTTTGCGTTTCTAAAGTTTGATTAAGGATTTAATGTTAAAAATTTCACTGCCATCGGCGCTGTGTCGTGCGAAATCATTTGTGCAAGCCACATTGGCAATACACCCATAATAATTATCGCTAGCATCAGCAACCACGAAGCCGAACGTTCGTACCATGCGGCATCAGTCAGCGTTAAAAAATGCGGATCCTTAATTGGACCCAACATCACCTTCGCCACTGCCTGCAAAATGTAAACAGCTGTTACTACTATAGAAGCACACGCCAATATTGTTGCTGCTTTATAAAAAGTTCCGGGCACTTTCCACGCACCCATGAATACAGTCATTTCCGAAACGAATCCACTAAGACCAGGCAAACCGAGTGAACACAACCCCACTATGATATAAATGCTTCCGATGAAGGGCATAATTTTTAGTAGACCACCCAATTCCCGCACATCGCGAGTGTGAGTGCGCGAATAAATCATTCCGATAGCACCGAAGAAAAGGGCGGTCATCAATCCATGCGAAATCATTTGAAGCACTGCCCCTGTCAATGCTGTTTGATTGAGCATTCCTATTCCGAGCAAAACAAATCCACAATGACTCACTGAAGAATAGGCGTTGATGTACTTTATATCTTTCTGCATCAGCGTGGCGAAAGCACCATACACAATCGCAATGGTGGAAAGAATAATAATTGCAGTAGAATAATATTGTGTTCCCTCAGGCAATAGAATTGCTGCGAATCGTATGCAACCATAACCGCCCAATTTCATGCTGATGCCCGCCAGAAACATGGAGCCAGCAGTTGGTGCCGATGAGTGACCATCAGGAACCCATGTATGAAATGGAAACAACGCAGTGAATACACCGAACCCCATAAACATAAGCGGGAAAATCAATTTTTGTGTTTCATTATCTAGGTGCAGTCCTTGCAAAACCGAAATATCAAAACTGCCGTTGCTCTTTAAATACAACAACAATATACCTACAAGTATCAAACTTGAACCTGCCATGAGCATAAGTGCAAGTTTAGTGGCGCTATAAACTTTGCGTCCGCTTCCCCAGTGGGCAATCAATAAAAATTTAGGAACTACCGACAACTCTAAAAAGAAAAAAGCCATGATTAAATCCATCGAAATAAAAAACCCAATGGCGCCCACTGTCAACAGCATCAGCATCATAAAAAATTCACGGGGCTTATTATCAATTTTCCACGATACTAAAATCGCTGAAACGGTCACAAGTGAAGTCAGCAGTAACATTGAAACAGAAATGCCATCTACACCTGCATGAAAATTTATATTCCAAGTTTTAAACCATGGATAAACTATTTCAAAAAGATATGGAGAATTATTTCCTGCGGCGCGTTCAACCATAAATTCACGAAGCAATTCAAAACATAAAATCAATTCGACAATTGCTCCAAAGAGAATTACACTCTTCACTTTTTCAGCATGTACAAATACACTTATTGCAAGCGCAACAACCGGAATAATAATAAGAAGCACTAACAGGTTCATGAATCAGTTTATCAAAAGTTGAAGAAAAATAAAACCACTATCAATCCAAGTATTCCAAATAAAAAAGCCAAAGCATATCCCTGCACCTTACCTGATTGTACAGGTTTTATGGTTTCAGAAAATGCTTCGGTAATAAAAGCAGTTGTGTTCACTGAGCCGTTCACTATATTTTTATCAAACCACGAACTGAAAGCACCCATCACATTGAACAAAATTTTCTGTGAAATGAATTGATACACTTCATCGAAATAAAATTTATGAAAAGCAAAATTGTAGAATCGAGAAAACATGCTTGAAATTTTATCTGGCAAATTATTTTTCTTCCGATAAAAAATTGTTGCAATAATTATAGCGAAGAGAGATAACCCAATTGCCATCAGTGTTATGTTGAGATGAAATTCATTTTCGTATGGCTGTCCATCACTCGTAACCAAATGATGAAACGGAACAAAACCGGCACCTACTGCGCCAAGCATAAGAACGAGTAAAGGCAATTTCATATTCCACGAACCTTCATCGTGATGATTGTGGGCAAGGTGCGCGGGCGAATATTCTTTATTCCAAAAAGTGAGATAATACAAACGGAACATATAGAAAGAAGTAAGTCCTGCAGTCAACCACGCGATATAAAAAATAGTTTGGTTATGAGCGAATGCAGCAGCCAAAATTTCTTCCTTACTGAAAAAGCCACTTAGTGGAGGAATACCAGCAATGGCTAAGCATGCCAACAGAAAACACAGATGCGTGATGGGCATTTTTTTTCTCAATCCTCCCATATCCTTCACTTCATTGCTGTGTACATAATGAATTACAGAACCGGCACACAAAAATAAAAGCGCTTTAAAAAATGCATGAGTAAATAAATGAAACATAGAGGCACTGAACCCTTCGCCGTTCAAACCACCATACTGTGAAACACCAAGTGATGCCAGCATGTAACCAATTTGCGATATGGTGGAGTAAGCAAGTACGCGCTTAATATCTGTTTGAGTACAAGCAATAATTGCCGCAAGTGCTGAAGAAATAATTCCGATGTATCCAATTATTTCTAAAAGATGAGGAGAGGAAATTGCATATATTGGAAACAACCTCGCAACTAAATACACACCGGCTACTACCATTGTTGCAGCATGAATGAGCGCGGAAACAGGGGTAGGCCCTTCCATTGCATCGGGTAACCAGATGTGCAGCGGAAACATTGCCGACTTTCCTGCACCACCAATAAACACCAATGCCAATCCCCATGTGAGAGAACTCACCCCCATAAAACCTGTTAATATTGCAGATGAATAAAATGTGGTGTCGCTTGTGGTGAGTCTTTTAATGAGTGTTTGAATATCGAGAGTGCCTGCATGAAAGGAAAGAATTAAAATACCAATGAGAAATCCTAAATCGGCAAAGCGTGTTACTATGAAAGCTTTTTTTGCTGCAGCAACTGCAGATGGTTTTGTGAAATAATATCCGATGAGCAAGTAGGATGAGAGGCCAACAAGTTCCCAGAAAAAGTACATCTGGAAAAGATTAGTTGCTATCACTAATCCAAGCATGGAGAAAGTAAATAAATCAAGGAACGAATAATACACTGCAAATCTCTCTTCACCCTTCATGTAACCCAAACTATAGATGTGCACCATCAGCGAAATGAAAGTGACAACAACTAACATCATCACACTAATTGGGTCAAGAATAATTCCCATATCAATACTTACACCTGGATAAAATTGGAGCCACTCTAACTTCATTGGAATGATTGCCTGATAAATTCCGTTGGTCATTCCAACAACAAAAAAGTAATTGTATGCAACGTTCAGTGATAACAAAGTAGATACACCCAAAATAAAAATTGAAATAAGTCCTGATGCCTTTGGTAAGTGTTTCTTCCCGAAAAATGTAATGAATAAAAAGGAGAGAAGCGGAAGAAGAGGAATCAGTAAGAGCGTGGATGCATTCAACATTTTTATTTCAATTTAAAATTTTAGTTCATCAGCTTGCTCAGGGTCAATGGATTTTATTTTTCGGTATAGCGAAATAATAATGGCAATGGCAACTGCCGCTTCAGCCGCTGCAATTGTAATGATGAATAGAGTGAAAATAGCACCATCAATATTCGGATGAAGATATCGGTTGAATGCAACTAGATTAATGTTCACACTATTCAAAATTAACTCTACAGACATCAACATTGTAATCATGTTTCTTCGGGTGAGAAATCCATAAGCACCAATGAAGAATAAGGCAGTGCTCAGAAAAAGAATATGTGTGAGTGGAATCTGTTCAATCATTTAGTTCTTGTTTTAATTGCAATAACAATACAACCAACCATAGCTGCTAATAATAAAAAGCTGACCGCTTCGAATGGAAGCAGGTAGCTGCCAACACCTGTACTCAACAGGGCACGACCAACGTCAGCTACCTGCATGTTGTTGTTTAGAGCATCACCTGTTTGTTCAAATGAATATTTATTGAGTAACGAAAAGACAAAAGCAAATCCGACAAAACATCCAGTGAAAGCAAATGCTTCACGAATGCTGACAGGCTCTTCAATCGTATGTCCGGGATTGTGTGTCAAGAAGATGGAAAAAATAATCAGTACTACAATTCCACCAACATAAACAATTGTTTGTACCGCCGCAATGAATTCGTACTGCATCCAGTAATACAATGCAGCAATTCCGATTAAAGAAAGAAGTAATGCAATAGCCGCACGAAATATTTTTCTCGCTGTTACAGCTAGTAACGCTCCTCCGAGAATCATTGATGCAATTATGTAAAACCAAATTTGATAAGCTGTCATATTATTCTACTCCGGTCATTATTTTACTTTCTGCTTGATTTAGTACTTTCAATAATTTAGTTCTGTCGAAAACGCTGTGTTCAAAATTATTTGCCATGATAATAGCATCAGTTGGACATGCAATAATGCATAAATTACACATCGTGCATGTATCTAAATGATATACAAAAGTGTCAATGGCTTTTTTCTTTTTACCCTCCTCATTTATTACAAATTTGGTGAGAATTTTTATGGAACCATTCGGACAAGCCAACTCACATGCAGTACATCCTGTGCAACGATGTTCGTTGCTTTCATTGTGGGGCATTATCACTTCTCCACGAAAACGCTCAGCTAATTTTAAGGTTTCTCTATTATTTGGATAATCTTGTGTTAATGAATCACCGCGCCGCACGAAGTAAAGTCCGGTCAAGCGCATGCCTGTTGCCAGAGATTTAATTCCATTGTAAATATTTCCGAAGTATTTGCCGAGGGTCATTCTTGTTTTGTTATTTTTTACTTCGTTTTTTTACTATTAACCTTTAGTTTTTCATTATTTAAAAGTGCCATCCTAAAATATTCATTAACGCAATCATTAGTAGATTTATCATACTTATTGGCAGTAAGTATTTCCATTCTAGGTCTAGTAATTGATCAACACGCAATCTCGGGAAAGTCCAGCGAAACCACATGATGATAAAGATGATGAAAAATGTTTTCCCCAAAAACCATAATGGTGATGGTATGTAATCCATTACATTATTAAAAGTTGTCCAGTGACCAATATGAAATGGCATCCAACCTCCAAGAAATAATGTTGCAGCCATCGCACACAATACAAACATATTTATGTATTCAGCTAAAAAAAACATGGCGAACTTCATTCCTGAATATTCAGTATGAAATCCTGCGGTGAGTTCTGATTCTGCTTCTGCTAAATCAAACGGTGCACGATTTAATTCAGCCGTTGCAGCGATAATAAAAATTATAAACGCAACGATAACAGGAAGGTGCCCTTTAAAAATCCACCAGCCATCTGCCTGTGAATTTACTATTTCACTCATCTGCATGCTTCCTGCTAGCACAACAATACTAATAATACATAAGCCTGCACTTAACTCATAACTCACTATTTGTGCGCCACTGCGCATGGCACCAAGCATTGAATATTTATTATTGCTGCTCCATCCTGCAATTAAAATTCCGATTACACCAAGTGAAGTAATACTTGTTATATATAAAACACCAATATTTAAATCCCATAACACTAATCCGTTACCAAATGCAATTGGAGCAAGTGCCATTATGCAAGTACTCAACACAATATATGGTGCAAGATTAAACATGAGTTTGTCGGCCCCATTCGGTGTAATGCCTTCTTTTAGAACTAATTTTAATACATCGGCAACTACTTGTCCTGTTCCATAAATCCCTACACGATTGGGCCCTTCGCGTAATTGCATATAGGCAGCAACTTTTCTTTCTGTATAAATAAGTACCATTGCAAGAACAGCTACAAAAGTTACAATAAGTAAACCTATTAGTACTAATTCGGTTGTTAAAACAAATTCTTCAGACATATGCGCTGAAAGAAAAGAATGAATTTTATCTGTAAGTAAAGTAAAATTATAAATACTTAAAATCATCGTGGTCAAATATGCACTTGAAAAATTAATTTCTATGCCATTAATAACAGTAGTGTGGAAAAGAAACTATTAGTCAATTAATACGATAATATTTCAACTCAAAATTAAATTCCAAGGAAACAAGAAAAACCGTTAAATAATTTTCTTAACTTTTATGGCATTTAATCCCTTGGGTCCATTTTCAGTTTCAAAATTAACCCTGTCATTTTCTTTAATCGGCTCGGTTAATTGACTGTTATGAACGAAAATGCTTTCTTCTGAAGAAACATCTTTTATAAATCCAAATCCTTTTTCAGTATTGAAGAATGAAACGACACCAGTTCTTTTTGATAGTTGTTCTCTTGCTTCCTGTTTAGGAACACCAATCTGAATGTCGGCAGCAGAAATTTTTCTTTTCTTTAATGGGTCGGGTGGAGTAGAAGAAATATTTCCGTATTCATCTACATATGCCATCATCTCATCTAATGACTTTCCTTTTGTAGCGTTTGCTTTGCGCTCTTGCATCTTCTCAGCTTTTTCCTGTCGCTGTTTACGCTTGTTTTTTTCTTTGTCTTTCTTGCCGAATGTTTCTTGCGATTTCGCCATAGTCTCTATCTTGAATTATTTTGTATGCTACAAAGGTGAACAATTTATATTATAGTTTTCAAATTGATGTGCACTAATGAATAGGTCTAGATTTTTATTGATAAATCGGAACGGTTTTAAATTGAGTTGTTGCAATTAAAGTAGCAGTAGTTCCGCTTAAACACAACCGGTGGAACATGGAGTGTGGGTGGCCTGATAAAATGATGCGCTGAAAAACAAAATTATTAAGCAGAGCTTAATAAGAAATCTATTTGAGATTTTTTATTGGTTTTATTATATTTTGTTTTGAACAATATCTATAGTTAAACATGTTTTTTTACAAACAAAATATTCTTTTTTACCAATGCGTTATTTTAGTTGTTAATTCTTTTTCAATATGTATGATATGGGTACAGGTTAGAAATGTAATAGCTTTCAACATTTAGGAAGAACTATTTTTTAATACATGGTTTATTAGAATAATTTTATTTTGTACTTCAACGCCATTTTTTCAATTTGTTCTTGTTGAATATGGTGAATGTTTTTATTAGAATGATAATTCTCTACTGTTACAACAAATAATTTATACTTGTACTTCCTAGCCATTTTAAAATAGGGTTCTATTTCCCATCCTATTGTAAATGTGTTGGCCACAAAAACTTTTTCGCAGTTTTTTGATAGTTGGTTTTTTGTTTCTTCCTCACATTGCTTGTAGGCAAGGTGATTTTTATCAAATTCGAATTTGTATACTGAAGTTTCTGTATTTGTAAAGAAATCATCAATACTAAAAATGGGGTATTTCCCATCTTCACATAACACATTTGCCAAGCTGGATTTGCCACTACCTGGCAACCCTCGTAGAAGTATAAGTGAGTTCATATTTTATTGAATGAGTGATTGTGATGAGTTAAAAATTGTTGCAATTTAATTTCAATATGGTATCAATAAAATTTCACATCTATTTTTTAATAAGATTTTATTTGTATCCTTATCTCGGTTCGTAAAATAAATTAAAATGAAAAAACTAAATCTGACAAGTCAAATTATTATTGCCATGGTGCTTGGCATTGCAATAGGCCAGTGGTATCGGAGTACTCATATTGATGTTGAGGAACAAAAAATATTTGCCTCGAACATGCAAATTCTCAGCGATATTTTTCTTCGATTGGTGAAGATGATTATTGCTCCGTTGGTATTCAGTTTGCTTTTAACAGGCATTGCTAAAGTAGGGGATTTTAAGAGTGTTGGACGAATTGGTTTAAAAACTATCACTTACTTTATGGCTGCTACAATATTGGCTTTGCTAACCGGATTAGTAATTGTAAATGTATTTGAGCCTGGTAAGGCATTGCATTTAACTACTACTTTTAATTCAGTAGGGTCCATAAGCGCGAATGGTTTTAATATTCATGAATTTATTACTCATGTTTTTCCTGATAGCATAGTGAATGTTATGGCAACAAATCAGATTTTGCCAATCATTGTTTTTGTCATTTTCTTCGCGGTGGCCACTGCTGCCATAGGCGAACGGGGGAAAGTGATAATAGATTTCTTTGATGCTGTAGGTCATGTAATGTTAAAGGTTACAGGTTATGTAATGAAACTAGCTCCCCTTGGTGTACTGGGCGCAACCGCTGCAGTAATTACACAACAAGGGATTGGAATTTTATCAGGTTACGCAGGAATTATACTTTGTTTTTTTGGTGGATTAATATTTTTTGTTTTCGTTATTCTTTTGGGAATTTGTTTGGTATTGGGAATTCCATTTTTTAAATTGCTTGCTCATGTTCGTGAGCCAATGTTACTTGCATTTACAACAGCAAGTAGCGAAGCTGCAATGCCTAAAGTTATTTTAGGATTGGAACGATTCGGTATCAGTAACCGCATTGTCAGTTTTGTTCTACCCTTGGGATATTCATTTAACTTAGATGGGAGTATAATGTACATGATTTTTGCAACTATAAGTATTGCACAAGCTTATGGAATGGATATTTCCTTTACTCAGCAGATCAGTATGATGTTAATACTAATGATTACAAGTAAGGGTGTTGCAGGGGTGCCTAGGGCAAGTCTGGTTGTAATTGCAAGTCTGTTAACTATGTTTAACATACCCGCTGAAGGGCTAACTTTATTATTGGCTATTGATTGGCTACTTGATATGGGGCGTGCCTGTACCAATGTTATTGGTAATGCGGTTGCCACTTGTGTAGTTAGTAAGTGGGAAGGTGAGAATTACCAATAAGGATATTTTTATATAAAAAATATATCCAGTAATCTGAATCTGAATAAAGTATAGATTTTGATTCGTTAAATTCTAACAGGTAGAATTTTTTCTGTAATCCATTTCCCGTTTACATGCTCACCCCAAATAATCACATCTTTATTTTTTTCATAAACACGCTTTGCTTCCAGCATAGCTTTTTTGTCGATGCAATAAATTTTCACTCCGTTCTTAGAGCCCTTATTGCAAACTTCAATGTAAAATCCGTCTTTAAATTTTTTCGGTACTGTAGGTGGTCTTCCCATTACTTTAAACTTTATTGATTAGTTGTCGCAATGATAAAATATTTTTTTTAAAAACTATTATTTCAATTCACAGGCATTTAAACAGGTCGAAATCGTGTTATATGCTGTTTTTGAATTCAATAGGGCAAAATTTTAGACGAAATTCCTTTTCTTTATGTTTGAACCGCTTAGAATTTCTAATAATTAAGCAATGAAAAATTTCAATCACAAAACTCAAATTCAAATTCGATTTGTTGATATGGATATGATGGGCCATGCAAATAATTCTGTTTATTCTAATTATATTGAATATGCCCGAATGAAATATTTTGATGATGTGGTTGCTGAAGAAGGTCTTTGGAGTAAATCTGACGGGCTAATTATCGCTCGTTTGGAAATTGATTTTCGTAGGCCAATAGTCTTTGGGGATAACATATTTGTTTACACTCGTTGCATTCGAATTGGTAATAAAAGTTTTGATATGGAATGTGTAATAGTAAGAAACACCAACGATAAGGAAGAGGTTATTGCTGAAACAAAAGCTGTAATTGTTTGCTTTGATTACAAAGTTAATAAAACGATAGTCATATCTGAGGAACGAAAAAAGAAAATTGCTCAATACGAAAATTATATCTAATTAATTGTATTCCCGTTCAATAATTAAAGCATAAGTTGCCGTTTTAAGGGCAAATACAGGAATACAATTGAAAGTTATTCTTTTATTATTTTCTTATTGAGAATGTTATTTCCAGCCTTATCTAGTAGAGAAATGAAATAAATTCCTGAAGTAAAATCTTTCATTGAAAGAGTCTGCCTTGTTGAATTTAATATTTCTGTTTTTAGTCTTCTGCCAAATAAATCTGAAATAACAATTACGGGTTCATCGAATAAAAAATTATTAATTGTCAACTCATTTATTACCGGATTCGGATAAATTGAAAAATCACTTTCTTTAATATTAAATACTGAAACAGTTTGAGGATTTAGGTTTACAACGAAAGTATCGGAGAACATACAGGAGTCAACATTGGCCGGTGAAAGGTTTGTAGCTCTCATTAAAAAATGCAATAAATAATTGGGTGGTATTGGATTGTTTACAACAAAGTAGCATTTAGCAGGAACTTCAACACCGGGATTCCAGGCTGAAGTAATAACCTGGAATTGTTGACTACTAGTTTCAATACTCATACCAATTGGCAACGGATCAAGAAAAACATATTTCATTAGGGGATATGCAAATCCATAATTACTTGTGTTTTTAAATACAACTCTGATCATAGAATCGGTACCAGCAACAAAGCCATCATCAGCACCCCAACTTATACTATCAGTTAATAAAGCAAGCGGAACATCGTTGCAAACTGTAATACTTGTTGCAAGAGCAAAACTTTGAAACACCACATTGTTTCCGCTCGTACTGCTGTTTGGAACGGCTAGTGTATCAGTATAAATATTGTAATAAATATCAGCCGGGCTGAATAACCCGGTCATTACAGTTGATTGTGATGAGAAATCATTATTGAATTTTACAACTGAAGAAGCGCCCCAATTCGATACATAAAAATTTCCTGCACCGTCTTCTGCAATACCATCACAACTACTTAATGTAGTAGTTGCTAAAGTAGAAACTGAAGAGTCTGCTAACGAAACAGCTTTTATTGCAACACTTCCCCCCCAACTAACAAAAACTAATCGGTTTTGTCCTTCGTCCCAGATAATTCCGTTTGGGCTTGCGGGTAATAATGATGAAGGAACAAATACATTGTATGTACTATTTGTAAAATTAATCCGATAGATTTTTTTCGCACTGAAATCTGTAGCATACAAATTTCCGTTGTTATCATGTGTAATTCCATTTAAGAAAGTTGCACCTAAATTCAGATTAAAAATTTGAGTTCCTGACATATTATAGCCATAAATTTTTCCGCCGCAACAAGCATAAAGGTTTCCCCAAGCCATTTCCAGTCCGTACGGATTTGGTGAAATACCTGATGCGAAAATTGATAAATTACCTGAGGCATCACGCGCCAGAATTTGTCCGTTATTTTTATTGGAAATTAAATAACGGTTTCCGGTTGGATCGTATTCCACACTTTCAGGACCATTGTAAGTTTGAGCAACGGCAGAAATTGTTATTGATAATAAAAGTAAAATTGAAATTAAATTTTTCATTAGATTTATTTTTTGTAAAAATTTTATTTGTTGAAATAATATATCTTATTAGTATTTATTTGCCTTATCTGTCAATATCCGGAATCACTAAATCCAACATTGCCATGACAGAAACTAGATCGCCTATTTTTTGTCCGACGGCCATTGTTTTCATTGCAAATAAATTGCTAAAATTAGGAGAGCGATATTTTACGCGATATGGATATTGAGTACCGTCACTAATTAGATAAACACCTAATTCTCCTCTGGCGGTTTCTACTTTCTGATAATATTCTCCTTTTGGAAGCTTAATTACGTTTTTTGTTTTCGCCTGAAATTCTCCTTCAGGAATAACATCAACTAATTGTTCGAGTATGTGAATGCTTTGCTCCATTTCGCGAAGCCGAACCATGTAACGCGCAAAACAATCGCCTTCAGTTTCCAAAATTTCATCGAACTGCAAATTCTCATAACCTTCGTACGGATACCACTTGCGAATATCACAACTTACCCCGGATCCCCTCGCAACAGGACCGGTGCAACCAAGAGCAATTACATCCTTCGGAGAAATATATCCGACACCTTTTGTTCTGTTTTGAAAAATGATATTGCCTGAAAGCAAATCGTTGTATTCTCTGAAATTCTTTTTGAAATTGATAATGAACTGCTTCACCTTTTTCTGAAAATCTGGATGCAAATCATACATTACTCCACCGGGAACGATATAATTCATAGTTAGTCGAGCGCCACATGTATCTTCAAATATGTCTAGAATTTCATCGCGTTCACGAAAGCCGAAGAAGAAAGGAGTAACCGCACCTAAATCTAGACCGGTGGACCCATACCACAAACAATGTGAAGCAAGTCGCGTGAGTTCGGCCATCATTATGCGAATCACTTTTGCACGCGGTGGCAATTCAACACCTAATCCTTGCTCAACAGCAAGTGAGCAAGCCTGATTATTGATATGCGATGAGAGATAATCCATTCGGCTCGTTACATAAATAAACTGACGGTAACTCAGCTTCTCACTCATCTTTTCTATTGACCGATGAATGTATCCGAGTTGCGGGTCCACATCTTTTATTGTTTCTCCATCAAGCGTAATAATGAGATGCAATACACCATGGGTGCTTGGATGTTGCGGTCCGACATTTATAACAAATTCGCCGGTATCTTTTGTTTCTAAAACATCTATCATGGCCTACAGTTCTACAATGTTAACTTCATCCATATAATCTTTTCGCAATGGAAACCCATCCCAATCATCCGGGTTAAACAATCTTCTCAAATCGGGATGATGTAGGAATTTAACTCCGAAAAAATCATATGCTTCGCGCTCGTGCCAGTGAGCAGTCATCCATAGATTCCGTACGGTTTCTATCTCCGCATTTTCATGACTATCAATTTTTGCTTTCACAACTAATTCATGTTTGAACGAACGCGAACGCAACAGGTAAACAATGTTGAAATGTGTTTTCCAATCAACACAACTCAAACAAACCAATGAATCGAAATCGAACATTGGGTTTTCTTTCAGTTCAGTGCAAACTTTTAAAATTTGTTCAGAGGAGATGTTAAGATTCACAAAAGCATTTTCTTCAAATGTTGCTTCCGGAAATAAAGTAGTGAGTGTTGATTTGAGTTCTTCCTTGGTCATAAAAACATTTTATTGTTGCAACATCGCCTGGCTTTCACATCTGATTGCTTCGCGGGTCATTCCCGATTTTATTTTTTCCTGCAATGAAATCATGGCATGTAACAATGCTTCTGGTCGGGGCGGGCAACCAGGAATATACACATCAACCGGTATCACATGGTCAGCACCTTTCACCACTGAATAAGTATTGTAAAAAAACGGGCCGCCAGAAATGGCGCATGCTCCCATCGCAATCACATACTTAGGATCAGCCATTTGATCATATAATCTTTTTAAAACCGGGGCCATTTTATAAACAATGGTGCCGGCAATAATAATAAGATCGGCCTGCCTTGGTGTTGCACGAGCAACTTCAAACCCAAATCGGCTCCAATCATGGCGTGCTGAAGCAGTGTGCATCATTTCAATGGCGCAACAACTCGTGCCAAATACCAATGGCCATAATGAATTAGCCCGCGACCAATTCATTACATCTTCTAATTTTCCTGTGAGAATTCCTCCACCCGGATTTTCATGAATCTCGCCTGGAAATGATTCTCTTAATTTTTTTACATCCATTTGAGGGCTCCTTTTTTCCAAGCGTACAATAATCCAAGAAACAAAATGAAAATGAAAACTACAATTTCTATGAATGCAGTTATTCCCATTTCTTTATTTACCACTGCCCATGGAAATAAAAACATGAGCTCCACATCAAATACTAAAAATATTAGTGCGAATAAATAATAGCCAACATTGAATTGAATCCACGATGCGCCAATGGTTGGAACACCGCATTCGTAAGCTTGTAACTTCTGTAAATTTTTTGATGATGGTGCAATCAGTTTTGAAACCAATTGGGCTAATCCACAAAAACCAATTCCGCAAGCCATCAGTACTATCAATGAAACATTTCCCATTGTTGTTATTTTGAGTGGTCGAATTTAATTGATACAATCATTAAAGTTGTAAAACTTTATAAAGAAAAGTTATCTGCAAATTTAATAGATATTTAAATCAATTTCAATTCTTAAAGGAACTTTGTTCTTTACATTCGCCAATCCCATAAATAATATTTGTTCTTGAAAAAAAATATTGTATTAATCCTTATTTGTTGTTTCGTTCTTTCTTCATGTAAAACTTATAGATTCTTCTATCGTAATTTAGCTGAAATAACTGACTATAAGTTTTTTGCTAGGCATTCACTGAATCATTCTACCGAACCATTTCATTTTATTTATTCCAATCAATTAAATGTTCTTGGGAATTTAAAGGTAAAAGGTTTTAATGGTGACAGTTCTTCACTTGATATTGTGCTTGAACAATCTCCTTCAGTTGCATTTTTGATTATTCGTCGGGATACAATTTTATATGAAAAATACTGGGATAAGTATAATGACAGCAGTTGGGTTGCAAGTTTTTCTATGGCTAAATCTTATATTTCTGCTTTAATAGGTATTGCTATTAAAGAAGGCTTTATTAAAAGTGTGGAAGAGCCAATTACTAATTACCTACCGGAATTAATGGGTGCAGCTTTCAGAAAAGTAACCATTAAACACTTGTTGCAGATGACATCAGGAATAAAATTTACTGAGCGCTATTATAACCCCTTCAGCGATGCGGCTAAATTTTATTATGGAACAAATCTTCGGAAATCAATTGAAGATATGAAGGTTGAATATGAACCTGGAATAAAATTCGAGTACAAAAGTGGCAATCCACAGTTGTTAGGGTTGATTATTGAGCGAGCAACAAAAAGAACGGTGACTGAATACTTGCAGGAAAAAATTTGGCAACCAATAGGAGCTGAGTTTGATGCATCTTGGAGCACTGATAGAAAGACAAATGGATTAGAAAAAACATTTTGTTGCTTGAATGCATCTGCAAGAGACTTTGCAAAATTTGGAAGATTGTATTTGAAAGATGGAAACTGGAATGGTGCGCAGCTTATTCCAGCATCGTGGGTGAAGGAAAGCACCACTCCAACATTAATTGAAGGAGGTGTAAATTATTATAAATACCAATGGTGGATTAATAGATGCAGTTCTCATGATTTTAGTTGTGATGGCTTGTTGGGCCAACGCATTTTCGTTTACCCTGAAAAACAAATCATTATCGTGAGGCTTGGAAAAAATGATCGGAATCAGAATTATTTTAAATTGTTTGGTCAATTGATTCATTTGCTTTAATCATAAAAATAAAAAATATTTGTGGTCTCCAAAAAGATTAATGCATGAATAAATTTTTTATTTTCATTTCATTTCTTGTTTTTCCAGGGTCATCTTTTTCCCAAACCTATACTTCAAACATGATCGGGAAGTTGGATACTGTTTATGAAAAGGATGCTTTCAATCCCAACCTCGTTCATGAATATGTTTATGATTCAGCAAAATTTTTATATGCTGCCGGCAATTTATTAAATGGGAAAAGGGATGGAATTTGGCGCACCTATTTTGATAATCATTTTTTATTTACTGTTGAAGAATATCGAAACGGTGCAAGAGAAGGATACAGTTTAATGTTGAATAGCAGTGGTTACATGATGAGGGAAGAAAATTATGTGATGGGAATTAAGCAGGGGCTTTTTAAAACTTATGCAGTCAATGGGAAATTAAAAATGGAAGAGAATTTTATCAATGGAATTCAGGTTGGTTGGCGAAGAACATATTATCCAGAAGGTGGGTCACAGGAGAACGGATATTTTAATAAAAATGGGCTTCGTGATAGTCTAAATCAATGGTTTTATGGAAACGGAAAATTATTAGTTCAGTATATTTATTTGAAAGGAGAAATTAACGGGCCGTCAGAATCATTTTATGAAAATGGTAATTTAAAAGCTGGTGGAATTTATAAGTCAAATTATGAAGAAGGATATTGGAAGGAATATTACGACACTGGAAAAATAAAATCAGAAGGAAATTACATTATTGGAAAGAAAACCGGTTTATGGAAATTATATGACGAAGGCGGATTGCTAATGAAAACTCAGGCTTACAAAGACGGAACAATGATTTCGGAAAAAACAATTAACAAGTAATACCTTTCAAAAAAATTAAAACTCATTAAATGAAAAAAATTATAACATCAATCGTAGTTCTAATACTACCAATATCTCTTTTTGCACAGATAACAATTAATCAGTCAGACTTGCCGTCAGCAGGAAATATGTACGGTATTACTAATGAAAACGCTACTGCAACTGTTGATTATACTACCTCAGGTCCAAATCATACTTGGGATTTCACCTTTTTAACAGCTGCCTCAACCGGCATTGATACCTTTTTTACATTGTCTCAATTACCTTCCGGTTTTCAAACATATTTTGTTGGAGCTGATATGGCAGATAATCAAGGGGTTAGCGTTGGTGGATATAATTTACAGGGATCCTACACTAGTTACAATAATAATATACTTGGTTTTTATAATCGTGGTTTTGCCGGAACCATACCCATTGTTAATCAACTACTTCCATTTGTATATATTCCTGGAGATCAGATGGTTAAATTTCCATTGAACTATAACGATACCGACATGTCAAGCACTTATGCCATATCAGGTGTTTCCGGTTTAGTTGAAATCAGTCGACATCGTAACCGAACTAATATGGTTGACGGGTGGGGAACTTTACAATTGCCTTCTGGAAATTACCAGGTTTTGAGAATGAAATCCGACATTTCAGATCACGACTCCGTTTCCATTCCACCTTTTTTTAATAATGTAATTGATAATTTTACCCACGAATACAAATGGTATGCAAGTGGAAAAGGAATTCCTGTTTTGCAAATCAATACGAATGAAGTTGGAGGAAACGAAACCGTTACTCAAATTACATATCAGGATCCATCGTTGTTGCCAAATACTATCCAGAATATTCAAACAGATAATTCAGAAATAAATATCTTTCCAAATCCAACTAGTGACTATGCTTTTTTGATGCCCTCAGAAAAAATGAAGAACAAAAAAATGTTGATTACTGATGTTTCGGGAAGAGTGTTAAATGAAATTTTTGTTTCATCAATTGCCGTTACAACTATTGATTTAACCCTTTTTTCAGAGGGGATTTATTTTATTCGGTTTATTCATGATGGAAATTTATCGTCAATTCAAAAGATGATTGTAAATCGTTAATTACTTTGTGACTAATTAATAAGTCAGTTTATATTTTTGCCTGACCAAACTAAAAACTGACCATGGCAAACATTTTAATTATAGATGACGAAAAGAGTATCAGAAAAACCCTTCGTGAGATTCTTGAATACGAAAATTATAAAGTAGAAGAAGCGGGAGATGGGAGCGAAGGATTAAATATGCTTAAGGCAAATTCATATGAGGTAGTCCTGCTCGATATAAAAATGCCGAAGATGGATGGCATGGAGGCACTCGAAAAAATCCGCATTCTTTATCCTGACCTGCCGGTTATTATGGTAAGTGGTCATGGAACTTTAGAAACTGCTGTGGAAGCAGTAAGGAAAGGTGCCTATGATTATGTAGCGAAGCCAATGGATTTAAATCGATTGCTCATTACAGTGCGCAATGCATTGGATAAAACAAATCTGATTACTGAAGCAAAAGTTTTGAAACGAAAAGTATCTAAAACCAGAGTAATAATTGGAAAATCACCATCGATAAAAAAGATAAATGATAAAATAGAAAAAGTAGCTCCGACTGATGCTCGTGTTTTAATCACTGGTGAAAATGGAACCGGAAAAGAATTGGTAGCAAGATGGATTCATGAAAAATCAAACCGTCATGAAGGACCAATTGTAGAGGTGAACTGTGCTGCAATTCCTTCTGAGTTAATTGAAAGTGAATTATTCGGTCACGAAAAAGGGGCTTTTACTTCAGCCATAAAACAACGCATCGGAAAATTTGAACAGGCAAGTGGTGGCACTTTATTCATGGATGAAATCGGCGATATGAGTTTAGCCGCGCAGGCAAAAGTGTTGCGAGTATTGCAGGAAAATAAAATTACAAGAGTAGGTGGCGAAAAAGAAATTTCCATTGATGTACGCGTCATTGCAGCCACCAACAAAGACCTTCATGCTGAAATTGCAAAAGGAACTTTCCGCGAAGATCTATATCACCGCCTCGGAGTTATACTTATTCATGTTCCCACATTAAATGAACGAAAGGATGATATACCAATTCTCGCCAATCAGTTTGTGCAGGAAATTTGTGAAGAGTATGGCATTCCTAAAAAAGTAATTACCCCAAAAGCAATTCAGGAAATGCAGAATATGCATTGGAGTGGAAACATTCGTGAATTACACAATGTTTTAGAGCGCCTGGTTATTTTAAGTGATGTAAAAATTACAGAAGAAGAAGTACTGACTTATGCAGTGGCACATCACATTCGTGATCCATTTGAAGCCATATTTAATACTCATGATCGATTTCAAGATTTTAAAGACTATATGGAAAAACAGTTTATTGAGTTCAAACTAAAAAAGAATGTTTGGAATGTTTCAAAAACTGCTGACGAAATAGATATTCAACGAAGTCATCTCTATAATAAAATTGAAAAATATAGTTTAAAGAGAGAAGAGAGTGTGAGCTAATAAAAAAGATTAAATAAATTTTTTAAAGCATTGCTCATTTCTGAGCAATGCTTTTTTTTATCTTTATACAGAAAGATTTTTCCTTCAATAGCTAATTCCGTTCCTATTCGCACTTGTTTTTTTTATTATTGTAGCTTGTTTGGCAGTGGAATAAAAAGTTAGTGTCACATTATCGGCATACCCAAAATTGGTGTACGTGAATTTGCACAACTTGCAGTGTGGGATGCGTTCCGTGTGTCGGATTAGCAGAATTGTTTCCTAAGATGGAAAACTCAAAATGCATTTTAATTTTTACCCCTCAGTTCGCGCTCTAACTCTTGCATCATAATTAAATCACTCGATTCCTGCTGGGTAGGAATAATGGTGAGTATCGTATCTAGTTGTGAAATTTTAATTAGCTTCAATACATTGTCGTTTACTTTACAAAGTATCAACGAACCATTAACTCCCTTGCAAAGACGATTGGCTATTAATATAGAACTGAGTCCTGATGAATCTACAAACCGAATGGAACTCATATCAAAAATAATATTTTTTATTCCTTCGGCATTCAACACAATCATTTCTGCTTTCAATGATGGAGCTAAAACAGAATTCAACTTTTCATCTTCTAATTTGAAAACAGAATACTTTTCTTGTTTGTCTATTGAGAATTTCATGCTGCTTGATTTGTTATTGAGTCACAAACTTACATGAATAAAATGACACTTAAAATAGCGCATGTATTTTGGTGTGGACTATTTTTGACTTTCAGCAGAGTTGTTTATTCTGCCTTTTTGTTAAAAGATTGTCATAAAATGAAGAATGTTAATAGATAGAGGAAAACTTTGGAAACAAATAACAGTCGATTGTGTAAAAATGGTCAAAGGATTAAACTGATTTAGTTTTGATTTGTGTCACAAGAAATTAATTTCAATTTTGAAAACACTGACAAAATGCAAGTCAATAGAAAATTGGAGCGCATTTTGTCAAACACTATAAATTATGGAAGCTAAATTTTCACCAAAAGTTAGAGAAGTCATTTCCTTCAGTCGCGAAGAGGCGCTCAGATTAGGTCACGATTTCATTGGAACTGAACATTTATTATTAGGATTGATTCGCGAAGGCGAAGGTCTGGCAATCAAAGTTATTAAGTCAATGGATGTAGATGTGATTATGCTGCGTAAGGCGGTTGAAGATTCTATTCGAGAAAAAGGCGGACATCAATCTTTAAATGTCAGCAATCTTCCGCTGACAAAACAGGCGGAAAAAATATTGAAGATTGCCATTTTGGAAGCTAAGCTCCTGAAAAGTGAGACAATAGGAACTGAACATTTAATGTTATCTATTCTTAAGAATAAAGATTCCGTTGCAACAGAATTGTTAATTCGATTTGAAGTGGAATACGAACGCTTTAAAGATGAACTTGACTTTTTGCAACAAGATGTTAAAAATGAAATGCCGGGTGAAAGTGGAGATGATGAAGGATTTGAAGAAGAAGAAAAATTGAAGGCAACAGGAACATCACGCAAGCCAGGTGCAACAAAATCACGCACACCAGTACTCGATAATTTTGGTCGCGATATAACTAAAATGGGGGAAGAAGGAAATCTAGATCCTATTGTTGGTCGAGAAGTAGAGATCGAAAGAGTATCGCAAATATTAAGTAGAAGAAAGAAAAATAATCCAATTCTTATTGGAGAACCAGGTGTTGGTAAGACCGCAATTGTAGAGGGATTGGCCTTGAGAATTATTCAGCGAAAAGTTTCTCGTGTTTTATACGATAAAAGAATTGTGATGCTTGATCTTGCTGCATTAGTTGCCGGAACAAAGTATCGTGGCCAATTTGAAGAGCGCATGAAGGCGATTATGAATGAGTTAGAAAAAAATCGCGATGTAATTTTATTTATTGATGAGATTCATACCATTGTTGGAGCTGGTGGAGCAACTGGCTCATTGGATGCTTCTAATATTTTTAAGCCCGCTCTTGCCCGTGGCGAATTGCAATGCATTGGCGCTTCTACTTTAGATGAATATCGTCAGTACATTGAAAAAGATGGTGCTTTGGATCGTCGGTTCCAAAAAGTTTTGGTTGAACCACCTTCAGCTGATGAAGCGGTGATTATATTGACCAATATAAAAAGTAAGTACGAGGAGTTTCATAATGTTAATTATTCTGATGAAGCAATAAAAGCATGTGTACATTTATCAAATCGTTACATCACCGATCGTTTGTTGCCCGATAAAGCCATAGATGTGTTGGATGAAGTTGGGGCGAAAGTTCACTTGAAAAATATTCATGTTCCACAAAGTCTTTTAGATCTTGAAAAGAAAATTGAAGATGTGAAAGTGGAAAAAAATAAAGTGGTGAAGAGTCAGAAGTATGAGGAAGCTGCACGACTTCGTGATTCTGAAAAGAAACTACAAGAAGAATTAGAAGGAGCAAAAAAGAATTGGGAAGAAGAAACAAAAATCGCAAGGTATCCTGTTACCGAAGATGATATTTCCGAAGTAGTTGCCATGATTACAGGCGTACCTGTTAAGCGTGTTGCTCAGGGTGAAGGAGCTCGTTTGTTAAAAATGAGCGAAGAGTTGAAAGGTAGTGTGATTGGGCAGGATGATGCAATTATAAAAGTTACCAAAGCCATTCAACGCAATCGTGCTGGATTAAAAGACCCGAAGAAGCCTATTGGCTCATTTATTTTCTTAGGGCCAACTGGTGTTGGTAAAACGGAACTAGCTAAAGTATTGGCTAGATATTTATTTGATTCTGATGATGCCTTGGTTAGAATTGATATGAGTGAGTACATGGAAAAATTTTCTGTATCACGATTAATTGGTGCTCCTCCTGGATATGTTGGTTACGAAGAAGGCGGTCAACTTACTGAAAAGGTTCGTCGCAAACCATACTCTGTTATTTTATTAGATGAAATTGAAAAAGCGCATCCTGATGTGTATAGTGTTTTATTGCAAGTGCTAGATGATGGAATTTTAACGGATGGGTTGGGAAGAAAAGTTGATTTCAAAAATACTTTGATTATCATGACTTCAAACATTGGAGCACGACAGTTGAAAGACTTCGGAACAGGGATAGGATTTTCAACTAATGCAAAAAAAGATTCAGCGGATACTCATAGCAAAACTGTAATTGAAAATGCAATGAAACGCACTTTTGCTCCTGAGTTTTTAAATCGAATTGATGATGTGATTGTGTTTAACTCATTGACAAAAGATCATATTCATGTGATCATTGAAATCATGATGAAAGATGTTTATGCACGAGTTCAACACCTTGGTTTTACCATGGAGTTAAGTAAGTCAGCTAAAGATTTCTTGAGCGAAAAAGGATATGATGAAAAATATGGCGCAAGACCATTGCACCGAGCAATACAAAAATACTTGGAGGATCCTTTAGCGGAAGAAATCTTGAATTCACAAATTAAACCTGGTGATATGGTGATGGTTGATTTAGATGCAAAGGATAAAGAGAAATTAAAAATCACAGTAAAAAAACAAAAGAAATCAGAAAGATCTGATGCTTAGTTGAATTGTTTTTTCTCTTTAATGTTAATCTATGATTTTTTATTAAATTTCTATCAATATTATACTCTTGTATCATTTTTTATCGTTTGGAACTTGAAACGTTAAGTTTCATTTTTGTCGCGTAATAATTTTAATGTGATTATTAATTTAAGTAAAAAAATATTCAGGTTGCGTGTAGTGCGGTATTTCTGTACTGCTCTTACCGCTACATCTGTTGATGTGTTTATTTATTTTTTAACTTACAATTATGTGATTTGGAAAAATGATTTGCCATTGACTGAGCACCTGACTATTGGTGCGCCAACTATTGCATTAATGGTTTCATTTTGTTTTGGATTGGCAACAAATTTTACACTTACTAGAAAATTTGTATTTACTAAATCTGATTTGCGAATCCGACATCAATTCATGCGGTACACATCTGTTGCCCTAGGTGCATTGGTGCTTAATTATTTTCTTATGAATTTTTTAATAAAAGAATTTAAATGGTATCCAACTTTATCCAGAGCTACTGCAGCGGTATGTATTGGCGTAATCAGTTTTGCTGTTCACAAAACCTTTTCATTCACTATTAAGAATGAAGAAGAAATAGAAATAGAGGGTTAGCGAAGTTGCTATCTAAATATGAGGAGCTAATTTCTATAAAATACTTTTTTCCAATAAAATAAATTCTAACGGTTTTTTAGGTATTCCTAATCTTTTATCGTGAGATGGAAATGGTTTTTTAACTCCCGTATTTTTATATCCCTGCTTTATATACCAATTCAATAATTCTTTCCGATCGGTAATAACTGACATATAAACGGCTGAACAATTAACTGCTTTTGCTCTCACTTCGGCTTCCTTCATCATTTCTTTTCCTATTCCCCTTGTCTGAAGTTCAGGTGAAACAGTTAGCAGGCCAAGGAATAATTTGTAGCCATGTTTTTCTAAGTGCACACACCCAATTATTTTATTTTCAGCATCTATAAATTTTAAAAATATAGAATCTTTTTTCTGTATAAAATCTTTTAATCGATCTTCATCAATGCGAATGCCGTCTAGTAAATCAGCTTCAGTGGTCCATCCAATTTTTGATGATTCGCCACGGTAAGCAGAGTTTATTAATATATTTAATTCAGCCACATCAGCAATTGTTGCCTTTACAATTTTTGTTTTCTTTTCTCCCTTAATTTTCATTTTTACTACTTACTTAATTTTAATAAATTATATAAATCTGTTTTTTCTAGTTCAATTACATCGCCACTATTCATTTTTTCTGCTGTCAAACTTTCAATTTTCCATCTGATTAATCTTAATGTTGGAAAATTGACCGCAGCGGTCATTTTTCGCACCTGATGATTTTTTCCTTCGGTCAAAGATAACTCAATCCACGAAGTTGGGCTATTTTTTCTAAAACGAATAGGTGGAACTCTTTCTGGTACTATTGGATCTTCAATTAAATATTTTGCAAAAGCTGATTTCGTTTTATGTCTTTCCCCCCTTACCTTAATGGCAAACCCTGATTCTAATCTTTTTAATGCTTCATCGGTCATAATGCCTTCTACCTGGGCCAGGTAAGTTCTAGTGTGTTCATTTTCAGGGGCTAAAAGCTTGTTATTCAGAGCTGTATCGTTAGTTAAAATTAATAATCCTTCAGAATTTTCATCCAACCGTCCAACAGGATAAACATCTTTGGGAAATTCAAATAGATCTTTTAATGTTCGCTTTCCTTCACAATGTGAAAATTGACATAAAACTTTGAATGGTTTATATAAAACAAAATATTTATATGAGTCGGTTCGTTGTAATTTTTCTTTTAACATTTCTATATCAAATAAATTTCCAATTTTCAATTTTCAATTTATAAAATTACCTTGTCACTCTAATTTCAAATAAAAAATAATGAGTAAAATTTTAAAGGCATCTTTCTTAAGCTTTATTTTTTCTATCCAATTTTGTATTGCTCAGCAAGCACCGCTTAATTGGTTTTTGCTTGATCCAGCGATTGATAGTTACAAAGGTACTGCTACCAATTCATGTTATGATAAATTACTGCAAGAAAAAGTAGGTGTCCAAGTAATTGTCGCTGTTATTGATGGCGGGGTTGATATTTTTCATCCTGATTTAATTAAAAACATTTGGACTAATGAAAAAGAAATTCCAGGAAATGGAATTGATGATGATAAAAATGGTTTTGTTGATGATGTACATGGGTGGGATTTTATTGGTGGAAAAGATGGTAACGATGTAAATCAAGATAATTATGAACTTACCCGCGTTTATCGTGATTTGAAAAAGAAATATGGTGCCGGGATTAACGGAGGCGACCCAAAAGAATATGAATACTTTTTGAAAATTCAATCTGAATTCAATGAAAGAATTGATGATGGAAAAAAGAATCTGGACTTCTTCACCAATTTGTGTAATTCAGTTGATGATATGGTAAAAGATTTAGGGAAAAATCCATTTACATCTGAGGATTTGAAAAACTATAATCCAACAGATAATAAATTGATGATGGCAAAAATATTTTTAAATGCTTATGTTCAGCAAACTGGAACTCAGGATTATCAAAGTGTGATTAATGAAATGAATGAAGGAAAGAAGCAATATGAAAGTATGGTCAACTATGGTTATAATCTTGATTTCGACCCAAGAAATGTGGTTGGAGATAATTACTCCGATGTGAATGAGAAAGGATATGGAAACAATGAAGTTCAAGGTCCTGATGGGCTTCATGGAACTCATGTTTCAGGCATCATTGGTGCGGTTCGTAACAACAATTTGGGAATGGATGGGGTTGGAACTAATGTAAAAATTATGGCTATCCGTTGTGTTCCGGATGGTGATGAGCGAGATAAAGATGTGGCAAACGCCATTCGATATGCGGCAGATAATGGAGCAAAAATTATTAATATGAGTTTTGGAAAAAGTTTCGGCTATAATAAAACTGCTGTTGATGAAGCTGTAAAATATGCTGTATCAAAAGATGTTTTGATTGTTCATGCTGCCGGTAACGATGGAAAGAATAATGATAAGTCAGATAATTTCCCTAATGATAAATTTGACGATGGCTCAGGTTATGCTGCAACTTGGATTGAGGTAGGAGCAAGTGGCCCTGATGGAGGCGCAGCACCATTTTCAAATTATGGAAAATTAGGAGTAGATATTTTTTCACCGGGTATGGAAATTTATTCTACCATTCCAGATGGGAAGTACATTAATGAACAAGGAACCAGTATGGCATCTCCAGTTTGTGCCGGAGTAGCGGCCATAATTCGTTCTTATTATCCCAATCTTAAAGCTGTTCAGGTAAAGCAGGTATTACTTAGTTCGGTATACAAGCCATCGGGTAAATTCATTTTACCTGGGTCTGATAAAAAGAAAACTAAGTACAGAAAAATATGTGTGAGCGGTGGGATTGTAAATGCTTATAATGCGTTGCAGATTGCTGCAACCATAAAGTAGATAATAAATCCTTTGCTTACTTTATTCCAAGCCACTTGCCAATATAATTTGAGTCTCTACCATCTCGAAACACTCCGGCATTGGCGGCTTTAATATCTTCAATGGAATAGAAGGCGGTTGAATCATGTAGGCCAATAAGTTTTACTATATCATTTACGGTTTTTCTTTTCACTACCATATAAATCATTTTTACTGGACCTTTTGAACCATGGGCATCAACTATGGTTACTCCGTGCATTGCTTCAACTAAGGCTTTTATCAATTCAGCTGATTGTTTATGGGTTATGATTCTAACAACTTGCACTCCAAGTGCAATTTTTCCTTCCACTACCAAGCCAATATAAGTTCCAGCGGCAAAACCACCCGCCCATCCAATGTAGCAGGCAAAGTTATTCAGGTTATTCATTACTTGACTTACCACCACAATCCATATGAGCACTTCAAAAAAACCTAGAATGGGAGCTATTTTTCTATATCCTCGACCGACCATCAAATTGCGTATGGTTCCAATAGTCACATCACATATTCGTGAAAAAAATATTATTAACGGTAATCCTATCCAACTATAATAATCGAATTCAGTACTGATTTGCAAAAGCATCTTTTTTTTAAAATTTAAATTAAAAGTGTAAAAATAAAGGGTGAATACACTGTACTTTTTTCATATTATAATATGCTTTAACGGTAACCTGTTTATTGTTTAGGAAATAGTGCTTTAAAGGGAGCAAAAAAAAACCGCCCCGATAAATCGGGGCGGTGCAAGAATTTGGGTATTGTTCTTTATCTTCTTTTCAGAAGTTGAACGGTCTTAATTAGTGTGCGAGTTCAACTCTTACAGCATTTAAACCTTTTTTACCTTTCTCAACATCAAAAACCACTTCGTCGCCTTCGCGAATGTCAGCTTTTAATCCTGATACATGAACGAAGATGTCTTCGCCTGTTTCTTGATCGCAAATAAATCCAAATCCTTTGGAGTTATTGAAGAACTTTACTTTTCCTTTTTTCATTTAATTGACTTTAAAAATTATTTAATAATGCAAATGTAAACTTTAAAACTTAAAAACCAACAATTATTTTAAAAGCACACTTATAAAGAAAAAAAAGAGTTAGAAAAAACAACCCCTATTTTGTGTGTGTTTTTTAAAAAATTGTCATTCCTAGGAACGATAATTCTCACATTTTTACCAAATGGCAACTCTCAAACTATCGTCGCGATACATTGCATCACCCGTTTTTACATTAAATGCAGTAAAGAAATCAGCCATGTTTGTAATAGGCGCAATTCCACGAACCTGAGCAGGTGAGTGATAATCAGTTCTGAGTCTTGAAATTAAGGCGTCAGGACGAATGTTGTTTCTCCAAACTCGTGTCCATGAAATAAAGAAACGCTGTTGAGGAGTATACCCCTCCATTAAACTAGTATCCTGACCTTCCTTGGTTTTTTTGAAAGCAGCATATGCAATCATAGCACCACCTAAGTCAGCAATGTTTTCCCCCATTGTTAAATCAGGATCTACATGCATTGAATCCAATAAAGTATAAAGCAGAAACTGATTTCCCAATTTCTTAGCCTTAGAATCGAAGTTGGCTTTATCACTTTTACTCCACCACATTTTTAAATTTCCGTCGCCATCATACTGGCAGCCCTGGTCATCAAAACCATGAGTGATTTCGTGGCAGATAACTGCGCCAATTCCACCATAGTTAATGGCATCATCAGCATTAGCATCAAAGAAAGGAGGCTGTAAAATACCTGCCGGGAAAACGATTTCGTTATTCGCAGGATTGTAATAAGCATTCACTGTCTGCGGGCTCATTCCCCATTCAGTCCGGTCAACCGGTTTGCCAATTTTGTTAATCATGTAATTCCATCCCCATTCGTTTGAACGCAACACATTGGCTACATACGAACTACGGTCAATTGTAAGCGCTGAATAGTCGCGCCACTTATCAGGGTAACCGATTTTGCGGGTTATTTTATCAAGTTTGGTAGATGCTTTGGTTTTGGTGCTATCGTTCATCCAGGTATTTGATTGAATGCGCTCACGAAAAGTAGCTATCATATTATCAATCATTTCGTTCATCCGCTTTTTTGCTTCAGGAGTGAAAGCAGTTTTAACATACTCTTCACCCAATGCTTCACCCATGTTGCCATCAATGTTATTCAACACCCGCTTCCAGCGAGATTGCATGCTCTTGGTTCCGTTCAATGCTTTTCCGTAGAAATTAAAACTCTTCAATGCTAAAGAATCGCTTAAGTAACGGGCATTTGTTATGATTACATTCCAGGCTAAATAATCTTTCCAAACATCTATCGGAGTTTTTTTCATTTGTGTTTCCACTAACTTGAAGAACGCAGGCTGGCCAACAATAATGGTATCAACAGTAATTCCCATTTCAGCAAGGTGACTTTTCCAATCAACCGAAGGATTAAATTTCTGCAAATCAGCGACAGTCATTTTATGATAAGTGGCATAAGGGTCGCGCATTTGAACCTGGCTCATGCTCGCCGTTGCAAGCGAAGTTTCAAAAGTCATAATCTTCGCTGCTTTTTCTTTAGCAGTAGCTGCATCATTTCCTCTTTCCATTAATATGGTAGCAATCAATGCAACATACTGTGCACGCAATTCAACACTCTTAGGGTCAGTGCGGAAATAGTAATCTTTCTCAGGCATTCCAATTCCACCTTGCGTGACAAACACAGCAATTTTACTGCTGTTCATATCGTCCTGCCCTGCATAAAGACCATATAAAGGACCAGAGCCGTTACGCATTTCGTGCGCTATCACACTCATCATTCCCTTAATATCTTTTATGCCATCAATCATTGCCAGTTCTTCTTTCAAGGGTTCAATACCTTGTTTGTTCAGGCTAACTGAATCCATGCCAGTGAAATAAAAGTTGCCCACCTTCTTGCGGTTGCTTCCTATCTCGGCTTTGTTATCAGCAGTAGCTTCATTTAAAATTTTGTGCAATATTTCGTAACGCATTTTATCTACTTCGTTGAACGAACCCCATCGAGCTTCGTCTCCAGGAATAGGATTGTTTTTCATCCAGCCACCATTTACATATTGGTAAAAGTCGGCACCTTGAATAGCGGTGGTGTCAAAATCAGCGGCAATTAAAACCGGCTTTGCTGTTTCTTTTAGTTCGCCTGAGTTATTGCAGGCAGTAATGAATAGGGCGGTAGCTAGTAAGGGAAGGGTCGTTTTAAAGATTTTTTGCATTGTTTGAATTGATTGTTTTTTACAAGGGGGGCAAATCTAATAGGGAAATTTAAAATTCAGATTGACTGAAAATATTTACACATATTATTCTTTTACAAATAACGCTTTCAACTCAGTAGCATCATCTACTTTCATGCGACCCGATAAAATCAAGCGTAACTGTCGGCGGCGCAATGCTCCCTCAAATAATATTTTTTCAGATTCGGTTTGTGCAGTAATAGGTTCTACTTCCTTAGGCTTTCTATTCCGGTCGAGTGCAACAAAAGTGTAAAAGGCTTCATGTGTTTTGATTTTTACTAAATCAGGCATGCTCTCAGCAAATACTTCAATATAAACTTCCATGCTAGTTTTAAATGTTCTCACCACTTTTGAATGTATGGTTACTAAATCAGAAAGTCGAATTGGATTTTGAAATGAAACATTGTCAACTGATGCTGTAACAACAGATGCGTGTGTGTGTTTTGTGGCAGCAATTGCCGAACATATATCCATCCAGTACAAGAGTCGACCACCGTGCAGGTTGCCAAGAATATTAGTGTCGTTCGGGTGAACGAGTTCGGTCATAACGGTAAGTGATTCTGCGGGGGTTTTCATTTTAGTATTATTTGTGGTTGCGAATGTAGTGAGAAAAAAATGTTAGTAAATGGTTGTTGGTTTAAATACATATTGCTTTCTGTAGCTGATTACCGTTTACTAAACCTGCTATTTACATTTGCCATCGAAATACTTTTGAATGATAGTTATAACAGGTGCTGCTGGATTTATTGGTTCATGCCTCGTTCGTGGTTTAAATGATGTTGGATTTTACGATCTTGGTTTAGTAGATGAATTTTCGTCGGACAGAAAAAAAGTAAATTATGCAAGTAAAAAATTTCTCAACATCATTCAACGCTCTGAGTTTATTGACTGGTTTGATTTACAACACGACTCCATTGATTTTGTTTTTCATTTAGGGGCACGAACAAACACTGCGGAGTTTAATGTGAATTTGCTGAATGATTTGAACCTTAATTATTCAAAAGAGATATTTACACGTTGCGCCAATTACCAAATTCCGATTGTTTATGCTTCCAGTGCCGCAACTTATGGCGACGGTGAATTTGGATATGATGATTGTCATTCAATCATTCCTTCATTGCAACCGCTGAATCCTTATGGGATCTCTAAAAATGATTTTGATAAATGGGTGTTGCAGCAGAATCAACTGCCACCATTTTGGTGCGGATTGAAATTTTTTAATGTGTATGGCCCAAATGAATACCATAAAGCCAGAATGGCAAGTGTTATTTTTCACGGATACAATCAGCTGAAGGAAGAAGGAAAAATAAAATTATTTCGTTCGCACAAAGAAGAATACAAAGACGGAATGCAGCAGCGCGACTTTATTTATGTGAAAGATGTGGTGGATGTGTTGATGTATTTTTTTAACGAACAAAAATACAATGGTATTTACAATTTAGGCACCGGTGAAGCGCGAACTTTTATGGATTTAGCAAATAGCATTTTTGCTGCATTAAGCTTGAACCCTGAAATTGAATGGACCGATATTCCATTAGACATTCGTGATAAGTATCAATATTTCACTGAGGCAAAAATGGATAAGCTACGAAGCGTTGGTTATACAAAACCTTTTACAACTCTAGGGGAAGGTGTAAAAGATTATGTGTTGAATTACTTGGAGGGGAAAAAGATTTGGTAATAGAAAATATGTTTAATAAAAAAAGCGACAATAAATTGTCGCTTTTAGGGTCTATTGCGGAGAGAAAGGGATTCGAACATTTTTTGGAATGCTTATCTATCAAGCATTTCAGAGAGTATCCGCTAAGAGGTATCCGAATAGGTATCTGCCTAAAAATTCTTCACCACCCTGTAAAGTCCTTTCTTTCCTTGCTTTGCAAAGATATTTATTTTCTGATAGTTGATTAATTGACCGCAGTAATATTTATTGAATGGTTTTGCATATCCTTCTGCAATCATCTTTTCATTGAGGCAACTTCCATCAGGAAGATAAACATAAGCCAAGGTGCGACCATAAACATCAGTTGAATTTGATTGCTCTATTGCTATCGTGCAAGGCATTTCATGCTTTGTAATTGTCAATAGATAGTTAAGGGATAACCTGCCCAACTTCATCAGCAATTGACCTGCAAGGTGTGTTTCTCTTTCATCCTGTAAAAGCTTGCTGCACTTCTTCAATTCCGGTGCATCAATTCCATTCAAGCGGATTTCTTTTTCCTCTTTTGTGAAAATATTTTGAACAATTATTGAGTCACCATCAAGCACTTTTTTGATGATGCAATGAGTTTCAAGTTTTAGGTTTTCTTTTTCGTTCATAAGCGTTGATTTGAGAGGGGAATTCAAAAATTAAGGGCTACATTCTCCGTATCTTTGTGATAGTAAAATAAGCATCCCTGAAAGGGATATTTAGACCTTACGAAGATACAAATTTTTAAACTTTTAAAATCAATATACAATGGCAAAACAAACCGGATTAGTGCGTTACACTGGAACAATGGGTGGTGTAAGACACTTTAAAATCAAAGGACTGCAAGGAGACTTCGCAGGAATCGTAGGCGGACCCTCCGCAGACCAAATTAAGAATGACCCAGCATTCATTAGAACTCGTGAAAACATGAAAGAGTTTGGTGGTTGTGCTTCAGTTGGAAAAACTGTTAGAATTGGGCTTGCATCAATTTTGAAGCAAATGTCTGATTCAAGAATTGCAGGAAGACTGACTGCAATCATGAAAAAAATTCAGTTGGAAGATACTGCCAACCCAAGAGGTCAAAGGGCTGTAACAGTTACATCGAGTACTGCTCTTGCAGGACTTGATTACAATAAAAACATCAGTCTTGCAGGTGTATTTAATGCTCCTTACACTTTGACAAGTACAGTAGCAAGAGATTCTGCAACATTTACAATCCCTGCATTCAATCCAGGCAATTACATTACTGCTCCATCAGGTGCAACACACTTTCGCTTAGTGAATGCAATCAATGTTGTATCAGATTGGAAATACAATCCTTCTACTACTGAATACGAAGCAACTGACCCAACTCTAAGTGAGTTGAATGATGTGCAATATTCAGGTTATCTTGATTTGAGCGCAGTGACTGCAAATACTGTAATCACTACAACTTTGCCGGGTTCACCTACAATGACTGCAACAGTCAGTGTAATGAATAACATCGGTATAGAATTCTATCAAGCAGTAGGTGCCGATTATTACTTGTTCTCTGCTGGAAATGCTCTTACCTGTCAAGAGTTGTTCTAATTCATAGTTGTTATAATTGTTGAAAGAGTCCCTTGCCAAAACAGGGGATTTTTTTTGCGCATACTTTTTTCATCTATTCTGTCGAATCATATCCGACTTATGGTGGGCTTATTCCTTCCTCATTCATATTTCACTTCCAACCAAACAAATAATTTCAAAAAGAAAAAAAAACAAAAAAAGAAAAATGCAACTGCGTAACTCTTTAAAAAAAATTCTGCTGCTATTTGTCAAGGTTTTTGGAAAAAGAATTTATTCCCAAAAAACATTCAGAACTCAGAAATTGTTTTTTCAAAATTCACTTTAACCTTTACTAATAATTGCGTGTGCCTTGAGCGAAGAATTTTTTATTTTTTGGAGCAGTTGTATTTTTTTATTTCCATGAACCAAGGATTTCATAGGATAATACTGCGCTAAAAGTTTGCAACAAATCAGCAGATGAAAGTTGAATAAAAAGTGATTCATCAGGAAAAGTTGCATGTAATGGGTCAGAAAATTTTATGTAACTGCCATTGGTATCTGAAATATATGTACCATTATATTGAATAACTTTAGGATACTTATAGCCATGATGATTACTCCTTCTTATAATCATATGCAATGCGAAATCATTTACCTTTTGTTCTGGAAAGAACAATTCAATAAATTTAAAAATCTTTCCAGATGCCCCCGGAATTGGGTACTCTTTGAAATCGGTAATTGTTATTTGTGACATATTGTTTAATAAGTTTATTCTAAAAGTAGTGAAAAAAAATCATAGTTTTTTCAGATGACTAAAAGTTAAAGTCAAGTAAGTCAAAGTAGTCAAGGTAAAATAGGTTGATTAGGTTGATTCATTTGATGTGTTCCCAAAAGCGGTGCTAAGAGCAAGTGAAAGGATTGGATGAATGCAACGAACAGCAAGGGATGGAATGAAGTCCTGTGAATTTGCTGAGGGTTTGCCATCAGAAGTGAAAAGCAAATTGCAGGACGGAATGAAATAAAGTATTGTGTGAGTGGAGTGAAGAAATGAGTTTCTCTTGCTGTGCTGCTGAAGTGTGTGAAATGAATGGAGTGAAGCAGAGAGGAATGAAGTGAAATGAATGGAGCTACGCGGAATGGAATGAAACGGAGTGACGAATGGATGAACGAAAAGAGTGAACTCACTGAAGCTTGGTGTATTTGTATTTCCCTGTATTCTTTTTGTATTCATTTTGTATTCAACCTGCGGTGCTAAAAAAGCGCCAGCAGGTAAAACAGCCCTGAGCAAGCCAGGGAAGAGTGGCTGCAATGCTTTGCAGACACTGAGCCGCGAGCCGACGCGAGTGCGAACGAGGCGCCGACACAAGAGCACGAAGAATGAGGGCGAGTGGCGGCTGCTTAAGCAAGGTGGCTGGCGTATGTTTTTGTTTTGAAGCGAGTGGAAAAATTTGCTTTTACCTTTTCAAAAAAAATAATTCAAAAAGCAAATCGCGGTGATACAAAAACTATGACAGCCCCGCAGCCGAGTGAGCGTAGCAGGCGAGCAAAACAATGGTGGCGGTGGACTGTGAGCTGAGTGAATGAAGCGCAGCGGAGAGCACTGAGCTTACAGGACACGATAGCCACCTATGAAGACGATGCCTGAGCTGCAAGGAGTGTGACAGCTTTGCGAAGCAACCCGAAGGGCATAAGATGAACAGTAATACAATAAAAAATAAAAGAAAAAATTACTGTTTACTTATGAGCTGGCGCATCTACTTGCCGATGGCTGAGGATGAATGCCTATTTACCTGCTGGGGCTTTGAGCCGTGCCGGATT
>CAMDDP010000002.1 GCA_945892775.1 Chitinophaga pinensis
GCATCAGGCTATCAATCATATCGCGGGTTCGAGTCAAAAGGGGTTAAGAGCGCTTATGGCTGGATATTCGGGGGATTCAGTGCTGGTTTGTATTTTGGAAATATTTATGGTTCATATAAGTCGGCTAAAGATTTCAATCACAGACATGAAAATGAATTGCTTAAAAAAGCAACTGATTTATTCAGTATTAATCTTTAATTTATTTCTGGCTTTTTCAATACGGGCACAGGATATCGCCGGTGTTTTTGATTTAGCCAATAAAATGAAGCTGGAAGGAAATTATGAAGTTTCTATAAAATTATATCAGCGGGTTAGCTTTTTTGGTGATGGATATAAAAATACTGAATGCCTTATTGGAACTGCTGATTCATATTTTAATTTGAAAGATTATAATAAAGCAGCTGAATTTTATGAATTTGCTTATTTCAGTACAACAAATGACAGTTTGAAAAATCTGATTGCGTTAAGCAAATCTGCAATTTTCATTTACAATAAAAAATTTCTGGAAGCGCTGCAAGAATTGTTCAGCATCGAGGCCGAAGAAGGAAATGTAGCAAAAGCTAAAAATATTTATCTGGCAACCGCATATTATGGATTGAATAGATTCAATGATTGCAAAACTGTTTTGTTTGATTTGATAAGTGACACTGTTTCAAAAACGCAATTGGATAAATTAATTAAAAGAGCTGAACGGGCGCAAAGAAAAAATCCTAAAACAGCAAAGATTCTATCAATGATTATTCCAGGAATGGGACAATTTTATGCTGGTGATATAAAAAACGGAATTAATTCTTTATTAATTACAAGTGCATTTATGTATTTGATGGTTAACACATCAATACAATATTCTGTTTTCGAAGCAACCTCCGTTCTTCCATGGTTTTCACGATACTATGTTGGCGGATTTAACAGAGCTCAAACAATAACCATTAACAGAGTTGAAGAACGACAGTATCAAATTTATTTACAGATTTTGAAAATTGTTGAGCAAAAAAGCTGACTAGTTTTTTACAGTATTCAGTGCATTGCTAAGGTCATCAATAATATCCTCTACATTTTCAATTCCAACAGATAACCGAATTAAGCCATCTGTGATTCCAAATTTTAATCTTTCTTCTTTCGGTACGGGTAGGTGACTCATGCTTGCAGGATGTTGAATAATAGTATCTGCTGTTCCTAACGAAACTGCCAATGTGCAAAAAGAAATATTATTCATCATTGCTATTCCTGCATTTAGTCCGCCTTTCAATTCAAAACTCAGCATGCCGGTGAAATTTCTCATTTGTTTTTTTGCCAACTCATAATCAGGGTGGGTGGTCAGGCCACAATAATTTACTTGCGAAACTTTTGAATGATTTTTTAAAAACTCTGCAATCTTCATGGCGTTGCTGCAATGGCGCTCCATTCTTAATTCTAAAGTCTTCATTCCCTGAACTAAAGTCCATGCATCAAAAGGGTTTCCGTTTGCACCTATCAGTTTTAAAACGGGAAGTATTTTTTTATTAAAAAGAGAAATGTCTTTTCCCAAAAGTACACCGCCAATGGCTGTGCCGTGCCCATTTAAATATTTTGTTGTGGAATGCAAAACGAAATCAACTCCATATTGAAATGGTTGTTGTAAATAAGGAGTTGCAAATGTGTTGTCAACTGCACAAATACAGTTATGCTTTTTTGCTAATGAACTCAATGCTTCAATGTCATAACAATCCATTGTTGGGTTTGATGGTGTTTCGATATATATCATTTTAATAGAAGAATCTTTTTTAAGAAAATCTTCAACCATCGAAAGGTCTTTCAATTCAACAATTACGGGAACAATATTAATTGGCTCTAAAATTTGGTGTAGCAGTGCATTTGTTCCTCCATACAAAGTTCCTTGTGTAATTACTTTTTCTCCAGGCTTTAAACAGCTGAAAAATAGAGCAGAAATAGCTCCCATACCACTACTGAAAATTTTAGAAGCCAATTCAAGTTGTTCGCCTTTTTCATTTTTTAGGTTCCAGGCTTCAAGCGCTGCAATTTTTTTCTCAGCCATTTCAACAGTCGGGTTGTGCCATCGACCATAAATAAAACCTTCCTTTTCACCATTAAAAATTTGCATTAGTTCATTAGCATCGTCATATGCAAAAGTTGAGGTTGGATAAATGGCTTCCGTATGTGTATTAATGGCTTTATGTAAATCAACCTGTGAATGCACGCAGGTACTACCGAACCCTTTATATGTTTTTTTTGTTTTGTCTTTCATTAACCAATTTATTAAACAAGGTGCAAATGTGCTGAATTTTTGTTGTTGGATTCTAAAACACTAAATTTACTTTAGTTATATGGCTTTGAATAAATACATACAGCTTTATACATCTTACAATGTTTGGGCTAATAAGCAATTAGGTAATGTTGCACTTTCATTAGATGATTTTAAATTTGATGAAGAGGTTAGCAGTAGTTTTTCTTCTATAAGAAAAACATTTTTACATATTTGGGATGCGGAGTATATCTGGTTTTCGCGAATTCAAGACTTACCAATTGGAGCTATTCCGAGCAGTTTTTTTACTGGATCAAAGGAAGAATTAATAAAGCAGTTGTTAATTGCAAGTGTTGCTTTTGATAACATAGGAATTCATCAGGATATTTTAAGCTTAGAGCGTGTTTTTGACTATAAAATGTTGACAGGAAATGTAAATAGAAGTAAAATTTATGAAGCCATAATTCATTGTATGAATCATTCCACCTATCATCGTGGGCAATTAGTTACCCTGTTTCGACAAGCAGGAGTAAAAACAATTCCATCTACTGATTTTATTGAGTTTTCGCAATTAGATAAAAAATATTAATTTTTCTTTTCTTAGTTTAACTGTTTATTTTTTATATCATAAATAATTTGTTTAAATTTGGATGTGTATTTTTTAATAAATTTTCCACTGTTACCGCAGCTTTTAATTTCAAATACTATTTAATTTTCAAAAAATAAGAGAAAACTGAGAAATAAAAATAGGCGTTAGAGAGCACTTTGAGCAGAAAGAAAGAAGTAAAAACACGGGCTAAGCACATTAACTAATTAATAATCAGTTATATTTTCTATATAAATTGTATTTATTACTTTTAATTTCCAATAATGTTTGTAAATTAATTAGTTTTTTAAAAAAAGAGATGTAAAAATGTGCAATTGAAGTTAAACCAAATAATTTAAAATCATGAAAACGTTTACAAAAAAGACTATTACAGCTCATCTTTCCCATCAAATGATTGCTGCTGCTGTATTAAAAGCCGAAGAATTAAAATTTTCAATAGCAATATCTATTGTTGATGAAAGTGGAAATTTAAAAGCATTTTCGAGGATGGACAAGGCTCCATTAATAGCAATAGATGCATCGCGAAAAAAAGCGTTAACAGCTGTAGGTTTTGGTTTTCCTACCGGAGATGCTTGGTATAATTTTATTAAAGATGATCCAATTTTACATGAAGGAGCACACAATTTAAAAGATTTTATTTTATTAGGAGGTGGCTCTCCAATTACAATTGATGGTGAAATTGTAGGCGCAATTGGTATTAGTGGTGGCCACTATAAACAAGATGAGCAATGCATGAACGCGGCTATAAACATAATAAGTTAGTTAAAGTATTGCTTTATGGCGTCTGAATTAATTAATGTATTATTTGAAATCGAAAAATTAGTAGAAAGCTTTAGCTCTTTAGATAGCTATGAGGCACTTATAAAAAATATTAAAACCCAAATTGAAAGAGTTGCAAAAAACGATACTACAGGTCTATATTTATTTAGCAAAGAAGAAAATAAATTAAAATTATTTTACGCCAAGGGCTTTTCGGAACAAGAAAAAAAAGAAGCCGAATTAACAGCAATGGAGCGCCACCCTGGATATGTATTTAAAACCGGAAATATTCTATGGGTAGCAGACCAAGACAAAGAACATAATAAATATTCTATAGATTCTAAAAAACAATCTCACACCCGGTCGCGGATGTATGTGCCGGTTAAACTTAATAATTTAATTATAGGGGCTTTTGGAATTCAAAGCGAAACACCAAATGCTTTTACAGACACCCATTTGGCTGTTTTAAGGGTTTTCGCTGCTTTAGCGGGCAGTGCATATGATTCGATTCAAAACAATCTATTAATAAAAAACCAAAACACAGAAAATGAAAAACTTTCTATTTTAGCAAAAAGCACAACAAATAATGTAATTTATACTTGCAAAGATGGAAAAATAACTTGGGTAAATACCCATTTTGAAGAAAGTACTGGGTATTTTTTAGATGAAATAATAGGTAAAACGCCTGGTAGTTTTTTAATAGGTAAAGATACTGATCCTGAAAAAACCCATGAATTAAGAACAGCTATTCTCAATAAAAAACCATGTAATACAACCATACTAAATTATAAAAAAAATGGAGAAGCTTTTATTGTATATATACAACTAAATCCAGTATTTAATGAAACAGGCGATTTAATAAATTTTGTAGCTATACAACATGATATTACTGAAGCCCAAAAACAAGAAGATGAGATAATACATAAAAATGAGCAACTAAAATTAAGAGAAGAACAATACAATAACATTGTAAATACCACAAATGATTTTATTGTTACATTAGATGCACGCGGACAAATTAAATTTGCAAATAATAGCTGGCTTAAAAAAATGAATTACCAATTAAATGAGGTAATTGAAACAAATATATTTAACTATATACACCCAGATTCGCAAGAGCATTGCATGTTAATTTTTAATGCTATACACAATAATAAAGATGAATCTCTTTTAATTAAATACGATCTAATAAATAAAAATAAAGTAAAAATTGAAATAGAAGGTGAAGTTATCGTAACCTATAAAGACGATGGAATTTATTCAATAAATTCCTATTTAAAAGATGTTACCGAAATTAATAAATTGAGAATTGAGAAAGAAAATAAAATTGTAGAATTAAAAGAAAGTAAAGAAAGATTAGAGAATGTACTTGGCTCACTAAGCGAATCGGTTTGGGGAGTATCATTACCAGATTACAATTTGGAATACATTAGTGAATCGGCAGTTTCCATTTATGGTTATCCACTTAAAGACTGGTATGATAATATAAATTTATGGTCAGACGCAATTCATCCTGACGATAAAGAATTTGTATTAAAAGCATCAGAAAAACTTTTTGATGTTGGACAATTTATTTCAGAATACAGAATAATAACAGCCGATAAAAAAGAAAAATGGATTTATAGTGACACCAAAATAATAACTAACGAAAAAGGTATTCCAATTTTAATGACTGGAATAACAAAAGACATTACATTAAAAAAAACAGCAGAGAGAGAATTATTAAACTATAAAAATGCACTTGATAGATCTGCCATTGTTAGTGTTACAGATGTAAAGGGAAATATTACTTATGTTAATGAAAAATTTTGTGAGATATCAAAATATTCAAAAGAAGAATTACTGGGGGAAAACCATCGAAAAATCAATTCAGGATTCCACCCTCCAGAATTTTTTCAAGACATGTGGAAGACCATTATAGGAGGGAATATATGGAGTGGAGAAATACAAAACAAAGCAAAGGACGGCTCAATTTATTATGTACAAAGCTCCATTATTCCGTTTATGAAAGATGGAAAGCCATATCAGTTTGTAGCCATTCGTTACGAATCAACTGAAAAAGTATTGGCTAAATTAGCAATAGACGATCAAAAACAATTCTATGAAACGATACTCAACAATATACCTGGTAATGTAGCCGTATTTGATATAAAAGGTAATTATATTTTCGTTAACCCAAACACAGTGAAAGACCCAGAGTTACGTGCATGGTTAATAGGCAAAAATAATTATGACTATTGCACCTACCGTGGCTTATCGATGGACCTTGCGATTGACAGAGACAATCAATTTAAATTACTACGTGAAAATGGAAAATCAATTAGTTCCGTCGAAAAAAGACAGACTAAAGAAGGCCAAACCGCTTACACAAATAGTAATTTAATTCTGATCGAATACAATGGCGAAAAATTGATGATAGCATACGCCATAGACATCACCGAATTAAAAAATGCAGAAGCAAAAGTTTCCGAATTGAAATTGTTTTATGAAAACATTTTAAATAATATCCCGATAGATATCGCTGTGTTTGATAAAGAGCATAGGTATTTGTTCATAAACAAAGAAGCCATTAAAAATGATGAAATAAGAACTTGGTTAATTGGCAAAGATGATTTTGACTATGCAAGGCTCAAAGGAATTGCAACAGACAGTGCCCAACTTAGAAGAAATCAATTTAATTATGTAATGAAAACGGATTCCCGAGCATTTTGGGTAGACGAACAAGTAAACTCCTCAGGAGAAACAAAATTTAAGGAAAGGCGTTTCCATAGTTATGATAACCAAAAATTTATTGTTGGTTATGCGGTGGATGTCACAGAGGTTAAAACTATGGCGTTAGCTTTAGAGGATAATATTGTTGAAATGACAAATTATAATACTCTACTCAAATCTCAAAATGAAGATTTGAATCGTGTAAATATGGAGCTTGATAAATTTGTTTATAGTACTTCGCATGACTTGCGCGTTCCGCTTACTTCTATTATGGGTTTAATTAATTTATTTAAAATTGAAAGTGATTTAACTGTTCAGGCAGAATATCTTCTTATGATGGAAAAAAGCATTTTTAATTTGGATAATACTATTGTTGATATATTAAATTTTTCTCGCAATGCACGATTAGATGTAGTTTATGAGGCAATTTCAATAAAAAATTTATTGAATGAATTGCTTTCAGCTTCTCAATATATTGATGGAAAGGACCAAATTCAAAAATTGGTTTCAATAAATGAAGAAATAGAACTTGTTACAGATAGTAAAAGGCTGAGAATGATTTTGGGCAATTTGATTGGAAACGCAATTAAGTATAGCAAGGATGATGACCTACTTTCTTTTATAGAGATTAAGGCTGAGGTATCTGCTGAAAAAGTAGTTTTCACAATAGCAGATAATGGTATCGGCATAATTTCAACTTCATTAGATAAAATTTTTAATATTTTTTATCGGGCTACTTCCAAAGCATCAGGCTCCGGATTAGGTTTGTACATTGTTAAAGAAGCAATCAATAAATTGGATGGAACGATTACAGTGGAATCAGAAAAAAATATAGGAACATCATTTAAAGTAGAAATACCAAATAAAAAAATAACGAATGATAGACAGGGACTCAATTAATGAAGTTGTTGTAATTGATGACAATAGTATTGATTTGATTATCAATTCAAAGGTTGTTCAGCTTGTTAATGTTGGAAAAACAATATTTAAAAATGATTCGGCTGAAGATGTGTTAATTAATTTGAATGAAAGAATAATAGGTGGGCTTAAAGCTCCCGATTTAATTTTATTAGATATTATGATGCCACTTGTTACAGGGCTTGATTTTTTGGATCAAATTGATAAAATGCCGGCTGAATTTATTGAGGGATTAAAAATAGTTATGGTTACTTCTTCACTTGATCCGGGAGACTATAGTTTAGCTATGAGCCATAAAAATGTAATTGCCTTTTTAGGAAAACCATTGACACCTCAAAAATTAGAGTCAGTTTTTTTAGATGATTTTGGTTAATTCTTTTATTGCCTATTTAGAAAATGTATTCAAACATTTTAAAGAAACTTTAAATTTTGCTAGGGTTTCTCCATTGCCAGAAAAAGAATTCATACTTTTTATATATATATCTTTATTCTCATCAGGGAACAGGCTGAAAAAATTATCACTCAATTCAAACCCTAAGTAGTTGCCATCCTTTCGTTGCGCATAAAATGAAACTCCGAAAGCAGGTTTGTGGCATGAAACAGAAATGGTTTGGGGGATTTTATTTTTTTTATCTCTAAACAGTTTAAATTTTATTTCAGGGTTCTGAAAATCTATATTTTTTGATGTGCAGAAAAAATAATCAGCATAGGCAAGTTTTTTTTCACCACTCATTAACACTCCATGCAAAACAATTTTAGTTGAATCATATTTATTAAGAACGGAATCCAGGGATAGTTGAAAATAAATTTTACTTAATTGTTCCGGAATATTTATAGGCACATTTTTATTCCATAAAAGTTTTCCCGAAAAATTCCAGATCGAAAGTTGAAGCTGTGCATCGCAATTTTTTAGCGAATCGGATATAATCCAGCACTCAATATCATTGTTATTCTTGACCATGCTCAGTAAATAAGTATTGTAAAGCCGGTTGAGCTGGTAGTGAAATGCTTTTTTATTTCCCTCGAAATCAATACTACTCCATGAAATCGCAGGCCAACAATCGTTGAGTTGCCAGTACATGGTTCCCATGCAGTATGGCTTAACGCGGCGATGTGCTTCAATCGCTGTACTCATTCCTTCTGCCTGTAATAGTTGTGAGAGATAAACATAATTTTCGAAATTGAGAGTGGTATCGTAATCGCGTTTCAGATAAGTTTGAATGGTTTCAAAACCAGTCTGATGTTTCTGATGAACTTTTAATGCAGACGAATACAAGTGCAATTCTTTTGGTTTTAAATATCGCTGCAAACAATTCATGGAAGGAAAGGATTGAAACCCATACTCACTCACAAATCGACCGGTGTGACTAATGTAAGAACTGAATGGCTCCATTCCCCACCAGACACCCCAGTAGTGAACATCGCCTTGCAGTAAACTTTCTTTGTGTCCCCAACCTAAAGAAGGAGAGGAGGACCAGTAAGGAGTTTGTTGGTCAATAGTTTTTAGAATGGAAGGAATGGTTTTCTCAAATAGGTTTTGATAGTCATTCCAGATTTTAATTGAATCACTTTTCGAATAATGAAATTGTTTTTGCCATCTCCAGTTGAACCATCCTTCTTTAATTTCATTGTTGCCACACCACATTGCAAGTGAAGGATGATTGCGAATGCGCAAAACATTTTCTTTTATTTCTTCACTCACATTATTGACAAATGCTGAATCACCTGGATACATGGCGCAGGCAAAAGGAAAATCTTGCCATACCATAATTCCGTTTTCATCACATTGGGTATAGAAACTTTCATTGGCATAATATCCACCACCCCATACACGAAGCAGATTCATATGGGCTTCTTTAGCTTGAAAAATGAGTGTGCGATTTTTTTCTTCAGCATTGGTTCTATTTATCATTATGTCAGGTGGAACATAATTTGCTCCCTTGATAAAAACGGGAACCCCGTTCAATTCAAAATTAAATGATGAGCCAAAGCTGTCAGGCTTTTGAATTAGTTCAATGGTTCTTGCGCCAAAATTTTTTACAACGGAAAATAATGTATCGGCATTGTAATAGAGCAAGTCGAATTTTAAATGATAGAGATAGGGTTCACCATAACCATTGCACCACCACCGTTTTGGATTTTTGATTTTAAAATGGAACTCGGTTTTTCCTGAATCATTTAACTCTATTATCTGGGTCCAAAATGTTTGGTGAGCCACAGTGTCTGTGATTCTTAATTCAACATTACCCTTTAAATTATTTTCATAAAATATTTCAGCATTCAATTTTACAACAGAATCAGTAAGTGATTGCTGATGCAATTGAATATCCTTCATTCTGAATTCATTCCAATAAATTAATTCTATTGATTTCCATATTCCGCAACCCATCATTTTAGGCGCCCAATCCCATCCGAATTGAAAAGCTGCTTTGCGATGAAATGAGTATTCCTGCCCTGGTAATTCTGGTTGAAGTGTTAATGATTTTTTCTTTGTGATTTCAGAAGGTGGGGTAAATTCAATGAGCAACTCATTGTTTTCATTCTTTAAATAATTTTTAACATCGGCTTCATAAGTCCGAAACATATTATCTGTTTCAATAATTTTATTACCATTTAACCACACTGTTGCATAAGTGTCTAATCCGTTAAAGTGAATGAGAATATTTTTTTTCTTTAGAATATCTTCTGTTACTGAAAAATAATTTCGGTACTTCCATTTGCGTTCATTCACCCACTGAATTGAATCTGTATTTGATGACTCTAAAGGATTTTTAATTATTTTATTTTGAAAGAGGTCGCCAAAAATTGTTTGCTGATTACTGGTTGTTAACCAAAGAGAATCAGTGGATGATTTCTGGTATAATAGTTCCCATTTTGATTCAGAAGTTGTAAGATAGAAAGTTAATTCCTGCGCAAAGGAAATTTCCCCGCAAAAAAATAAAATTAAAATCAACAAGTATCTTTTCATTGTAGAAATGCTTCTCTTGCCAGTTTAACTAATTGCGATGCTCTATCTAAATTTGTTTGCATAGTGGCTTGACTAAATTCTTTATTGGCATATGATTTTATAACTGATGTTGCTGAGAAATGAATTTCGTGAATACCCGTTTCGCGAATGAGTGGTTGAATATTTTTTTCATCTACGCCTCCTCCTGGCATAATACTAAGTTCTGTTCCTGCTTCTTTTACAAACTCATTAATATTTTTTCTTCCATTGAAAGCTATGGCTCTACCACCCGAAGTGAGAATTCTTTTGCAACCCATTTCTTTCAAAATCTGAATAGTCATCATTTGATCATTAACTACATCAAATGCGCGATGAAAAGTGAAATCCAGCATCTCTGTTGCTTGAAACAATAATTTGGTTTTATTTCTATTAATTGTTGTGTCATCATTCAAAACGCCACTCACAATTCCTTTCACTCCACTTTGCTTGCACCACTCAATGTCGCGCAACATCACTTTTATTTCTTCATCTGTATAACAGAAATCACCCCCTCGAGGACGGATTAAAATATAAACTGGAATTTTTAATTGTGCTATTACTTCTTCAATTAATCCTAACGATGGAGTTATGCCTCCTTCCAATAATCCCGAACAAAGCTCAATTCTATCGGCACCTGCTTTTTGTGCATTCAATGCCGATTGCAAAGAGTTGCAACAGATTTCGATTGTAGAATGGTTCATATTATTAAATGTATAAATAATTAATTGTAAAGATAAAAATAGATAGGGGCTAAATAAAAAAAACCTCCTCGAAGAATCGAAGAGGTTTTTGAAAGAAGAATATAAAAAAATTATTTGACTTCAGCAGCAGTAAACATAATTTTAATGGAATCTCTTGGCTCTAAAATGGTCATATTATTGTTAGTTAATTCCCTGATATAAAGGGTGTCGGTCCTTTCTTTAATGGTTAACATTAATTTTTTTCCAGATTCATCTAACGAATACGAACCTTCGTCTTCAGTTCCGCCCATGTTTTGTTTGTACTTACCGTCTTTTGTGAATTCAATCCATCCTTCAGCTTTCATTTTATCCATCATAGAAGTCATCATGGTTTTTTGTGAACTCATCATGTCTTTCTTATTTTTGAATTCTTTCATTTTAGTTGTGTCGGTGCAGTTTTTCATGCTGTCGTCCATAGAAATAATTTGCGCATCATATTTAGTCATTATGTTATCTATTTGGGGGTTCTGCATTCCTGAAATTTTCCATTTCCTTGAGATTTGGTCTTTTGGGCCTCCTGAACATGCAGCGAGGAAAGAGATTGCGGCAAAAGCCACGATGAACATTGCGTTCTTTTTCATTTTTTTTGTTTATTAGTTTTGAATTTGATAGATGCGAAAATAACTGAAGAACCTATTGATGCAAATAAAATTGACTATTAGGTTTCAATTTTAAAATATTAACAAATTGATTTTTCAACAAGTTGAAGAATTTCATTTTCAATCTTTATAGCATCTGCTTTTATTATTTCCGCTTTCTTTAACATTTCTTCTTTGAAAGCAACATCTTTTAATCCACTGCTATTGATTTTTACATTTAGGTACGAACCAAGCACGGCACTTCGAGTGGCCAGAACTCCAACACCTGCATCAGAAATGGAGTTTGGATTTCCACTTTCAACCATTGCTTTTAATAATGGAAATATTGAAGCGGATAATTGCATAACACGAAATGGAACTTCCATTGCAGTTTTTGTTGCCGCTTGAATGGCAGCACTTCGAATTTTCTTTTCATCATCAGAATTTTTTGGTAATGAAAATGCAATCATGATTTGGTTGAATGCTGCAGTGTCTTCATCTACTGCTTTTAATAATGCATCTTTTATTTGCTGGCCTTTTTCCGCCCAATCAGAAAATTCTTTCCACCTATCATCCCAACCTCTTTTGTGTGAGGAGAGATTTGCCACCATTGTTCCGAGTGAAGCTCCCAATGCACCCATGTAGGCCGATATAGAACCACCGCCAGGTGCAGGCGATTCAGCCGCTGTTTCATTGGCAAATTCACGAAGATTCAATCGAATTAATTTATCCGTAGCAGTATCTTCTAATAAGTATTCAATTATTTTTTTTCTTGGTTCGAATGGGGCTAGTTCGCCTAATCCTAAACTTTTTACTGCAATTTTTATTAGCTCTTCTTCGCAAACACCAACAGACCGTTGTTGTTTATTCAGAAAATATTTTCCAGCATCAGTCAAGCTTTTTTTCGGAACGACTCCTACTAATTCAGAACCTGTAACTCTAACACCTCTATCATTAGCGCATTTACAAACTTCATCGAAGGCCGTATGAACAGAAGTGATGTTGATGTTTGTAAGGTTCATTGAAATTTGAGCAATTCCATATTCTTCTATAAACCATCCAATTGCTTTCACACTTTTTAAAGTGCCAGGAATAGAAATAGGATTTCCTTTTTCATCCTTTATAATTTCTCCTGATATAGAATTTCCTTTTCTTTTCACTCTTCCTGCCTCGCGCACATCAAAGGCAATGCTGTTTGCCCTTCTAGTTGAAGTTGTGTTTAAATTAATATTGTAAGCAACTAAAAAATCACGAGCACCAATAACAGTTGCCCCACTCTTTGCATTGAATTTTGCTTCGCCGTAATCAGGTTTCCATTCTGACTTTAAAATTTTTTCAGAATATCCTTCATATTCTCCAGTACGGATCGTAGCTAGGTTTTTTCTTTCCTCTGAAGTTGCAGCAGATTCATACAAGTAAATAGGAATGTTTAATTCTTTTGCAACTCGCCCAGCTAATTTTTTGGCATATACAACGGTCTCTTCCATCGTAATTCCAGAAATTGGAATAAGTGGACAAACATCAGTTGCGCCCATGCGCGGATGTTCACCTTTATGATTGCGCATGTCAATTAATTCTGCTGCTTTTTTTATCCCCTGAAAAGCTGCTTCAATCACTGCATCAGGATTTCCAACGAGTGTAACAACCGTTCTGTTTGTTGCTTTGCCGGCGTCAACATCTAATAAGCGAATTCCTTCAACAGATTCAATGGCATCTGTAATTTGTTTTATGATATTTAAGTCGCGTCCCTCACTGAAATTGGGGACACATTCTATTAGTTGGTTGCTCATGATTTATAAATGATGCTGCAAAGAAAGTAAACTCAATCTTAAGAATTGAAAAATGGTGGTGTAATTTGTTGTTAAATAAATATTAGCATCCAATGTCATAGGGAAAGAAGGCATCTTGAATGTGGTGAATATCAGGTTGATTTTTTTTTATTACAATGGAAACTACATCAAATCGAACATCAGTTTCAATATTATGTTGTTCTAAATATTCTTCAGCAGCAGTAGCCATGTTTTTTTGCTTTATGGTGTCAACAGCATTTTCTGGAAACCCAAAATATTCAGAACTTCGTGTTTTAACTTCAACAAAAATGATTGTTTGGTTTTGTTTGGCAATAATGTCAATTTCCACTCTTGCAAATCGCCAGTTGATTTCAAGAATTTCATAGCCCCGCTCTTGTAAATATTGAACGGCAAGCATTTCACCTTTAGTGCCTAATTCATTGTGTGTGCTCATTAGAAATGATTCATTTACATTAGCCGAAAATTAAAACATTAATGGATAAATTAATACTTGGTTTTTCGCAGCAGTTAAAAGCTGCAATTGAAATTGGTCGCAAAGTAGAACTAACCCCACAGCTTTTTGATATTAGAAATGTAGTTATTGCTGGCTTGGGTGGATCTGGTATTGGAGGAACAATTGTGAACGAACTTGTTTTTGGGAAAATAAAGGTGCCAATTACTGTAGTAAAAAATTATCAATTACCTGAATTTGTAAATGAGCACACTTTATTAATTACATGTTCTTATAGTGGCAACACAGAAGAAACCATGCATGCTTTGGAAGATGGTATTAATCGTAAGGCTAAAATTGTTTGTGTTACATCAGGGGGAGCAATGGAGCAATTAGCTAAAAAAGCTGGGCTCGATTGTGTTTTAATTCCTTCAGGCATGCCTCCTCGCTCATGCATTGGCTATTCTTTGATTCAATTACTATATGTATTGTTTCATTATCGTTTAATTGATTCGGGGTTTGAAGAAGGAGCGAAGGCATCAATAAAATTGTTAGATAAAAATGAATTTCGTATTCAAAAGGAAGCAAAAAAAATTGCAAAAAAACTCAATAAGAAATTTCCAATTATTTATGCCTGTTCCGGATTTGAAGGAGTGGCTATTCGATTTAGGCAGCAGTTGAATGAAAATGCAAAAGTGTTGGTTTCACACAATATGATTCCTGAAATGAATCACAATGAATTAGTAGGTTGGACAGAGAAAGGAAAATATGCAGTGGTCATTATTCGAAACGAAATGGATTATGAGCGCAACCAGATGCGAATTGCGATTAATAAAGAGGTGATAAGTAAGTACGCAAAATCCATTATAGAAATAAAATCAAAGGGAAACAGTTTTATTGAAAACACGATTTATTTAATCCATATTACTGATTGGGCTTCGTTTTATCTTGCTGAATTAAGAAAGGTAGATGCTGTTGAAGTAAAGGTAATTGATTATCTAAAAGGTGAATTGGGAAAATAAGTTTCAATTTTAAATGGATACTTCTGAACAAATAATGGCAGTCGATAAAAATTTGGAAATCAAATTTCCTCGAAATCTTATTATTGAAGATTTAGGGGTAATAGATTATCGTTCTGCATGGGATTATCAAGAGAAAATATTTGCCGCTCTTGTTGATAATAAAATTCAAAACAGAACGAAGACACATGAAGAACAAATTTATCCAAATCATTATTTTTTATTGTGCGAGCATCCCCAGGTTTTCACTTTAGGTAAAAGCGGTTCCATAAAAAACCTTTTGGTGAATCAAGATGTATTAAACGAAAAAAAAATTTCTTTTTTTAAAATTAATAGGGGTGGGGATATTACCTTTCATGGGCCCGGACAAATTGTAGGGTATCCGATTCTTGATCTCGATTATTTTTTTACCGACATTGGTAAATATTTACGGCTCATAGAAGAAACTATAATATTAACATTGGCTGAATATGGGTTGCGGGCTGGTAGAAGTAGCGGGCGAACTGGTGTGTGGCTAGAACCGGAAAGCGCCTCTCATTCACGAAAGATTTGTGCTTTAGGTGTTCGAAGTAGTCGTTGGGTAACTATGCATGGATTTGCTTTTAACATCAATACAGATTTATCATATTTTGATTTAATAATTCCTTGTGGCATACAAGGCAAACAGGTAACATCACTACAAAAAGAATTAGGAAGATTTGTTGACTTGGATGAAGTAAAACAAAAGCTTATAAAACATTTTACTGTTTTGTTTGAGGCTAAAATCAAATTGCCTTAATCAAATGTTTATGTTTTAACTTTAGATTTAAATTGGTTTTCATGAAAAAAGTTCTACTCCTAGTTGCTTCATTTCTAGTCGTTTTATTTACGCTAACAACTTTAACCAATACAAATTATTTATATAAAGCGCTTTGGTTCTTTACAGCTGACATTGATGATTATAAAATATTTGATAACCGAGTAATTGAGGTAGGAGTCGGACAACCAATAGCTCAGTCACCATTATTCAACTCAAAGCAACCTTCTTCAGAATTAAATTCTTTATTGAATAAAACAGGTTCTGTTGCTTTGCTTGTTTTAAAAAATGATTCGATACTTTATGAAAAATATTGGAGTGGATACAGTGACACCTCCTATTCTAATTCATTTAGTATGGCAAAGACAATTGTTGGGTTGTTGACCGCTTGCGCGTTAAAAGATGGTTTTATAAAATCTTTTGACCAATCAGTTGGTGATTTTATTCCTGAATTTAATAAGGGCGATAAGTCAAAAATTACTATCCGTAATTTGTTAACGATGAGCAGCGGAAGCAACTGGGACGAAAGTTATTCTTCTCCTTTTAGCACAACAACTATCGCCTATTATGGCTGGGATTTATATAAGGTAGCAATTGATGTGAATATAAAGAAAAAACCAAGAGTTGAATGGCGATATAAAAGTGGTGATACTGAGTTGTTAGGAATAGTTATTGAAAAAGCAACAAGAAAATCATTAAGTGTTTATGCGTCAGAAAAATTATGGAAGCCGTTAGGGGCACAACATTCCGCTCTCTGGAGCTTAGATAAAAAAGATGGAAGAGAAAAAGCCTATTGCTGTTTTAATAGTAATGCTAGAGATTTTTCTCGCATTGGAACATTATTGCTTCATCGAGGAAACTGGAATGGCATTCAGATTTTAGATAGTTCTGTGGTTGAATTATTTACTTCACCATTAACGATAAAAGATGAAGAAAATCAAATAGTTGATTACTATGGGTATCAGATTTGGAGATTACCTGATCGTGAGGGGGTTTTTTATTGCAGAGGAATTTTAGGTCAATACATTATTGTTGTTCCCAAAAAAAATGTCGTGATTGTTAGATTAGGACTGCGTAGAGGTGAAATATTGAGATATTCTTTCGAAGATGTTTACTCGCTTGTTGATTGGGCTCTTAAAGAATTATAAATTGAATTTGCACAGTTTTTAAAATTATTGAAAAGAATAAAAAATGAAAAAAGATATTGATTTTGGAAAAGTTGAAGGCATTGCATTTGCAATTATTCCAGAAAATGAAGGGACTATTGAAGAAGAGTGGAATGTGTATTTGGTGAACCTTAAAAAAGAATTTATAGAGGGTATTATAATCGCTTCCAGTGGGTATGGATATTTAGATGGTAGAAAAGTAAAAACATCAACATTGCGTCAATTTTTTGATCGTTTAGAAAGCAATGAATTTATTAAGGTGGAGATGATTGAAAAAGAATTGTTCTCGCTCAATAATGAGTTTTGGATTAGTTTCTGGGTAAATGGAAACATATTTGATAAGAGATATGTATTTGTAAATGAATCTATTAAGTCAGATTACTTCACTCAAATTCCATTGATTGGAAAAAGAGGTGTGATGATAAAATGAATAGATAATATAATGCAAATACAAATTTTAAATGGAATGTTATTTATTATCCCTTAAAGAACTGCGTTGCTTACCGATATTTTTTTTAGGATTTAAAAGTGTTGTTTTTTATTTCTAATTTTCTTGTTTATTATTGAAGATTATAAATTCAATTTTAAATTATAATTGTAAAAATTGGCTATTGAATATAATTACTTAATTATTGGTGCGGGACCAGTTGGATTGGCTCATATAAAAGCACTTAAGTTGGCTGGTATTCCTTTCGAAGCTGTTGATGCTGCTGATGATTTAGGTGGAAATTGGCATCATGGAGTTTATGAAACGGCTCACATCATTTCTCCAAGAGGGTTGATGGAATATTCGGATTATCCGATGCCAGCAAGCTATCCTGAATTTCCAAGTGGAAAACAATTGCTATCTTATTACAACGAATATGCTGCCCACTTCGGATTGAGAGAGCATATTACTTTTAATAAAAAAGTAGAATTTGTTTATCCAGCAGAAAAAAATATTTGGCAGGTTAAATATGTTGATGGTGAAATAAAATTCTATAAAGGAGTTTTAGTTTGTAATGGGCATCATTGGGATAAACGCAATCCGGTTTTTGAGGGGGCAAATTCTTTCAATGGAATGATTATTCATTCTAAAGATTATAAGAGCCCTGATCAGTTAAAAGGAAAGCATGTGATTGTCGTTGGGGCGGGAAACTCTGCTTGTGATGTGGCATCAGAAGCTGCTCGTGTTGGTGCATCTTCTTATATGAGTATAAGAAGTAGTGCTTGGTTTCTTCCTAAATTAGTTGCGGGGTATCCTCTTTCTCATTTTTCAAAAAACTGGCTTCCACCTTACTTTCAAAAAATGATGTTGAAGTTGGGGTTAAGAATTACTGTAGGTGATTTAACTCGTTATGGATTACCAAAGCCCGATCATGATGTTTTAACAAAACATCCAACTATTGGAACAGAGGCTTTGCATTATATTAAACATGGAAAGCTTACTCCTAAACCTGGAATCAAAAGACTTTTAGGTGATGAGGTTGAGTTTACTGATGGCTCAAAAGTGAAATCGGATTTGATAGTGACCGCTACTGGCTTTCATCTTTCTTATCCGTTTTTACCAAAAGAATTGCATCGAACTGATGGGGCTTTTGCTCAAGTTTATGGTAGAAGTATGTTGGCCGATTATAAGGGGCTATATCTAATTGGTTGGGAGCAAGTAAGGGGCGGAGTTGGGGCATGCGTACCCATTGGCGCCGATGTTTTAGTTGCTCTTTTTAATATGCAAGATAAGTTGAATGTGCCCATCGGAAGTGTGTTAAAGGAAGCTGGATATGAAATACCTAAGAGCCATTTGATTGGTATGTTTGATTTACTTGATCAACTTAAAAGGATGAAGAAAAAAATACCTAAACTTTTGAAGATAGGTAAAGTGATGGATAAAAAACATTTAGATTTTCAAAACAAAGTCATTCCATTTCCACAATCAAAAAATAATTCTTTCGCCGAACTAATTGTTAATTGATGTTTTTTTGAAGAATAAGATATAAAAAGGCCACCCTTATTTAGAGGGTGGCCTTTATTTTAAACTGAGACTATTTATTTACGACTTATCTTAAAAACTCGGACAGTAAGCTTTTTTTGATTCTGGGAATTCAACCGTAATCGAAAATTGCATTTTCTTTTCTTCCCCAGGAGTTAGTTTTTGTTTCCATAGAAGTTTTCCGGTTTCAACATTGTAGGTGCCGCCATCGATATCATCTATTGAAATTTTTATTTCAGCATTTGCTGATATAGGAATTTGTTCTATCACATTTAAACTTATCTCAGTTGATTCATTGTTTTTTATTTTGATTTCATAAGTAACAGACTGTCGGTACTTCCCGCCAATAAATTTTTCTTTAGTGAAATCTTTTAGCTTTTCACGGGTAAGAATTACATTTTTATCGCGACCAAGTGATAAGTCCATTGTATCATTGGTTTGATTAGCATTGATGTAGCTCTGTCCTACATAAGCACCCTGAAAAAATACAGTTACTGAACCAGGTAATAAATTTAGTTTCTCCCAATCGGCAATGTGTGCATTCAAGAAAACATCTTTATCTAGCCTTGGGATGGAGTAGTAATCGTAAGATGCATCCATTGCGTAATCACCAATATTTACCCGATGTAAATCAGAACCTGATGGAATATTTGAAGATAATTTAATTTCGAATTCAGTTGAAAGTGTTGATTGAGTTACACTCGTATAAGAAGAGGTAGTTTCATTTTCTCTATATTTTTTATAGGCTCCCGTTACAGTAACATTCAGCTCTGAAGTTGTTTTTGCAGATGGGGTGTTGTCATTTATTTTATCATAATCATTTAAAGATCCGTTTGAGATATTATTTCCATAGTAATAATCCATAAACCAGGTTGCGAATATTGGGCCTGCCGCACCTGCTGAAGGATTCCCAGTGGAAAGTTTGAGCTTTATATCTTTCCAATCCTCACCGGTTGTTTGCCAGATGGCGGCTTTGTAATTGAGTGTGATGGGGGCATTTACTTTGTCAGCACGAACATCATATTCAGGAGTCCAACCAGCATTGTTAACTAAATAGGTGATATAAAATTTTGAAGCAATTGCTTTATCAGATGTAACCTGTACCCAAATCTCCCCTGATGGGGCAGATTTTTTTTGCTGAAAGTCGTAAAGTTGTTGTGTCAATTTGTTTTTAATTTCATTCAACTTAACTTCTTTTGCTTCTTGTTCCCGCCACTGACTTTTATTGGCAATTGTTTTTTCAATATAGTAATCATGATATTGTTTAAATACATCGAAGTTCAACCCAGTATTTTGACCGGCAATTTTATTGTTGTCATTAAGCAGATGTGCTTCTAAAATTAAAATATCTTTTTTGTCTTTAATTATTGTCAATTGTTTGTTGATTTCTTCAAGTGAGTCATTCCATTTTTTTGTTTCGGCTGAAAGTTGCTCAGCAGCCATGTAATTCAATTTAAATTGTACAGATTGAATAATCAATTTTTCGTCCGAATAAATATTTATTGTTTGTTGATTTAAGTTTGTCGGTAGGCCTGTGAATACTACATCTGAGTTTCCTGCCGCTAGTATTACGCTAGCTGTTCGGTTCAATTCAGCTCCAGATAAATAAACAGTAGCTGATTTCATATCTGATTTTACTTCTATTTTTTTTTGAGCGAGTGTTGAAAGTGTAACTGCCAACAACACAAAGCCAAGAATCGTTTTTTTCATGTTTAAAAGTTTTTTACTTAGAGTTTGACGAAGCTTAATTTCCATAAAATATTTTCTAATAAAATTTATAACTTTAATATTGTTCGGTAGATAATAAAACAAGTGTACAGGAGTTTTCCACTTCAATTTCATTTTCAAGAGCCAATCTTTCTAGGGCTGGATTTTCAGCGCCTGGATTAAAAATTATTCGCCTTGGTTTCAGTTCAATCAAATCGTTATAATATTCAGTTTGATTTTTAGCGCCAAGATAAATTGTAACTGTATCAATAGTTATATTTTTAGGAATTGATTGTAGAATAGAAATCTCATTGACTTTTCCTGCTTTATTGCCAACTAAAATTATTTGGTGTTGGTGATTGATTAGGCTATTTGCTGCTCGAAATGAATATCTATTTGGGTTTGATGATGCGCCAAGTACTAATGTTTTTTTTGAATTCATTTGAATTATTTTAATTAGGGGGTAGCCATTTTAATATGTAAAATATAGCCATAAATGGTGATAACTTAGTGAAAATTGAATTCGTAAACAATGTTGAACCAAAACCCACTAACAATTTGATGAAAATTTTTACAAACCCTGAACGCATAGCAAGAGAAATAGTTCCCAATTTTAAATGTATTAATTCTGAAGTATTAGATTCTATTGATAGTTGCATGCAGAGAAAGTTGTCGTTGCAGAGAGCAGCACAAATGTCTCATAATTATTGCTTGAAAGTTAAAATAGTTTTTGTTACAGAAGAAGGAATCAAGGAAGTAGTTACAACAATATGGGCAGCAACAGAGAACAATGTTATTCTAAAAGGAGGAATTTGTATCCCAGTTTGTTGCATTAAAGAAGTTGTATTGAATTAATTCTTCTTTTGAAATTATTTATTAAACAAGCATTGTCACTGGGTTCTCTAGGAATCTTTTGAGTGATTGTAAAAATTTTGCTCCTTTAGATCCATCTACCACTCGATGGTCGCAACTTAAAGTTACGGTCATGATATTCGCAGATTTGATATTCCCCTTTTCATCAAATAGAGGTACCAGACGAATTTTTCCAATTGCCAGTATACAGGCATCAGGCGGGTTAATTATAGCGGTGAATTCATCAATGTCCATCATTCCCAAATTAGAAATGGTAAAAGTGTTTCCCTCCCAATCTGTTGGTTGTAGTTTTTTTTCTTTCGCCTTTACACCAAATACTTTTGCTTCAGCAGAAATTTCTCTGATTGATTTTTCATCGGCAAATTTTATTACCGGAACCAACAATCCTTCGTCAACTGCTACTGCCATTCCAATATGTATGTGATGGTTGTATCTGATTTTATCGCCAAGCCATGAAGAATTTACTTGAGGATTTTCACGCAAGGCAAGGGCTGTTGCTTTAATAATAAAATCATTTATAGAAATTTTTTCCTGTAAGAATTCATTTTTTTGTTTTCGCGCATCCATGGATTTGTCCATGTCGATGTCCATCTTTAAATAAAAATGTGGAGCGCTAAATTTACTTTCACATAAGCGGCGAGCAATGGCCTTACGCATTTGGGAAACGGCAACTTCATCAAAACTCTCAGCGCGATTTGCAAGTATTTGTGTGTTTCTTGATTTTCCTGATGTCAGGTAGGCTTCAATATCTTTTTTAATTATTCTTCCTTCACCACCAGTTCCTGCAATTTTTGAAATGTTTACACCTGAATCAGCAGCTATTTTTTTTGCAAGTGGCGATGCTTTAACTCTTTCATTTTCTAAGGATTCTGCAACTGGAATTTCTTTTTCTATGGACGGAACAATGAATTCAGGTTCTACATTTTTACCCACCATTGGTGCTGCTGATGTTATGGTTTGTGAACCTGCAAGCGCAGTTTTGTAATCTTCGCCTTCTTTACCAATTACTGCAATAACGGTATCCACTGGAATAGCCGTTCCTTTTTCGGCACCTATATAAAGTAAAAAGCCATCTTGAAAACTTTCAAATTCCATTACGGCTTTATCGGTTTCTATTTCAGCCATCAGATCTCCACTTTTTACTTTATCGCCCACTTTTTTGTGCCAGGCTACAATTACTCCTTCTGTCATCGTATCACTCATGCGGGGCATTCTTATTACTTCAGCCATAATTTATTTAATTGTTCGGAGTCAAAAATAATTGCAAAAAGGAATTACCAATCAGAAATCGGCTTCAAGTTTTAAATTGTCTCTTAACTGCTTAAGCAGGGGGTTTTTTTTTGCCATGTGTTCAAACTTTTCTGAAGGTGTGTATGGTCGTTTTTTGTTGTCAACTTTAGATCGTTCTGCATCTACTTTTACTGTGAGGTTAATTATTTTTTTCTCTAATTGTTTCTTTAAAAAATCAACCATTAATTCTTGTTCTGCCAATAGTAATTGTTTGTGACTATCGGTGCCAACAACTATTAATATATTATTTTTATTTTCTAAAATAGGGGGATAAATTTTTAATATTTCAGAAACAGAAAATTTTTTTTCAGCTTGTAAATTTTCAATGTACTTGCTAAGAGCGTATTTTAATTTTTCTTCATCTAATTCGTCGCCAATTATTTTTTCAGAAGGTTTTTCACTTGTTTTTTCTAATTTTTCATTTGTGGCAGTTGCTTTTAAAGAGCTAAGCGTGGGTATTTTAAAACTTGTTGTTGAAGATGATTCGGCAAAGATTGGTTTTACAGGAGCTGCTGTAGTAGTTGGCGAAATAGTTTTGTTTTTCTCTTCTTTTTCAGTAGAAATAATTGAGGTGACAATTGGCTTTAGAACTTCTTCCTTCTTTATTGTGGTAAACTCATTTTTTTTTTTAGTCTCATCAATTGCTTCTTCTGTAAGAACAAGTTTTACCGTACGAAATAAGTAGCATAATTTCATCAAAGCCAATTCCACACTAAGTCTTTTATTTCGACTTGTGCGGTATTGAATTTCTGATTCGTTAATAATATTAATTGCATTCAATAAAAAAGATACTGGTGTATAAGCCGCTTGCTCAGTATATCGATTTCGAAGATTAGCTGAGGTTTCGAGTAATTGCAAAGTTTCATTGTCTTTACTCACTAATAAATTACGAATATGTGAAGCTAATCCACTTAAAAAATTATCGCCTTCAAAGCCTTTTGCTAATATTTCATTGTAGGTGAGTAGGCAATCTGTAATGCTTTCTTGCAAAAAATAATCGGTGAAACGAAAGAAATAATCATAATCAAGAATATTTAAATTAGTGAGAACCGCCTGATATGTAATGTTTCTATCAGTGAAAATGCTAATTCGATCAAACATGCTAAGTGCATCGCGCAACGCTCCATCTGATTTTTGCGCAATGATGTGCAGTGCATCAGGTTCTGTTTTTATTTCTTCTTTTCTAGAAATATTTAATAAGTAATCTGCTGTGTCTTCTGTTCTGATTCTGTTGAAATCGAAAATCTGACAGCGTGATAAAATGGTAGGAATAATTTTGTGTTTCTCAGTAGTAGCTAGAATAAAAATGGCATAAGGTGGTGGCTCTTCTAGTGTTTTCAGAAAGGCATTGAAAGCCTGATTTGAAAGCATATGGACCTCATCAATGATATAGATTTTTTTCTTTCCAGCTTGTGGGGCGTATCTTACTTGCTCAATTAACGCTCTTATATCTTCCACACTATTATTTGAAGCGGCATCTAACTCATGCACATTAAAAGTTGCATTTTGGTTAAATGATTTGCAACTCTCACATTCGTTGCATGCTTCAATTTCTTTAGAATTTTTTTCGCAGTTAATAACTTTTGCTAAAATTCTAGCACAAGTGGTTTTGCCGACACCCCGAGGACCGCAAAACAAAAATGCCTGCGCCAACTGGTTGTTGCGGATTGCATTTTTTAGGGTTTGCGTTACCTGCGGCTGACCAATAACATCTTCGAACCTTGCTGGTCTGTACTTGCGCGCCGATACAATGAAATTCTCCATTAGTAAACAAATATAATAGCGCGATTGGTTGCTGAATGAATTGTGGAAAAATTTAGTTTGAATTCAATTCATCGCCAGATTCAGAATTTGAATGAACGGCGACAATTCAGTAAAAAAATCAATTCATTTTTTAAGGAAAGAATCGATATAATTGTTTTATCATCAATCACTTCTATAAAAAAATATTTTTTATAATTCTCCTTCTGCGGCGCAAGTCACTCCGAATAGTTTATTTATTCTGCTAAAATTCATTTCGAAAGAATTGTATGCACGAAGGATAGAATTAATAATTGGATGAGTTGGTTTTAAAGTTGTTTTTGCTTCTTTTGCTTTTAATTTCCTTACCAACCAAACCATTGGAAAAATTCCTGCAAAGAGGTAAAATATTTTATATCGCGGAAATTTTGCATTCAACAATAGTTCATTTAAAGTTTTAGAAGTATAACGACGATAATGACCAAGATAAATATCATGACCACTCCATAAATCCATAAAGGCTGGCACTGTGATAAAGAAATGATTTTTACCTGCACAGCGGTTTTTTATTTCATTTAGTATTGCCAAATCATCTTCAATGTGTTCGAGCACATCCATCATTACAACAACTGCATGTTCAATAATGGGAGGTAGGCTAATAGTTTTTTCTATTTTTTGTCCACTCGTTTCTTTCACTTCGGCTTCGGTGTAATTGATGTCAACTAACCATACTTTATCAATTGTTTCTGGCATTAGCTTTATTAATTCATACATAAAAAAGCCGGATCCGGATCCTACATCAACTAAAACAACTTTCTTTTTTTGTTCACGATAAATCTTTTTTACAAAGCGGACTAACGGCCATTTTTTAGACTGGTAGTACCAATGCGTACCAGGATTAACTCCTGATTCTAATTCTTTTAAATCCATAATTATTATTGTAGCTGAAGTTGTTGTTTTATCTCTTCTGATTTATTCTTGTAGCTTTCCGCAGTGGATTGTTCGCCTTTTTGTTGGTAAAGTTGACTAAGTAATTGGTAGGCCTGAAAATTTGTTGGGCGCAATTCAACTGATTTCAGTAAATTGAATTCAGCATTTGACAAATCTCCAGCGTAAGCATAACAAACCCCTAACATCATAAAAGCCTGATCATTTGTTGCATCTAGTTTTAAATATTGCTGTGCATAATTTAATGCTTCTTTATTTTTTCTAAGATTAAGTTTTACTTGTATCATCCATCCAGTAACTTCTTCATTTTGCGGATTGTTCTTTAAAGCGTCTTCAAAAAAAAATTCGGCTTTTATTAAACTGTCTCTTTGCATTTCACGATAGCCGTATAAGTCAGACTTGTTTTTTCGCTCAATCACACATGAAAGTGGAACTCCATTTGCTTCGTTTATATATATTGCTTTATCTGAAGGCCAGGTTTTAGCTAATAACATTCCTGGAGCAATATCCCGCGAGAAATAAATTCCGTAATCCCAATCTCTAGCTGTTCGAGTTTTAGGATTCCCTGCTGCATTCCATTTAGTGTAAACAATTTTCACTTTATCAGTATCATTTCTAAAATACCAGTTAATAGGGTCAACGGCATTTGTTGCAAGCAAAATCTTTTTCTCCCTGGTTGCATTCTTAAAAATATCAGATTGCTTAAACCAATCAGAAGTTTTACGGATACTGTTCATATAATAATCAGTATCAAACTTTCCGTAAGCACCTTTTATTCCACCAGTTATTTCATTGAAATAGACATACTCGTTCGGATGGTTGGCGAAAATGAATTGAAGTGGAAATGTTACTCCTATTGCAAAAATAATTATGGCGATGTATGAAATTATTTTCTGATTTATTCCGATCATTAAATAACTCCAGGTAATTGAAGCGAGTACGGCAATCAAAGGAATCATAAAGATAAATTGTCGCAATCCATCATACAATGGTGAATGGCTATAAGCGGCATAAGACCACGGAAATAAAGTCGCGAATATGATTAGTAGTGTAAGCGTTGTAGAAAATGTTTTGCGCGATAAAAACCATAATACGCATTGCGCAATGGCCGCAATCATAACAACAATAGGTGTTGTAATTTCGAACCACTTAGGAATATAGTACCATGGAATTTCTTTTGATGTTATTATTTTTCCTTCAAATAATAATCCAATAGGCATGGCAAAATTTGTTTGCTCGCTTAATGCTGTAAGTGGATTTGACATTGGATTAATTAATCCATAAGGCCAAAATAATACACCTCCGAAGTATCCCCCAATAGCAACAAGAATCAATCTCTTAAATAAATAGCCGAATGAATTGGTGCTGTTAATTAGGTTTCTTTTTTCAGTTGAAATAATGTATGAGCCAATTACAAATGCGAATAACATTCCAATCAATAATAAACCGCCAACACGAATATTTATAGCGAGTGCAATACTTACGGCTGTCATAACCCAAGTGCGGGTTGAAGGTCGAGGAAGTTCCATTACCAGTTTAACTAGAAAATAAATGGTGAGAATATAAGTAAGTGCGAATGGAATGTCTTTTGGGTTATTCATGCTTTGTCCCAAAAATTGGGGCCAAGAGGCGAGCAATATCAAAGCTAGAAACCCAGTGAGCCAATTTCCTAATCTTCTTGCTAATAAACCTGTAAATAGAATGGCAAAAAATCCAGCAAGCGCATTTATCAAATGACGCATATTGTACTCATCCAACCCTCCAATGTAACGATTGGCAGCAGCAGAAATCATATTGAACAAACCTCCATATAGATATAGATTTTCTTTATTGCCAACTTTTAGGTGAAGGCATGAAGTATCATTTCCGAATGAGGTATAATAGTCTAAGACTTTCTCGCCATAAATTTTCTGATCTAAATCATCTCCTGTAATTCCATAATGAAAACTTATCGTAATCATTAAAAAAAATAGAAATACAGTAAGGGTTCCAAATAAAAAACGAAACAAGGGTTGATTTTTCTTGTTGAGTTCTGAATTTTTCATTTCAGAAAAGGGTGAAATAAAAAACCAATTAAATTTCATTCGGATGGAAAGCCACATCACTCGAAAGAACATTTTTGCTCCATCAATGCCAACAGAAATTTTACTTCCTTCCATTGCTTTCCAGGTTACGGGCATGTCTGTAATTTTCACCCCATCTAAATGTGAGTGATACAATATTTCAACATCATGAGCCCAACCTGAGGTACTAAGCTTGCTGAATATTTTTTTTGCAATGGGAGATGGATATAATTTAAACCCACATTGAGTGTCATGGTTTTTTAAAGGAGTAAAAAATCGAACACTTAAATTAAAAATCTTTCCAATTAGGTTGCGCGATTTTCGTTCAGTTATTTTTGAGGATTTTAATTCTCTTGAGCCTATTAAAATTTCGTTGGTAATAAGTTTATGAGTGGCTAACCAGTTATTGAGTTCAGTAGGGCGTGTACTCATATCAGCATCCAGAGTTAGCACATGTGTACCAGTAGCTTGTAACACTCCTTCGCGTAAAGCGAAACCTTTGCCTTGATTTTTTTCTGCTTTTATTAATTTAAATTTCCCCTGTAATGAAAGCTCTTTATACAAATCGCTTTGTTCGATCAACGATGAAGTATCATCGCTACTTCCATCATCAACTATAATTATTTCAAAATCTTTTTTCCAATTACGCGAAAAATCACGCAACCCTTCGAGCATTTGATTGACTCTTGCCGATTCATTGTAACATGGAACGACTAATGAAATTTTTTGAATAATTGAAGGAGTAATGGGTATGTTTTTGATCATTAAAATATTGACTTTTTTTGAATAGAACAAATGTAGCTAAAGAGTTGGTTTGATGATTTTGGTCGTTGAAAATCAAGCGCTGAATTTGACTATGTGAATTTTAATAAAAATGAATTTTTATTCAGAGGTTTCCTGCAAGCCAATAAAATTTATTTTCTGTAGCTCACACAAACCATATCAAACATTTTATCATGAAAAGTTATTTTTTTATCGTTGTATAAAACATAAATACAACTTGCAATTGCGGGTATAATAAGTAGCATAACAAATATCAGGTATATCCAGGCCCTTGCTGCACAATTTAAGAATCGGGGACTTTTATGTTGGTCATTGTCTTCAACCATTTTTATACCTATTATTCTTTTGCCGACTGTGCCACCTGTGCTTTCCATGATTGGAGAATAAAGAGTTACCCATAACATTATTGCAAATGCCGGTAGCGCTTGATTCAATCCGTCAATTATATATTCAGCAGTTTCAGGAGTATCTTGTTGTATAAAATTAAAAGCTAAGTATGAAACTCCTTTAGCTATCCCAATAATAATAGTCATATCAATAATTCGTGCAATCACTCTTTGGAAAAATGTTGCATATTGAATTGTCGCTAATTCTATTTCTGTTTCCATTATAATTTTATCTGTAGTTTATTATTTGCATTGGTTAATCGTGTAATCAAAAACAACTAAGAATTTTTAAACAAAATAACATCACCAAATCAATAAAGTTTAAGATAAACGATTGTTATTTCCCCAATGTTATTCAATTGCGCCACGTTTTCCAAGTTCAATGACTTCCAAGTTTTTAATAACTCCATTTTCAATTCTAAATCGAACAATAGTACGCATTAAATGAAAACCACTTTTACCGGCAGCACCTGGATTGATGTGTAACAGATTTAATCTTTTATCGGGCATGACTTTTAAAATATGCGAGTGACCGCAAATGAATAAGCCGGGAGGATTGTTTTGAATTTCACTTTTGATTTTCCAATCATAATTTCCAGGATAGCCGCCTATGTGAGTGATCCAAACATTCAAACCTTCGATGTCAAATTTATTATGTTCGTGATATTTTGTTCTGGTTTTTTGTCCGTCAATATTTCCATAAACCCCGCGGACAAAAAAATGTTTTTCTAATTCTTCATTTACATCTGCGCCGAAATCACCAGCATGCCAGACTTCATCACAATCTTTAAAATGCATTATAATTTTATCATCAATGAACCCGTGTGTATCAGAAAGTAATCCGATTTTTTTCATTGATAATAAATATAAAAGAGAATGCTTAATTAAGCTGAATACGTTGCTTTACTAGTTCTTCATAAGAGTGAACGGCAATAATTTTACCGTTTTTAAGTTCGTATATCCGATCACATTTTTTAAGAGTTGTATATCGGTGCGCAATCATGAGCATGGTTTTTTTCTGAACAAATAGATTGTTAATGGTTTCAATAATTTCATTTTCAGTTTCATGATCTAAAGCGCTTGTAGCCTCATCAAATAAGATAATTTCGGAATCATGATAGAGTGATCGTGCAATGGCAATTCTTTGCTTTTGCCCACCCGAAAGTTTGCTGCCTTTTTCACCAATTTGGGTTTCAATTCCGTTAGGAAGAGTTTTTAAGAAATCATCGAGCGAGGCAAGTTTGATGCACTCTTTTAATTTTTGTTCGTTTATTTCTTCACGAGAAACTCCGAAAGCAATATTTTCAGCGAATGAGGCATCAATTAAAAAATAATCTTGTCGCACATAGCCAACCATTTTACGCCAGCCTATTAAGGTGCTGTCAACAATTGGTTCTCCATCAATTAAAAGTTCTCCTTCTTGTTCAATTAATAACCTTAAGAGAATATTAAACAAAGTTGTTTTACCAGATCCTGATGTTCCAATGAATCCAATAATGTCTCCTTTGTTAATTTGAATGGAGATTTTTGAAAGAGCAATCTCAGTGCTTCCTTTATATTGATAACTGATATTTTTTATTTCGATAGATTTTTCAAATTTTGGAATTGATATTGCTTCAATATCATTTTCGAATATTATTTTATCATTCGTTGCTGGATCATTTGGTATATCTTCTAAAATATCCAATGTAATTTGATTGGCTTTTATTCTGACAATAGAAATAATTATTCGGTTAAAAGAAGGAAGAATTCTATAAGCTGCAGCTATAAAAATTGTTAAAAAAGTGGTGAAGCCTGTATCAACAATGTTCATGAAAGCAGAATAGGCAAAAATCATAAAAATTGCAAAAATTGCAATGACTTCAATAAAACGGTTTGGTATTGTTTCGTAAAATGTCAATTGGGTTAATGAATGATTTAATTGTTTGTTTTTTTCTAAAAACTTTTTAGCATAGTGTGATGTTTTGTTCATCAGTACAACATCAATATAGCCATGAATAATTTGATATAAGTATTGGAAAGTATAATAGCGTGAATTGTTTTTTTCTAGCCCCATTAAATAGGTCCGATTTCTAATTAGGCGATAAAAAATTATAACGGTCGGGATTAATATTATAGAAAGTAGTACCAGTAACTTAAAGTCATAAATAAAAATTCCTATAACAATTAATAAAACTACAATTAACTCTGAGAAAAATGAAAACAATGGAAGCATTATTGCGCTAGACAATTCAGCAGGTGATGCTGAAATATTGGTGGCAAAAACTGAACTATTTGTTGAGACAATTGCCGTAATGTCAAGGTTTAAAAACTGTTTAAGTTTTCTCGCAGAAAGATTAGAGGCAATTTCGTAGAAAAATTTTATTTGAGAATGACTTATCCATATGCCTATTGTGTTTTTTACAACAAAAAATATAACGGATAAGAAAAAAATAAAAAGTATAAAATTGATGGGTGATGTGAAATGAAGAAATTGATAAGCCTGATGTAGATAATTGTTTGTAAAAATTAATTCCTGATGGGTGGTTAAATGGATAATTGGTAGAATAGATGCTAAGCCAAAAATATCAAGAACGCCAAGCAAAAAAACTTGGAATATCATTAAGATAGATTTTTTTCGTTGGCTTTCTGTAAGAAGGCGATTTATTTTAGAAGCGGATGAAAAAATTAGATTATCAATAAGCCAGTTTCTCAAAATAGATTTTATTTTAATTCACTTAATAGTTTTTGTTTTTCAATGGAAACAACTCCTGCTTTTTCGCAAACAAGGCCACCCGCTAAGTTGGAAAGATATGCAGCATCAAAAGCATTAACTTTTGACGAAAGAGCTGCAGCCATAACCGCAATCACGGTATCACCAGCGCCACTAACATCCGAAATATTTCGGATTTGTGCAGGAATAATTTTTCCAGTAATTCCATTGTTTATATAAGATCCTTTTTCGCCCAACGTAATGAGTGTGTATTTGTGTGAAAGATTTTTTTTCAATTTATTATGAATCGTATTCAGTTCTTTTAATGAGGTTCCGAAATTATTTCCAAGGGCTGCTCTGGCTTCTCTCAGATTGGGCTTGAAAACAGTTGCTCCAAAATAAGAGAAAAAATTATTTTCTTTAGGATCAACTAAAACGGGAATATTTTTTTTAGAAAATAAATTCATTAGAACTTCAATCAAAGAATCAGTTAAAACCCCTTTGTTGTAGTCTTCTATGATTACTGCGTCAAATTTTTGCGATTGTATTCTGTTATTAATTAAAGTATATAGCAAATCCGCATCACTATCTGCAATATCATTTTGCACTTCTTCATCAAAACGAATCATTTGATGATTTTTACTAAGCACCCTTGTTTTGGAGGTGGTAATTCTTGTTTTACTTGAAATGATATTTGATGTATCAATTTCTGAATTGCTTAAAAGTTGTATTAGTTTTTTTCCAATATTATCTTTTCCGATTACAGAAAATAATATTGGTGTAACTCCAATTGATTTCAGGTTTAAAGCAACATTTGCCGCACCACCTGGCCTATCTTCTTTTTTATTGATATTAACTATTGGCACTGGAGCTTCGGGAGAAATCCTTTCCACGCTTCCATATAAATAACTATCAAGCATAACATCGCCAATAACAGCAATGCGTAACTTTGAGAATTTTGTGCTAATTACCTTTTTTAAATGCGACATTAATTGAGGGGGGTAATATAATGAATCGGCAAGAAATAGGTTGTATTGAACGTGTTTTACTCTTTTTAATAAATTACTTGAGAAGGAGAAGTGTGTTGTGAAGTCTTTCCATGGCAGTAATTAATTTTTCTTCAGAAGTGGCATAAGAAATACGAATGCAGTTTTCATCGCCAAAAGCACTTCCAGTTACTATTGAAATATTGCCTTCATATAATAAAAACATGCATAGATCATCTGCGTTTTTTATATTGTAATTCTTATATTCTTTTCCAAAATAATAGCTGAAATCAGGAAAGAAATAAAAAGCTCCTTCTGGATTATTGCATTTTATTCCCGGAATTTTATTCAACAAAGTCTTCACCAAATTCCTTCGCTTATTAAATGCTTCACGCATGGAGATTGTTTCAGTTAAATTTCCGGTGATCGCTGCCAATGCTGCTCGTTGTGCAATTGAGTTTGTTCCAGAAGTAAACTGGCCTTGAATTTTTTCACATGCTTTTGCAATTTTTATTGGAGCGGCTATGTATCCTAATCTCCAGCCAGTCATTGCATATCCTTTCGAACAACCATTTACAATTACAACTCTGTCTTTCAATTCTTCAAACTGCGCAATACTTTCGTGCTTACCAATGAAGTTGATGTATTCATAAATCTCATCACTAATAATAATAATTTCAGGATGTTTTGCCAATATCAAAGCCAACTGATGTAGTTCTTCTTTTGAATAAACAGCACCTGTTGGATTGCATGGCGACGAGAATATAAAAACCTTACTTTTCGGTGTAATTGCTGTTGCTAATTCTTTCCCTGTTAATTTAAACTCATTGGAAATTTTTGTGTTTACCTTCACAAGATTACCAGCAGCCATTTTCACCATCTCACGATAGCTTACCCAATAAGGTGATGGAACAATTACTTCATCTCCAGGATTTACTAATGCAAGTACAGCATTTGCAATGGATTGTTTTGCGCCGGTTGATACAACAATTTGTTCAGGTGAAAATTCAAGTTGGCTATCGCGTTTAAATTTTTCTGAAATAGCTTTTCGTAAGTCTAAAAAACCAGCAACAGGTGAATACTTAGTGAATCCATCATCTAAAGCTTTTTTGGCCGCATCTTTAATAAAAAGTGGGGTATCAAAATCTGGTTCTCCTAAGCTTAAATCAATAATATCTTTTCCTTTCGCTTTTAACTCGCGACTGAGTTTTGCCATTTGCAATGTTTCGGATTCGCTGAGTTCTGATACTCTAGTGGCTAAATTGATCATTCAAAATAATTTATTCCGAAACTGTTTTTTTTGTAGCGAGAGGGGAGCTCGAATCCCCGACCTCAGCATTATGAGTGCTGCGCTCTAACCAGCTGAGCTACCTCGCCAAATTTATTATTTCAAAAAATTTTGAGTCGCAAATATATAAATATGCACCCGTGACGCAAACAACATTCATTTTATTTAGGGCAAAAAAATGCCCCGTAAAATTGCTTTCACGGAGCAGAAAATAATTTCAAAAATTATTCAGCAATTACTTCAAAATTTATTGTGACAGACACATCTTTATGCAAATCAATTGTTGCAGTGTAGGTGCCAATCATTTTAACTTCCTCAGGAATTGTAATTTTCTTACGGTCAATGTTAATGCTCTTTTGTGTTTTAATAGAAGCGGCTAGTTGGTGAGTAGTTACAGTTCCAAATAGTTTTCCACTAGTACCTGCTTTCACGCCAACTTTAAACATAGTGCTTTTTAAGGTTTCAACATACTTGTTGATTTCCTGGAGCATTTTTTCTTCTCGGCGTCCTTCTTGTTTTACCTTTTCTTCAAAGTCCTTCTTAGCAGAACCTGAAGCAACTACGGCAAAGCGTTGAGGAATTAAAAAATTGCGACCATAACCAGCACGCACTTTTACCATTTCTCCTTCTTTACCAAGTTTTGCTACATCTTGTGTTAGTATCACTTCCATGTTTAATCTATTTAAAAAGGTCAGTTACATAAGGTAATAATGCAAGTTGACGAGCACGCTTAATGGCTTGAGTAACCTTGCGTTGATATTTCAAACTATTACCAGTGAGTCGGCGTGGAAGAATTTTTCCTTGCTCGTTTAAAAAGTTCATAAGAAATTCAGTTTCCTTATAATCAATGTATTTGATTCCGTATTTTTTAAAACGACAGTACTTTTTAGGGCGTATTAACTGTTTTTGCGTGGAAAGATATTTGATATCTTTTCCCTTAGCTTTTGGAAAGGCCATGATTTATGCTTCGGTGGTTTGAGATGATGACTTAACTCTGTTCTTTCTCTCTTTTCCAACCAGGCCTGCTCTGCGCTTGTCATTGTACTCAATGCCATATTTATCCAATGCAGTAGTTAAAAAACGAAGAATGCTTTCGTCGCGTTTGTATTCTACTTCTAATTTGGCAATCGCCTGAGTATCTACTGTAAATTCAATAATGTAGTAGATGCCATTTGATTTGGCCATTATAGGATAAGCTAATTGCTTAAGTCCCCAATTGCGCTCCTCGACGATTGTAGCGTCATGGTCCTGGAGGAGTTTTTTGTACTTTTTAACCGCTTTATTCAAATCGTCTTCGCCCAAAACTGGTGAGAAAATGATGACGGTTTCGTAGTTGTTAATCATATGAATTGTTAGGTATGATTTTTTTTAGGGACGGCAAAGATATACAAACGCTCAAAACCGCCAACATTTGTTGCATTTTTATTTTAGAAATAAACAAGACCTTTACAGATTCTATCTGTTAGAGTTAGTATTTTTAATGCTTTGATCTTGGAAAACTATATTGAAATTATTTTTTTTCAGATTTTAAGGTGTTTGAAAAAGCTATTCTTGAATTGAAATTTAAAAGGTGTCTTGCAATTTGTTAACCGCATTCACTATTTCCTGATCAATATAAATTCCTTTTAATCGCATGTAATCAATTTGTTTAGTGGCTTCCTTTTTATTTTTTGTATCCAGATAGGCCTTTAATAAATTGTTATTAGACATTTTATCTTCCGGCAATAATTCAATCACTTTTTTCAGGTTATAAATTAATGATGTGTAATCATTTTCCATGTAAGCAATAAAGGCGAGGTCTAAATAATTTTCTGTAAAAGTTGGCGACAGTTTAATTTCTTCATGTAATAATCTCTTTGCCTCTTTATAATTTTTCTGCTTTTGATAAATCAACTTAGCTAGAAAATACCGAGTGTACATTTGAGTAGTATCCATTTCAAAAGATTTTTTGAAATAAGGAATCGCTTCTTTCTCTCTTGATTTATAAACTAACCGTATACCTAACATTTTTGTTGCATAAGCAGAACTCGGAGAATCTTTTACGGCTTTTGTGTAATATGAAATTTCATCATTAAAATATTGCATGTAATTAATAGTTGCAATTGAAAATAAAATAATTAACGCGCCAATTATGTATTTATAAAAATCAGAAATAAACTTTTCAATAAACGGTAGCGCTTCCCTAGTAATCAAAATAATTCCAATCATTGGAATGTATAAACGGTGTTCGTAAAGTGCGTCGTTAATTTTTTTCGGAACAAAAAAGAAAGGAAAAATAAAAAGTATGAACCACCCCAATCCGAATAATATCATCTTCCAGTTTCGATTTTTATTTAAAGCAATCAGAATAATTAAAAATCCGATTGCAATTAATCCAAATAGGTAGCTGGTATCTGCAATAGTTGGATAAACTGTAAGATTTACAGGCAGAAATATTTTTCCGGTATATTGAATTAAACCAGAAACCCGTTCAATGGCAGTGAAAATTGTTTCATTAAAAGATTGATTTATTTGTTTCGGATCAATAATATTTTGCCTCAGAAAAAACCAAACAACTAATTCAATCAACCAAACTGAGTAAATCAGAAACATGTTTTTATTCAGCAAGTTTTTCTTATTGAAGATTAACAGATAAAAAATTGCGGCAAACGGAATAAATACTCCCGATTCTTTTGTTAGCAAAGCCAGCATTAAAAAAATAAATTGCCAGATGAGGTCTTTCCTTTTTTGTGATTCTAAATAATTAAAGAAATGAAGGAAAAAAGAAATCAGAAAAATAGAAAGCATTAAATCATTTCTTCCCGGAATCCATGCAACAGCCATTGTTAAAACAGGATGCACAGCATAAACAGCGCTCCAAATAAAAGCGGATGATTTACTGAAAGAGAGTTTTTGCAACAACTTAAACAATAACGCAACACTGACAATGTGTAATAAGATTTCAATAACATGCGCCAGTCGCATTGCATTAACAGCAAAATCTTCTATCGGAAATAGAAATAAAAACTGTCGTTCGAATATGAAAGTAATCCTGAACAAGGGACGGTAGTAAACATCTTTTACTCCAAATGTTCCCTCTAAAAATGCTTTAAAAATATTGGAAAGGTGTTCGTTTTCAGGAGCCTTATCAAACATGAAAACGGTATCGTCTAAATAGGTGTATCCCAAAGAAAGACTGCGCGCATAAACAGCAAATATTAATAGGGCAAGAGTTGGTATTGCATATCGAACATACCAAGGTTCAGTTAAATTAATTTGTCGGGTGTTTTTTTTCTTAGCCGATTCAATGGTTTGTTTTTTACTCATAGAGTAATTTGTTGTCAGGAATTACTATTGAATAAATTTTCCGAAATAATTAAATGGGGTAATTGCTTTCAGTTTCTTTTTCACGGCATTGTTTACTTCAAGTGAATCAATAAACAATTGAATTTCGATTTGAGTAATTCGCTCCCCCTTACGAGTGAGCTCTTTTAGTTTTTCATAGGGCTCAGGATACATCTCACTTCTTAGTATGGTTTGTATGGCTTCAGCAACTACCGCCCAATTGTTTTCAAGATCAAGGTCGATTTTTTCTTTGTTCAGAATAATTTTATTCAAACCTTTTTCAATAGACTTTAATGCAATAAGAGTATGTGCAAATGGCAACCCGATATTTCGTAACACAGTACTGTCAGTTAAATCGCGTTGCAATCTTGATATGGGGAGTTTAGATGCAAAGTGTTCAGCCAAGGCACTTGATATTCCAAGATTGCCCTCTGCATTTTCAAAATCAATCGGATTTACTTTATGAGGCATTGCTGACGAACCAATTTCCCCCTTCTTAATTTCCTGTTTAAAATATTCCATGGAAACATAGCTCCACATGTCGCGACATAAATCAAGTAGTATGGTATTTATTCTTTTCCATGCATCAAATTGAGCGCCTATGTTATCGTAATGTTCTATTTGTGTAGTTGGGTAGGAGCGATGTAATCCAAGATTTTCATTGGCAAATTTATCAGCCCAGATATGCCAATCAATTTCTGGATAGGAAACATAATGGGCATTCATATTTCCTGTAGCACCTCCAAATTTCGAAGAATGTTTTATTGCAATCAACTGGTCTTTCTGTTCAATTAATCGCTTAACAAAAACAAATAATTCTTTTCCTAATAAAGTAGGAGTTGCAGGTTGGCCATGTGTTCTAGCAAGCATTACAACATCTTTCCATTCAATACTTTTTGTTTTTAATATTTCAATAACCTTTGCTAATGCAGGAAGCATTACTTGTTGCATTGATTCTTTTATTGAAATTGGAATGGCCGTATTATTTATATCCTGTGAGGTAAGTCCAAAGTGAATGAATTCTTTGTACTTGCTTAAGTTCAATTGCTCAAAACTATTTTTTAGAAAGTACTCAACAGCTTTTACATCATGGTTGGTGGTCTTTTCAATTTCCTTTATTGAATTTGCATCTGCTTCTGAAAATTTTTTATAAATAGACCGAAGGGAATCAAACTTTTTTTTATCAATTGATAAAAGTTGTGGCAATGGAATTTGACACAGAGCAATAAAATATTCAACTTCTACAAAAACTCGATATCGAATTAATGCATACTCGCTAAAAAAATTAGATAGTGATTCTGTCTGGCGGTAATATCTGCCATCTAATGGCGAGATTGCTTTTAAAGTATTCAAGTTGTAGAATCTGGTTTTAAAATTGAGGGGACTAAAATAACTTTAAGATAGCAGTATAGTATTTAATTCTATTTTAAAATTGTTACTTATCACTTACCCTACCACCTGAAGAAAAAACTTTTCTATAATATGGATCGTCGAGGCTATTGATAGTAACACCGCTTTTTACGCTAGCATGTACAAATTTATTATTTGTTAAATAAACACCTACATGTGATATGCGTCCTTTTTTAATTTGAAAAAAAACTAGATCCCCCTCTTGTAGATATTCTTCTTTTAATCGTTCAGTAGCCTTATACATTTCAGCTGAGACACGAATTATTTCTTTGTTATAAACGGTTTTTAAAACTAGGGTAGAAAACCCACTGCAATCAATACCGGTTTTGCTATTGCCCGCATATTTATATGGAACATGCCACCATTCGTCAATAAACTTGTACAGTTTTTCATTGGTAAGCTTGTTGGGATTTACCTCAAGTAGTTTTGCATACTTGCTAAATAGTGCAGAAGTAGAAATATTTTGATTATGGTTTTCTAAAATTTCTTCTTCTTTTTTAGCTTCATTTATAGAAGATGTTTTATTCGAAATTTTTTCCGCAGGTTTGTTTTCGTGCGCAACTACAGTTGTGGTTGTTTGTACTCTTGAGGTAGAATTACATGCCTGAAATAACAATTCTGACAGGAGAAAAATAAATAAATATTTAAGATAATATTTTTTTAAAGGCATTGGCTATATGTTGAATCTGATCACTAGCAGTAATATTGTAATTGGTTTTATTTTTTAGGGCAAGATTACCCGCTAGGCCATGCAAATATACACCTGCTATTGCGGCTTGTTCTGATGTGTAACCCTGCGATAAAAATGCAGTAATTATTCCGGTTAAAACATCGCCGCTGCCACCTTTTGCCATTCCAGGATTTCCTGTAGGATTAAAATAAACAATGCCTTCAGGAGTGCTGATGCTTGAGTAGGCTCCTTTTAATATGATAATTAATTTATGAGTGATAGACAACTCTTGTTGTTTTTTTATTCGGTCGAATGAATTAGATGATTTGCCGAAAAGTCGTTCGAATTCTTTTATATGTGGAGTAAAAATACTTCCCTTAGGTATATACTCTAGCCAACCTTTATTAAGCGATAAAATATTAATAGCATCTGCATCAATCACCATGGGTTTTCGGTATCGACTTAATAAATTAATGAACGCTTGTTGTGTTAGGCTTTGAATGCCTATTCCCGATCCGATTCCGATTGCGGAATAATTTTCAGCTATTGGAATTTTGGTGATCATGTTTTCATGATTATCGAGTGTTATCATAGCATCAGGCAAACCAGTTTGTAGAATATTGTTTCCTATTCGTGGAATATGTGCCGTTACTAACCCCGCACCACTTTGCAAGCATGCAGAAGAACAAAGTAATGCGGCACCAATTTTTCCGGCGCTTCCTGCAACAATTAGTGCGTGGCCAAATTTTCCTTTGTGATCAAATTTTTTTCGAGTGCGTAAGATGTTTCTAATGTCATCTTCTTGAATAAGAAAATGTGAGGCGTTTATTTCATCCAAGAATGTTGGTGTTAATCCAATATCAAGTACTTTCCATTCACCTACATACTCATAATTTTCAGCAAATAAAAACCCCAGTTTAGGTGATTCGAAAGTGTAAGTAAAATCTGCTTGTATGGCTGTTCCAGTTGTTGGAATATTAGCATACATTCCTGAAGGAATGTCTACCGATACGGTTGTTGACTTGTGTTCGTTAATGTGCTTGACTAAATTTTCTGCTAGACCTGTAATTTGTTTTGACAAACCACTTCCCCATAAAGCATCAATTACCACATCATTTTCTTGAAGAGTAGGGAAGATGCAGTCTGTAATATAATGTAGTGGTATGCGATTTTTGTTTTTTAATTTTTGTTCGTTTAAAATAAAATCATCACTGAAACCAGAATTATTTTGTAAAATATAAACTTGAATAGTATATCTTTTTTTATGAAGTAATCGCGCAATTGCTAATCCATCGCCACCATTATTCCCGGGGCCACAAAAAATTTTAACAGGTCGTGAGGCCGAAAATTGTTTGACATATTTTTTTGCAAAGGCTTTAGCAGCACGTTCCATTAAATCTATACTTGTTATGGATTCATGTTCAATGGTGAACTTATCTGCTTCACGAATTTGAGCAGTGTTTAATATTTTTTTCACAAAATTCTTTTTATAAAACGAAGTTGGTGCGAGTAAGATTTTTTTTGTTTATTATAAATTCCATAATGATCAATATCATCGATGCGCACTCGTCCGCTTGCATGAATGATTCTATTATTGCTTAGTATAATTCCAACATGAATAATTTTTCCTTCTTCATTTTTAAAAAATGCCAGGTCTCCTGTTCGTGCTTCGTCCACAAAATTTACCAGCATACCTTGGTCAGATTGCTGGAATGCATCTCTATAAAGTTTTATTCCCAACATTTTAAAAACCATTTGTGTAAGGCCGCTACAATCAATACCAAGGATACTTCTGCCTCCCCATAAATAAGGAGCGTTTAAATATTTTGTCGCTAGTTCTTCAATAGCAATTTCAGTGTGGGGAATAGATGAGGAGTTAAGAGGATTTCCTTCAAATGAATATTCATCGTCTCCTAATTTTAATTTATTTTTTTTTAGTTGTGGCAATGTGGAACCATAGGTAATTACCTGTTTCCCTAATGTGGAATGAACTAAGGCTGAAATGTCATTGCAATAAAAGATTTTTTTTTCTTCTTCATCAATATCTGAAAAAGATGCTGCATGAATGGAACTTGAATCAACCCAACCAGTATACCCATCCCAATGTAATTGTACTTTTGTCCATTTTGGTTGAGCATCTAAGACTTCAAATCCTTCACCGAATAAAAGTTGCGAGACCATTTCTGATTTATCAGAAGGTTCGTTTCTGACAGGTACTATTGCAAGGGGACAAATTCCAAATGACACGATGTTTATTTTTCGTAAAAGTAATAGATTAAAAAAGTTCTTTTTGTTCGTTGTATAAAATTTATAAACTACATTGCGCTCATAATTGATTGCGTAATACATTTTATGTTTTTATAGTAAAAAAATCAGGACAGGTTTTTTTTTATAGATTTTAATGAGCTAGTTTTAATAATAATTAATTTTGAATGATTAGATTTTTACTGACGAACCTTCTTATTGCTTCTTTATTTACGACCAATATTTTTGCACAAAGTGCTTGTTTTACTTATACAGAATTTCCTGTTGGTGCGCCACATTGTCAAGGTATAACTTTAATATTTACTGGAAATTGTTCGTCAGGTGGCATAACCTATAGCTGGGATTTTGGAGCAGGGGCTATTCCTCAATTTTCTAATATTCAAAATCCGGGTATTGTTAATTTTCCTGTTTGTGGCACTTATGCTGTTACACTAAATATTAATGGAGGAGGTGGTGCCTTAACTTCTATTCAAAACATTGTAATTTATTGTGATCCGGTAGCTTGTTTTATAAATAACCCAACTACAGCTTGTACGGGAGTTCCAATTAACTTTAATAGTGGGTGTAGTCAAATTGGTCAAAATTCAAGTTCACTTAGTTATGTATGGGACATGGGTAATGGTCAGCAATTGAATAATGCAAATCCTTCTTATGTTTATCCGGTTGATACTGCGGCATGTTATACAGTCTCTTTAATTGTAACAAATAATCAAGGGTGTACTGATTTCTTTCAAATACCGCAAACAGTTTGTATTACTGACCCGCCTGATTTTCAGATTTCATCAACAATAGCAACAACTTGTTTGCAAAATTTATTAGTGGATTTTTGCGCTCCACCAATCTCGGGGGGGAATCCGGGTTATATCTATTCTTGGACATTTCAAGGAGGTACCCCAGCAACATCTTTGTTGGCCTGTCCAACAGGAATATTTTTCACCACAGGACAATGGGATGTTTCTTGTGTGGTTACTGATGCCAATGGATGTTCAAGTAATCAATTTAACCCTAATTTTGTAAATGTTGGGAATGGTACAACAGCAATAATTTTAAGCGATGATACTGTTTGTATAGGTGAGTCAGTTGTAGCCTCCACATCTATTTCCAATTCTTATTTATGGAGTATTAATCCTTTGCTTCCTCCTTTTCCAAATGATACATCTCAAAATGTTACCTATACATTTACAACACCCGGCACTTATACGATTAATTTAGTAGCCAATATTAATGGGTGTATTGTTCCAGCAACTGCAACCGTCAATGTGTTTCCAAAACCTGTAGCGTGTATAAATATTACAAGCAATCCACCATCCTGCTCGTTTCCCCAAACAGTTAATGTGGTTTATTGTGGAGTAGCGGGTGGTTGGACTTATAACTGGCAATTTCCGGGTGGTACACCTTCAAGTTCAATTTTACAAAATCCTGGAAACATAACTTATAATTCTTGTGGGCGATTTTCAATTCTTTTAACTGTTACAGGTGTTGCAGGTTGTGATTCAACAATTGTTTTAACTGATACTGTAAAAATTGATTGCCCTGTTTCGTGTTATACAATTACAAATCTTCCAGTACCGGGTCATTATTGTGCCCCTTTAAGTTTAAACTTTGATGCCGGATGCAGTACGGGGTCTCCAACACAGTACTTATGGTGCGTTCAGCCGGTAGGTGGTCCTACCTGTGTCCCGACTCTGAATCTTGGACAAACACCTTCGTTGAATTTCGCAAATCCGGGATGTTATGATGTTTCTTTAAAAATTGTTAACGCTGTTGGGTGCACTTCAACTGCAATGAATGTATTTCCTGGAGGTCCAATATGTGTTGGTGAGCATATCGTGCCCTGTTTTACAGCTAATCCTTTGGTTCAATGTGCTCCATTACCTGTTAACTTTCTGAATTGTACAGTTGATTCCTTGGGTGTACCTGGGGGAACAGGTTTTCCTTCCTGTTTGTCTTGGTGTTGGAATTTTGGTGATGGTCCTGGTTGTCAATCATCCGTTCAAGAACCCGAACACCTTTATCAGGATACGGGTTTAATGGATATATCTTTAGTCATTAATAATTGTGGCTGTAATGATACCCTTTTAATAGTTGACTATGTTTATATAGCACCTCCAATTCCGAATTTAATTTATAGCATTAATTGTGACAGCCCTAATGTGGTTTTATTTGATGGTACATCGTCAATAGGTGCTGATACATATACCTGGTCTTTTCCAGGTAATACAACTTGGCCAATAGGAGGCACTCCAATTTCCTCAACAGATTCTATTTTATATGTAACGTATCCAATGCCTAATCCTAATCTATCATACACAGCGCAATTAATAGTATGTAATATAGCTTCGGGCTGTTGTGATACTACTCAAACGAACTTTTTTCTTAGAAACTTAGTTGGAATTGTAACAATAGATACGATTGTTTGTTATCCTGAAACTTCATTTGTAACTAATAATTCAACGGGTGCTAATACTTATGTTTGGAAGGTATATGATTTGTGTAATGGAGGCATTTTAGTTAATTCAATGACTAGCGCTTTACGGAGTTATAATAATCCAGGGAATGCTGGATTTATTTCATGGCCTGCACCCGGAAACTATCGCATTGTGCTTCGACAAATTGCGTATAATTTATGTGAAGATACATTAGAATGGAATGTGACTGTTAGAGGGTTGACTCCTAGTTTTTTTGGCGCACCTCTTTCAGGTTGCGCCCCCTTTATTACAACTTTTACTGATACAACTTTGAGTAGTTGTGTTTCAAACCCGATTTCTCATAAGTTTAGTTTTGGTGATGGGTCTTCATCTCCAACATTTACCCCAATAAATTCAATTATCAATCATACTTATACTGCTAACGGTTCCTTTACAGTAACTGATAGTGTTAAAGATCAATTTGGTTGTGTGAGTGTTTTTTCGGCAGTTGCTTATGTTAACGCTCAAACACCTGAAGTTAATTTCAATGTGGCCGATACTACAATTTGTGTAGGTTCTCAGGTTTGTTTTAATAATAATTCTATAGGACTAAACTTAAATTATGTTTGGAACTTTGGAGATAATACCACTTCAATTGTTTCATTTCCTTGTCATACTTATGCAAGCAATGGAACTTATACAGTAACTCTTTCAGCAATAGATATTAACGGATGTAAGGACACATTAATAAAACTTAATTATATAATTGTTGGTCAGGTAAATGTTGATTTTTATGTAACTGATTCTATTTCAACTTGCCCTCCTCTATCGGACACATTTTTTATTACACCTGTTATTCCAGGTGGATGCGGGAAATATTATTGGAATTTTGGAGATGGGGCTATTTCTCAAATTGATACGCCTTTTCATATTTATGGTTATGCAGGAATTTTTACTGTTAGCTTAACAGCTATTGATACATGTCTTGGTTGTTCAACCACAGTCACAAAAATTAATTATATTAATTTAGGTGGCCCATTCTCAAATCCAGTTGCGTCCCCCGATACTTCGTGTGTTCCTCAGCTAATTTGTTTTGATTTAAATCCAACTAATTCGGTTAGTTTCTTGTGGGATTTTGATGACGGGTCTCCACTTATTGCTGGTACATCTTCCATTTGCCATTTGTATGCTGATACAGGAGTTTTTTATCCTTCTGTTGTTTTAACTGATAGTTCTTTTACTTGTACCTATACAAGAATTGTTGACACCCTAGTGGTTATTCAGCCATTGGCCGATTTTAGTTCGAGCACAAATGATCTGTGTTCGAATGGGCAGGTAACTTTTATTGATTCTTCCTATTCATTAGGGGGAATTGTTGGTTGGTTATGGGATTTTGGCGATTTTACAACTTCAAATTTGCAAAATCCACCACCACATAATTACAATACATTTGGGGACTATGTTGTAATTTTAACAATTACTTCTCATGGGGGGTGTACCGCTATTGCAAAGGACACAATACATGTTACCGCTTCCCCTACCGCTATTCCCATTATACCTAGTTTAGGATTATGTTTAGGAATTCCTACTCAATTTTTATGCGATACTTCTGGCGCTATTTGTATAAGTTGGCAGCATTGGGATTTTGGTAATGCTAATTCGACTATTGATACCAGTAACATTTGTAATCCTACCTATATATATCCAAGTGCTTCAACCTATCCTATAACTTTTATTGTATATGGTTGTAACGGATGTAATGACACTGCATTTACCAGCGTAACTATTACTGGTCTGCCAACTGCTAATGCTGGGCCTGATGTTGCAATTTGTAATAACGACACTGCATTATTGATTGGAACTGGTGGAGATGCTTTAATAAATCCGTTTGAATGGGGTTCACCATTACCACCTACACTTTCTACGGTTTATAATGATTCTGTACTTGCTTTTCCATTGGTAAATACTATTTATACTTTAATCGTTACAAATACTGCAGGGTGTAAAGACACAGATGATGTGGTGGTAACTATTACTCTTCCACCTGTTGCAAGTATTAGTGCCGGAGATTCTATTTGTCCTGGAAGCTCATATAGTTTAACTGCTAGCGGGGGTACAACCTATTTATGGAGCACAGGAGAAACAACAACAACCATTACAGTTACACCTAATGTAACCACAACCTATACTGTTACTGCTTTTGTTGGAGCCTGTGGTGATGACACCTCTGCATTTGTTTTTGTATTGCCACTCCCCCCTGTTGATGCTGGAGACTCCGCTGAATTTTGTTTGGGGCTTACAACACAATTAAATGGTTTTTCAACAGCCTCTATCTATTTATGGGGGCCGTCCGCCACATTGTCAGATAGTATTATTTTAAATCCAATTGCAAGCCCTACTGTAACTACAACCTATACTTTAACAGTAACTGACGCGAATGGGTGTAAGAACAATGACACGGTTTTAATTACTGTTCATCCCTTACCAGTTTTAGATTCAGGGGCTGATCGGAAAATATGTTCGGGCACTTGTACGCAGCTCACAGCTACAGGCGCAATTTATTATACATGGAATCCAACAACGGGTTTATTGGATTCCTCCATCCCAAATCCTATTTCTTGTCCAACTGATACAATTATATATTATGTAACTGGAACCGATGTTTATGGATGTCAGGGAACTGATTCAATTAAAATATCTGTGTTGTTCCCATTTACAGTAACCTATTCAAATGACACTTGTTTTTGTTATAATAATTCTGCGGTGTTATGTGCAAATTCATCGACAATTAGTTTTTATAAATGGAGGCCTATTAGTGGATTGGATTCATCCACAGTATCTTGTGTGGAAGCTTCGCCAACTAGCAATACAACTTATACAGTTTATGTAACTGATGAATTGGGATGTTATGCAGATACAGGAAATATAAAAGTATGTATTTATCCGCTTCCGATAGTTTTAGCCGGACCCGATGAAACAATTCTAGTGGGAACAACTGCTCAACTTTCCGCTTACAATGTTACAACTCCTGGGGCGGGTACTTATTTATGGATACCTGATTCCACTCTAAGTTGTAATACCTGTATAAATCCAATAGCTAACCCATTGCAAACAACCATTTATTTTGTAGCATTAACAGATTTGAATGGCTGTAAGGATGATGATACAACTGTTATAAATGTTTATTGTAATGACAATGTTCTTTTTATTCCCAATGCCTTTACTCCAAATGGTGATGGTTTAAATGATGAAGTTCAGTTAGAGGGGGTTGGAATAACACAACTTAATTTTCTTCGAATATTTAATAGATGGGGACAGCTGGTCTTTGAAAGCACCAATTTTAACGATACATGGGACGGAACATTTAATGGAAGATTAAACGAGCCTGAAGTTTTTGATTATTACTTAGAGGCAGTATGTAGCACTGGACAATTAATTAGGAAACAAGGAAATATTACTTTGATACGATGAGAAACAAAACGATTGTTTTATTCTATTTTATTTTATTTATGGTGTTGAATGTAACAGCTCAAGATGTTCACTTTTCACAATTTTATTCGACACCATTATTACAGAATCCTGCAAATGCTGGTTTTTTTAATTGTGACTATCGCTTGGTTGCTAATTATAAAGTTCAATGGAGGAGTGTAACAGTTCCCTATACAACTTTTCATGCTTCAGGAGATATTAAAAGAACTAGTGGCAAGAAGAAAGGATTGTATGGTATTGGTGTAGACGCGTCAGTTGATAAAGCTGGCGATTCAAAGTTTACAACTACACAATTTGGTCTTGCAGGTAGTGTTCATAAGCCATTGGATAATTTTAATCATCATTATTTAGGCGGTGGAATTTTGATAGGGTTAACAACTGCAAATATTGACTATACTAATCTTGTTTTTAATGATCAGTATGAGGTTTATAAACCATTGGGGTTAACAAAAGAAAATATTAGCTTAAGCACATTGTCGTTTTTTGATTTATCGGCTGGAGTGGCTTATAATTTTATTCCTCCTTCATTTCAAAATAGTTTTACAATGGGAGCAGCAGTCTTTCATATTAACAAACCTGTAAAATCATTTTTTGATGATGGTACTTCACGTATTTACAGAAAACTTATTTTAAATGCAGGGGCTAATTTACATGCAAGTGACCGATTTGATTTTTATCCTAAAATACAATATACGCTACAGGGGGCAAATCAGGAATTGGTTTTTGGAGCTCTTTTGAGGATTGATTTGGATAAAATGAAAAACAGTAAGTATGGCGTTTATTTAGGTCCTTGGTATAGATGGAATGACGCCTTAATTATTGTTACTCGATTTGACATTGACCAAATGAGCATTGCTTTTAATTATGATTTAAATATGTCAAAGTTATCAGCAGTCAGCGAATCAAAGGGAGGCCCTGAACTTTCAATAATTTATATTGGCTGTATTCCTCACTTTAACAAGAAAATTATTTTTTGCCCAAGATTTTAATTAATCTAAGGAAGTTTTTCTCAAAATAAAATGAATAAAAAAGAAAATTTATTAGGTGGGTTAGAGTATGTTTATATTTTTGTTTTTTGATTTAAATTTTGAGATGATTTTTCATGAAATTTTTTTATAAGTTATTTTTTTTAATCTTTTTTATTTCTCCTTTTGATGTAATTTCCCAGACAACTGCAAATTTTACTTACACATTTGTTAATGGGAGCCAATGTGTGCCTGCCATTGTAAATTTTACCAATACATCTACTGGTAATCCTGGGCCACTTACTTACTTATGGTCTTTTCAGGATGGTAATCCGGCTACATCTATACTTTCGAATCCAACCGTTCTTTTTTCACCATGTGGAAGTAAAACGGTAACTCTAACAACCACAAATGCAAGTGGGGCAACCGACGTAAAAACAACAACTCTTTTTATTGCATGCAAACCAGAAGCAAAATTTAGTGTTACACCTAATTCGGGATGTCCGCCATTAAATGCTCAGTTTACAAATCTTTCGGTTGCTAATTCAGGAACATTACAGTCCCTTCAATGGGATTTTTGTGATGGAGTTCTGTCTTCACTAGCAAACCCGACACATATTTATACAACTCAGGGGTGTTATTGTACTAAGTTGATTGCAATTAATAGTTGGGGCTGTTCAAATGATACTACTGTTTATAATAATATTTGTGTCACACAAGCGCCTGTGGTGGTCATTTCAACATTAAATCCGCCAAGTAATTGCGCTGCACCCTACACAGTAAATTTTTCAGGATTAAATTCATCTCCATTAGTTGGACTCACTTATTCATGGCAATTTTTTGGAACAGGAGTTAGCCCATCAACATCAACTTCCCCTACACCTTCGGTTACTTATAATAGTTTTGGAAGTTATAGTGTAAAACTTACGGTGACATTGCCAAACGGCTGTAGTAGTACTATTACATTAAATAATTACGTGAATATTGCCGTTAATGTTGCCAATTTTACAGCTTCGGCGTTAAATATTTGTGAAGGAAGTACAGTGGCGTTTAATGGGTCGCCAGCCATTTCTTATAATTGGATAATTACACCTGTATCGGGTATATCTCCTGCACCCCCTCAAACAATTCAATCACCCAGTTTTACTTTTTCCAACTCAGGAAGTTTTGATGTTTGCCTGACTTTAACTTTTAATGGTGGGTGTACGGCGCAAAAATGTACAACCATTGTTGTAAATCCGAAACCAACGGCAGATTTTTTAATTAATGGAAATTTAAATACTTGTCAACCTCCTGTTTTAGCTTCTATAATCAACAACTCGTCTTTGGGACCAGGTATTACATATCAGTGGAGTTTTATAGGTGGAGTTCCAGCATCTTCTACTTCTCAAAATCCTGGGAATATTAATTATTCTAATTGCGGGAGCTATGGTGTAAGTTTAATTGTTTCTAATCAGCAGGGATGTAGTGATGACATGTCTATTTCGCCGGCTGTGATTATTGATTGTCCGGTTGCTTCATTCATTTGGAATATTCCTACAGGTCTTGCTTGTTCACCCTATACTGTTCCATTTACAAATGCTAGCACAGGAAATCCAACAATATGGAAGTGGAACTTTGATTATATTTCTAACCCTAATAATTTTGTTTCAAGTGGAGCTAATCCAACACATACATACCTTCTTCCAGGTTGTTATACTGTAGGCTTAATTATTGAAAATTCACAAGGATGCAAAGACACCTTAATTATTACAGATGCAATTTGCTTGGGAATGTTAATGTCCCCATGTTTTTCTGTTATTGATACTGAAGTGTGCGCTTCTGATGCTGTTACATTTGTTAACTGTACTACGCCTGCTCCGCCCTATCCAACTGGCGCAGTTGTAACACATAAATGGTTGTTTGATGATGGAGGAACCTCAACAGCATATTCTCCAATCCATATTTTTGCTGATACAGGAACCTTTACAATTACTTTAATAGAATGTTATAATGGATGTTGTGATACTTTAATTAAACCTGATTATATAATTGTTAGCCCACCTATTGCCAATCTAATCGAATATTATGATTGTGATAATCCACAACAAGTTACTCTTTCAGCGCATCAATCAGTAGGGGGAGATATTTTTACTTGGACTATTCCGAGTGCTACAAATATTCAGTATATTACTCCTGATAGTATTTTGGTTACTTGGCCAATGCCAAATCCAAATGCCTCTTATACTGTTTCAGTAAATGTTAGCAATATTCAATCGGGGTGTAGTCAGGATATTTCTGTTCAAATTTTTTTACGTGACTTAAATGCTAGGTTTAAATTCATTGACTCCATTGGCTGTAGCCCTTATACCTCTAGTATATTTAATACGACAACAGGAGCATATGTATATCAATGGAAGATTTTTAATGCGGCAAATTTTGTTGTTGCTCAAAGTTCAGCTCAGTATTTTAATTCTGGCGCCAGCCCAGGAAGTTATACATGGAGCACCCCAGGTAATTATAATGTACGACTGATTGCAACTGCATATAACGGGTGCTTGGATACGGCTTATCAAATAATAAAAGTATATGGGCTTAGTCCAGGATTTACGGCTAGTAGTAATGCAGGATGCCCTCCATTAATTGTGAATTTTACAAATACTACTGCTGCTAATTCTGTTTCAAATCCTGTTTCATATGAGTGGAATTTTGGAGATACTCCAAGCCCAAATACTGTGCAAAGTACATTGGTCAATCCAACTCACACCTACAACACTGTTGATACTTTCAACGTTAGTCTTATAGTAACAGATAATCATGGTTGTAAGGACACATTATTAATTCCTGGATTTATAAATGTGACCCTTCCAATATCTAATTTTATAGCACTTGATTCTTCTGTTTGTTTGGGAGAGATTGCTTGTTTTTTTAATTTTTCTATTGGAAACAATTTAGCTTACATCTGGGATTTTGGTGACATTGCAAGCGGAATTAATAACACAAGTACTTTACCAAACCCCTGTCATCTTTATACTTCCCCAGGATTTAAAACAATAAAACTTATAGTGTTAGATCCAAATGGGTGTACGGATACTTTAATAAAAACTGCGTACATAAATATTGGAAATTTATCGGGAAGCTTTGTGGCTAATGTTGTAACAACAAACTGTCCCCCATTGGTTGTCTCTTTTAATAATACCACTATTGGTGCGGGTGTTGGCTCTACTTATTATTGGAATTTTGGTGACGGTGTATATTCAGTTGTTCAAAACCCACAGCATATATATTCTGTTGCTGGTGATTTTACCGTTTCTTTATTTGTAACTAATTCTTCTGGGTGTACTGACACTATAATATATACCAATTACATTCATATTGGAGGGGCAAACGCAGTAGCATCTTTAACTTCAAGTATTGGATGTTCGCCACTTAATGTCTGCTTTAATATTTCATCATCTAACTCAATTAATTTCATTTGGAATCTTGGAGACTCAGCAAGCTTTGCTGATGATACGGCGGTATGTCACACCTATTCAAATCCAGGTATTTTTAGAGCGGAAGTTTTTTTAAATGATGGGGTAGGCTGTGTTTACCTTTATTTTATTGATTCAATATTTGTTGTTGCTGATACCTCGTTTTTCTCAGTAACAACAAATGATATATGTGCTGGCGGATTTGTTCAGTTTCATGATAGTAGTAATGCTATTACACCATTTACTCTTCTTTGGGATTTTGGCTTGACTGGAAGTGCAGATACATCTACTTTTTCTGATCCTATTTATCAATATAATATACCCGGTGATTTTATTGTTACTTTAACTAGTGTAGCCCAACCTGGCTGTGCCGATACTTGGATTGATACCATTCATGTTACACCACCGCCGGTTGTTGATTTTACATATTTAACTTCTGGTTTATGTCAATCTTCAACGGTTCAATTTTCGGGAAGCATTTTCTCTCTAAGTCCGATAGCTAATTATCAATGGAATTTTGATGATCCGCTTAGTGGTGCGTTAAATTTTTCCACTTTATTAAATCCAATGCATATTTATAATTCACCCGGTTCGTTTGATGTTATTCTTATAGTAATAGCGAGTAATGGGTGTTCTGATACCATTGTTAAAAATATTACAATCAATCCATTACCAATTGCTTTAACAAATAATGATACATCTATTTGTATAGGAGGCAGCGTTCTATTAAATGGAGTTGGTGGGATAACTTATTTATGGTCGCCTTCTATTTCTTTGTCTTCATCAACTAGTGCAACTGTTTTGGCCTCTCCAATAACAAATACAACTTATACATTAATTGTTACTGATAATTTAGGCTGTCAAGGTTCAGCTTTGGTTGTGGTGAACCTATATCAATTGCCCATTTCTAACGCAGGTGTTGATGCTTCTGTTTGTGAGAATGATACGATTCAATTAAGTGGGGGTGGGGGCGTTAGCTATTTATGGAGTCCCTCCATTTCTTTAAATAATAATACTGTGAGCAATCCTTTTGCCTATCCTATCGTAAATACTTTATATCAGTTAACTGTTACAGATGTTAACGGTTGTGTAGATGTTGACAATGTTTCTATTACAGTTGTTGCAGCACCTATTGCTATGGCTGGAATTGATACTTCGATTTGCTTTGGAACATCGGGAGTTATTCATGCTTCTGGAAACGGAGTCTATCAATGGGGTTCTATCCCAATAGGATTTAATTCTATTCAAGTAAATCCTATAGTTAGTCCAACAATAACTACTATCTATATTTTGAAGGTAACTGATGGCAATGGCTGTTTTGATAGAGATACAATAATTGTTACAGTTAATCCATTACCTATAGCAAATGCAGGAAATGACACATCAATTTGTAATGGCAATTCATTTCAATTAAATGGTACGGGTGGTTCTTTGTATTCATGGTCTCCTTCTATAGGTCTATCCTCTTCTGTAATAGCTAATCCAATTGCCAATCCACTCATAAGTACCACTTATTTATTAAATGCGACTGATGGCGTTTGTTTTTCTTCAAGTGATTCAATGATTGTAATTGTCAACCCTCTTCCTTTGGCCTCAGTTCTAGGGGTTCAACCAATATGTCCTGGTAGCAATTTAACGCTTCAGGCTTCTGGTGCGTTATTTTATAGTTGGTCTCCATCAGCAACATTAAATTCTAATACGCTATCAAACCCGATAGCATCACCTGTTAATTCTACGATTTATACAGTTGTTGTAACAGATTTAAATGGATGTATTGATGATACATCGGTAGCAGTTACAATTCTTCCAGGCCCAATTGCAAATGCTGGAAATGATGTAGCAATATGTATAGGTCAAAATACGCAGTTAAATGGTTCAGGTGGTGTTAGCTATTTATGGGCTCCGGGTTTAGGTTTAAATGCAACAAATGCTTCAACCCCAATAGCAACTCCATCAATTACTACTTCTTATATTCTTACAGTAACTGATGCAACTAGCTGCGTTGATAATGACACGGTGGTTGTTACAGTTAATCCATTACCTATAGCAAATGCAGGAAATGACACCTCAATTTGTGTTGGTCAAACTGCTCAGTTTCATGCCTCGGGAGGAAGTAGCTTTTTTTGGTCCCCATCAACGAACTTGAATGCCAATAATATCTATAATCCAATTGCTACGCCTTCTATTACAAGCACTTATTTTGTTTCGGTTACAAATGGCAACTTGTGTATCGCCAGTGACTCTATTGTATTATCTATAAATATAAATCCCTTAGTTAATGCTGGACAGGATACATCTGTTTGTTCTGAAGATACTATTCAATTAAATGTAGTTGGAGGAATAAGTTTTGCTTGGTCGCCAGTCGTTTCAATGATAAATTCAACCTCATCCTCTCCACTAGTTTATCCAGCAGTTACAACTATCTACAGTGTTACTGTAACTGATATTAATGGGTGCACCAATAGTGATGATGTTTTAGTTGTTTGGTTGCCGCCCCCCATTGCGAATGCGGGCATCGATACGGAGTTATGTGTTTTTGATACGATTCAACTGAATGCATCGGGCGGAATTAGTTATTTATGGTCACCTTCAACGGCATTAAGTGATTTTCAAATTTCAAATCCTTTTGCCAATCCTGTGGTCTCTCAAACCTATACAGTTTTAGTTACAGATGCTTTGGGGTGTACAAAAAATGATGCGCTATTTATTTTGGTTAACACTCTTCCACCTGCAAATGCAGGCCTGGATATTACGATGTGTTCAGGAACTTCTATTTATCTAAATGGAAGCGGTGGTCTAATTTACAATTGGCAACCTGGCGCATCATTAAGCGATAGTTCAATTGCTAATCCTATTGCATTTCCTGATTCGCCTCTCGTTTATATTTTAAATGTTATAGATACCAATGGCTGTAAAAATTCAGATTCAGTTCAAGTTAGTATTCTATATTCTTTCAATGCTATAGTTAAAGACGATACCTGTATTTGTTTAAATGATGCAACGGAATTATGGGCTACAGTTCTTAGCACTGTTCCATATTATTATTCTTGGAGTCCGGTAGGGGGTCTGTCAGATGCCACAATAAATAATCCTATTGCTTCGCCTACATTGGAAACTACTTATACTGTAATAGTTTATGACGGTCAATGTTATGCTGATACTGATAGTGTAGTAGTTTGTGTTTATGAATTGCCAGAAGTATTTTCAGGATATGACCAATCAATAATTGTTGGAAATTCAACGGTGCTTCAAGCTTCAACAATTGACCAGGGATATTTTATTTGGGAACCAGATAGTACATTAAGTTGCAGTACCTGTTTAGTTACGAATGCTTTCCCAATTGTTAGTACTTCTTACATAATTACAATAACTGATTATAATACTTGTAAAGATAAGGATACTACTCTTGTTTCTGTTGTATGTACTGACGCGTCCTTGTTTGTTCCAAATGCATTTACTCCTAATGGTGATGGGTTAAATGATGAATTTGAATTGGAAGGAGTAGGCATCGCTTCACTTACGTACATTAGAATTTTTAATAGGTGGGGGGAAATTGTTTTTGAATCAAATAGTTTAGCGCAAGGTTGGAATGGATATTTTAAAGAGAAAATGCTATCGCCAGATGTGTATATATATTATATGGAAGCGGTTTGTTCCAATGGTCAAACAATTCGAAAGCAAGGCAATATCACTTTGATTTTATAGAATTATCTAAGCAAGGTAATATTCCCTTTAATAAATTCAGAGGTTTCATTTAATAAATCTGACTTAGAATATTTTAGTTCATATACATAAACTTCTATGGGTTGATTAGCGCCATTAAATTTTCCATCCCATGTTTCATCCGGATTAATTGATGAAAATAATTCTTGACCCCATCTGCTAAATATATGCAGTTCGTAATTGGTTAGAATGCAATCGTGCTTTATTCTGAATCTATCATTGTGCCCATCCTGATTGGGTGAAAAAGCGGTAGGAATGTGTATGCATGAATTGCAATTTTCATAATAAACAGTTGCCTCGTCTTCCAATAGGCCACAATAGTTTGAAACAGAAATGTGGTAGGTTCCTTCACTATTAATTACAATAGATGGATCAATACTGCCAGTATTCCAAAAATATATTCCTTCTGGCTGGCTTATGTTTAAAAGAATGGTATCCCCTCTACATAGAAGGGTATCTTCAAAACCTAATTCAAGAGATAGGCTAAGTTTTTTAACTTCTATTGTATCTGTTAAAGTGGCGCAGCTAGTATGTTGTGTCACATAAAAAATTCCTGTTGTATCAATAATATAGCTTGAATCTGTACTTCCATCTTGCCATAAAAAGTCTCCGTTTTCCAATGAGAAATTATAGGTAAGAATTTCATCGTTGCAAAGTGTTGTATCATTTCCGAACACATAGCCAGGATATGGAAGTAAATTTACAGTTATTGAATCGCTAGCAATTCCGCATTCATTTGTAATTCTAACCCAGCTAACACCTTCTGAATTTATTAAGTTGAATGGCTGAGATTCTCCATTGCTCCATAAATAATTACAAAAATCGCAAGTTGGTATCCAAACATTAATTCCAAGATCAATATTGCTTCCACAAAAGATAGTATCCGAAGGACCAAGGTCAACAGTTGGAGGAAGAAGAGCGTATGCATTACAAAAGGATGTTGTGGATCCACATTGATTATAAATTTGAACAAAATAATTACCAGGTTGGTCAACTATTATAGAATTGGTTGTTTGACCACTAGCCCATGAATAAGTGTAATTTGAATCATTGGGCCCGGCTGTTAATGTGTCCTCATCGCTGCCAGGACAGAGGTAAGTTTGTGTGACCAGTTGTTGCATTGGACTAGAAATAAGATTTGCATTAATTGTATCACTTCCAAGTCCACATGAATTAGTTACTTGAATCCAATAAATTCCAGTTGTACTGTATTGTATTCCTTGGGTTGTTGCGCCCGTTGACCATAGGTAACTGTCACCGTAAGGGTAATTGGCATTTAATCCGTAAGTTCCAGAACATAATGTGTAATCTGAAGGTAGACTTGGAGTGGGTACTCCAAGTACTAAAATGTTTTGAATGATAGAGTCAATGGTTGTTCCTGAATAGAAAATAAGTTTAACCGAAAAAACTCCTCCATATGAATACGAATAGGTTGGGTTGAAAATATTTGAAGTATCGTTTGTAGTTGAGAGGTCTCCAAAATCCCATTTAACTGAAGTAATGCCAGAAATATTTGTTAAAGTAAAACTGGTGACATTGCCAACACAAACAGTATCGGTTTGAATGATAGGAGTTGCATTGGCTTCTTGAAAAGAATAGACATGGAATAAGAAAAATAAGAAGTAGAATTTTCTCAATTATAAAATTTTTAATTTGCTAATTAATGTAAAGATAGAAAGGGAAGGCAATTTTGATATTCACATTATTTTATAATATGACTTGTTCAAAACTGAAAATCTATTAGACTATTTGTTTTCTAAATCTTGAAGCAACAATCAATTCTTTAGTGCCTGCAGTATATTCATAAAATCCTTTTCCTGATTTAATGCCAAGATTACTAGCAACAACCATATTTACTAATAATGGGCAGGGAGCATATTTTGGATTTCCAAAACCGCCATGCAGTACATTGAGAATGCTGAGACAAACATCTAATCCAATAAAATCTGCCAATTGTAAAGGCCCCATCGGATGGGCCATTCCTAATTTCATAACGGTGTCAATTTCTTCAACTCCTGCAACACCTTCATACAAGCTATATATAGCTTCGTTAATCATTGGCATTAAAATTCTATTGGCGACAAAGCCCGGGTAATCATTTACTTCAACTGGATTTTTTTCAAGTTGCAGGCTGAGTTGCATAATCTTTTCTGTGACAATATCTGAAGTTGAATAACCCCGTATCACTTCTATTAATTTCATTACAGGAACAGGGTTCATGAAATGCATTCCAATAATTTTATCAGCACGCTTTGTAACTGACGCGATTTTTGTAATAGAAATAGAAGAAGTATTAGAGGCAAGAATTGTATCGGGCTTGCAAACTTCATCGAGTTTTTTAAAGATGCTAAGTTTGAGGTCTATGTTTTCAGTTGCTGCTTCCACCACTAAGTCAGCGTTTGCGGCGCCATTTTCTATTGTTGTGTTAGTGAAAATATTTTTTAATGTATTGTTTTTATCACTATCACTTATCGCTCCCTTTACAACTTGTCGGTCTAAATTTTTAGTGATGGTTTGAATCGCTTTGTCAAGTGCCGCTTGTGAAACATCTACTATTGTTACGATAAAACCTTTTAAGGCAAAAACATGTGCTATGCCATTTCCCATTGTGCCGGCGCCTATGATTGTTATGTTCTTCATTTATAAATTTTTATTTATTTCAATTATTTCAATACTATTATTTTTTTCACGACAAATGAACCATCTGCTTGACTAATTTTAATAAAGTAAAGTCCATTTATCCAACCTTTTGTTTTTAATTCTAAATTTTCAGGACCTTTGTCAAGAAAACTATTTTCAATTTTTCTGCCACTGCCATCAAAAATTTCTATTGATAATAATGATTTTCCATCTCCACTAATGGAAAATGAATCCCCTGTTGGATTTGGATAAATAATAATTTCTCTGGAATTTATAATGGTATTTTCTGGTATGTGTAATACGATGGAGCAACTGTCAGTTATTATTGGAAGTATTGAATCGACTTTATTCCATTGGTGAATACCTAAAACATATTCTCCTATCTTTAAATGATTGATTGTTATTTGTCCAGTTTTATTGGTGGTGCTTCCTTGTGTTGACAGTACAATATCGTTTTCTATTTGCCAATCCTGCGAAACATTTACGCGATACAATAAAACTAAACTGTCTTCTGAGTTGGTAATAAGCTCGTCATCTAAATAGGCTCCACTTGTACTGGAGACCTGCGAAGGAGTAGTGCCATTATATAAAATAATTGCTTTGGTATCAAAACCAAACGGAAAAATTCCGTCCACTTTCCAATACCGCTCGTGTGAAACGTGTAAACCTGGGTGTGGAGTTTTAAAGCCATCGGCATAAATATAGTTGTGTTCTACTCTTACAAATGCTGAGTCAGATATGGTTTGAACATTTAAATTAATTCGGGCATTTATAAAATTATTGAATCCCGTTGCTTTAATTGTTTTTGCGTCATCGGTTTCCGAATCAGAAATCTTCTGATCTAAATCCAAGACTGCAAAAGAAGGGGTAATTGGTATCTTGGTTTTGTAAATGGTGCATGGGCCACTAAGCATAACTGTTTCAGTTACTTTTTCCCAGTTGGAATTAATAAAAGAAATTTCCATCGGAACTTGTTGGAAATAATAAGGGGCGTGATTTATTTTTTGTCGAATATAAATGGTCACATCAGACCAAGCACCATTAGGGATAGTAGTTAATGAATCAATGCTGAATTGAGGAAACCCGGGGTTTAAAATCCAATTGTTAAAAAAGTTGTTGAGGTTTATTCCTGAACATGTTTGAAGGTAATCGCGAAATTCAATAGAGCTTTTAGAGGTGAATTGATTATCCGATAAATAATTTTTTATACAGGAGAAGAAAAGTGAATCGCCCATATAAGTACGAAGATTATATGCAGCATCAGCACCTTGATTGTAGGTTGTAGATCCATAAGTTACATTTTGTGGCATGTTTGCTAATGCAAAATAACCGCCATCGTTAATGTTGGCATGGTGAATAACATCACCATGATTGGCAATTACTTCATTGTGATAGGCCTCTTGACCGTACAACCATTCGGTAAATATATGTTCGCAAAAAACTGCCCAACCTTCATTGAGCCACATGTCTTCGGCTGTGCTACAGGTAACTAGATCTCCAAACCAATGATGCGATAATTCATGAGCCATTATCGACTCATAAGTAGTTGATCCGTTTATGCCAAACAGGGGATAGGATATATTGGTTGCATGTTCCATAGCCCCACCATTAAATGGTACAATAGAGTAGCCAACTTTATCCCATTTATAAGGTCCCCATCTATTTTCAAAGGCATTAAATGCATCTTGTAAATGAATGAACGAATTTTTCATGGCCGTTGTATCTGTTGGTTTTGATGCCAACCATACTGGAACGTTTCCAAGTACTCCGTTAAAAGATGTTTTTACAATAGCATAATCGCTTACAGAAACGCATGCGAGATATGTTGGAATTGTTTGGGATTGTAACCAATGCCAAATCGTTGTATTGTTTCCTGTATTAATTGTATCCAATAAAATTCCGTTTGAGGTCGCCACTTTTCCAGTGGGAATAGTAATAAAAAATTCGTACAATGATCTTTCTATAAAATTATCAAAGCATGGAAACCAAACTCTTCCGAAATTGTGTGGTTGTGCGGTAAAGGCAACTCCTAAATTATAGGTATAAGGAGGGTTGAAATAAAAACCTCCCCATGAGGCATCGGCTTGTGGATGGCCGTGATAAAATACAATGACCTCTGAAGTGTCGCCTAAACTTAAGGGCGACGACAAATTTATTTTTAGTAGAAGTGAGTCCGTATAATTAAAAGTAAGTTGTTGATTTGTTTCATCAAGCACACTATCAACAGAGAGTTTTAATAAATCAAGATTCATTTCTGATACATTGTTCATTTTTGAAACAAACTTTATCACACATTTACCACTTACTTGATAAACAGCAAGATTGCTCATGTCGAAATGTAGAGTGTATTTTAAAATGTCAAGAGTGTCACTTCTTTGATTGGAAGCCCTATCCGCTAATTGGTTGCTTGCTGCAATTAAATTAGAAGCTGAAAAGAAAAAAACAATAAGAAATATTTTTCTCATTTAATATTGTTCTTTTTCATTTGGGAAATCAGATTTTTTTACATCGTCAATGTATTTCCCAACGGCTCCTTTTATTTCATCATAGAGATTTAAATACTGACGCAAAAATCTTGGTTTAAATTCTTTGTTTATTCCGAGCATATCGTGCAGAACCAATACCTGGCCGTCTACTTTATTTCCCGCCCCTATTCCTATTACAGGAATTTTTACTTCTTGAGAGACGATAGCTGCCAATTGAGCGGGAATTTTTTCCAGTACGATAGAAAAACAACCTGCCAATTCTAAAATTTTGGCATCGCTTATTAATTTTTCAGCCTCTATTTCTGTGGTTGCTCGAACGGTGTAGGTACCAAATTTATAAATGCTTTGAGGCGTCAATCCCAAATGCCCCATTACTGGAACACCTGCAGAAATGATTCTGTCTACCGACTCTTTAACCTCTTTTCCCCCTTCTAATTTAACGGCATGTGCCCCGGCTTCCTTCATAATTCTAATGGTGCTGTTCAATGCTTCTTTCGAATTTCCTTGATAAGAACCAAACGGAAGATCAACAACTACTAGGGCACGATTAACTCCTTTTACAACAGATGAAGCATGATAAATCATTTGGTCAAGGGTGATAGGCAAGGTGGTTTCATTTCCTGCCATCACATTACTTGCTGAGTCACCAACTAGAATGACATCAATGCCAGCATCATCTACAATTCGGGCCATGCTAAAATCATAAGCAGTGAGCATCGAAATTTTTACCCCACTATCCTTCATTTCCTGAAGAATATGAGTTGTAACTTTTTTTATGCTTTTAAAATCCATCGTAAAAAATTAAGCGAGTCAAAGTTAATCGTTCAATTAGTACTGCAAAGTAAAACGCTAAAAATGCAAGGCTTTAAATATTAAAGTAAATCAATTTTAAATTATGGGTAATTAATTTACATTTAAGAGATTTGAATTTGCTTTGGTAGTTATACATTTACCGCCCATGAAAAAAAATATTTTTGCACTACTCCTTTTAGCCTTTTTGGTTCCATCGTGCTCAACCGATTTTGATTTAACAAGTGATTGGAAAGATATTACAATCGTTTATGGCTTATTGGATAAAGATGCAAACTATAATTATATCAGAATTGAAAAGGCATTCTTAGATCCGAAAAAAAATGCGCTCACTATTGCTCAAATTCCTGATTCTATTTATTATGATTCTTTAACTGTTAATTTAATTGAAGATTACAACACTAATAATCCCATTCAATTGGAGCGAATTAATGGTGATGCAATTAACTTTTTAAAAGATACTGGAATATTTGCATCAACACCTAATGTTTTATATCGAACAGATTATGCAATTAATCCTGAAAAGCATTATCAAATAATTATTTCAAAATCCGATAATGAATCATTAGTGACTTCTGAAACAGATATTGTCAGTGATTTTAAAATTACAAAGCCAAACGGGTCTCAAAAAGTGAGTTTTTTTCCGGGATCAAAATATTCGCTTGTATGGAAGTCAGCTAAGAACGGTAAGGTGTATGATTTGGTTTTCAGATTTCATTACAAGGAATATTTATTTAATGGAACTTTTGTAAAGGATACTGCAATTGATTGGGTTATTTTTAGAAATAAACTTTCTTTAGGAATTGAAGGTAACGAAGACATGAACTATTCAATTCCCAGCAATGATTTTTACGCTTATGTAAGTTCAGCTATTTCAGATAATCCAGATGTTTATAGGGAGGCTGGAAAGGTTGATTTCTTATATAGTGTGGGTGGGTTGGCCTTTTATAATTACTACCAAATTAATCTGGCGCAAACCGGCTTAACACAGGGGCAGGCATTACCTGTTTTTACCAATATTGAAAATGGGCTCGGAATATTTTCTTCAAGATCATTTAAAGATTATTCAGGAATTGAACTAGATCCTAAAACGGTTGATAGCTTAGCTTGTTTGAGCAAAACTGCTCGTTTGAATTTCGTTAAATCGAGTGGAGTAACCTGTCAATAATGCGACTTAATGACATCCAAGTAATTAAGATGTCTGAACTTCTTTTTAATTCTGCCAAAATTTCGCTTTGATTCTCATGGCATCACTCTTGAGTATTGGCTAGAAAATAAAACAATAAATAATGGGAAAAATAATAGGTATTGATCTTGGAACAACCAACTCCTGCGTTGCAGTAATGGAGGGTAACGACCCTGTGGTAATTGCAAATGATGAAGGTCGCAGAACCACTCCATCTGTTGTTGCATTCTTAGCAAACGGCGAGCGCAAAGTTGGAGACCCTGCAAAGCGTCAGGCAATTACTAATCCTAAAAACACAATTGCTTCTATAAAGCGTTTTATGGGAAGAAGGCACGATGAAGTTGGAAGCGAATTAAAATATGTTGCTTATGATGCCAAGAAAGGAGATAACAACACAATTCGTGTAGATATCAGTGGAAGATTGTATACACCGCAGGAAATTTCTGCAATGGTATTACAAAAGATGAAGAAAATTGCTGAAGATTATCTTGGTCAGGAGGTTACAGAAGCTGTTATTACTGTTCCTGCTTACTTCAACGATTCACAGCGTCAGGCAACTATTGAAGCTGGTGAAATTGCAGGGTTGAAAGTTCGTAGGATTATTAATGAGCCAACTGCTGCTGCGCTTGCTTATGGATTGGATAAAAAACACCAAGACATGAAGGTTGCAGTTTATGATTTAGGTGGTGGAACCTTTGATGTTTCTATTCTTGATTTAGGAGAAGGTGTATTCGAAGTAAAAAGTACAAATGGTGATACGCACTTGGGTGGCGATGATTTTGATCAGTGTATAATCCAATGGCTCGCTGATGAGTTTCAGAAGGAAGAGAAAATGGATATCAGAAAAGATCCTTCGGGGTTGCAACGATTAAAAGAAGCGGCTGAAAAAGCAAAAATTGAATTGTCGGGATCTACTGAAACTGAAATTAATCTTCCATACATCACAGCATTGGAGGGGGTTCCAAAACACTTGGTTAAAAAATTAACTCGTGCAAAATTTGAACAATTAACTGATCATTTAGTAGAGCGGTCACTCGGGCCTTGTAAGAAAGCATTGGAAGATGCAGGATACAAAGCCAGCGATATTGATGAAATTATTTTGGTTGGAGGTTCAACCCGTATTCCTAAGGTTCAGGAAGCAGTTGAAAAATTATTCGGTAAGAAGCCATCAAAAGGAGTGAACCCCGATGAAGTAGTTGCAATTGGCGCGGCTATACAAGGAGGGGTATTAGCGGGAGATGTAAAGGATGTTTTATTATTAGATGTAACTCCTTTGTCACTCGGAATTGAAACAATGGGAGGTGTGTTCACTAAATTGATTGAAGCAAACACTACTATACCAACTAAAAAATCAGAAACATTTACGACTGCGGTTGATCATCAGCCATCTGTTGAAATTCATTGTTTGCAAGGGGAAAGAACAATGGCGCAATACAATCGTTCTATCGGGCGATTTATGTTGGGTGATTTGCCACCTGCACAGCGCGGTACCCCACAAATTGAAGTGACTTTTGATATTGATGCAAACGGAATTTTAAAGGTGAATGCAAAAGATAAAGGAACAGGGAAAGAGCAAAGCATTCGCATTGAAGCATCAACAGGTTTGAGCAAGGAGGAAATTGAAAAGATGCGCACTGATGCAAAAGCAAATGAAGACGAGGATAAAAAAGCTCGTGAAGAAGCTGATAAGATTAACATGGCCGATAGTTTGATTTTTAGTACAGATAAACAACTGAAAGAGTTTGGTGAGAAGATTCCTGCTGAGAAAAAAGAAGCAATTGAAAAAGCATTGGAGACTTTACGCGAAGCACATAAAAATCGTGACATCGCAGCAATTGATGATGCAATGAAGCTGATGAATACTGCTTGGGAAGCTGCGTCAGAAGATATTTATAAGGCATCACAAAATGCTGGAGCAAATCCAAATGTTGATGGTGTGCCAACAGCAGAAGGCGAAGGGCAACCAAAAGAAGAAGCCGTTCAAGATGTTGACTATGAAGAAGTAAAGGACGAGAAGAAATAATTTTTATCTTCAATAAAAAGAAAATGCCTCCAACAATTTTTGTCGGAGGCATTTTTATTTTAAAAGTAAAAAATAATTAATAGATAAATGAGTGGCTAATTATTGAAGGTGAAATGTGGAGTTTTTAGTGGTTTAGTTTTAAATAGACTACTTTTGTGCCAACAACAATTCAGATTGAAATTTTATTAAGAGCCGTCTCTATATTTTATTCAATCAAAAACGGTTAACAATCATTTTAATAATTAAAACAATTTAATTTACTAAACAACACAATGTCATTCGAGAACTTACATTTAATTGAGCCAATTCTTCGGGCTTTAAAAACAGAAGGATACACACAACCAACCCCTATACAAGAACAATCGATTCCGATTATTTTAAAGCGTAAAGACTTGTTGGGTTGTGCACAAACTGGCACAGGAAAAACAGCTGCCTTTGCTATTCCTATTTTGCAATTGCTAAATTCAGGTATGCATATTGATAAAGGGCATCGCAATATAAAAGCGTTAGTGCTAACACCAACTAGAGAATTGGCGATTCAGATTCAAGAGAGCTTTTCCACTTATGGTAGACATGTTGACAGTAGGAATTTAGTAATATTTGGAGGTGTATCACAGCACTCGCAAGTAATTGCATTGCGAAATGGTATTGATATCTTAATTGCTACGCCAGGTCGTTTGCTTGATTTAATGCAACAACGACATGTGAACTTACAGCACATAGAATTCTTTGTGTTGGATGAAGCTGATCGTATGTTGGACATGGGATTTCTACAGGATGTGAAAAGAGTGATTGCGAAGTTGCCACACAAGCGGCAGACTTTGTTTTTCTCGGCTACTATGCCACCAGAAATTCAAAAGTTAGCTGATACTATTTTATCGAATCCTGAAAAAGTTGAGGTGACACCGCAGTCAACAACAGTTGATGCAATTACACAAGGAATTTATTATGTGGAGCGTGAGCAAAAAAAAAATCTTTTGATTCATATATTGAAAGATGAAACTATAAAATCGGCATTGGTATTTACACGCACAAAGCATGGGGCTGATAAGGTGGTGAAGGAATTAGTACGGGTGCACATAAATGCTGAAGCCATTCACGGGAATAAATCTCAGAATAACAGACAGCGAGCATTAACCAATTTTAAGTCAGGAAAAATAAAAGTGTTAGTTGCAACTGATATTGCAGCACGCGGTATTGATGTGGACGAACTTTCGCATGTTATTAATTTTGATATGCCGAATGTGGCTGAAACTTATGTTCACCGCATTGGAAGAACAGGCAGAGCGGGCTTAAGTGGAGTTGCTTTATCGTTTTGCGATTCAGAAGAATTGGGTGAGTTGAAAGACATAAACAAACTTATCGGCAAACCTATTCCGGTTGTTCTAGAACATCCATTCGCTATCTCCTTTGATGATATGCCTTTAAATTTTGTACGGAAACCATCTTCACAAAGAAGGAATTCTAATTCCGGTTTTCGTTCTGGTTCAGGAAGAGGAAGAAGTGGTTCCTCAAGTGGACGAAGTGGTAGTAGTAGTAGTAGTAGTAGTCGAAGTGCGAGCAGCAGCAGTGGAAGAAAACGCTGGTAACAGATTTATATTTTATAAACGAAAAGCCATCCGTTAAAAACGAGATGGCTTTTTTTAAAAACTATTTGCTAACTAATTACTAATAATAAATTACTGCTTCAGTTTTCCTTTAAACACTTTTTTAAACTTCTCCACCTTAGGTGCAATAACCATTTGGCAATAAGGAGCGTTGCCATTCAGATTAAAATAATCCTGATGGTAATCTTCTGCTTTAAAGAATTTATTGAATGCTGAAATTTCCGTGACCACTGATGAGTTAAACGCACCTGACTCGTTTAATTCTTTTTTGTATTTAACGGTCAATAATTTTTGGTAATCGTTATGATAAAAAACGACTGAACGGTATTGGGTTCCTTCATCGCCTCCTTGTCGGTTTAATGTTGTAGGGTCATGTGCTAGCCAAAATGCGTGAAGCAACTCGTCATAACTAACTACGGATGGATTGTATGCAACCTGCACCACTTCAGCGTGCCCTGTCATTCCACCACAAACTTCTTTATAAGTTGGATTTGAAACTTGACCACCTGAATATCCTGAAGTAACAGATTTTACGCCTTTCAATTGAAGAAAGATCGCCTCACTACACCAAAAACAACCCATTCCAAAAGTTGCAGTATCGCTAGTTTCATTAGGATTTATAAATTCCGATTCAAAATTCACTTTTTGGTTCATTTCTTTTTTATTTGTTTCTGATTTTTGTGCGCAAGAAACTTGTGTTAGACCTATAAAGACAAATAAGATTTTATTAATTTTATTTTTCATGGTGTTCTAACTATAACATATAAAGTTTAAAACAGTTCGGTAAGTTGAGTTTTACTTTATAAATCTTTTTTCAAAAAATGTTGCGCATATAATTCCGGTTGCTACTGCCGCATTTAATGATTCGGCTTTTCCAAACTTAGGTATTGAAATGGAATAATTACAAAGTTGTTTCACTTCTTCTGATACACCTTTTCCTTCGCTTCCAATAACTATAAGGGCATTTTCTGGCAGATTGTTATTGTAAATAGTTTGTTCACTTTCCATCAAAGTTAAAATTTTGGGCAATGGACTTTGTGATAATACTTCAACAATATTTTTTTCAAACATTTTTACACGCACAATAGATCCCATGCAGGCTTGTACTACTTTAGGGTTATAAGCATCGACACAATTTTCAGAACAAAAAATATTTTCAATTCCAAACCAATCAGCAATTCGGATAATTGTTCCCATGTTTCCAGGGTCTTGAATTCCATCAAGAACCAGGTGTACTCCTGTAGTTAGTTGGCTTATGTCAATTTTATTTTTAGGTAAATGAACCAGTGCTAAAACAGAGGGGGGAGTTTGCAATTCGGAAATTTTTTTCATTTCATGCTCTTCAACAACAACGAGGTGCTCTTCTGCAACTTTGCCCATTATCATTCCTTTGTCTTTCAGTTTGTCGGTAAAAAGTATTTTGTCAACAAGGAAAGAAGATCTAAGAATTTCATTCACAATTTTTTCACCTTCAGCAACAAAACATTGATGTTCTTGACGATATTTTTTGACTCTAAGTGAATTAATGTATTTTTCAAGCGGTTTAGAAAACATTTATGCGAATTTACAAGACAAGTATAGGTATCATTTTATTGACTATTTTTTCTATTGCATTTCAATCATGTATTTCAACACGAAGTATTCCTAATGGAAAGTATTTGTTGAAGAGTAATAAAATTGTTTTTAAAGATAAAGTGGACTGGAAAAAAATCAAGAGAAATGTTGAAAACAACAGTTCGCTATCATCCTCACTGTTGATGTTTGCTAAACAGAAGCCAAATAAAACGACACTCGGAATATTTAAGTTGAACTTGTGGGTGTATAGTATTTTTCAAAATAAAAATTCTAATAAATTTAATTCTTGGATGCAGTCTCATATTGGCGAAGCACCAGTAATTTTTGATTCTTCGCTGATGTTTTATTCCGCCAACTTAATGGAGGCTTATCTTAAAACAAAAGGTTACTTGAATGCAACTGTTACAGGTCGATATAAAAATAAAGGACGAAAGGTTTTAGCGTTTTATGATTTAACTGCTGATACACTTTACACGATTGATACAATTAGCTATGTAAAAGGAACGCAGATTATTACGGCATTAATGTTAAAATCATTGAAGCGCTCTATTTTAAAAATTGGTTCTCCTTTTGATTATGAGAAAATGGAAGAAGAGCGGAAGCGCATAAAAAAAGATTTGCAATATGGGGGGCTGTATCGATTTAATGAAAATGATATTTATTATGTTGTGGATACGCCAATTCTTAATCACAAGGTTAATTTAAGTGTTCAAGTAAATGAAGATGATAGCTCAGGCACACAGTTGCTTTATTACATCAGGCATGTAAGTGTAAATCAATCATACAATACACTTCTTACTGATTCCAGTTCCGTAATTGATAGTGTTAATTATAAAAATTTCAATTTTGTTTCGAAAAAAAACACTTTGACTCCTAAAAGATTACTTGACGTGTTATTCGTTGTGCCCGGTGAAAAATATTCATTAGAAAAAAATGATTTTACTATCAATCGGATTTCTGATTTAGGAACTTTTAAATTTATTAGCTTGCAATACCAACAGGTTGGACCCGATTCGTTGGACTGCACCATTCGATTAACTCCTTATGACGCAAGTAATTTTTCTGCAGAAATTAAGGCGGCGAACATTGAAAATAATTTTGGCAACTCACTTTCGATTACTTATCTTAATCGAAATTTAAGTAAAGATGCAACGCGACTGACTTTTAATGCCATTGGCGGAGTTGAAATCCCTGTGGCCAAAATTGATAGTTTGCTTTTTAATATAAGCAGTAGTTTGAACTTTACGATTCCACGAATACTGTTCCCAATTTTATATAAAAAAGTTTCTCGCACTTCAGAACAGCACACCGCTATTTCATTTACTACGAGTGCAATATTTCAAACAGGTATTTATTCTTTATATAATCAGAATTTTAGTTTCGGATATGATTTTCGTGAACCAGGTAAAGCATTTAAACGACATCAGCCTGGATTATCGATTACCTACACAAGGCCAATTATTCAAAGTGATTCTTTTCGGGCGCGATTGAATTCTGATTTTTTATTAAAGCAAACATTCTCGGATCAGTTAATTACCGGATGTAATTACACTTTTACCTTTTCCAATCAAAAGTTTAATAGGCTGAAAGATTTTTTTGTAATACGTACTGGATTAGAATTGGCCGGTGGAATGCTTTCATTGTTGAATGATGTTACACATTTGATTAAATTTAAAGAGGATACCGTTACAAGCCAGTCGTTGATATTAAATGTTCCTTACAGCAATTATTTGAGATTGGAATTTGATTATAAATATTATTGGTTGTTCACTAAAAATAGAAATTTGGTGGTACATTTTTTTACTGGTATTGGATTGCCGTTTTCTAATTCTTTCGTTCTTCCTTATATCCGTCAGTTTGCTGTAGGTGGGCCAAATGATATTCGTGCATGGCGCATTCGTTCATTAGGTCCTGGGGCATCAAATTCTAACGAGCTAAATGGATTTTATAATCAAACGGCTGATTTAAAACTGGAGGGAAATCTCGAGTACCGTTTTCATATTATAGGCGTTCTGAGGGGAGCATTTTTTACAGATGCAGGAAATATTTGGATGTTGAAAAAAAATAAAGAAAATTTAAAGGCAAACATTGATATAAATAGATTTTATAAGGAGATAGCTATAGGCGCGGGGGCTGGATTGAGATTGGACTTTAATTATTTTATTTTTCGTGGAGATGTAGCAATGCCATTGCGTAATCCTTCACTTTTTGAAAATGAAAGATGGGTTTTTAATAAAATAGATTTTGCTAGCTCAGCCTGGAGAAAGGATAATTTGTTGCTAAACATTGCTATTGGTTATCCATTTTAACAATATGATTATTGAAAATAATCTGTATTCCTTTTTGAAACTTTTTTGTAAATTTTCATCTTTTAATTTTTAAATGTGCTTGGATTAAAACTTTCTACCGATCCGCGATGGATAAATTTGGCTGAAAAAAGCTTGGAACATGTACTGACTGATCATGCCTATTGCGAACAAAAAGCAGCAAGCACCTGCATTAGCTTAATTCAATCCTATCCCGAACGAATTGAATTGGTGGAAGAGTTAGCACCAATTGTAACAGAAGAATGGGGACACTTTAGGCAGGTTTTAGCGGAGCTAAAAAAAAGAAATTTGAAATTGGGAAGACAGCGCCGAGATGAATATGTTAATCAGCTTTTTCAAAACGAGCGAAAAAATATTGCGCCTGAAGAACGAATGCTCGACAAGCTTTTAATTAGTGCACTAATTGAAGCACGAAGTTGCGAGCGTTTTAAATTATTAAGCGAAGGGTTGGAAGATGAAACCATGCGTACTTTTTATCGCGGTTTCATGGAATCGGAAGCTGGGCATTACCGATTATTTATTTCATTGGCAAAAAAATATTTTGAAGAAGAAAAAGTAAAAGTTAGGTGGAATGAATTTTTAGAAATTGAAAAAAAAATTATTGAAGGATTGGATGTGCGTGGTGATAGAATGCACTAATATTTTTGTTGTAACGATTTTGGGCTTTGTGAAGCGGGCTTTTTTTGCCACAAATTTTTAGAAAAAGTAATTGTTTTGTTGCTGTACATTGGGGCGAATATCAATAAAAAGGGGCGCTCTTTTTTCAACAAAAAAGAGATAATTCAAATATATTAATTCATCCCTAAGGCAACGCAAAGAAAACCGCTACACTTACTGTTGCCGCCTCAGTAGGCACCACCATTGCAGCAATACAGTGCGTGGGTTCTCCATTTTTTTTCGAACTTCAAATCGCAATTTTTTCTTACACTTCAATTAGCAACTAATTAGCCGACAACAACTGATTGACAAAATGCTTTTGTATTCATAGAACCCATTTTCGTATGCGCATACAATGTTTGAGATCCATCAGCACATTAAATATTTTTTGAACTGGCTTGTGTTTTTAGTTGTCTTGCTGAAAGTGTGTATCCACCATCGCTGCCATCTATAAAGTGAATGTGCTCGCCTTTATTTATTCCATAAACAAAACAGGTCATGAGTGCCGTGTCAGATTCATGTAGACCATAAATTATTTCACCTTCTGAATGCAACACATCGAGCATCTTGCGCATTGTTGTAAGTTGGTTGGGAGTTACATCTAAAACCATTCGAAGTGTATCGTCGAATTTACGATAGTCAGAGTGTGCACCAAGGCTAGATTTATATTCCATCGGTCGAAAAAAAGGCACTGAAATTTGCCATTTGAAAATGGCAACAGCTATCAAGATTTCTAATGTTCTCCAAAAGTAATTTTTTTTGCTGTTATAATTTGTATGCCATTTTTCATCTGTCAATAGTTGACCTATACCTTTATAGCTCATGATCTGCTCGTGTACCGGAAGTGAGGAGTAAGCATTACCAGAAAGAATAGTATCGAGTTGATTGAGCACCAATGAATAAATGAGTTTGGGTTTATTACCACATGCCCTTACCATTAAAGTTGCGATGCGTCCGTTAATAGAAGGAATTGGTTGCCATCTGCAACTTAGTCCATCAAGATTTAAAGAGTCTTTTTCAGTGGGTGCTAAAGTTTGAGAATGACTTTTTGCAGCACCATTATTTTTTACTATTTCTTCTGCTTTGGTTATGGCGCCACCCCTAAATATTGCGATGGTCTGCATTCCTGCGAGTTGGTGCTTTGCTACTTCTAATTCGCTACCCATTTGAGTGACTTCACTAATACGCACGGCACCAATTCGCAATGTCATGCCGAATGATTTAAGTGCCAAATCAGCCACTGATTCAAGAGTAGATAATATGTGTGCGAGTTGTGATGGTGGTATAACAAGGGTTGCGCCATCGCCACCAAAAACATAGGGAAAGGGGGTGCGATTCAGTGCATTTTGTGCAGCTATAATACATGCAGCACCAATCGTGTTTACATCCTTGTATCGTCCTTCCATAATGGCAAGTGTTGAATCTGCAACATCTGCAATAATGATATGCCAGTCAGTTGGAACACGATGGTAATGGCGGTCTTGGGTCAGTTCGTTAAAATTGCTAAATGGTTGGATTGCATTGTACCAATCAAGTTCGATAACTACTGGTGTATCAATAGAAATCATACTTCGAAATAAGGCACTTTTTTATAGCTGTTATTTATGTGCCTCCCTCCCCAATAACTCATGAGATTATATGCTGCTGCTAAGTCCAAAACAGTAAACCATATTGGGTAAGGGGGTATTGCAATCAGGTAAATACCGCCTTCTTTGGTGGTGACATTAGTATCGCTGGGTGGCGGAATGATTGAACCCATTATCATGATGATTCCCATATTCACTATGCTTCCGAAAATAACTCCTGCCACGACTGCTAAAATATTTTTAATAATTGAACCCATATGTGATTTTTGTTTTACTGCAATTAATTATGGCTAATCAACGAAACTAATTGTTATTTTGATGTTGTATAAGTTTTGATCAACTCTTTGTATAAAAATTTTTTCGAAATTATTAATTGCCTTCATGCATTTATAATAAAGATGGGGGAGTTATTAATTGTAGAATAGAAAATAAATATTTTAAACTTGTGCTTTCTATTATGGCGAAAAAAATAAAAAAGGTCGTACCTGTTTCGGAAATTAAGTTGAAAGAAAGTCCGCCATTTTTTTCATTAGATAATTATGTTTTACAATTTTCAATCATTATTGGTGTTGTAATTATTTTTTATGGAAACACTTTGCTAAATGGGTTCGCACTGGATGATGGATTAGTTTGGACTGATAATAAGTTTGTAAAAAGTGGTTTTTCTGGAATACCAGATATTTTATTTCACGATTCTTTTTATGGAACCATTGGAGGAAATTACAATCTTGCAGGAGGACGGTGGCGGCCTCTTTCGCTAATCACCTTTGCAATAGAAAATGAATGGTGGGGCCAAATGGCCTGGGTTTCGCATCTCATCAATTTAATTCTTTATGCAATAACGGGATGTGTTTTGCTTACCATCTTTCGAAATTATTTTCTAGTAAATAATCCATTGATCTCTTTTGTGTGTGTGTTGTTGTTTATGGTGCATCCTGTGCACACTGAAGCAATCACCAATATTAAAAGCCGCGATGAAATTTTATCATTACTTTTTTTGCTCGGTACACTATTAATTGCTTTGGATGTAGCGAGTGGAATAAAAAAACCAATTGCAATTATTGGCTCCGGATTTTTGTTTTTCCTTGCCTTGCTTTCTAAAGAAAATGGTTTGATGTTTTTGTTTATCATTCCTATCACACTTTATTTTTTCAGCAATCTTTCTTTAAAAAAAATAGCAATTCAAAGTTTGCCATACTTTTTTCTGGTTGCTGTTTATATTTATTTGAGAGTAAGTATTGTTGGTTTTTCGAATGAAAAAGTGATGGAGCTAATGGACAATCCATATTTGCTGGCAACAACTTCGCAAACATTTGCCACTATATTTTTTGTATTCCTTCTTTATTTCAAGTTGCTTTTATTTCCTCATCCACTAACCTATGATTATTCCTATAATCAAATTCCTTATCGTGATTTTAATGATACTGCAATAATCTTCTCTGTTGTGCTTCACTTGGCATTAATCATTTTTTGTCTCACCCAACTGAAAACAAAAAATGTACTCGCTTGGTGTGTGCTCTTTTATTTCGCAAGCATGTTCATTGTCTCGAACATTGTGTTCAACATTGGTGCTCCGTTGGCTGAACGGTTCTTGTATCAATCATCCATTGCATTCTGCATTGCTGTGGTTGTGCTTACCGAAAAGTTATTTGCAATGTTGAAGTTGAAAATTTCTCTGCAAAAAAACATTTCAATTGCATTGCTGATTGCAATCGCGATTCCTGCAGGCTGGAAAACGATTACACGAAATGAGGTATGGCGTACGGGTCCGAATCTTGGAATGACAGATGTGCTAATATCAGTTAACTCAGCAAGGGCAAACACTTATGCCGCAGCAAATTATATTTCGCTCTATGATTCTTTAAAGACTGACACGAAAAGAAAAGAGTATCTTCAAAAAGCAGTTGAGTACTGCAAAGCATCACAAAAAATTTATCCAGGTTTTTATACCAACTGGATGTTGTGCGGGTTTGCTTACTCGCGGTTGGATAGCCTCGACAAAGCAGTATGGGCTTGGAAGCAAGCCAGAGAATTACAGGCTACTGACTATGTAAAAACAAATCTCAAAGCTATTGCTGATAAGTATCTCGCAATAGGTGAAAGCGAAGGAGCGAAAAAGAATTTTGTTCAGTCCATTCCTTGGTTTCGAAAAGCGATTGACATTGATTCTTACAACGCTGAATACTGGTACAACATGGGGGGCGCATACTTTATGATTAACAATTCTGACAGTGCTGAAATAAGTTTTGCTGCGGCATTAAAATTAAATCCGAATCACACACAATCAAAACAAGGATTAGATGCAGTATTAATAAGAAAAAAATAAAATAATTATGAGCAAGAAAAAGTTTTCCATTGCAGTTCACGGTGGAGCGGGAACTATTTTAAAAAAAATGATGACTGCTGAAAAAGAAAGGCTGTATAAAAAAGCATTGGAAATTGCATTGGAAGTTGGAGGGGATATTTTGGAAGATGGTGGTATGGCTATTGACGCTGTTGAAGCAGCTGTTTATGAATTAGAAAATTTTCCGTTGTTCAACGCTGGTAAGGGAGCCGTTTTTAATCACGATGGAAAACATGAAATGGATGCTGCAATCATGGATGGTTCAACCTTAAAAGCCGGAGCAGTTACTTGTGTGAATCATGTTCGCAATCCGGTTGTGCTTGCGCGTGAAGTAATGGAGCATTCAGAACATGTTTTACTCTCTGGAAAAGGAGCGGAGCAGTTTGCTCGAATCAGAAAAATAAAACTGGAGAAAGATAATTATTTCTTTACCGATGAACGATACAAGCAATTGCAGGAAGTTATAAATGAAGAAGGCGCTCACCTTGATCATAATATTAATGTGAAAGAAAAAAAGTTCGGAACCGTTGGTGCAGTTGCGTTGGATGTAAATGGAAATCTTGCAGCTGCAACTTCAACTGGAGGAATGACCAATAAAAGATTCGGACGCATTGGCGACAGTCCTATTATTGGTTCGGGCACCTATGCGAATAATAAAACCTGCGCGGTTTCGTGTACCGGTCACGGCGAATTTTTTATTCGTGCGGTTGTGGCTTATGATATTTCGTGTTTGATTGAATACAAAGGCATGACCTTAAAGCAAGCCTGCAAGGAAGTGGTGAATAATAAATTGGTGAAACTTGGCGGCGAAGGCGGTTTAATTGCAGTTGATAAAGAGGGCAATGTTGAGTTTTCTTTTAACTCCGATGGAATGTATCGTGGGTATAAAACTTCTAATGGAAAAGAATTTATTGCGATTTATAAATAACAGTTGCACATGAAAATTAGTGGATTCACAATGGCAAAGAATGCGGATAAATTATATTATCCGATTAAGGAAAGTATTGAATCTATTTTGCCTATAGTGGATGAGTTTATTGTTGCCATTGGTGACAATGATGTCGATGATTATTCAATAGAAAAAATACAATCCATCAACTCCGATAAAATAAAAATCATTCGTACGAAGTGGGATTTGGAAAAGTATTCGAGAGGAACAGAGAATGCTCACCAGACTGATATTGCCAAAGAGGCCTGCACCGGCGATTGGCTTTTTTATGTACAGGCTGATGAAGTTATTCATGAAAAATACCATTACAACATTGTAAACCGTTGCGAACAGCTTCTAAATGATTCGCGCATTGAAGGTTTGCTTTTTCGCTACAAACATTTTTGGGGCGATTATAACCATCACCTTTTATCACACGGGTGGTATCCGAATGAGATTAGAATTATTCGAAATAATAAAGAAATTCATTCCTGGGAATCGGCACAATCATTTAGAAAAATTCCTGCATTTGATTACAAAGATTATCGTCAGCACAGTGGAACCTATAAATTGAATGTGGCAAAAGTTGATGCTGAAGTTTATCACTATGGCTGGGTTCGGCCACCTCAATTGATGCAGAAGAAAAAAAAATCGCTAGATACCATTCATAAGGGAGAAAAAAAGGTCGAAGAATTATATTCTTTACAAAAAAAATATTTCGATTATGGCCCAATGAAAAGAATAAAAATTTTCACAGAATCGCATCCTGAGGTGATGAATGATTGGATCGCTAAATTTAACTGGAAGGATTTGCTTGATTATACCGGAAATAAATTTCCTGATCGCGATTTGTACAAACATGAAAAATTGAAATATCGTATCGTCACATGGTTAGAGCAAAACATTGTTGGAGGGAGAGAATTAGGTGGTTTTCGCAACTATAATTTAATAAATATTCCCTTCAGTTCTGAAGTTAAAAATCAGTGAGGTTTAAACGGAAATTTCATTATCTTCTATTATTTCCATTTCTGGTTTTGTAATGTAGATTGAAAACATATCTTTGCCCGCTCAATTTTTTTGACCTATGCCTAAAATGAAGACTAATTCCAGTGCCAAGAAACGATTTCAAGTGACTGGCTCAGGAAAAGTAAAAAGAAAAAAAGCTTTTAAAAGCCACATATTGACTAAGAAATCTCACGCCCGTAAAAAAGAATTAGGGAAGGATACTATTGTGCATAGCGCTAATTTTGCTCATGTTCAAAAATTACTTGTCTCTCTATAACTAATTGCTACCAAATAATAACAGACAACTCACAAATAATATAACATGCCTCGTTCAGTAAATGCCGTCGCCTCACGTGCCCGCCGTAAGAAAGTCTTAGAAAGAGCCAAAGGATACTGGGGAACAAGAAGTACAAACATCTCAACTGCAAAAAATGCTGTTGACAAAGCCCTTGCCTATGCCTATGTTGGTCGCAAGCAAAAAAAGAGAGATTATCGTTCTCTTTGGATCGTTCGTATCAATGCTGGAGTACACGAACATGGTTTAACTTATGGTCGTTTCATTGCGGCTTTAAAAAAACATAAGATTGAATTGAATCGTAAAGTTTTAGCCGATTTAGCTATGAATGAACCAGTAGCTTTCAAAGCAATAGTTGATAAAGTAAAAGCGTAAAATATTTTTTAGATTTTTTAAAGCCGTCTCGATTTATCGTGACGGCTTTTTTATTTTCATTAAATTAAACAACAAACTGTTAACCATTATATTTGTCGGAATGAAAATATTTCTCCGTTTTTTTTCCTGCTTTCTTTTACTCGCCATAATCATATCATCCAATAAATTATGTGCGCAGTCAGCTTTTGTTCCACTTGGTACCATTACTTATAATTATCTCGATCGACTCGAAATAAAATCAGGTGTTTTTCTCACTGATATTCATACATCAGTAAAACCCTATCGAAGAGATAATATTGTAAATGCCATTCATCAGTTTGATACCATTTACCCTTTGGTTCATTTCACCGATCTTGATGGGAAAATACTCGAGTATCTTGATAATGATAATTCAGAATACATTGATAGTGATACCATCAATAGTAATAATCCTCTTTATTATTTTTATCGTACCAAAGCTGATTTCTATAGTGTAAAATCCAAAGATTTTATGATGCGAATAAATCCGGTCATACAATTCGGAATTGGTGCCGATACCTTCTCAAATGATGGTAGCCGTTTCATTAATACTCGCGGAGTAGAGGCACGCGGATGGGTTTCACAAAAAGTTGCCTTCTATGTTTACATTGGAGAAAATCAAGCGCGATACACCAAGTATGTTCAGAACTATACCAATAAAATTGGTGCCGTTCCAGGCGAAGGCTATTATAAAAATTTTAAAGAAACAGGGGTCGACTTTTTAACCACTCGTGGCTACATTGATTTTACAGCTGCCAAACACATCAATATCACTTTTGGCCGCGATAAGAATTTTTTCGGGAATGGTTACCGTAGCTTACAACTCTCTGATTTTTCTGAGGATTATTTATTTCTTCGATTTAAAACTCAAATTTGGAAACTCGAATACACAAATGTGTTTGCCGATTTAACTTCTGATTTTTTAAGAGGTGGCGATCGTCTTCTTCCCAAAAAATATGCTGCCTTTCACCACCTCAGTTTAAATGCTTCTAAATTTTTAAATGTCGGATTATTTGAAGGAGTGGTGTTCCATCGAAAAGATGCTTTTGAGCTTCAATACCTTGTTCCAATTATTTTTTATCGTGGGGTGGAGCAGGGTTTAGGAAGTCCTGATAATGCATTCATTGGCGCTGATTTAAAAATTAATTTCCTTCGTGCATTTTCTTTATATAGTCAACTGATGGTTGATGATATGAATATTACCGCACTTCGTAATGGCACTGGCTACTGGGCAAACAAACTCGGCTCACAAATAGGCATTAAGTACATTGATGCATTCACAGTTGAAAATCTTGACCTTCAGATTGAAGGAAACTGGATTCGACCATACACTTACACCCACTATGATAGTGTATCTAACTTCACTCATTATAACCAGCCACTCGCACATCCGCTCGGAGCTAACTTTAAAGAAATGATTGTGATAGCTCGTTTTCAGCCAACTGCTAATTTTTGGATAACTGCCAAGTGGTTTGATATTATGATGGGACAGGATAGTTTAAAAGGAATTTCTTCCACTACCAATTTTGGGGGCAACATTCAGCTAGTGGCAACCGAACCAACTGTTAATTCACTCTACGGAAATGTAATAGGGCAGGGGGTAGGCACACATTTAACTATTGGCGAATTAATTTTCACTTATATGTTAAAACACAATTTTTTTATTGATGCGGGCCTAACATATCGAGAAGCTTTTTCAAAAGTGAGTCGTTACAACCAAGGTGTTTTTTATTGGTATGCCTCTTTGCGTTTAAACATTCCTGCAAAACTGATGGAGTTTTAATTCTTTCGGGGGCATAATTATTTTTCTAAAAAAGTTTAACTCAATTATTTATTTTCTTCAGGAAATATTTTAGAGATTTAAACTTTGTGGCAATCTCTTCAGATTAAATCTTCTTAATTTTCACTTGCAAATCTCACTATTTCTATTACATTTGCACTCCCTTGAAAAAGGAAAAACTTTTTGCCTGGCCGCTACAACAAATTAATGCACTCATTACCAATATTATACACCGCTTTATGTGTATCATCCGGGTCGATTAAATCTGCCTGTGGTGTGCCTGTTTTATTTCGTTCATCATTTCTAAACCAACTAAATCCGCTTTGATTTATGTCGTTCAAAAAGGATATTAAAATAAAGTCAAACTTTACCAAGATCACGATTGGTCTTGCCTCTCCCGATTCAATTCTTGAGAGAAGTTTTGGAGAAATTCTGAAACCTGAAACCATCAACTATCGCACCTACAAACCCGAAAGAGACGGTTTGTTTTGCGAGCGAGTATTTGGTCCGGTTAAAGATTATGAATGTTACTGCGGAAAGTACAAGCGCATTCGCTACAAAGGAATTGTTTGCGACCGATGTGGTGTAGAGGTAACTGAAAAGAAAGTTCGTCGCGAGCGCATGGGGCATATTCGCCTTGTGGTGCCAATCGTGCACATTTGGTACTTTAAATCATTGCCGAATAAAATTGGGTACCTACTTGGTGTATCTTCTAAGAAAATGGAAATGATTGTATACTACGAACGCTTCGTGGTAATACAACCAGGTATAGTTGAAGACCGTGCAAAGATGGACTTGTTAACTGAAGAGGAATACCTCGATATCATTGATAAACTTCCAAAAGATAATCAGCATCTTGATAATTCTGATCCACGCAAATTTATTGCTATGATGGGTGGCGATTCTGTACGCGAATTACTTTCTCGTATTGATTTGGACGCACTTTCTTATCAGTTGCGTGATCAGGCAGCAAACGAAACTTCACAACAAAGAAAAGCGGAAGCATTAAAGCGTTTGAGTGTGGTTGAAGCTTTCCGCGATGCGCAAACAAGAACAGTTAATCGTCCTGAGTGGATGGTTGTTCAATACTTGCCAGTTATACCACCCGAGCTTCGTCCGCTTGTTCCTTTAGATGGAGGTCGTTTTGCAAGTTCCGATTTGAACGATTTATATCGACGTGTCATTATTCGTAACAATCGTTTAAAAAGATTATTAGAAATTAAAGCACCTGATGTAATTCTTCGCAATGAAAAAAGAATGTTGCAGGAAGCAGTTGACTCATTGTTCGACAACTCACGTAAATCAAATGCTGTTAAAGCTGAAGGTGGTCGTGCATTAAAATCGTTGAGTGATGTGTTGAAAGGAAAGCAAGGTCGCTTCCGTCAGAACTTACTTGGTAAGCGTGTTGATTACTCTGGGCGTTCGGTTATTGTGGTAGGCCCTGATTTAAAATTAAATGAATGTGGTTTACCAAAAGATATGGCTGCTGAATTATTCAAGCCATTTATTATTCGTAAACTCATTGAAAGAGGTATCGTTAAAACTGTAAAGTCAGCAAAGAAATTAGTTGATCGTAAGGAACCAATCATTTGGGATATACTAGAAAATATTTTGAAAGGGCATCCTGTACTACTAAATCGTGCCCCAACACTTCACCGATTATCAATACAGGCTTTCCAGCCGAAGATGATAGAAGGAAAGGCGATTCATCTTCACCCGTTAGTGTGCGGATCATTCAACGCCGATTTTGATGGTGATCAAATGGCGGTGCATGTACCTTTAAGCAATGCTGCAATATTAGAAGCACAGTTATTAATGCTTTCTTCTCATAATATTTTGAACCCACAAAACGGAGCTCCTATTACCGTTCCTTCTCAGGATATGGTGTTAGGTCTTTATTATATTTCAAAGGGAAAGAAATCAACTAAGGAAGAAAAAGTAAGGGGGGAAGGTAAGGCATTCTACTCTCCAGAAGAGGTTAATATTGCTTATAATGAAGGCAAGATTGATTTGCATGCTTGGATTAAAGTAAAAGTAAATATTTTAGAAAACGGAACGTTGGTAAACAAGTTGTTGGAAACTACCGTTGGTCGTGTAATCTTCAACCAATCAGTACCTGAGGAGGTTGGTTATATCAACATTCTTTTAACTAAGAAAGCACTTCGTGATGTTATTAGTAATATAATTAAAATCACGGATATACCTCGTACCGCAAGATTCCTTGATGACATAAAGCATCTTGGATATACTATGGCATTTAAAGGTGGCTTGTCATTTAATATTTCTGACTTGTTAGAATCAGAATCTAAGGACAAAATGCTAAAAATTGCACAGAGCGAAGTTGATGAGGTTTGGAATAATTACAACATGGGATTGATTACTAACAATGAGCGTTACAATCAAATTATTGATATCTGGACTCGTGTGAACAATCGAATTTCCGATGTATTGATAAAAGAATTATCAGCACATAAACAAGGATTCAATTCTGTGTTTATGATGTTGGATTCTGGTGCTCGTGGATCTAAAGAACAAATTCGTCAGTTAGGAGGTATTCGTGGATTGATGCAGAAGCCTCGTAAATCAGGAGGAAACACAGGAGGTGAAATTATTGAAAATCCAATTCTTGCAAACTTTAAAGAAGGATTATCAGTTTTGGAATATTTTATATCTACTCACGGAGCGCGTAAAGGTTTGGCTGATACGGCCTTGAAGACTGCTGATGCCGGTTACTTAACCCGTCGTTTGGTGGATGTATCACAAGATGTTGTTATTTCTGAAATTGATTGTGAAACACTTCGTGGAATTTCTATTTCAGCATTAAAAGATAATGAGGAAATTGTTGAGCCATTAAGCGATAGAATTATTGGCCGTGTTGCTTTAAATGATGTAGTTGATCCGTTAACTGATAAATTAATAGTAAAAGGTGGTGAAGAAATAACTGACGATCAAGCTAAATTAATTGAAGAAACAGCAATTGAAGCAGTTGAAATTCGTTCGGTACTTACTTGCGAATCAAAGAAAGGAGTATGTGTTAAATGTTACGGTCGCAATTTGGCAACTGGTCGCACTTCAGAATTGGGCGACTCTGTTGGAATCATTGCTGCGCAATCAATTGGTGAGCCTGGAACTCAGTTAACACTTCGCACTTTCCACACTGGTGGTGCTGCAGGTGGTGGAACAACGGAATCTAAAATCGAAGCAAAATTCGATGGCGTTGTTCAAACAGAAGAATTAAAAATTACTCCTTACAAGAGCGATAAAGGTACAAGTGTAAATGTGGTGTTAAGTAGAATGGGAGAGTTAAGAATTATTGAGCCAAAAACCGGTAAACAATTAATCAGCTATCACATTCCTTATGGTTCTTATATTCAAGTTAAAGAAGGTGAAAAGGTAGCCAAGGGACAGGAGATTTGTTCTTGGGATCCTTACAATGCTGTAATCATTACTGAGTTTAAAGGAAAAATTGAATTTGAAAATATAATTGAAGGTGTTACTTGTCGTGAAGAGGCCGATGAACAAACTGGTCACCGTGAAAAAGTAATTGTTGAGTCTCGCGATAAAACAAAGATTCCTTCTATTAAAGTAATGAAGGGGGCTAACGAATTAAAATCATATAATATTCCTGTTGGTTCACACATCAATATCGAAGATGGGGATGATGTGGTGCCTGGAACAGTAATCGTAAAGATTCCTCGTTCAACAGGTAAAATGAAAGGGGATATTACCGGCGGACTTCCACGTGTTACAGAATTGTTTGAAGCCCGTAATCCTTCAAATCCTGCTGTAGTAAGTGAAATTGATGGGGTGGTTGAATTTGGAACTATTAAGCGTGGAAACCGTGAAATAATTGTTGAATCTCGCGACGGCGAACAAAAGAAATACCTTGTTCCACTTAGTAAGCACATTTTAATTCAAGATGGGGACTTTGTAAAAGCAGGTACTCCATTGTCTGATGGTGCTATTACTCCTTCCGATATCTTAAGTATTAAAGGGCCATTTGCATTGCAGTCATATATGGTAAATGAAATACAGGAAGTATATCGTTTACAGGGTGTTAAAATCAATGATAAGCACATTGAAACCATTGTTCGTCAAATGATGCGTAAGGTTCATATTGTTGATCCGGGCGATACTATTTTCTTGGAAGGAGAGCCAGTTAATAAGCATGAATTCCTTGCTGAAAATGAAAGTATGTTTGATAAAAAGGTTGTAACTGAAGCAGGTGCTTCGCCAAACTTAAAGGTTGGACAGATTGTTACTATTCGTCAGGTAAGAGAAGAGAACTCTGTATTAAGAAGAACTGATAAAAAATTAGTTGAATACCGTGATGGTTTATCTGCTACATCAACTCCAATGTTACAAGGAATCACTCGTGCGTCACTTGGAACCAAGAGTTGGATTTCCGCTGCATCGTTCCAGGAAACAACCAAAGTATTGAGTACTGCAGCTATTACAGGAAAAACTGACTTCTTGAATGGCTTAAAAGAAAATGTAATCATCGGACATTTAATTCCTGCCGGTACTGGACTGCCTGAATATGAGAATTTGGTGGTTGGTTCTAAGGAAGAATACGAACGTTTACTAGCATCAAAAAAGGAACTGCTTGTTCCTATTGATGAAATTGATGAGTGATTAATTTTAAATAAATAATTCAAACCGCTCCAATTTATTGGAGCGGTTTTCTTTTTAAATCATAAAAATTATGGAAAAGAAAAACCCACCGGCCGAGAACCAAATCAATATTGAACTAACTGAAGAAATTGCAGAGGGTATTTATAGCAACCTCGCAATTATCACACATAGCAATCAAGAATTCATTTTAGATTTTATTAAAATGATGCCTGGTATTCCAAAGGCAAAAGTGAAAGCTCGAATAGTACTTACGCCACAACATGCCAAACGTTTTCTAAAGGCATTAAATGAAAACATTAAAAAATTTGAAAGCCTAAATGGTGAGATAGCCGACATGGAAGATTTTCCAGGTATGAATATGAATTTTGGTGTGCCAACTGCACAAGCGTAAAAGAATTTAAAAAATAAAGTTAAAGAGGCGGTCTCACAAAAATTGCCTCTTTTTATTTCAAATATTTAGAAATATTTTTTGGGGGTTAGTAAATAATAGTACATTACAATTAAATACTAGATAAATGAAAAGAAATTTAGTTGCTGTTTTCTCATCTGTTATTCTGATACTTTTATTAACTGTAATTGCTGAGAATGCATTTACTAGTTCTGGTGGGCCTCCACCTGGAAAAACAGGATCGCCCGGAGATGGGGGGGCAACATGCGCTAGCGGGTGTCATACTGGCATGGCTGTAACTGCGGTGGTTGGTTGGATAACAAGCAATGTTCCTGTTACTGGGTATGTTCCAGGCCAAACTTATACTATAACAGCTACAGCAAGTCAATCAGGTTGCGTGAGGTTTGGTTTTCAGATTTCTCCTCAAAGTTCTACAGGAACTTATCTTGGAACCTTGGTGGTAACTGATTTGGTTAATACTCAAATTGTTTCTACAAAATATATTGAACAAAAAACAGCCGGCACTACTGGGTTTACGGGTTCGCATCCATGGACATTTAATTGGACTGCACCCGCAGCAGGAACTGGCACAGTAACATTTTATGGTGCGTTTAATTGTTCAAATAATAATAATAGTTCAAGTGGCGATAATATTTACACTTCCACTCTTGTTATTCCACAATGTTCGGCAATTACAACTGTTACTGCTAATGGTACTACAACTTTTTGTTCAGGTGGGAGTGTAACGCTTGATGCAGGAAGTGGTTTTTTATCTTACCTATGGTCCAATAATGCAACTACACAAACCATTAATGTGACTAGTGGGGGAGTTTATAGTGTTACGGTTACTAATAGTGGCGGCTGTCTTGCATTTGCAAATTCGGCTGTCATAGTAGTTAATCCACTCCCCCCTGCACCAATTATTACACCAGGTGGGGCTACTTCTTTTTGTCAGGGTGGAAGCGTTTCTCTTATTGGTACTGCTGGCTTAACAAGTTATCTTTGGTCAACGGGTGCAACTACCCAGTCCATAATTGCTAATTCAAGTGCAAATTATTCTTTAACGGTTACCAATTCAAATGGATGTTCAGCAAGTTCAACCTCAACCCAAGTTGTAGTTAATTCATTACCAACGCCAGCTATTGCAGGGGCATCTACAATTTGTGCCGGGGGCACTTCTGTGCTTGATGCAGGAACTGGATTTAATATTTATAGCTGGTCAACAGGAGCAAGTACACAAACAATTGCTGTTGCCTTGGCTGGTACCTACTCAGTTACTGTCACTAATTCAAATGGGTGTACAGGTGTCGCCTCCATATTAGAATCAATTGGAACGGTTTTAACTCCAATAATTTCATTAAGTGGTGCAAGTGCAATTTGCGAAGGGACTTCCATCATACTCGATGCAGGTAGTGGTTTCAACACATACAGTTGGTCAAATGGTTCTAATTCTCAAACTATTGTGGTTGAATCAGCTGGATCTTTTGCTGTTAATGTATCCGATGTGAATGGTTGCACAGGAATTTCAAATATTGTTTCTACAACTGTTGCAGATACACCAATTTCTACGGCAAGTGTTTTTCCAGCGGTTATTTGCAGTGGCGAAAATATATTGGCAATTGCAACTGGTGATTCTTTGTGGTCTTATGAATGGAATCCAGGTGCTCTCAATGGTTCATCATTAACACTGACACCCATTGTTACAACAACATATCTTATGACCGCCACCAATAGTTCTAATTGTGAAACGACTGTCTCAGTTACTGCGGTAGTGTTGTCTTTACCTCCCATACCAATCATTACACAATCAGGTGGTTTACTTCAATGTAATTCACCTTTTGCAATTACCTATCAATGGCTTTTAAACGGGTCCATTATTAGTGGGGCTACTAATTCAGTTTATAATGCAGCTTCTCAGGTTGGTGATTATTCGGTATTGATTACCGATTCTTCAGGGTGCCAAAATGAATCCATACCTTTTAATTATCTAGGGGATGGAATTTATTCTGTTTCAATTTCTAATATTGAAATATTCCCAAACCCATTTACAAATAATATTGAAGTTCAAAATATTTTTGAAAAAAACGAAATAAAGATATTTGATCTTCATGGGCGCATGATGTTCCAAAAAATTAACGCTGAAGAAAATGAAGTCATCAACACATCAGAACTTTCAACAGGTTTTTATTTAATTAGAATTATAGCAGGAACGGAAATTATCAATAAGGTAATAGTTAAGAATTAGGTTAAAATAATATTTGCAATCCTAAGAGGGCGGATTAAATACTCTGCCCTTTTTTTTATTAGAGCATATCTATTCCATTAATTCTTAGAACTCATTTGCTTATAGATGCCGCAAATATATTTTAAGCCTTACTGTAGCACATGTGTACTTACCGTTATGCAGTCATTTGATCGTATAATTGGTGTGGATTTTTGCTTTTTAAATCCTTAATATTTATTATTCTTAATAAATGTAAATCTCCGACATTTGATTTTTCAACACCAGGAATAATTTGAAGAGACTTTAGAGCCTCCGTTTTTATTTGCATTACTTATTTGAACAACTACTTAATAAAATTTATTACAGTTCCGATGTTCCCATTCGGTTCCTGAATGTTTAAAAAGTTACAAAGGGTAGGAGCTATGTCGGTTATATAATTCAAATTGGATGATTCACCTTGTTTTATTTTCCATCCATACCATAATAGTGGAACATGGGCATCGTAAGAAAAAATAGCTCCATGTGTTGTGCCTTTTATTATATCCCCATACCAGTAGGGTTCATATAAAATCATTAGGTCTCCGCTTCGTTTTGGATGAAAACTATTGTTAAGAATTGATTTTAATTGGTCGGGCATTGTCGTATTATTTAATTCATTTATTATAAATGAATTGTAAAATCCTTTTTGTCTAAGTAATAAAGGCTGAATCAATTTTAAAACATCATTATTTGTTTTGTTTTTACTTTCAAGTATTGAATGGTTTAAATACAACTGTTGATTTTCAAAGGCAAGAATGATTCCTGTATCTCCCAATGATTTATTCAATATTTTTTTCATTGAATCCAGTAATACCACCTCATTTATTATGCCAGCAGGAATGTTGTATTCATTTGCTAATCCGGCAATGGGTGCAACACCATGATCGGCGGTTAAAAAAATCAGGTAATTGTTTTTTCCAATCCATGAATCCATAAAGGAAAAAAAATCGGCAAGGTCTTTATCTAACCTTATATAAGTGTCTTCTGTCTCAATAGAGTTAGGACCAAATAAATGACCGACATAATCGGTAGCAGAAAAACTAATTGAAAGAAAATCAGTTGAGGATCTTTTTCCCAAAGACTCATTTTTTATAGTGCTAATTGCAAAATCTTTTAATAAAGTGTTTCCAAATGGGGTGTATTTTACTAGATCATATTTAACCACTGTGGAATCGGAAAGGTGATGTGGAAAGGTGATTTTGGTATCTGATGGTAATGAAGATTCATATTCAACGCTATCCTTAGTGCTCTCAGTATATTGTTCAATCGGAATTAAGGTGTTCCAATTTTGTGATAGATATTTTTTGGATTGTTGCTCATCGTTTATATCATTAACCCATTTTGGTAAAGTGTTCATGTAAAATGAACTAGTGATCCAATTTCCAGTAATTCCATCTAACCAATAAGCAGCGTTTCCCGTGTGACCAGTTGGAAGAATAGCACTTCTATCTTTTAATGAGATCCCAATTACTTTCGATTGAAAATTATTTGATAGTCGTAACTGATCGGTAAATGTTGTTGTAATTAATTGCTGTGGCGACACGGCACCATTTGCATTTTTAGCGCCAACTGTTTTGTAATTATCATCTTTTGTTAGATAGACTATTGAATTATTTTCTTTGTTAAACCATTTGTTCGAAATAATCCCATTTATAGCTGGAACACTTCCTGAATATATTGCGGCATGTCCAGGTCCGGTATAAGTAGGAACATAATTATACTGAATGTTTTTGCAATTAAAACCTTGGGTTATTAATCTTTTAAAACCATTATCTCCATATTTTTCATAGTAGCGATATAAGAAATCGTATCGCATTTGATCGACCACAATTCCAACAATTATTTTTGGTTTTTCAGGGACGGGTGTTTGTTGCGCTGAAATAGTAGACGATGTAAATAGTATGAATAGAAATAAATAATGTTTAATCACGATTTTAATTTTGGTGCAATATAAAAAGACAGTGAAACATAAGTTCATATAAATTTCTTTTTTTTTATTAATTTTTTGAGGCATTTACATTTTAAAATCATTCTAGATTTCATATTATTTCTTCAATAAGAATATCCACAAATGAAGGTGGGAACAAACAAATTCTTCTTTTTTTCTATGGAATTACATTGCACACAACACTTAAATATAAAAAAATAATTATTGGTTAAATGACGGAAAAGAAATTTGTTTATAATGAAGACAGTATAAAATCGTTGGATTGGAAGGAGCATATCCGACTTCGTCCTGGAATGTACATTGGTAAATTGGGCGATGGCAGTGCAATGGATGATGGTATTTATGTGTTGCTTAAAGAAACCATTGACAATTGTATTGATGAATACACAATGGGGCACGGAAAAAATATAGACATTGAATTAACGGATCATTCAGCAAAAGTTCGAGACTATGGAAGAGGGATTCCATTGGGAAAATTAGTAGAATGTGTAAGTAAAATAAATACTGGAGGCAAATATGATTCGAATGCTTTTCAAAAAAGTGTTGGTTTAAATGGAGTAGGCACCAAAGCTGTAAATGCGCTTTCATCTTCTTTTAAAGTACAGGCTTGGCGAGAAGGAAAAACAAAAGTTGCTGAATTCATAACAGGCGTTCTAAAAAAAGAAACCAAGGAAGAAAAATCATCCGAACAAAACGGAACATTTGTTGAATTCACACCAGACGAAAAAGTATTTCGTAACTATCGTTACATTCCTGAATTTGTAGAAAATCAGATTTGGAATTATTGTTTTTTAAATGCTGGACTCAATATTAATTTTAATGGAAAGAAATATTTGTCCAAAGATGGTTTGCTTGATTTATTAAAACGTAAATCAAATGCTGATGAAATTCGTTATCCGATAATTCATTTAAAAGGAGAAGACATTGAAGTTGCTTTCACACACGATAATCAGTATGGCGAAGAATATTATGCATTCGTAAATGGACAGCATACCACACAGGGTGGAACCCACTTACAGGCTTTTAAAGAAGCGATGGTTAAAACGCTTCGTGATTTTTACAAGAAAGACTTTGACATAAATGATATCAGGCAATCAATTATTGCATCCGTAAGTGTTCGTGTGCAGGAACCTGTTTTTGAATCACAAACAAAAACCAAACTGGGTTCGCAATATGTTTATGAAGGAGGTCCATCTATGAGAAGTTTCATTGTAGATTTTATGGTTAAAGAGCTGGATAATTTTTTACATAAAAATCCTTCTACTGCGGAGGCCTTGTTACACCGCATCATGCAAAGTGAGCGTGAACGAAAAGAACTTTCTGGCATTCGTAAGTTGGCAAATGAACGCGCAAAAAAAGCAAACCTTCATAATAAAAAGCTCCGTGATTGTCGATTGCATTTAAATGAAGACCAGAAAAAAGAAAATGTGCTGAACACGACATTGTTTATTACGGAAGGAGATTCAGCAAGCGGATCAATTACCAAATCTCGAGATGTTGAAACACAAGCTGTTTTTAGTTTGCGTGGAAAACCACTCAATTGTTATGGATTAACTAAAAAAATTGTTTATGAAAATGAAGAATTTAATTTGTTGCAACATGCTTTAAATATTGAAGAGGGGTTGGAAAATCTTCGTTACAACAGAGTTGTTATTTCCACCGATGCTGATGTAGACGGTATGCATATTCGGTTGCTGTTACTTACTTTTTTCTTGCAGTTTTTTCCTGATTTGGTTAAAAATGGTCATGTGTATATTCTTGATACGCCTTTATTCAGGGTTCGAGATAAGAAGGAAACTATTTATTGTTATTCGGAAGATGAAAAGCAAAAGGCGATAAGAAAATTAACAGGTAAGCCAGAGATTACAAGATTTAAAGGATTGGGTGAAATTTCTCCTGATGAGTTTGCAAATTTCATAGGGGATGAAATAAAATTAGACCCGATTATATTAAAACCTGAAATGAGCATTCAACATTTATTAGAATATTATATGGGAAAAAATACTCCTGCAAGGCAGGAATTCATTATAGGTAATTTAAGATTTGATAAGGATTTAGTGGAAAAGGAAGAAGAAGTAACAGAAGCAGTTTAATAGTTACAGGAATAAATAATTTTATAAGAATTGAAATTTAGGTTTAAATAATGAGCGAAGAAGAAAAAAAGAGTTCACTGCAGGAGAGTAAACATGTAGAAACTATGTACACTGACTGGTTTCTAGATTATGCATCTTATGTAATATTAGAGCGAGCTGTTCCAGCTATTGAAGATGGATTTAAGCCAGTTCAGCGTCGTATTCTTCATGCGATGAAAGAAATGGATGACGGCCGTTTTAATAAAGCTGCGAATATTATTGGGCAAACAATGCAATATCATCCTCATGGCGATGCAAGCATTGGAGATGCAATGGTCAACATTGGGCAGAAAGATTTATTAATCGAAACACAAGGAAATTGGGGCGATGTTCGAACAGGGGATTCCGCCGCCGCTCCTCGCTATATAGAGGCACGACTTTCAAAATTTGCACTTGATGTAGTCTTTAATTCTCAAACTACTCGTTGGCAACTGAGTTATGATGGGAGAAAAAAAGAGCCATTAACGCTACCAGTAAAATTTCCATTATTATTAGCGCAAGGGGTAGAAGGTATTGCTGTTGGATTATCAACCAAAGTTCTACCACATAACTTTTGCGAATTATTAAAGGGGGCTATTGATGTTATTCGTGGACGAAAAGTTTCTTTGTATCCAGATTTTTTAACGGGCGGATTAATTGATGTTACCAATTATAATGATGGTGCTCGTGGTGGCAAAGTCCGAGTGCGTGCGCGAATAGAGGAACGGGATAAAAAAACATTGGTTATAAAGGATGTTCCTTTTAGTGTAACAACAACACAACTTATCGATTCGATTATTAAAGCAAATGATAATGGAAAAATAAAAATTAAAAAAGTTGTTGACAACACTGCTGCAGATGTAGAGGTGGAAATTCAGTTGGCGCCTGGTATTTCTCCTGACATAACTATTGATGCATTGTATGCTTTCACCGATTGTGAAATTTCAATTTCCCCTAGTGCTTGTGTCATTATTAACGACAAGCCGAATTTTGTTTCCGCTTCCGAATTGCTGAAAATTAGTACTGACAACACTATTGATTTATTAAAGCGTGAATTGGAAATTAGATTGGGAGAGTTAGAGGAAGACTGGCATTTTTCATCCCTTGAAAAAATATTTATTGAAAAAAGAATTTATCGCGACATTGAAGAATGCGAAACCTGGGAAGCAGTAATAACCGCCATTGATAAAGGCTTGCAGAAGTATAAGAAGTTGTTTCGTAGGGTAATTACTGAGGAAGACATATTGAGTTTGACTGAAATTAAAATCAAGCGCATTTCAAAGTTTGATGCATTTAAAGCTGACGAACACATTAAAGGGGTGGAGGCGCAAATGAAAGAAGTAAAATATAATCTGGAACACTTGAAAGATTATGCAATAGAATATTTTGAAAATCTTTTGAAAAAATATGGAAAGGGGAGAGAACGCAAAACTGAAATAAAATTATTTGACACTATACAAGCAAAGAGCGTAGCTATTGCCAATCAGAAATTATATGTTAACAGATCAGAGGGCTTTATTGGTTTCGGATTGAGAAAGGATGAATTCGTTTGTGACTGTTCTGATCTTGATGATATGATTGTATTTCGAAAGGATGGAAAAATGATGGTGACCCGTGTGGCAGAAAAAACTTTTGTCGGAAAGGATATTCTTTTTATAAGTATATTTAATAAGAATGATGATCGTATTGTTTATCATATGATTTACCAGGATGGTAAAACGGGTCCTTCTTTGGTGAAACGATTTAATGTTACTGGAATTACAAGAGATAAGGAATATGATTTAACAAAAGGAAGTGATGGTAGCAAGGTTCTTTATTTTTCTGTAAATCCAAATGGCGAAAATGAAATTGTAACTGTTTCATTGAATTCTTCTTCTAGTGCTCGCATTAAATTTTTTGAATATGACTTTAAAGAAATAGCGGTAAAGGGAAGAGGATCAATCGGAAATATTATAACAAAACACAGCGTTAGAAATGTGAAGTTAAAATCGAAAGGTGCGCCAATGATTAGTGGAAAAAAGTTGTGGTTCGACGCACAATTCGGAAAATTAAATACGGAAGAAAAAGGAATATATCTTGGAAATTTTGAAGACGGAGAAACCATTCTTTCTGTTTTTAAAGATGGAACTTATGAAATTACAAACACCGAACTAACTAATAAGTTTGATCCATCGCAGTTGCTCTTAATCGAAAAATTCAACGCCACTTCAGTTCTTTCAGCTCTTTATTACCATGCAGGAAATAAGAGTTATTATTTAAAAAGATTTTTAATTGAAACTCAAACACTTGATAAGAAATTTTCTTTTGTTCCAGAAGAGGATGGATCCTTCACTGTTGCAATCACCGTTTCAAGTGAGCCAAGATTATTTTTAAAATCAGGCAAGAAGAAGGATCCGAAAGAAGAAAAAATAAATGTGGCTAAAACAGTTGAGATAAAAACATGGAAAGCAGTTGGAAACAAGATTTGTGAAAATGATTTTTTAGAGGCAGAATGGATTGGAGAGAAGAACGTAAAGATTTCTGTTGAAAAAAAATATTTGGCAATTCAACCTTCCTTTAATCAACCATTTTCTCAAAAGGCAAAAGATATTCAGAAAAAAATTATTGATTCTAAATCAGTAAATAAAAAATTAAAATCGACAACTAAAAATTCAAAACATCTTTCAAAGATGAAAGATGTTGCAAATGTCGAATTGTTTAATCGCAAAGCTGATGTAGAATGGGAAATAAAGCCATCATCAAAAAAGAAAGAGAATAAAAAACCAGGAAAAAAAAGTAATCAAACGAGTTTGTTTTGATAATAAAAATCGGTTAAGTTTAGACAAGAATAAATTAATCATAGACACGCTCTTTTCGAAGCTTTTTTTTAAGTTAATTTTAAATATTTAGATTATTAAGTGCATAAAATATCAAATGTTAATTTTTTAGATTTGTGAACCAATTAATTTATGTTATCAAAATCAGTTAAAAAATCCTATTCAAATAAGCCACTAATACTTGTTACAAATGATGACGGAATTTCATCAACCGGCATTCGATCATTGGTAGAATCTATGCGGGAATTAGGGAAGGTTGTTGTGGTCGCTCCTGATTCTCCACGGTCAGGAATGGGGCATGCTATAACGCTTGATAGCCCTTTGAGGATTGAATTAGTTCATCTTTTTGAAGATGTAGATAGTTATCAATGCAACGGAACTCCGGTTGATTGCGTAAAATTGGCAGTTAATAAGATTTTAAAAAGGAAACCTGATTTGTGTGTGAGTGGAATAAATCACGGTAGTAATTCTTCAATTAATATATTGTACAGTGGAACTATGTCGGCTGCTATGGAAGCCTCCATTGAAGGAATCAATGCAATTGGATTTTCATATTTAAATTGTTCTTTCAATGCTGATTTGACCGCACCAAAAAAATATGCAAAAAGAATTGCAAAAAGTGTTTTAGAACACGGACTTCCACCCAATACTTTATTGAATGTGAATATTCCTGACGTGCATTACAAACAAATAAAAGGAATTCGTGTTTGCCGACAAGCAATAGCAAAGTATGAAGAAGATTATAACGAACGATTAGACCCTCGTGGAAGAAAATATTATTGGTTAACTGGAAAATTTATTAATAATGACCCAGGAGATGATACCGACGAATGGGCGTTGAAGAATTGTTTTGTTTCTGTTGTTCCTGTTCAATTTGATCTAACGGCTCATCACGCAATTTCTAGTATAAATTCATTTTGGAAATAATATGTTTCGTCAGGATAAAATTTTAGTGGGCTTATTAATTGGTTTGCTATATCCGATAATCTGTTTTGTAATTTTTTACGAAATAAAATCCGTTCTTCTTGAAAAGAATTTAATTCCTGATGGAGCCTTTAAACTTCAATTTTTATGTATTATAAGTGTGGTCACAAATGTTATTCCTGCGGGCTCTTTTAGTCGTTCAAAAAAAGATCAATCATTAAAAGGAATTGCTGGTGTGACATTATTTCTTGTTGCCGGAATTATTATTTATTTCTATAAAGGATTAGTCACAAACTAATATGCGATATTATATTATTGCAGGAGAAGCATCCGGCGATTTGCACGCCTCTAATTTTGCTAAATCATTAATTCAATTGGACATTGAAGCAAAACTTCGCGGCTTTGGTGGTGAACGAATGCAACAAGCAGGTGTGGAGTTGGTTCATCATTACCGTGATACTGCATTTATGGGTTTTTGGGAAGTTTTAAAAAATATCCGAAAAATTTCATTGTTACTAAATAAATGCAAAGAAGATATTTTAAGGTTTAAACCAGATGTAATTGTGTTGGTTGATTATCCTGGATTTAATTTGCGCATTGCTAGATGGGCGAAAGAAAATAATTTTAAAACTTGTTATTATATATCCCCCAAATTATGGGCATGGAACGAAAAACGAGTTCACACAATTAAAAAATATGTTGATTTAATGCTTTGTATTTTTCCTTTCGAAGTTGATTTTTATAAAAATTACAATTTCGATGTAAAATTTGTGGGACACCCATTAATTGATGCGCTCAATGAAACAAACACCCTAAAAATAGAAAAAAATAAAATTGCGTTATTACCTGGAAGCAGAAAACAGGAGATAGATTCAATGACACCTTTGTTTTTAAAAATTGCCGAAAAATATTATTCCGAAAAATTTATTGTTGCTGGAATTTCATCCATGGGAAAGGAATTGTATTCAAATTTTAATCGGCGCAATATTGAAATAATATGGGATGACACACCAAGAGTTCTTAAGCAATCGAAAGCAGCGATTGTAAATTCTGGAACGGCAACTTTAGAGGCTGCACTTTTAAATGTTCCACAAATGGTTTGTTACAAAACAAGTGGGCTTACTTATTTTATTGCAAAAAAATTAATTAAAGTGAAATGGATTTCTCCTGTGAATATTATTTTAAACAGAGAAGCTGTAAAAGAATTTATTCAGCATGATTGTGTTAACGGAACTTTGGAGTCAGAACTCCTGAGTTTATTAAATAATGAAGTTCATCGAGTTAAAATATTGAATGATTATTCAGAATTGCGGCAATTATTGGGTAGCAAGGGTGCTTCAATGAAAGCTGCTAAAGCAGTTTTGGGCTTATTGAAGTCTTAAGCTTATTGATTTTTTTCCTTGTTAAATAATTCGAACTCAATTATTATGATGGAACGACAATGTGAGAGAATGGGCATACGACATTTGTTAGATAGGTTGAGTAAAATTTTAACAGTTTTTTTTTCATAATTAATCTTATATATATTTTACTTTTGTTATTCTTTAAAACACTTTCTACTAATGCCTTTTTACATGAGCAGGGGAAAAATTCCCGCCAAGCGCCATACTCAGTTTCGCAAGACTGATGGTTCTTTATATTCTGAACAACTTTTTTCAACTGAAGGATTTTCAAGTGTGTATTCATTATTGTATCATAATCATCCACCAACTGCAATAATTGGAATTGATGAAGCCTTTAGTGTGGAACCCAAAATTGCTATGAAAAAACATTTGCAAAATCGAAGTTTTCATGGGTTTAATGTGGAGCCCGTTGAGCAGTTTCTACAAGCACGTAAAATTTTAATGTTGAATAATGATGTTACAATTGCTGTAGCAGTCCCCCAAAAAAGCATGATTGACCATTTTTATAAAAATGGAGAGGCTGATGAATTGATTTTTATTCACGAAGGGAGTGGTACTCTTCACACTATGTACGGTAAAATTGATTTTGTATATGGTGACTATATCGTTATACCTAGGGGTACGATTTATCAATTAGAATTTCAAGACGAAAATAATAGATTGTTAGTTTTAGAATCTTTCTCAGCCATTCGCCCCCCGAAGAGATATTTGAATGAAGTTGGTCAGTTGCTTGAGCATTCACCTTACTGTGAGCGCGATATTAAGGTTCCGACGGAATTAAAAACACATGATGAAAAAGGAGATTTTTTAATTTACATAAAGAAGAAAGGAATGATGTATCCATATCATTATGCATATCATCCTTTTGATGTTGTTGGGTGGGATGGATATGCTTATCCCTGGGCTTTTAGTATTCACGACTATGAACCTATCACTGGTAGATTGCACATGCCGCCACCAATTCATCAAACATTTGAAGGGCATAATTTTGTTGTTTGTTCATTCGTTCCGAGAATGTATGATTATCATCCGCTTTCAGTTCCTGCGCCTTACAACCATAGTAATGTAGATTCAGATGAGTTGCTTTATTACGTTGCTGGTGATTTTATGAGCCGTAAACATGTGGAGCGTGGAATGTTCTCATTACATCCAGGTGGAATCCCGCATGGGCCTCATCCTGGAACCGTTGAAAAAAGTATTGGTGCAAAGGAAACAAAGGAGTTGGCTGTAATGATTGATACTTTTAATCCTCTTATGTTAACCGAAGTTGCACTTGGTATTGAAGACAAAAATTATTATTTGAGTTGGATGTAATAAGATGAAATCACTTTGTAATACATTGTTTTTTTTTGGATTATTTTTTAATGTTCATCAATGTGCATTAGCGCAAGATGCTTATATAAAATTTGAAACTCGTTTAAGTGAACCGAAACGAAGAACGATACAAGAATCAGTATCAGTGAAACATAAAAAAAACAACAAAATTTCAAAGGTTGCCAATGGATATACCGTTGATTATTCGTCAATTTTTTTTGAAAATTCTTCCTTTGCAGTTGATTCAATTCCTAAAAGAAGGTCGGCAAAAAGTAGTCGTGAATTAATAGAAGATTCAACCTTAATTCCTATAAGTAATTCAAATGATATATATAAGCTTAAGTCGGATTCTATTCGGGTAAAGAAGAAAAAGAAAAAAAACGAAGAACAATTTTTTGAACCGGATTCTGTTCAGATTGATTCTTTAATTCAGGATGAGTTTGTTGACGAAACACGCTCAATGTCTTTAAGTGATAGTATGCGCTTGCAACCACAAAAAGTTTTTATAGACTCAGCTTATGTGTGTTTAATGGAGAATAAATTTATTCAATCAATTTTATATTGCGACAAAGTGATTGGCGAATATCCGTCAACTGAAGAGTTTAAATTTGCTTTTCTATGGAGAGCAAAAGCAAAAATTGGATTGAATGATTTAGTTAATGCACTTATTGATTTAGATGTTTTTATATCTTTAGATAATTGTAAAAGTAATTTGTGTGGCGAATCTTTTTATCAACTCGGAATTGTTAATTTTAAATTACAGAATTATCAAAACGCAGCAAGTGCTTTTTCCAAGGTTTTAACTGATTCCACCTTTCCAAATATAAAATATTGTTTTTTCTATAGGGCATTTTGTGTCGGTGAGTTAGGGCAATACATTAATGCTGTTCAAGATTATACTAGGTTTTTAAATTTAGATAAATTTAAATCAGTAAGTAGCGCGGAGGCACTTTATTTCCGGGGATTTTATAAAGTTAAACTTGATGATAATCGAGGGGCCATCAGTGATTATAATTTAGCAATTGATATGTATTCAGCCGCATACGAAAATTCTAAAAATAAAAATACGGGATACTTTCAAAAGCTAATCGACACTTATATTACCAGGGGGCTTGCATATGCAGAAATAAAAAAATGGGATGACGCAATTGACAGTTATAATATTGTTATAAAAATGAAGCCAGATTATGCAACTGCTTTTTATTTAAAAGGATTGTCAGAAATAGGCAAGGGCGATTTAGATGCAGGATGTTTGCACTTAAGTAGAGCAGGAGAATTGGGTAGTATTGATGCTTATAATGATATAAAGATTCACTGTAAATAATTTATGCAGCATCAATTTATTTCATTAAATGGTGAAATTGTTTCTGCCATTGAACCACATTTTATTTCAACTAATCGTGCTCTTCGATATGGCGATGGAATGTTTGAAGGGTTTAGAATAATAAATGGAGAATTTTCTTTTTTCGAAGACCATATATTGAGATTATTTTCTGGAATGAAAGCGCTTGGATTTGTTCCTCCTGATTGTTTTTCTTCCGCTTATTTTTTAAAGATTGTTTCTGAATTGTTAATTGCTAATAAAGTAGTGGGCAATTCTATCGTTCGAATCCAGGTTTATCGTGCCAATGCAGGATTATACGAGCCAATTAACGACGATGTGGAATTTTTTATTGAATCTTTTAATCCGGAATTGAAAAATTATCAGTGGTATAATGATGGAATTTCAGTTTTAATTTTTGAGGATTGGAAAAAGTCTTTTAATCCAGTAATGAATTTTAAAACATGTAATTCGCAGGTGTATGTAATGGCTTCAAGATGGAAATGCGTTAATAAGGTAGACGATGCATTAATATTAAATTCAAATGGAAATATTGCTGATGCTACTTCATCTAATGTATTTATTTGGAAAGAAAATAAAATTATTACGCCAACTTTAAGTGAAGCATGTATAGGGGGCGTGTTTAGAAAAAATTTAATCGCATTTGCAAGATTAAATAATATTATTGTTGAAGAAAGAATTGTTTCAATCAATGATGTGATGGAGGCCGATGAATTATTTCTTACTAATATTTCAAAGGGAATTCGTTCTGTAGAAACAATTAAAGTTAAACATTTTACTAACATTAAAACAAAACAGCTCGCTGAGATGTTCTATTCTCATATTTCAAAAGGAGGATGAATAATTCAGTTAATGTAGTTTGGTTTAGAAGAGACTTGCGACTAAAAGATAATGCTGCTTTGTATCACGCTTTGTCTAATGGCTTGCCTGTACTTGCGTTGTTTATTTTTGACAAAGAAATATTAGATGATTTAGATGATAAAAAAGATCGAAGGGTTAATTTTATTCATCAAGCTCTGGAACAAATTCAATGTGAATTAACTAATTTGGGTTCTTCATTGATTGTAAAAATAGGTAGGCCTAAAGATGTTTGGAGTAATTTATTAAAAGAATATAAAATAAAAAATGTTTTTATTAATCACGATTATGAACCCTATGGTTTAAAAAGAGATGCTGATTTAAAGATTTTTTTAAATAAGAAAGGAATTACCCTTCATTCATTTAAGGATCAAGTTGTTTTTGAAAAAGATGAAGTGATGAAAGATGATGGTACACCCTATACCATTTTCACACCGTACAGTAAAAAATGGCGCGCGAAACTTACCGATACTTTTGTTAAACCATTTTTAACAGAACAGTATTTCAATAATTTTATTAAACATGAAAATAAACCAATTCCAACTTTGGAACAAATTGGATTTTTAAAAGATAATATTAAATTTCCATCTAAAATTTTTGATGAATCAATAGTTAAAAATTATTTTGACACAAGAAATTTTCCAGCAATTAAAGGCACTTCAAGATTGAGTGTTCATTTAAGGTTTGGAACAATTAGTATACGCGAGTTAGTTCGTCAATCCATTCAATTAAGTGATCAATATTTAACTGAATTAATTTGGCGGGAATTTAATATGATGATTCTTTATCATTTTCCTCATGTTGTTTATTCAGCATTCAAAAAAAAGTATGATGCTATTATATGGCGAAATAATGAATTGGAATTTCAGTTGTGGTGTGAGGGTAAAACTGGATTTCCAATTGTTGATGCTGGAATGAGAGAACTGAACGAAACTGGATTTATGCATAACCGAGTGCGAATGATTGTTGCAAGTTTTTTGACTAAAGATTTGTTAATTGATTGGCGATGGGGCGAAGCATATTTTGCAATTAAATTGATTGATTTTGAACTGAGTAGTAACAATGGCGGTTGGCAGTGGGCCGCTTCAACGGGTTGTGATGCGGCTCCATATTTTAGGATTTTTAATCCATCTGCTCAAGCAAAAAGATTTGATCCAAACAATATCTATATTCGGAAATGGGTGCCTGAATTTGAAACTGAAAACTATGCTCTTCCCATTGTTGATCATAAAATTGCAAGGTTGAGAGCCTTAGAAGTTTATAAGATTGCATTGAAGAATTAATAGGTGCCATTTTTTAGTTTGCTTTTATTTCATTCCGATTTAAACCACGAGAAATATTTTTTCACATTTTTGTGCCTACTTTTTTTTTCAAAAACAAACTTTAATTTTTCAATTAGTTCATTCTTTAATCTATAACTAATCTCTTAAGATTGGATTCTTAAGTGTTAATGCGTACTCGTTCTCAGGTAGAGAAAATATTTTTTTTGAAACAAAAAATTTATAAAAAATTAGCTTTATTCTTTTAAAAACTATAATTAAGAAATTTTATAGGTTTTAAGTCTTTAAAAATATAATCAGAGAGCTTTACAATACTTTTGAATCTGTCTTTATGATAATCTTCCGTATATTGTGGCCATTAATTAAAGCCTACTTAGTTTTTTATATCTGTTGTTTAAAATACCTGAATTAACGTTACCTGGAAGATTGCTTTGCACTTTTAAGACTCTTCGTTTTTCTTAGGCAAATGAATTTTAAATCCTGTAATTTGAAGGTGTATTTAATAGCATCCGGAAACAAAACACCTTAATCACAATTGCGCTTTTTTTATTTTATTTTTATTTTAACATAATTTTAATTATGAATAACCATTTTCTATCAATAACAATTGTATTTTTTTTTATAGTTAATTTTGACATTACAGCTCAGGTGAATTTCAAAAAATCACTTTTTAATTTTCCTGTTAAGGCGATAGTTAGTCCCAGATCGATTGAAACTGATTGGAATCCCGTTTTGCAGAATTTGGAAATGCCTTTAGTTGAATCAGATATGATTGAATTAAATAATGTAAAAGAGATTGCAAACAAAAAATATTCTGCTAACAATACAAATACAATAAAAGAAGATAACAGGGCTTTTGTTGATGGTCCAATACTTCACCGTAATTTTATTGGTAATGGTTTTAACGGGTCAGTTCCTAACGATAATGACATGGCAATTTCTAATGGAAACAAATTGATTTCTGTTATTAATACAACCATTCGATTTTATGATTTGGATTTAGATACTGCTTATACTGCAATTTCGCTATTTGCATTTTGTAATGCATTGGGTTTGCCTAATGAACATTTTGACCCAAAGGTTATATATGATCCTGAAGCAGACAGATTCATTATGGCATGTCTTAATGGTTTTACTGATTCAACCTCGAGTTATATATTGGGTTTTTCTCAAACCAATGATCCCTTAATGAACTGGAACTTTTATACACTTCCTGGTAATCCATTCAATGATTCTTTATGGACTGATTTTCCAATGATGAGTATAAGCCACGAAGAGTTATTTCTTACCGGAAATTTATTAAGAAATGATGAGCCATGGCAAACGGGTTTTGCCGAAACTTTTATCTGGCAGATAAATAAGTGGGATGGATATGATGGCGATACTCTTTCAACCGGAATTTTTCATGATATCAATTTTAATAATAAACCCATCAGAAATCTTTGTCCCGTAAAAGGCGGAAGTAGCCCCTACGGACCTAATCAATATTTTCTATCCAACAAAAATTTTTCTGTTTCATGCGATAGTGTTTTTTTAGTTGAAATAACAGATACTTTAAATGCTCCGTCCTTTAATATTGATATTGCTTTGATTCATTCTAATTTAAATTATCATGTTCCACCTGAGGCTTTGCAAGGAGGAGGGCAAACTTTTGCAACCAATGATGGAAGAATTTTAGGAGCTTTTTTCCAAAATGATAAAATACAGTTTGTATCTAATTCAAGAGATACAGTGTTAAATAAAGCTGCAATATTTCATGGTATTATGAATAGCATATTTTCTAATCCTTCAGTAAACGGTAATACTATATCCAATGATACTTTGGAATATGGATATGCGAATATTTCGTATGCCGGTGTAAATTCTACTGATAATACTTCTATAATCGGATTTGATTTTACAGCAGTAAATGTTTTTGCAGGTTGCGCTGCAATAAGATCAAATGGTTCAGGAGATTATTCTACTCTTACAGTTTTAAGATCAGGTGATAATTATGTTAATAGCTTAGCTGGAGCATCTGAGCGGTGGGGTGATTACAGTGGTTCTCAGCTGAAATATAATCAACCGGGAGTTGTTTGGTGTGCATTAACATATGGAGCAAGCAATAAAAGACACGCTACCTGGATTGGAGAATATTCAACTCAACAATTTGCAGGAGAAAAAATAATTTCTGATTTTTCATTTGAATCAACTGTTTATCCAAATCCGGCTAGCGATATAATTACCTATGAATTTAAAATTCCAAATGAGATGCAGGTTTCATTTGAATTATTTGATTTGAATGGAAAATTAGTTCAGCAATTATTTAAAGAACGGGTAAAAAAAGGAAATAATAAATTCTCATTTGATGCGGCATTTCTTTCAAGTGGAGAATATATTCTGGTTTTAAAAGGGGGGGGCAATTTTCTTTGTTCAAGTAAATTTATAAAAGACTAAAAAAAGTACTTCCAGAATTCATCAAGTCGAAAAATATTTTTAGTTTCCTATAGGAAATTAATATTTGAATATTTCAATCAATATGGAATATTGAATTATTTAATTCATACACAATTCTGATTTTAACTAAATATTTTAAAAGAAATATTAAAATCAATCTTCTTCCTCTTTTCTTAATTTGTTTTCAGAAATCAACAATTTTAAAATTGATGCAAACAAATTTTCATTCATTAAATCTTTCAAATTACCTTCAGCAATTACATTTATCCCGAAATAATTTTAATTTATGAAAGAGAAATTAGAAATACTTAAACATAAAATAACTGAAGCCGAGTTTGGTGGAGGTAAAAAGAGGATAGATGACCAGCACAAGAAAGGTAAATTAACTGCTCGCGAACGAATTCATTTCTTAATAGATGAGGGCTCGTTTGAAGAAATCGGAATGTTTGTAACACATCGCACACACGATTTTGGAATGCATAAAGAACAATATTTAGGTGATGGAGTTATTACTGGTTACGGCACCATAAACGGACGAATGGTTTATGTGTACTCTCAAGACTTTACTGTTTTTGGTGGTTCATTAAGTGAGGCACATGCTACAAAAATTTGTCGTCTTATGGATTTAGCAATGGAGAATGGAGCCCCATTAATTGGGTTGAATGATAGTGGCGGGGCACGCATTCAAGAAGGTGTAGTTTCATTGGGAGGTTATGCTGATATTTTTTATCGGAATACATTGGCAAGTGGGGTAGTGCCACAAATAAGCGCTATCATGGGGCCATGTGCCGGTGGAGCAGTTTATTCCCCAGCGATAACAGATTTTATTATGATGGTTGAAAATACCTCATACATGTTTGTTACAGGGCCAAATGTGGTGAAGACAGTTACACATGAAGAGGTTTCATCTGAAGACTTAGGTGGCGCTATGACACATGCAATAAAATCTGGAGTTACCCACTTTACTGCAGTAAATGAAATTGATTGTATAAATCAATTAAAGAAACTGATTACATATATCCCTCAGAATTGCGAAGAGCCGGCACCTTTTTATGCCTATGAACATGGTGATGAAGTATTAAAAGGAATTGAAAATGTTATTCCTGAAAACCCAAATCAACCATATGATATAAAAGAAATTATATTGAGAGTTATTGATAAGGATAGTTTTTACGAAGTGCATAAAAATTTTGCTGAGAACATCGTAATTGGTTTTGCTCGTTTAGGTGGGCGAAGTATAGGTTTAGTTGCCAATCAACCTGCCGTTTTAGCTGGAGTTTTGGATATAAAGGCTTCAGTAAAAGCAGCAAGATTCGTTAGGTTTTGTGATGCATTTAATATTCCGTTGTTAGTGTTTGAAGATGTTCCTGGGTTTATGCCCGGCACAGATCAAGAGTGGAATGGTATAATTATGAATGGGGCTAAATTGTTGTATGCATTTTGTGAAGCAACTGTTCCTCGTGTTACTGTGATAACAAGAAAAGCTTATGGTGGCGCATATGATGTAATGAATAGTAAACACATTGGTGCTGATATGAATTTTGCTTGGCCTTGCGCTGAGATTGCAGTAATGGGAGCAAAAGGCGCGGCAGAAATTATCTTTAAAAAAGAAATTGCAACTGCAGAAGATAAGGTGGCAAAATTGAAAGAGAAAGAATTAGAATACCTACAAAAATTTGCTAATCCTTATGGTGCTGCAGCTCGTGGTTACATAGATGAAGTAATAAGACCTGAAGACACTCGATTGAAATTGTTAAAAACATTTGCCATGCTACAGAATAAAACGGTAAAGACACCCAAGAAAAAACATGGGAATATTCCTTTGTAATTTTATATCTAAGATGTTATTTGAAACAGTAAATTTTTTTTAATGCAATTGTCAAAAGTTATTTTAACTAAAATATTGGAATGGTCTTTATATAGCAATTTGTTTATTGCTTTATGTGCAGCTGCTTTAGTTTGGGAAACTGAAATATTATTAGGGATTTCCACTGGTATAGATCCGATAAGCATAATGGTTTTTTTTGCAACATTGTTTTTATATGGTGGTCATCGGATGTTGTCGTTACGAATAATTTTGTCTGAAAGTAGAAATCGTCAACTGAATTGGTCGAAAAAATATCTCTTTGCTTTATTCATACTTACTTTGCTTGGAGGTGGTATGGTAGCCTCCTCAGTTTTTTATTTAAATTTTCCAGCTTGGTTATTAGTCATTCCCATGGGTTGCATTTCTGTTTTGTATGAATTGCCAATTATACGATTCAAAGGAAAATACAGAAGACTTCGTAACATTGGATTTTTAAAAATTATTTGGATTACAATAGTTTGGAGTTCCATAACGGTATTACTTCCTGCTTTTCAATATCAAGAAAACGTAAATGGACTTGAAGTTATAACTGTATTTTCGATGCGCATCGCTTTAATATTCTCATTGTGCCTATCATTTGATTTGCGGGATGTGCGGTTCGACGAGGCAGCCGGGATAAGAACAATTCCCATTATTTTCGGTCGAAGCAAAACCATAAGGGTTGTTATATGGTGCCTTGCATTGTATTTTTTAATTGCAGTTCTTCAGTTCTCAACCTTTCAGCATTTCGATTTTGGAAAATTAGCTGCAGCAACAGTTACAGCATTACTTTCATATAGATTAATAATTGCTGCTTCTGTTGTTGACGAATGGTATTATTATCCTTTGTTTGTTGATGGGATAATGATTCTGAATTTCTTATTGCTCCAGTTGGATAAATAATTTATTTATAGATATTTATTTCAAAGATTAAATTTTTACAAAGCGATAAGTTTCTTTAAGTCCATTTCTTTCCAATTGAATAAAATAAACTTGATTCGATAAATTTGAAACATTCAATGTCATACTCGCATCTTTTTTAATTTGTCCTGAATAAATTTCTTTAATTATTCTTCCAGTCAAATCATGTAATTCTATTTTTCCAACTATGTCGGATGAAAGACTGAACAATATTTTCAATTCATCTGATACTGGATTAGGGAATAGCTGAAGTGAATTTTTAGCAAGTAAATTTTCTAAAGTAGAATAACCTCCTAAGTTAATATCATCGATGTAAACATTGTTCCCCCCCTCTGATTTGAAATCAAATTTTATTCTCAGATTATTACTGGTCGCATTAGGTGATAAGTAAACAGTCTCTAGTCTCCATTCTGAAGAACTTGGAATAAAATTATTTGATTGCAATGATGTGGTGGCAAGTAAGGCGCCTGATTTTCCATAGCGCGGTATCCATGTTTTGCCACAGTTATCAGAAACTAAAACTCTTAATCTGTCATTATCATCCGCTGTTTTTTGAGCATACGAAACATGAAAGGTTAATATTTTATTTGATAGAGAAGATACATTAAGCGTGGGTCCTATCAGGCTATAAATTTCGCCATTCGTTGCAAAATAATTATTAAATGCTAAACAATGGCTACCACTATACCCAAGGTTAGATTTTAAAAACCATTCAATATCACCCGAGTTATCTGGAGAATAAAAAAGAGAAGGGAAAACGGTGTTTTCAAAATTTTCTGAATAAGCCATTGAATATTGTGCCGTATCAGATAGAACTTGAATGAATGATATTTCTTCCTTGAAATCTGATCCAATATTGTTTCCAGCATGTAAGGTTACTGAATATATTCCTGGAATATTATAGGTAACTGTAACTACAGAATCGGAAAGAGAAGATGCATTTCCACCCGGAATATCCCAGTAACGATAAAGCACTTTAGCATTCCAGCTTTTATCAGTTAAAGTAATTTCATCACCTATACATGCAAACTTTGTGTTGCTCATAAAGTCTGCTATAGGAACACACACAATAGTTGAAGAGGAATTGGCAGTTCCTGTTGAAATTAAATTTGAACTGCTCCATAAATTATTTCTCCCTGATATTGGACTATTTAAGGCGGCAAGCATTCTTGTTTTCTGTCCTAACGAAAACATTCGTGAACAATAGGCATATTCCATGTAATTCTGTATATTTTCAATAACTCCGTTACATACCGAGCCATTTAAATTACACGAAGTCCAACCTTCAGTTTCTGGTGTGTCATTAACACTATCATCACCGCAGGCAACTCCGGGTGAGTTGGTGCTTCCCCATGTATGTTTAAGATTTATCCAGTGTCCTACTTCATGGGTTAATGCTCTGGCTCTATGATAATCACCTGTACCAATGCTTCCAACATAGGAAGATAAAATAATAATTCCATCCTTATCAGGGTCAGCGCTTCCGGGATAATAAGTATACCCCGCTGCTCCGCTTGCAATTTCTTGTACAACCCAAATGTTTAAATAGTTTTCATTTGGCCATGGATTTAATTTCGATTGTTCGCCGCCTGAATATGTGGTGCTTGATTGTATGTGTTCAATCCCATTTGTGCAACTTCCATCGGGCGCAATGGTTGCTAATCGGAATTCAACTCCGCAGATTGCAGCAATTGGTTTAAATTGATTTACTATATCAATAGTATCAGCATTTTGTTTGTTAAAATCCTCGTTCAGAATTCGCACTGCATCCTTGACCTGCCAATCTGAAATATTTTCAGTTCCATAATTGTGAATGATGTGAAATACAATAGGTATTACAAGTTGTTGTCGTGAGTTTCCTCCGGAATGAAATTGCTGAGTGAATTGTTCGAGTAATTGATTGTTTAAAACTGCTTTCGGATTGTTTTGATATACAGAAAACATAAATTCATCTGTGCCACAATGTTTCAATGTATCCTGTGATAATGATGATTTCGAAAAAATGAATAAGAAAAAAATAAAAAAGGAGTGGAGTGGTAATTTCATTACGTAGATAAAAATCAAATGAAGCACAAAAATAATGGAGATGCAAATGGTGTTGATTTTGAGTAGTTAATTCGCTTTTTTAAAAATAAAGTTTAATTTAGTTTGCGATTTTATGGTGCCTTTATTTTGTTCTATTGGTATAAAAGTGATGCCCTAAAAAGCTGGGATAGATCTTAAACTGGCTTGATTCCTAATTTACTTGAAAATAAATTTCTCTTCACAGTTGTTGATGTGAGAAATAATTCTATTTTTGCGTTCCCAAATTTTCACCCATCTAATAAAATCGTCTGAATCCGTGCAAATTACCAAGAAAAGAAAGGCCGTAAATGCCAAGGCAAAAGACGGTGTTCAATATACTTTAGAACAAGCATCTTCATTGATAAAAGAAGTATCAACCCCAAAGTTTGATGCTTCTATTGATTTACATATTCGCCTTGGAATTGACCCGCGCAAAGCTGATCAAAGTATCCGTGGTACTGTTGCTCTTCCTCATGGTACTGGTAAAACAAAAAGGGTATTGGTTCTCTGTAATCCAGATAAAGAAGCCGAAGCTTTAGGAGCTGGAGCTGATTTTGCTGGTTTAGCTGAGTATGTTGAAAAAGTCGAAAAAGGGTGGACTGATATTGATGTGATTATTGCAACACCTTCAGTAATGCCAAAGATTGCAAAGCTTGGAAAAATTCTTGGCCCTCGTAACTTGATGCCTAATCCTAAGTCAGGAACTGTAACCGAAAATGTTGCAGATGCTGTAAAGGAAGTTAAAGGTGGAAAAATTTCTTTCCGTGTAGATAAACAAGGTATTATTCACTCCTCTATTGGTCGAGTATCATTTACAAAAGAAAAAATTAAAGAAAATGCTTCTGAGCTTTTAAATATAGTGATTAAAATGAAGCCATCTTCAGCTAAAGGACAATATCTGAAGTCGGTGACATTGGCTAGTACCATGAGCCCAGGGCTTGCGGTAGATGTTAAAACTCTTGGCTCTAACTAATTCATATGACAAAAGAAGAAAAGAATGTAACACTCGCTGAGTTAAAAAAAGAGTTTTCAACTAAAACTACTTTTTATCTTGCCGATACATCTAGTTTAAGTGTTGCTAATATTAATAAACTGCGCCGACTTTGTTTTAAAAGCGGTGTGCAAATCAGAGTAGCTAAAAATACTTTGATTCGTAAAGCTCTTGAAGCCAATAATGTAACGGATGCTGAATTGCTTAATGCTCTTCATGGCCCAACATCTATTTGGTTTTCTGAAGTGGCGAATGCTCCAGCAAAAGTTATTAAGGAGTTTCGCAAAACAAACGAAAAACCCATTCTGAAAGCCGCCTATATTGAAACGGCTATATTCATAGGTGATACGCAGATTGACTCGCTAGCTTCACTCAAGTCGAAAAATGAACTCATTGGAGAAATTATCGCCTTGTTACAGTCACCTGCTAAGAATGTGGTTTCAGCCCTTAAATCCAGTGGGGGTAAATTGGCCGGAATTCTTAAAACATTGGAAAATAGAACTAACTAATTTTTAAAACAACAAATTAAATTAATTAAAAAATGGCAGACTTAAAAGCATTTGCTGAGCAACTTGTAAGCTTAACAGTTAAAGAAGTTAACGATCTTGCAAAGATATTGAAAGACGAATACGGTATTGAACCAGCAGCAGCAGCTCCGGTTATGATGGCCGGTGGTGCAGGCGGTGGCGCTGTAGCAGCTGAAGAAAAAACATCTTTTGATGTTATTTTGAAAAGCGGCGGTGCACAAAAATTAACAGTTGTTAAAATTGTAAAAGAACTAACTGGTTTAGGTTTGAAAGAAGCTAAAGACTTAGTTGACGGTGCTCCAAAGCCTGTTAAAGAAGGGGTTTCTAAATTAGACGCTGAATCTCTTAAGGCTAAATTGACTGAAGCTGGAGCTGAAGTTGAAATTAAGTAATTTCTACTTTTGAAATAATACAGTAGGTATGGCTTTTTGCCATGCCTACTTTTTTCATTTTTAATAAAAGCACTTTTCCAATTCATGGCATCAACTAAAGAAAGAGTAAATTTCGGCAAGCTGCAATTCGGAATAGATTATCCTGATTTTTTAGATATTCAGGTCGGGTCCTTTAAGGACTTTTTTCAATTAGAGACTACTCCCGAAAGCAGAAAGGGTGAAGGTCTTTTTCGTGTGTTCCAGGAGAATTTCCCAATTTCTGATGCGCGAAACATTTTTGTTTTAGAATTTTTAGATTACTATATCGATCCGCCTCGGTACGATATTGAAGAATGTATAGAGCGTGGGTTAACATATAGCTTGCCTTTAAAAGCAAGATTAAGATTGTCGTGTAACGACGAAGAACATATCGATTTTCAAACAATTGTTCAGGATGTTTTCTTGGGAAATATTCCATACATGACGCCTAAGGGAACATTTGTTGTTAATGGTGCAGAAAGAGTAGTTGTCAGTCAATTACATCGTTCACCTGGAGTGTTTTTTGGACAATCATTGCATCCTAATGGCACTAAGATCTATTCTGCCCGTGTTATTCCTTTCAAAGGAGCTTGGATGGAATTTGCAACAGACATAAACAATGTCATGTTTGCCTATATCGATCGCAAAAAGAAGTTTCCAGTTACTACTTTATTACGATCTATTGGTTATGACACTGATAGTGAAATTCTAAAATTATTTGACTTATCTGATGAAGTTTCTGCTAAGAGAGAATCCTTAAAGAAACAAATTGGTCGCCGTTTGGCAGCTCGTGTTTTAAGAAGTTGGGTTGAAGATTTCGTGGATGAAGATACAGGTGAAGTTGTAACAATTGAGCGTAATGAGGTTATTCTTGAGCGTGATGTTGTTTTAACTGAAAAGAATATTGAACAGATTCTTGAAACAAAAATTGAAACAATCATTCTTCAAAAAGAAACTGCTGGAATTGATTATTCAATTATTTACAATACTTTAAATAAAGATACTTCTAACTCTGAGTTAGAAGCCTGTCAGTACATCTATCGCCAATTGCGCGGTACTGATGCGCCAGATGATGAAACTGCTCGTGGTATTATCGACAAATTGTTTTTCTCTGATAAAAGATATGATCTTGGAGAAGTTGGCCGTTACAAAATCAATCGAAAATTAGGTACACAAGAACATATTGAGAAGAAGGTATTGACAAAAGCTGATGTTATTGCAATTGTTAAATATCTTGTTCAATTGGTAAATGGTAAGGCAGAGATTGATGACATTGACCATTTAAGTAATCGTAGGGTTCGTACTGTTGGAGAACAATTATATGCGCAATTCGGTGTTGGTCTTGCTCGTATGGCTCGTACCATTCGTGAGCGTATGAATGTTCGCGATAATGAAGTGTTTACACCTATTGATTTGATTAATGCTAGAACGCTTTCTTCAGTAATCAATTCATTCTTCGGAACAAGTCAGTTGTCTCAGTTTCTTGACCAAACAAATCCACTTTCTGAAATCACGCACAAGCGTCGTATTTCAGCTCTTGGGCCTGGTGGTTTGTCAAGAGAGCGTGCAGGTTTTGAGGTTCGAGATGTTCACTATTCCCACTATGGAAGGTTGTGTACTATTGAAACCCCTGAAGGGCCGAATATTGGTTTAATTTCTACTCTTTGTGTTCATGCAAAAGTGAATGATAAAGGATTTATTGAAACTCCATACCTTAAAGTAAATAATGGTGGAGTTGATAAAAAGAAAGTGCAATTTCTTACTGCTGAGGAAGAAGATGATAAAGTAATTGCGCAAGCAAATATTCCGATTGACTCAAAAGGAAAGTTTGAAGAAGAAAAAGTTAAATGTCGTCAGCAGGGAGATTTTCCAATTGTTGAGCCAGTGAAAGTAGAATACATGGACGTTGCCCCAAATCAGATTGTAGGTGTAAGTGCTTCATTAATTCCTTTTCTTGAGCATGATGATGCTAACCGTGCTTTGATGGGATCAAATATGCAACGCCAGGCGGTACCGCTTCTTCGTCCCTCTTCTCCTATTGTGGGAACTGGATTAGAACGCAAGTCTGCTTTGGATAGTCGTATGCTTATAAATGCTGAAGGAAACGGGGTTGTGGAATATGTTGATGCCAATGAAATTCATGTTCGTTACGAAAGAACTGCTGAACAGCAATTAGTAAGATTTGAAGATGATGTTAAAATTTATAAATTATTAAAATTCCGTAAGACTAACCAAAGCACTTGTATTAACATTAAGCCCATTGTTAAGAAAGGAGATAGAGTTAAGGCCGGAACTATTTTATGTGAAGGTTATGCTACTGATAAAGGTGAATTAGCACTTGGGCAAAACTTACAAGTTGCTTTTATGCCTTGGAAAGGATACAACTATGAGGATGCAATTGTAATTTCTGAAAGAGTAGTGCTTGAAGATATCTTTACGAGTATTCACATTGATGAATATGAAATTGAAGTTCGGGATACTAAACTTGGAGAAGAAGAATTAACTCAAGATATTCCAAATGTAAGTGAGGATGCTACACGCAATCTTGATGAAAATGGAATCATTCGTGTTGGTGCGCATGTTGGTGAAGGTGATATTTTGATTGGAAAAATTACTCCAAAGGGAGAAACTGATCCAACACCTGAAGAAAAACTTCTTCGTGCAATCTTTGGTGACAAAGCCGGTGATGTAAAAGATGCTTCTTTAAAAGCACCACCAAGTACTGTTGGTGTTGTTATTGATAAAAAATTATTTGCTCGCGCTAAAAAAGATAAGAACTCTAAGGTAAGAGAGAAAACAGCTCTTGATAAATTGGATAAAGAATTCGAAAAGAATTCAGATAATTTAAAAGATATTCTTGTTGAAAAATTGTTAAAACTTTTAAAAGACAAAACTTCAAAGGGTATAAACAATCTTTACAGAGAAGTTGTATTGGCAAAAGGCGTAAAGTTTACTGCTAAATCATTGGGTGAAGTTGATTACTTGCAAGTTGATCCAAGTGATTGGACCTTAGAAGAAGCTACTAATTCATTGATAAAAGTTCTTCTTCATAATTATCAGATAAAGTATAATGAAGAACTTGGGCGTTTTAAACGCGAAAAGTTTAATATCAGTATTGGTGATGAATTACCTACTGGCGTATTAAAATTAGCTAAGGTTTATTTGGCTAAAAAACGTAAGCTGAAAGTAGGAGATAAGATGGCGGGGCGTCACGGAAATAAGGGGATTGTTGCAAAGATTGTGCGTGTTGAGGATATGCCTTTCTTAGAAGATGGAACCCCTGTTGATATTGTTCTTAACCCACTTGGTGTACCTTCTCGAATGAACCTTGGGCAGATTTACGAAACTGTTCTTGGTTGGGCTGGAAAAAAATTAGGGGTAAAATTCGCTACTCCAATTTTTGATGGTGCAACTCTTGCTGAAATTGACGGCTATATAAAGAAAGCTGATTTACCATTGTATGGTCAAACATACTTGTATGATGGCGAAACCGGTGATCGATTCCACCAGAAAGCAACTGTAGGGGTTATATATATGCTGAAATTAGCTCACATGGTTGACGATAAAATGCATGCTCGTTCAATTGGTCCTTATTCTTTGATTACTCAACAACCGCTTGGTGGTAAGGCACAATTCGGAGGTCAGCGTTTTGGAGAGATGGAGGTTTGGGCATTGGAAGCATATGGTGCTGCAAACATTCTTCAGGAATTATTGACTATTAAATCTGATGACATTGTTGGTCGTTCCAAGGCATATGAAGCTATTGTGAAGGGAGAAAATCCTCCTAAGCCAACTGTACCTGAGTCATTCAATGTATTAGTGCACGAATTGCGTGGATTAGCATTGGATTTGAAATTTGATTGATAAGTTTTATTAGTAAAAGACAAAAAGGCTCTCTGATTTCAGGGAGCCTTTTTTATATTCTATTTATATTGAAAAAAATAAAATAATATGACATTATCTATCTAAATTATATTTTAGTTATGAAACTTAATAAAATAAAAAATAATTTTAAAATAGAAATCTTATTTGTAAATTATATTGAAATTGGTGCTTTACTTTTTATATAGGCAAACCCACCATATAGTGCTCCAATAAAAAATAAATCACCAGCAACAGTATTACCAAAGAATGGTATAGCAATAGTGTAGCATCCTATTAATCCTTGTAAACTTTGTGGGTGCAATGGGTTATTAAGCCAAACAAAAAAGTTGGTTATTAAATAAAACAAAACTGAAGAAAGAAGGGAAGCGCTAATTATGTTTAATACTGATTGCCTTTTTTCTAACCAAATTCCAATGAAGGTGATGAGAGCCATGCAGAAATAAATTATAAATAACCCGCTGTGTAAGCCTAGAATTAGGTCAGTCAAAAACATGGCAACTAACGGAACCAAGAATGAAAATTTTTTATCTTTCAAAGTAGTTCCTGCAAATAGGCCAATGGCAGCAATAGGAGTGAAGTTCCATAAGTGTAGGTGATTCGTAATTAATCGACAAGCGGCAGCACAAATAATCATAAATACTATAATCAGAATTCGGTTGTTTTGTTTCATTTCATCAATTTTATTTAATAGTGTGCTAAAATAACCAGTTCAGTTTCTCCGTTTACTTTTTCTTTTTATCTGAAATTATTTTTTCAAAAACTTTGCTCACCTGATCCACATCAATTCGTTTGTATCGAATGTTCCGGTCTTTATCCAGTACATAAATTACAGGAGTGGAATAGATGTCATATGTTTTTCTGAAGTTGGTGGTATTATATGGATCCCACACATTTATCCATTCCAAATGATGTTCGTTTACATAGTCCATCCATTCTTTTTGATCGCCTTCTAAATTTACACCCCAAACTTCAACTCCATTGGGTCGTAACAATTCTTTATACAGCGAATCTAATTTCGGAATTTCTTTTTTACAATGGCCACAAGTTGGATCCCAAAAAATAATAATGAGCCAGTCTGATTTTATTTCGTTCATGTCAATGGGGTTCATGTACATGTCGAGCATTTTCAAATCAGGTGCTTTATTACCAATTAAATTTGGCGAAATCTTTTTTGCACGCTCTATTAGTTTCGCTTTTGTAGTTGAATCATTCCACCAGGTTTGATCGGTTTGAACATATTTTTCAATCATATGAACGAACACGGCATCTAAGCCCATTATCTTACTTGTTTCATAATGATAGGTGACCCACCAAACAACATATTTAAACATTTCTGAATCGGATCGTGAACGCTCAATTAATTTATCAGCTTCTAATATTATTGTATCAGGAATTTGTGGAACAGTTTGAGTGATAAATTTTTCAAACTTTTGATAAAAGACAGGGGTACGCAACATTCGGTTATCGCCAAAGTCAACATTATCTAAACAATGATTGCGGTAATAGTAATAAGTCCAAATGGAATCAGGTCGTCCATTTGGTAATATAGGTGCTTTAGGAACTTCTGGATCAGGGATGCTTTTAAAAAGTTTTGCTAAAAATGTTTCAGGATAATCTTTGATAAACTGGTTTCGATATTCATTTATATGAGCATTCCATTTTTTCATGGCATCATAAGTGGCAGTAGTATCGGTTTTTGTTTTTACTCCAGCTAGAGATCTTGTTAGGGAGTCCATTTTTTGTTGTACAAGAATTCCTTCCTTTAAATAATCATAAAATAAAATATTGTCGGCTGAGCCTTTAATCTTCATTGATTTGATGAAATTTAAGGTGTCAGTTTCGAAAGAGAAAAATTGCTCTTTATCAATTATTATTTCAAAATAATTTTTTCGAGGTGTTACCACTAAATAGATACCACCGGGTAATGTTTTCTTCCCTTCGAAAACAAAATTACCTGCAGCATCAGCATGAGCCGTATCTTTCAAGTATTGTTTGTCGCCATAATAATTGGCTAATAAAACATCAGCATTAGTAATCCCTTTTATATTTCCTTTTATCTGGTAACCGGGCTTTAAGCCAACACCAAAAACTATTAAAGAGAGAGAAAGAAAAATGAATGTTGTTGCTAATTTCTTCATTATTTTTTTTCAATTTTTATTTGAACAAATGTAATCATGCCGGTGGATAGAAGTATTGAGCGTATAAAGATTATGGTCATTGGGTGTAAACTTTTTCTAATAAATGATTTCAATTACTTACAATAATCTTGCCTAATAGATTGTCTTTTGTAATTGTTAAGATTAGTAAATAAAAGCTAATGGTTTTTTAAAATATTATCTTTTAGCAATATGAAATCAATTGGCTTTAAGAAAAAACCTGAAGCGCCTAGTGTTTCAGCTTTATCAATGGTCATAGTATCGCCATAAGCAGATACCATTATAACCTTTAGTTTAGGATGTTTTCCCTTAATAAATTTTAATAAATCAAAGCCGGTTGCACCTGGCATATTAATGTCTGAAAGCACAAGAACAATATCCATTGTGGCTAATTGATCAATAACATCCATCGCCTCATTTGCCGAAAAAGCAAATATCATTTCAATTTCTTTTGATTTAATTTCTTTTCTAAATCGTTGACGATATAACTGTTCAACATCTAATTCGTCATCTACAATTAATACTTTCATTAAAATTATTTATAAGGTTGGAATTGTTATGGTAAATTTTGTGTATTGTCCTAGTTCTGATTCTACAGTTATTTTGCCATTATGACTTTGGGTAATAATGTCATAGCTCAACGAAAGACCTAATCCAGTGCCCTCACCAGTAGGTTTAGTTGTAAAAAATGGCTCGAATATTTTATCTTGAATTTCTTTTGGTATTCCTATGCCTGTGTCTTTTATTTCAATCACGACTTCATTTTTTATAAACGAGGTGCTAACTTCAACAATCGGTTTGTAATTTACTTCACCATAGTTTTTTCGTGCATTAACAGCATACATTGAATTGTTAAATAAATTAACAAGTACTCTTGTAATTTCTTGAGAAAAAACTTTTATTTTAGGTAGTTCAGGGGATAGGTTTTTAAAAATAAAACAACTGAAATCTGAATTTTTTGCAAACATGCCATTATAGGCAAGGTTTAAATATTCTTCGCATAATTTATTAATATCAGTTAATTGCCTTTCTTCATTTCGGTTTCTACTATGGTTAAGCATGTTCTTTACAATACTATCAGCACGCTTGCCGTGATTGTTTATTTTTTCTAAATTACTTTTTATATCACTTAGTATTTCATTTTTTTCCTCTTCGTCTTTTGACTCCTTAAATTCTTCTAGAATTTCTAATGAAAGTTGAGAAAAATTATTTACAAAGTTCAATGGATTTTTTATTTCGTGTGCTATTCCAGCAGTTAACTGGCCAAGTGAGGCAAGTTTTTCTTGTTGAATAAGTTGTTGCTGAGATTTTTGCAAATTCTCAATTGCATTTGTGAGTTGAACATTTTTTGCAGCTAACTCTTCGGTGCGCTTATTTACTAATTCATTAAGTTCTTTTTCGCGGCCTCTAAGCTGATCAATTAAAGTTGAATTCTGGGTTCTTAGCTTTTGTATTAATTTATGTATAATATTTTTTAATATATCGGGAAAATTATTAAGTGCGTTAGAGAAGTCATCGCGTTGAAGAATTGCAACGGAAGTATCTTCAATAGTTGTAACTGACATAGACCTAGGTTCGTCATCTATTAATGACATTTCGCCAAAGAAATTTCCTTCTTTTATCTCGGCAATATTTTCATTTCCATCATGTATTTTAACTTTTCCTGAAATGATGACAAACATTGTATTGCCTTCTTCACCCTTATTAATTATGGTTGTGTTTAATGGAAATTTATTAATAGTTACGCTCTCAGAAAGTTTCCTAATAAAATGTTCGGGCAAATTCTGAAATAGATAAATATTCTTTAATGTGTTTATTAGAAATTCAATTGAAATTGATTTTTCCATTTGTTTTAAAATGTGGATTTTTTTTGGGGATTTCTCATCTTTTTTATTTTACAAAATCTTTTGGGATTTAATTACTCAAAACCAGCCAGGATTTAATGTGGAAATGCCTAAAATTCTAAAAACGATAGACATAATTATAATTGCTATTAAAATTCCAGCTAAAAAGAAAGTGGCAAACCTGTACGCTTTTGCCAAGTATTGTAAACGAATGTTTTTATGAATATTGACTAAGCAATTCTCTATACGCAAAAAACTTGATTGGTTTTTTACTACATAGTCGTAAGCACCATACTTGATGGTGTCAACTGCAACTTCAATTTTATCTTGACCAGACAAAAACATGACAAATATTTCTGGTTTTAATTCTTTTATTTTTTTTAGAATATCAATTCCGTTTGCGGCTTCAGTTTTTAGGGAGTTAAGATTGTAGTCGAGAATAATGTATTTTGGATTTAACTCAATGTTTCTTATACAATCTTCTCCAGTTGAGAAAGATAAAATTTCCAGTTTAAATTTTGAGCTTAAATACATCTTCAACATTTCATTGTTATTGTGATCATCGTCTACTAAAAATATTTTTTTTAAGGCGTTTGCCATTTTGTATGGGTTTAAAAGAGTTTAAATATAATAATTAACCAAGTTTATTTACTTCATCATTCAATTCAAGAATAGCTTTTTCTATAATTAATTTAAGCGAAATGAATAATTCTGGAATTGTTGAAGCGTCAGAGTTTTTAGCATCTTCAATTTTTATAATAAAAGGTTCGGCTGTTTTTATTCCCATATACGAACACTGTGGTTTAAGTTGATGGGCTATGGATCCTGCTCTTTCCCAGTTTTTTTCTTCAATGAAACCTTCAATTTTTACAATTGCGTCTTTTGCGGTTTGTAAAAAAACTGTTATTAATTTTTTCATCATTTCATTATTTCCAGATGAAAATTGTTTTAAAAAACTAAGATCGCTTACCCTTGTATCTTCCATTTTATTCTCTTTTTTTATTTAATAATTTGTGAATCTTGATTAGTAGATTGTTTGGTTCAAATGGTTTAGTTATAAAGTCATCCATTCCAACGGCTATGCAGTTCATGGTTTCTTCTTTTATTGCATTGGCTGTCATTGCAATAATGGGAATGTTTTTTCTTGATCCTTCTAATTCACTCCGTATTTTTTGTGTGGCTTGGTAGCCATCTAATTCGGGCATTTGAATATCCATTAGTACAATGTCATAATCTTTTTGTTGTAGTTTTTCAAACCCTATTAGTCCGTTATCTGCTATTTCTAAATTCAATCCTTCAATTGATGATTTAAGAATTTGTTCTGCAGCAATTTGATTAAATAAATTATCTTCAAATAAAAGAATGCTTATGTTTTTTATAACTGGCACTTCAATATTTGAATTCAAATGAGTCTCAATTTTTGTTTTATCACCAATGATAAATTCAACTGAAAAGTAAAAAGTGGTTCCTTGTCCATAAACACTTTTTACACAAAGGTTTCCATTCATTAATTCCACTAATGACTTTGAAATGGTAAGTCCCAATCCTGTTCCGCCGAATTTTCGATGTGTTTCATTTGAAGCTTGAGAAAAACTTTCAAAAATTTTTTCTAATTGCTCAGGAGTCATCCCAATTCCTGTATCGCTTATACTAAATTCAATGGTGGCTGAATCGGCTTCTTTTAAAAGAACATTGGCTGCAACAGTAACGCTTCCTGCCTCCGTAAACTTTAATGAATTACCAGCTAGGTTCATTAAAATTTGACCTAATCTAACGGGGTCGCCAATTACAGCTTCTGGTAAATTATCAGAAAAAACAATTAAGAAATCAAGATGTTTTTCATCGGCTTTAAACTTTAGTAATTCATAAACATTCTGAATGGTTTCTTGAATAGAAAAATCTATTTTTTCTAATTCTAATTTTCCAGCTTGAATTTTGCTTAAGTCTAAAATATCATTAATAATTACAATTAAATTATCAGTCGATTTTCTAATTATCTCAAGATTTTTTTGTTGGTTTTCTTCCAATTTTTCCTTCAGTAACATTAATGTCATTCCTTTTATCGCATTCAACGGAGTGCGTATTTCATGACTCATATTAGAGAGGAACTGCTGTTTAAATTTTTCTGATTGCTCTGCTCTATCTTTTGCAATTTGAGCAAATAAAAGATCCTCTTTGGCTAAAATGCCCTCAGTAATTTTTTGATATTCAGAGATGCTTTTTTTTAATGTTATTTCAAAATCAATAAAATCAACTGGTTTAGTTAGGAAATCAAATGCACCTTTATTCATGGCCGTACGTATTTTTTCCATATCGCTATAAGCAGAAACAACTATCGTTTTGAAAGGTGGATCGAGTTCGTTTATTTTTCCTAATAGCGAAAGTCCATCCATCTCTGGCATATTTATATCAGTAAAAACTAATGTGTAATGACTTTGATTGTCAATTATTTTTTCAAGGGCAACAACTCCATTCCGCGCAAAATCAAATTGGTATTCTCCTGTTTGAATTTTTCTTTTAAATTTTTGCTTGATGAGTTCTTCAAAATCTGGCTCATCATCAACAATTAGAATTTTCGAAGTCATTTTGTTATTCTTATTTTAGTCAACTATTTTCTATTGTGTTTATAAAAGTTGAGATCAATTTTTCCAATTGAGTAATTCATCTACGCTTTGTCGCGCTACAAAATGATAATTTGGTCTTGCTTGTTTGTAGATTTTCGTTGCCAATTCTTTTCCATATTTTGTTTTCATCATCTCTTTGTAAAGGGGCATTAAAAATTTACGGCGACCAACTTCTATAAGAAATTTCTCCATAAAAATGTAAGCCGGCGTATAGTTATGAATTAAACTTTGCAAAAACCACGCTTCAGCCACTTCGGCATTTCCTGTTGATGAGAATTTGAAAACAGAATCTAGTTGTGTCATTCGTGTCATCGAAACTTGTGTAGGAAGTTTGTCAATAAAATTAAGCCATTCGTGGGTGGTCCAATTTGCGGTTCTTAAATTTTCAGGAGATAGACCATTCATCCATTTTTGAAATTGGCTATTTACATCATTGAATCTTTCACTAACAATGATAGGGCAATTTTGAGGTAGCCCTGGTTTGTAAACCCACTCTTTTATATTGACTTTTTTTTCTGCACCCGGAAATTTGCTGAATAAATTTTTTTCTATGTAAATTAGAAATTGTTCCGTTGTCATTGTTTGAAAAGCATTTGAATCAAAATATTTTCTTAGGAATGCATCAAGAGCCACTCTACCTATAGTTTTTTCAATTAATAACAGAAGAGCATAACCTTTTTCATAAGCAATGCTATTCATTCCATCATCAGGATCTTGTCCATCAAGTTTTAACTTTAAACAAGTTGCGTTGGGAGTTTTTTCAAATTCTTTTAATGTTTCTTTTAAATCGTCCATTCCGAGATAGGCTTCCATATCTGCGAAATCTTTTCCATATAATGATTCAGTAATTCTTCTTTCAAAATAAACGGTGAACCCTTCATTGAGCCAAAAATCATTCCAGTTGGCATTGGTGACTAAGTTCCCACTCCAACTATGCGCAAGTTCGTGTGATACCAACGAAACAAGCGAACGATCTCCAGCAAGAATAGTTGGGGTGGCAAATGTGAGCATCGGATTTTCCATTCCACCAAATGGAAAACTTGGCGGTAAAACTAAAACATCATATCTCCCCCAACGATAAGGACCATATAATTTTTCAGCATTCTCAAGCATCTTTTGCATATCGATAAACTCGTAAGCAGATTTTTCAAGCATGGAAGGTTCGGCATAAACTCCCGTTCTTTCACCAATAGATTGATATTGGATATCACCAACAGCTAAAGCCATAAGGTACGACGGTATTGGATTGGTCATTCTGAAATGATACTGGCCTGTTCTATTTTTTTCAATTGGGTTCTCAGCGCTCATTAAGGCAATCATTTCGACTGGAACTTTTACATCAGCTTCATAAGTAAATCGAATGCCGGGGCTATCCTGACATGGAAATAGTGTGCGACCTAAAATGGCCTGACATTGAGTAAAAAGAAATGGCAGTTTCTTTCCTGCTGTTTGTTGTTGGTCTAACCATTGACATGCAGCTGCGTCAGGTGATGTAGAATAGAATATTGTTACGACTGTGGTGTTGTTTTTTAATGGAATAATTAAATCATGACCAAGTATTGCATCCTCTTTTCCCCAAGCAAATTTCCATGGATTTCCAATCTCATCTATTGTTACTTTTTCAATTAAAATATTTTTAGTATCAAAATGAATTTCTTTAGCAGATTCACTTTTTTTAATTGTCCATTGTGCTTTTCCATTTATTGTTTTTTTCCCAAAGTCAACATTTATATTCAGATATAATTTCTGAACCACTGCTTCGGCAGGAATAGCAAAGCTGTGTGGGTCAATCGCAAGAGCTGGAATTGAGCTTAATGGTGTCATGATTAGGGTGAATATTATTTTAAATTTTTTATAAAAAATCATTTTATTTTTTTCAAGGATTTTAAAAATAATGGCTGAATCGAAACTATGACTGATTCTTTTTTTTCTTTTTTCTTCTCTCTTTTAAAAGTTTATAAATTACAGGGGAAGTGATTCCAATGACCATGGCAATAATTATAGATCCTAAATTATTTTGAACAAAAGGAATGGCACCTAAAAAAAATCCACAAGCTCCAATTGGAAGTACCCATAGAATGGCTCCGAAAGAACTATAAAATAAAAACCTTTTGAAAGGTAATTTAATTATTCCGGCAACTATAGGGGCAAAAGTTCTGATGATCGGTAGAAATCGCCCAAGTACTAAGGCCATTGCACCATATCTACCATAAAAGTTTTCAGCAGCGGTTATATATTCTTTTTGAAAAAAAATGTTGTTTTTTCTATTCATCATTAAATCCCCAGTTCTTTTTCCAAATAAATAGCCAACTAGATTTCCGAGGATGGCCGATAAAATCATGAGTGACAAAACAATGCTCCAATGATAAGGGAGTGCTCCAGTTGCTGTGAGTACTCCGGCCGTAAAAACCAATGAATCACCAGGAAAAAAAAAGCAAAAGAACAAGCCTGTTTCAGCAAAAATAGTTAGACATAAAATAGTAATTCCACCATAACGAATAACTGATTCCGGATTAAAAATAGATCCAGGATCATTTTGTATTTGTTGAATGAATTGGCTGATTTCTTCCATGTAAATATCGGAGGCAATTTAGCTTTTTAGTTTAAATTGAAAGCAATTAAAATTCATCTGAAATTTAATGGTAATTATATATGATTTTTAAGTTATCATCGGCAATCGATAATAATTCCGATTTTAAATCCTCTCTAAAAATTATTGGGGCATTAATTCCTTGAATTAATTTTTTCGTGGAGGTAAATATCTTTGCTTCATCCCATAAATTTTCATTGATAAATTTTTGTAATGTAAGTGATCCTCCTTCAACCAGTATAGATTGGATATTTTTTGAATACAGATAGGAGAGTAGCTGTTTTAAAATTGATGAAGTGAAATCTAATTTTACCCAGGTGATATTTTTTTGTTCTGCGGTTTTAATTGAATTGAAAATGATTGTGGGTGTTTCGTTATTGAATATCTTTAAATTTTTTGGTATCGAAAGTTTTGAATCAATGATTAGTCGAATTGGGTTTTTGCCTCTCCAAAGCCTAACGTTGAGTTGTGGATTATCAGATAGTACAGTGTTTTTTCCTACTAAAATAGATTGTTCTTCGCTCCTCCATTTATGTACTTGTTGTTGGGATAGTTCTCCTGTAATTTGAATTTTATTTTTTGATTCAGGCGCAATGAACCCGTCAGCAGTTTGGGCCCATTTTAATATAATGAAAGGTCTTTTTTTTTCATGAAAAGAGAAAAATCGTTTATTCAAGTTTCTACCTTCGATAGATAATAAGTTTTCAATTACTTCAATTCCTGCTGATCTTAATTTTTTAATTCCTTTCCCAGCCACCAATGGGTTAGAATCGGTATTTGAAATAAAAACTTTTTTTAATCCCTTTGTAATTATAAAATCTGTACATGGTGGAGTTTTTCCAAAATGAGAACAAGGTTCCAGATTAACATATAATTCAGATTCTGAAATTAATTGGGGATATTTTTTTTCTGCATCATTAATAGCATTAATTTCCGCATGTGCTTTTCCAATTTCTTGGTGGAACCCCTCACCAATAATCTTTCCATTATGAACTAGTAATGCACCAACCAGTGGATTTGGGGCAACATTCCCCAAACCTGATTGTGCAAGTTCAAAACACCTCAACATAAAATGTTCGGATGATTTCATATCAACGCAAAATTAAAAATGATTTAGGCTCATTAAAGCTTAATTTAAAAATCGAATTGAATAATTAAAAAGAATTACTTCTTGTTTTATAAAACTTTTTTTATTTTTTTCAGTAAAACACAGCGCAATGAAAAATTATTTTTATTTTGACCTTAATATTTTCCCGTTCAGCAGTATATTTTTGATGGTTGATAAATATTCTATTAATTTTAATCATGAATTTAATTTTTGCTTTTATAGAATACTAAATGAATAAAAAAATGCATTTTAAAGGGTTTTTTTATGATTAGATTTTACATAAGAAGAAGTTTGCTTTGTACAAGATGTTTTATTAGTTTTTTATTATTTTTAATACTAAGCAATTATTATGTTAAAGCACAAACCACCAACTGCACCAATTCAAATTTTGAGAATGGTGATTTTAGTAATTGGCAAGGTGCTACAGGTACCCCTAATGGAAATTCTGGAAATGTTCCGGGTGGATGTTGTTCAATAGTTCTAAATCAATTTTTTAATTCAGCAGGTCTTGTACCACCAAGATTTGGAATAACTACCCCCATTTTAGATCCTAATACCTTAAATAATTTGGTAGAGGTTTGTCCAAATGGTGGAAATTTTTCAGGCCGTTTGGGGGCTTTGCAAAACTCTTTTTATGCGGCTAATAATCCGGGGCCTTTTCCAGGATCTAAATCAGAAATGATTAAATATTCTTTTACAGTTACCCCAAATTCTGAACTCTTCGTTTATAATTATGCCGTTGTTTTAGAAGATCCTAAATGGAATGTGACCCCCCATACAGCTGCACAAAAACCAAGATTTGAAATAAGAGTACTTGACCAAGCTGGAAATTATGTTCCCAATGCGTTGTGTGGACATTATATTGTAGTTGCAGATTCAAATAATGTAGGCTTTCATTCTGGAGTCACTACTTCAGCATCGATTGTGCATTATAAAGATTGGACTACGGTAGGCATTGATTTAACAGCATATTTAAATCAATTAATTACTATTGAATTTCGTGTTGGCGATTGTGCTTTAGGTGGTCATTTTGGTTATGCTTATGTTGATGCTTATTGTGGTCCCCTTCAGGTTTTGCAACAATATTGTGTTGGCCAAAATCAAGTTGCTCTAACAGCACCTGCTGGTTTTGGATATTTATGGTCTCCTGGTGGTGCAACAACACAAAATATTACAGTAAACAATCCAATTGTAGGTGCGGTTTATACTTGTCAATTAACTTCTGTTACTGGCTGTGTTGCAAATATTTCTACCATTGTTCAACCAACTTCGATTGCTCCGGATTTTGGTTATCAAGTTAATTGTAATTTGAATACAGTTTTGTTTTTAGATTCAACCGTAATTCTTAACGGTATTGCAACTAATTATCAATGGAATTTTGGAGATGGGACTCCATTACTTAATGGAGCTCAAAATAATCCCCTTCATACCTATCCAGGTCCAGGCGTTTATAATGTAACTCTTACTGTTTCAACTGTTGCTGGGTGTTCAGGAGTAATTACTCAGGTGGTTACTATTCCTTCAATTGTTGTAGACGCTCCAGTAAGTACTCTTTGTTCTTCATCTTCTGTAACAATTAATGCAAGTGGCGGAACTAGTTATACTTGGAGTCCTGCTCTTGGTTTAAATTCAAGTACAGGGTCATCAGTTCAGGCATCGCCAATAATAAGTACAACCTACACCATTACAGCTTATAACGCCAATGGATGCTCAGGCACTACAACAGCGGTTGTAAATATTGCACCAAACTTAGTTATTACTCTCACTGCTTCAGAAGATAGTATTTGTTATGGGCATTCTTCAATTATTAATGCTGTTGGAGGAGTAAATTATACATGGAGCCCATCGACTTATTTAAATTCTTCAACTGGTTCGAGTGTTACATCTTTTCCTTTAGCAAATATTACCTATACAGTTTCTTCCATTGATGTAAACGGTTGTAGTGGACAAGCAAGCATACCAATTGTTTCAGTTCCAAATCCAGTGATTGCGGTTAGTAGCGAGGCAATTTGTAGTGGGCAATTTACCACACTTTATGCCTTTGGTGTTCCAACTTATAACTGGTCGAATGGTGCAACTGGAAATTCAATAACAGTAAACCCAAATGTGAATACAGCTTATACCGTTATTGGAATTTTTGGAAGTTGTACTGATACCGCAATTGGAAATGTAATCGTTAGTCCATTGCCTATAGTTACTGCTAATTCAAGTGGCAATATTTGTTTAACACAGAATGCGATTCTTACATCTAATGGTGCCTTAACTTATTCTTGGTCTCCAACAATAGGGTTAAGCGCCTCGACAGGATCTACTGTAAATAGTTCTCCCATAATTAATTCAACTTATTCTGTTATTGGAACTGATTTAAATGGGTGTAGTGCGTTGGCATCTGTTCCTGTTACTGTCTTTACCCCACCCGTAGTCTCTGCTACTCCTGCGTTTTCTGTTTTGTGTATTGGTTCTAATGCAAATCTTGTTGCAATCGGCGCTCTTACATATACATGGAGTCCTTCGTTAGGATTATCTTCTTCAACTGGAAGTTCAATATTGGCAAATCCAACTATTCCTGCTACTTACACTGTTATTGGGGTTGATGTAAATGGATGTGCTGACACTTTTGCGGTTGACTTATATGTTTCAACTGGGCCTGCAATAAGCATTGCGAGTTCGAACTCAATAATTTGTTCAGGAGAAAGCGCAGTTTTGAACGCCTCAGGTGCAAGTACATACTCATGGAGTCCATCAAATAATTTGAATACATCTACAGGTTCTTCAGTCATTGCCTCACCTATAATATCTACATCTTACCTTGTTACCGCACTTGATTCATTTGGGTGTGTGGCAAATTCATATTCAACAGTCACTGTTTTGCCGTTACCAGTTATTTCGGCAACTTCAAGTGGAAACCTGTGTGTTAGCGGCACTGTTCAATTAACTGCTCTAGGAGGCTTATCCTATCAATGGAGTCCTTCTACAGGATTATCAACAACCTCAGGAAATATTGTTAATGCAACAGTTACTGTAACTACAACTTACACCGTAACCGGATTCGCATCCAATGGTTGTAGCTCAAGTGCAAATGTCGTAGTTCATGTTTATCCAAACCCTGCTATTTCAGCAACTCCAGCATTTTCAATTTTATGTACATCCTCAAGTGCTAATTTAACTGCAAGTGGAGCCTTAAGCTATTCTTGGAGTCCTTCTGCAAGTTTATCATCTTCTTCTGGAAGTTCTGTAACTGCAACTCCCAATGCATCAACAACTTTTACTTTAATTGGAATTGATTCAGTTGGATGTGCTGATACAACCTTAATAAATATTATTGTTTCTCCTGGACCGACTTTATCAATTAATACAGGTAATTCCCCTATATGTATTGGAGAAAGTACCATATTGAATGTTTCAGGGGCTGTATCCTATACATGGAGTCCATCAACGAGTTTAAACGCTTCATTTGGTTCGTCTGTAATTGCAAGCCCAACAATAACTACTACTTACATTGTGAATGCAATTGACTCAACTGGTTGTGTGGCCAATGTGAGTGCAGTAGTTATTGTAAATGCTTTGCCTGTAGTTTCTATTGTTCAGCAAACTCCTATCCTTTGTGATGGTTCTGCAACTGCTTTGATTGCTTTTGGTGCTTCGTCGTACATCTGGTCCCCAACATTAGGCTTAAGTGATTCGACTGGAAATGTTGTAACTGCTAGTCCAACTATAACCTCAACATATAGTGTAACTGGAACAAGTAGTTTTGGCTGTGTTTCCACTGGGTCAATTATCGTTACTGTTTTTCCTAATCCGATTTTGAATCTTACATCAAATATCCCTGAATATTGTGTTGGTGGGGCTGCAATTTTAACTGCAACGGGTGCAATGAATTATTTATGGTCTCCTTCAAATAATTTAAGCAGTTCAACCGGATCAATTGTAAATGCTAATCCTAATTCCTCAACAATTTTTACAATAATAGGAACAGACGCAAATGGATGTACAGGGGTAACAAATACAAGTTTGATTGTTCATCCGCTACCTGTTATAGTGGCATTATCTTCTTCCCCTTATGTTTGTTTAAATTCTTCTGCAACATTAACCGCAACGGGTGCCGCCACATATTCGTGGAGTCCAACTATATACTTATCTTCTTCTACAGGTTCTCAAGTAAATACTACTCCTGTCTTACCAGTTACCTATACAGTAACTGGAGTTGATACAAATGGATGTATAAATGATTCTTCAGTAAGTTTATTTGTACACCAATTGCCTTTAATTTTTAGTTCAGATACAGCAATGTGTTTTGGGTTTTCTTCTCCTTTGAGTGTTATAGGGTCAAGTACATATGCATGGAGTCCATCAACCAGTTTAAATACAACAAGTGGTTCAACAGTAATATCGACACCAACGACAAGCATTAGCTATACGATATTAGGAACCGACATAAATGGTTGTACTGGAATAACGACATCAGTTGTAACAATA
>CAMDDP010000003.1 GCA_945892775.1 Chitinophaga pinensis
TGAAAAAAACCGCCTGCATAATTTTCGCTGCAACGATGTTCCTGCAACGAGGGCATTAATTTTTTTAAGCGATCAATAAACCCTGGGATTTTATTAGTTGGTTTTTCTTCCAACCCCTCGAGGTCTAAGCGCATGACTATGAGCTTATGCCTGCGAATACTCCAGTAATTGGGGCCATTCATTACTTTTATGTCAACGATTTTCATATCGGCAATAGTTGTTTAAATAACTTATTCTAAATCAAAATAGAAAAAAAAAGAGAGTTTAATAAATTTTGTTAAAAATGATTGTTTTTTTTGAATTGCAAGTGAACTGAATAAATATATTTTTGGCGTGCTTAACATTTAGCATAACACCGAATGGAAATACCAACAGGAAAGCTGATTGCAATTGGGGGGGCTGAGGATAAAGGAACCGATTTAGAAACCGGTGTGATTCACAGAAACAATTTAATCTTTTTTGAAAACGGAATCATCCGCAGGATAGTGAACGAAGTTGGAGGGTTCGACAAAAGAATTGAAGTAATTACTACTGCCAGCAGTATTCCAAAAGAAGTTGGGCAAAATTATTTAGATGCTTTCGGCAAATTAGGTTGCACCAAAATCGGGCACATCAATATCCGTGACCGAAGTGATACACTGAACGATGAATATGTGAATCGGATTAAAACTGCTGATGGTCTTTTATTTAGCGGAGGAAATCAGTTACGACTAACTTCAATTTTCGGCGGTACAGAAATTTTCACCCTCATACAAGAGCGTTACATGAACGATCATTTTGTTATAGCTGGCACAAGTGCTGGCGCTATGGCTATGAGCAACACTATGATTTATGAAGGCAGCAGCACTCGAGCCCATTTAAAAGGTGAAGTGAAACTAACCACAGGATTAGCATTTATGAAGGATGTAATTTTTGATTCTCACTTTGATAAACGTGGTCGATTTGGAAGATTGGCTCAAGCCGTTGGAGCAAACCCCTCGTGCATTGGCATTGGGTTAGGCGAAGATACTGGCATGTTAATTACCAATGGAAATGAAATGGAAGCGATAGGAAGTGGCATGGTAGTGATTATTGATGGGCATAATATTATGCATAGCAACATTGCAGATATTGCTGTCGGAAGCCCTATTAGTATTGACAATCTAATTGTTCATTTTATGTCGAAGGGTGATAAGTATAATTTGAGTGAGCGCAAGCTAGATGCTGTGTTAAATATTGCTGTCGAAGATTAAATTTAAAAGATTATTCCTTTCGCTGTAATTTTTAAAAAAAAATCTTATGAATTTTATTTAAAAATACAACTCATTGTATTACTCCACCACAACCAAAAAATAATTCTTCTTACCTTTTTGAAGCAACAAGTACTTATTATTTATCAGTTCCTGAACTCCTATTTTTTGTTCAGTTGACTCTATCACTGTTTTATTTATGCTGACCCCTTTCCCTGCCAATGTTCTTTTGGCTTCACCATTCGATGGAAAAAATTGTGTTTGATCAACAAGCAAATTCATAATGCCGATTCCATTCTCCAATAATGTTTTTGAAATTGTTTTTGTTGGCACCCCTTCAAATATCTCAGCGAAATCGCGATCACTCAATGTCTTTAACGAGTCAGAGGTTGATTGTCCGAATAAAATATCCGATGCCTTTATAGCTGAAAGTAAATCTTCCTTTGAATGAACAAAAGCGGTAATCTCCTCAGCTAATTTCTTTTGCAAAATCCTTTTATGTGGTTCAGCAGCATGAGCGGTTTCTATAGCTTCAATTTCATCTTTACTGAGCAAAGAAAATATGCGTATGTATTTTCCAGCATCTGCATCAGCGGCATTTAACCAGAATTGATAAAATTTATATGGAGAAGTTTTCTTCGCATCCAACCAGATATTTCCACTTTCAGTTTTTCCAAATTTTGTTCCATCAGCCTTTGTTACCAAAGGACAGGTAAATGCAAAGGCCTCATTCCCAGCAGCCATTCTACGAATAAGTTCGGTGCCAGTGGTCATATTTCCCCACTGATCACTTCCGCCCATTTGAACCCTGCAATTTTTATTCGTGTAAAGCCAATGAAAATCATATCCCTGTAAAAGCTGATATGAAAATTCAGTGTACGAAATTCCCGTTTCCATTCTACCCTGTACCGAATCTTTAGCCAGCATGTAGTTAATGGATAAATGTTTTCCAACATCACGCAGAAATGGTATAAAGCCAAAATCTTTATACCAATAAATATTATTTAAAATCTCAGCCTGTGATGGTCCTACCGAAAAATCAAGGAATTTTTCAAGTTGTACTTTTTGGCAGCTTAAATTGTGTTGAATAATTTCTTCACTTAATAAATTTCGCTCAGCTGATTTCCCCGATGGGTCACCAATCATTCCAGTTGCTCCACCCACTACGGCAATTGGCTTATGACCACAAAGTTGAAAATGTTTTAACAACATAATTGGAACAAGGTTCCCAATGCCCAACGAATCAGCCGACGGGTCAAAGCCTGCATAACCTACTACGCATTCTTTTTTCAATAAATCTTCGGTGCCCGGCATTATGTCGAGCAACATTCCACGCCACCTTAATTCTTCTATAAAATTATTTGTTGGTTTCATCAATTGGTTCAAAAATAGAAAAGACAAGGGAAATAATTATTTGCTTTTTTAGAATGTTTCCTTATAGTTTTTAAACATTGACTAATTTTTGTTTCAGATAAAAAACCTATAAGAAGTAATTTCAATGTCCGCATCAATATGATCTACAGGAATAAAAACTAGAACTGACAGATAAAAATCAGTTTCAAAAATGATGAGGTTAAAAAATAAATTTTTCTTTAATAAGAATATGATTTTGAAAAGGAAATATTCTAATTTTAAAAACGATTATTTTTTTCCTTTTACCGCAAATAAGTAGTCAACAATTTTAGCAGAAATAATGGTGTCGGAAATCGGCGCATTAAAATTTATAATCATCTTCTTTACAATCTTTTCCCAAGTTGCTTTAGAAAAATCAGGTTGCATTTCAATATATTGAAGTGAATGACAAGACACACAATTCGCGACTACTAAATCCTTTCCCAATCCTTCAGGAAGACTGACCGCTACATCACTTACAGCAATTACTTTTGGGGTTGTAAAGTTCTCTGAATCATTACCGCTTTTATTACAAGATAAATGAAGTAACAAGAGCGTCGAACAAAAACACAAAACAATCAACAGATTTTTATGGAGCATTATTTTCATTTAGCTATTTATTTATTCTCCTGATTTATTTTCTGAAAAATATTTTTTAAATGGTTTCAATTAACTTTTAAAGTCAATGATTCAATTTCGTTTCGCATATATCCGCTTCGGTTCCAATGGTGCCAGGGTTGTGTTTCGCCGTCAGCATTAATCGCTTTCACAAAAAATTTATACGTGCCAGCTAAAATTGGTTTAAAATTATATCGCCACCGGCGCCACGAATAATTACCCAATGAGGCATCGAGTTTTGTTTCCATCCATATTTTTCCGCTATCGCTACTAATTTCAACATTAGTAATTCCAGAGCCACCGTCAAAGGCCAACCCTTGAATTTCATAGGTGGTTCCTACGATTAAATTTTCATTCGGTTCAGGAAAAACAAAAATGGAACGCACATCAATCTTACTAATTGCAGTCATCACTTTTGATAGCGAATCTGGTTTTTCATTTCCGTTTACAACTCCATTGGGAACGAGGTAAGCTTTATTCATCCAGTATCCCTTAAATGTATCGGCATAAACTTTTACTTCATTCAACATACCAATCCAGTAGGTTGCGTACCAACCAGGCACAACTAATTTCAAAGGAAATCCATTGAGCAACGGAATCGGTTCACCATTCATTTCATAAGCAATCATCACCTCGCCATTAATCGCATGATTGTATTCTAGCGACTTTACAAAATCAGGAGTACCTAATAGTGGCGGCGCATCCATTCCATTGAAAGAAACAAATTTAGAAGTTGGTTTTGCACCAGCCATTTCTAAAATGTCTTTTAGTTTTACACCTGTCCATTGCGCATTTCCCATTCCGCCATTTACCCACTGTGCTCCCGCCACTTGTGGATTAAAACAACTGCGTGCATTTCCTGCACATACGCACAATGCATTTATGGTGTAAGGTTTAAATTTTGTTTTCAAATCATTAATTGAAATCGCTAATTCATTTTTTACATTACCACCAATACGCAAGCGAAAAGTATCAGCATTAATTTCAATTGGAAGATTTGCTAAATGCCAGCGAATAAAAAAAACATCATTTGGTGTAAAATCTTTAAGGAAATATTTTAACGGAGTTTCAAGATTGTATGGTCGGTCGGTCAAAAGCAACATTGGTTTTTTACCGGGTGCCTTCACCATAATATTTTTTGTGGAATTAGTTACTCCATTTTTATTTTGATCACCCGTTTGAGAACACGCATTTAAAATGATGGAAACAGAAATCACACTGATCAAAATCCAAAGTGAAGCACCAAACATCATCGGTTTTATTCCGACAGATTTTATTGTTTGAATAGATAGTCCGGCACCAATCAAAAACAGCGTAACTGTCAACCCCTTTTTTGCCATTGCAACAAAAATGGAATATTGATTTTTAAACTCAGGCAGAAAAGTACTGATACACATTGCCAAAATAAAAAGTCCAATGAAGTAGGGAATATTTATTTTTTTATCTTCTCCTTTCACAAATAAGATTGTAAGCAGTGACAAGGGAATAATCCATAATGCTCGCTCTAATTTTATAGTTGTGGCTACCTGCAATGATTCTTGTCCATAATTAGTAGCAGCACCTACCACTGAACTTGTATCATGAATGGCAACGGCACACCACAAACCAAATTGATGTTCGGTCATATTTAACCAATGCCCAATGCTCGGGAAAATGATTAATGCAACTGAATTCAGAACAAAAACTGTTCCAAGTGCCACACTCATCTGTTTGTCGTCAGCTTTAATAATTGGCGAAACAGCAGCAATCGCACTTCCACCACAAACAGCAGTGCCACTTGAAATTAAGTACGAAATTTTTCCATCAATTTTCATCCATTTACTCAACAGCCATCCGAACAATAAAGTAATAGCGATAGAAAAAAAAGTAAAAACAAATCCTTCCTTTCCAGCTTCCATTGCTTGGTATAAATTCATTCCGAAACCCAACCCAACAACAGATGTTTTCAGTAGCCAGTTAACAGCTATTCGATTTAATTTAACAAAGGGATGTCCGATTGTAATGGCCAATACAAATCCAAACAGAAGGGCTAAGGGCGGATTAACATACGGAGACAAACAAATAATTAAGGCGACTAAAAAAATAATCTTTTTGTACAATGGATTTAAATCTATCGGCATGATTTGAATTCAATATTACCAATAATACAATTAATTATTATAATGGATTACTGAAGAGCCTTAAAATACTTTTGTCTATTCATTGCTACTTAAAATAAAAGGCGAAGAATAATTTCTTGCCGTTTTTTTATTTTAAAAATTTCAACTACCTCGGTTCGTGTCCCCACGAACCGAAACCTTATTAAACATTAACCAATTTCTGTTTCAGATAAAAACCCGATTTCAGTTTTTCCGAAACTTCACTGAAACAATTTAAGGTTGCATCAATATCAGCATCAGTATGAATAGCAGTCGGAATCAGGCGCAACATCATCACCCCCTTTGGCACCACCGGATAAACTACCACTGAAAGAAACACAGCATAAGTTTCGCGAATATCCATTATCATGTTCGCCGCTTCATTCGGATTACCATTCAGGTAAACCGGGGTTACCGGCGAATTAGTTTTACCAATATCAAATCCACGATCACGCAAACCTTTTTGCAACTTGTTTACATTGCTCCACAACTTAGCCTTCAGTTCAGGCTTAGAGCGCAACAATTCAAGTCTTTTCAAATTACCAACCACTAATGGCATTGGTAATGATTTAGCAAAAATTTGTGAGCGCATATTGTAACGCAGATAATCTGCAACCTGTTCGTCACTGCTTATAAATGCACCAATACTCGCCATTGATTTTGCGAATGTGCTGAAATAAATATCTATCTGATCCTGCACTCCCTGCTCCTCTCCTGTTCCTGCCCCTGTTTTTCCCATAGTACCAAAACCATGAGCATCATCCACAAGTAAACGGAACGAATATTTCTGCTTCATGGCAACTATATCCTTCAATATCCCCTGATCGCCACCCATTCCAAAAACACCTTCTGTTATAACTAATATAGCCCCCCCTGATTCTGCCACGGTATCACTAGCGCGTTTCATTTGCTTATCAAAACTCTCAATGTCATTGTGTCCGAACACCAAACGCTTACCAATGTGCAAACGCACACCATCTATAATGCATGCATGGCTTTCAGCATCATACACAATCACATCACGGCGATCAACCAATGCATCAATTGCCGATACCATTCCCTGATAACCGTAGTTCAACAAAACAGTATCCTGCTTCCCTACAAACTCCGATAGTTGTTTTTCCAATTTCTCATGAATGTCAGAATTTCCACTCATCATGCGCGCACCCATCGGCATTGCCAAACCATATTGTTCAGCAGCTTCAGCATCAGCCTTGCGCACCTCAGGATGATTGGCAAGACCTAAATAATTGTTCAAACTCCAAATGATTCTTTCCTTTCCACGAAAAATCATGCGGCTGCCAACTTCACCTTCCAACTTCGGAAAAGTATAATAACCATGCGCAACCTTCGATAGTTTACCGAGCGGGCCACGGTTCTGAAGTAATTTTTCAAATAAATCCATCGCTTTATCTATTGTTTTAAATTTTTAAAGTGCTCAAATGTAAATAGAAAAACTCTTTCACTCAAAACAAGATGTTGTCTTCTTAAGCTTATTGAAAAATTTGAATCTGTCCCCATTTTTTTATCCTCTTGAGTAAATCTAAGGTTCAAAAAATGCTGACATGGTTTTCGTGATAAAGTCCAAGCCACTCATTATGGGATTGCTGTGGGTAAATCACTTATATTGTATTAGCATAATTTTTCAGTAGCATCATTTCATAAGTTATTTTAGCGCCCGATACTTAAAATAATAATGGAACTCGGAAAAACATATTCCCCTACTGAAGTTGAAACTAAGTGGTATGACCAATGGATTGAAAATAAATTGTTCGAATCAAAACCCGACCATCGCCCATCATATACCATGGTCATTCCTCCACCAAATGTAACAGGAGTGTTACACATGGGCCATCTGTTAAATAATTCAGTACAGGATATTTTCATTCGTCGTGCACGTATGCAGGGCTTCAATGCAGTATGGGTTCCCGGAACCGACCATGCCTCTATAGCAACTGAAGCTAAAGTTGTAAATTACCTAAAAGAACAGGGCATTGATAAAAAGAAACTCTCTCGCGAAGAGTTTTTAAAATATGCATGGGAATGGAAAGAAAAATATGGCGGCATCATACTAAAACAACTGCGCAAAATGGGTTGCTCCTGTGATTGGAACCGCACCGCATTCACCATGGACCCCAATTATTACCAAGCAGTTATTCGCGTGTTTATTGAATTGTATGAGAAAGGAAATATTTATCGCGGAGTGAAAATGATTAACTGGGATCCTAAGGCAAAAACTGCCTTGAGTGATGAAGAGGTTATTCATAAAGAAGTACGCAGTAAACTTTATTATGTAAAATATAAACTCGAAGGCTCTGCTGAATTTATAACAGTTGCTACAACCCGCCCTGAAACTATTTTAGGAGACACTGCCGTGTGTGTGCACCCAAATGACCCGCGATATGCGCACCTGAAAGGAAAGTTTTGCTTTGTTCCGCTCATCAATCGTCGTATTCCCATTATATATGATGATTATATTGATATCGAATTCGGCACGGGTGCTTTGAAAGTAACTCCTGCGCACGATTTGAACGATTACAATCTGGGGTTAAAACATAAACTGGAAGTAGTAGATGTACTAAATGACGATGGAACTATGAGTCCCGCTTCACAAATTTATATTGGTGAAGACCGTTTCGCAGTTCGAAAGAAAATTGCAATTGAATTAGAAGAAAAAGGTTTCCTGGTTAAAACCGAAGAGATAACAAACACAAATGGTTTCAGCGAAAGAACCGATGCAGTAATTGAACCTCGCCTGTCAATGCAATGGTGGTGCAACATGACCGACATGGCTAAACCTGCGTTGGAGAAAGTAATGAGTGATGAAATTAAATTTCATCCTGCAAAATTCAAGAACACCTATCGTCACTGGATGGAAAACATCAAAGACTGGTGTATCAGTCGTCAATTGATGTGGGGCCATCGCATTCCGGCATGGTATGATTCGAAAAGAAATTTCGTAGTTGCTGAAAATGAAACTGAAGCAAGAAAAAAATTCAGTGAAAAATTTCCTGACTTAGTTGAACAAAACTTAAACTTCCGGCTTACGCAGGATGAAGATGTATTAGATACCTGGTTTAGTAGTTGGTTATGGCCATTCGAAGTATTTAACTGGAATGCCGAACCCGACAATGCTGAATTAAAATACTACTACTCTACTAAAACTTTAGTTACTGCCCCCGAAATTATTTTCTTCTGGGTGGCACGAATGATTATGGCAGGATTGGAATTCAAAAAAGAAATTCCGTTTACCGATGTGTATTTCACCGGAATAGTTCGCGATAAACAAGGTCGGAAAATGAGTAAGTCATTGGGTAACTCACCCGACTTACTTGATCTCATTGATCAATATGGCGCTGATGCATGTCGCTTCGGAATTTTAATCTGCTCACCTGCCGGTAATGATTTGTTGTATGATGAAAAATTAGTGGAGCAGGGAAGAAATTTCAATAACAAGATCTGGAATGCATTGCGGTTAATAAAAGGATGGGAAATTGTTGATGAAAAAAATTCTATAAACGATTATGCAATAAATTGGTTTGAAAATAAATTGATTCAAACAACTGAAGAAATTGAAAATCATTTTAAAGATTTCAATCCAACAGGTGCACTGAAAACTTTATACAATTTAATATGGGATGATTTCTGCGCGTGGTATTTGGAAATGATAAAACCTGAATTCGGCAAACCAATTGATAAAAACACTTACGAAAAAAGTATTTTCTTCTTTGAAGACTTAATGAAGTTGTTGCATCCTATACTCCCTTTTGTAACCGAAGAAATATATCAGAACTTGAAAGATAGAAAATCGAATGATTCAATTTGCATTGCATCATTTCCATCTATAAAAAAATTCAATACTGAAATTATTGAACAGGGAGATCGGATAAAGGAAATTGTTGCACACATTCGCAATCAACGCAATCAGAATAATATTTCTCCAAAAGAAGCCCTTGAGTTATTTGTAATTGGAACTTCGGCAAATGGTTTTACTGATTCCTCAAAACTGATTATCAAGTTGGCAAACCTGAAATCATTTGAACACACTTTAAATGAAATTGAAAGTTCAGTTTCATTTCTAGTAAAACAGGATAGATTCTTTTTGGTGCTGAATAAAAAAATAGATATTGCTCAGGAAAAAATCAGGTTAGAAAAAGATTTGCAACATCAACAAGGATTTTTAAATTCAGTAATGGTAAAACTCAGTAATGCAAAATTTGTTGCCAATGCAAAAGCGGAAGTATTAGAAAAAGAAAACCAAAAGAAAGCAGATGCAGAGAGCAAAATAAAATCACTGGAAGAGCAGCTTTCAAAACTTAATTAATATGCGATCAGTTTCTCTATTGATATTAATTCTTTCACTTGCATTTATTTCAAATGCTCAGCAGATTTTAATGCTCCAGCGAAAAAGCAATCCACGAAATTTTTTGGTTGTTCCAACTCCTAAAGAAGTTAAACTCAAACTTTGTAATGGCAAGATTTTAAAAGGCACATTAACCGCTATTGAAAAAAACGAATTTGTTTTAGATGGCAGTGCATCATTTCCATTTGATTCCGTTCAGTTTTTTTATTTCTACAATCCGAACACTTATAAATATTTGATTGGAAGCTTTACAGGAATTTCTTTCATGGCGAGTACACTTTTAACCTTAGCTATTGCTAGTAACGACAGAGCCATGCTTCAAATTGGAGAAATTTTACCGGTTTTAGTATTTATTGATGTGATATATTTCACTACTTCTTACCTTACATTAAACCTCAAAAGAAGAGTAGATTTAAGAAATTGGAACAAAATTATGGTAAATTCGTCCGAAGGAAAGAATATGCGTTTTCACATGGAATAGGTTCTTAAAAACTATTTATTTTAAAAATAACAAGGAATAATTTTCAAATATCAAAAATACTTTTACCTTCATTCCGAAATTAATAACCAAACCCCCAATTTTACTATGAACCGATTAGAAGAAATCAGAACCTTTCTTGCTTCTACAGAAGAAGATTTTCGCAAGTTTTATGAGAAAGAAAATAATGCTGCAGGTACCAGAGCCCGCAAACACATGCAAGAATTGAAAAAAATGGCGAATACTATAAGAACTGAAATTCAAGAAAAGAAGGAAGCTCTTAAAGGGAAATAAGCTCTTTTTAGAAGAATAAAAAAATCCTCTACAGTAAATTCCGTAGAGGATTTTTTTTGCCCCTATTTTTTCAATCGTTACAATGTCCTTTATTTGAAAGATGAAATACTTTAAAATAGTCTTATTAGTTTTTCTTTTTCCTACACATCAAACAACCGCACAACATTTTATTCCAGGTAATTATTTTTATCCTGCTTTTGAAAAAGGTAAGTACGGATATATAAACAACACCGGGCAATGGATAATTAAACCTGCCTTTGAATCATGTGACTATTTTTATGAAGGCAAAGCAATTGCAAAAGAAAAAGACAAATACGGATTCATTGATTTAAAAGGAGAATGGATTACAAAACCGAAATATGATTCGGTTAAACATTTTTCAGAAGGGTTTGCAGCCGTTGCAACTTATAATGAAGATCGACATCTAATCTGGGATTTTATTGATACAACAGGAAATCATTTAGATATTAAAGTTCCAGCTTTATCCAGTCTGGCAAACTTTCATACTGGAATGTCAATAGGAACCGAAGATGGTTTTTTAGGTTGTCATTTCTTCAATACAAAAGGTGAAATAGCTTTTGAAGCAAAAGATTTTTATCTAGATGAAAACAAAACAGCTGAATTCTCAGAAGGATTACTTCATGTTTTTTTTGGCGATTATCGGTCAACATTTATTGATACCTTAGGTAACAATTGGGGCAATGGCGATTTTGAAAGCTGTGGAGACTTTCATGACGGCATGGCTTGGTTTCAAGAATCAACAATGTTTGGATATTTCAACACTTCGGGTGAAAAAGTTATTCCTGCAGTATACGATAGTGTTGGAAATTTTTCAGAAGGAATTGCATTGGTAAAAGTAAAAATGAAATATGAGTCAAATGCGATGAAGATGATTGATGGATTAGTTCAGTATATTAATAAAGAAGGGGATAAAATTGCTTCACCTATTTATACAAATGGAACTGAATTTTCAGATGGTTATGCCTTTGTAAAATACAACGGTTTGTATGGGTTCATTGATAAAGAAGGGAAAGTGGCTATTGACTATCAATATGAAACAGGTTTTAATTTTTTTAGAGGATTAGCATATGTGAAAAAAGATAATCATTGGGAATACATTAATACAAAGGGGAAAAAAATATTTTAAATATATTTACCTATAAAATTAAAGAGGCCACTTAGTTTCACACTAAGCGACCTCTATTTTTTGAAACGAAAAAACTATTTAATTACATTTAATTTATACCCGTCAACAGATTTATTGTTGCAAATCATTTTAACAAGATAATTTCCTGAAGAAAATTCATTCAGATTTAAAGTAATAACATGACCCCCAGCTTCAGTAGCTCCAAGGTCAATATTTTTTACTACTTGACCAAGCATATTTACAATTTCCAGTTCCACTTTTGATTGATCAGCTAGTTGTAATGCAACCATTACATTTTCAGTTGCTGGGTTCGGAGCAATTACATCGATGCCTGAAAACTGATATTCACGAGGATTACTGACACCAACTGTAGCAGCGCAATTGCTTACATAAGAATCAAATCCTGTTGCAGAAGGTGGGTAATTAATATCCCAATATATATTTCCATTAGGGCAAACCAATGAATAAGTTGGCCACCCGCTCCAATTAAAATTTGACTGAAATGTTGCAGTTACAGAATTACCACTTCCTCCACTACCACTAGCACATGGGTTTGTTACAGCATATTGAATTTTATAAGCATCAACTTCCGCATCTGAATCTCCATTATCAATTCCCCAGACTTGAAGACTTCCGTTACCTGATCCATTGGCTGTATAAAACTGATCAATAATTGGGGCATACTGAATACAATAACCGCATGTTGTAAAAAAGAAATCAAGTAAAACAGTTTTCCCTTGATTTAATGTTGTTGATAACACCCGATTTACTCCATCAGTTGTTTTAATTGTAAAATCAGGGCATTGAGTCTGAGCCGATGCATTTAAAATCATAAAAGCGCCAACAAAAATAAGCAGTAAATTTTTCATGAATAGTTTGTTCTATTCAAAGATAAACTAAATAAATAGCCTTGCAATTATTCCCCTTATTTAAATAAATATCTTTTACAAGTAGAACCAGCAATTTGTAACACATAAATTCCTGTTGGTGTATCAGAAGCCAAATCAAAAAAAAATTCTTTAGAATTAGAATAGGCAGGTTTTATATCGCTTACAATCTGACCAAATGTATTTATAAGTTTTGCATCACAAATTATATTTTGATTGCTTGAGGTTTCAATTGAATTGCTATTTAAGTACATCACTCTTTCAAAATCACTTTGTAAAAACGAATGTGTTTCGAAAATTTCTATATCCGAATATACTGACCCCGTCAAATCTGTTTCCTTACAATAAGAACTTACAGAAACTTCATATTCAGAATAGGGTGTCAAATTATTGATTCGCAAGAAACTGTTTTGTGTAAAATAAATCTTGCTATCAATACTCCCTACTTCCTGAACTTTCACTTCGTACTTGAAAGACCCATTTTCATCCCAATTTACAAACACATAATCCAATCCACTTTGAACCATTGTTAATTCTTGTGGTGCTTTGCAGGAAGAAAAGGTTGTAAAATCAGCGCCATTAACAAAGAATAATTTTTCTTTTTTTTTCTTGTTTACACATCTAACCTCCCACATGTAAATGCTGCTAGGCTTTAAATTATTTATTCGACGGTTGGTACTTGGTGCAAGAACGATAAAGTCACTCCAAATCGCATCGTTAATTTCCTTCATTCGAACATCATAAGATTCATCATCAACACTTCCTGTCCAAGTTAATTTTACTTGAGTTGGGCTTAATACCTCCACTTTCATATCAAAAGGCTGAGCGGTTGTAGTTTGTATAATACTTTGGTAAATAAAAGCGAAAAAAATAAGAGTATAAATATTTTTCATATGATTTCCTTTTTCTGGGAAATCATTATTACTCTATATTTTACAAAAAGTTCACCTTTGTCAGAGGCGAAAGTGAAGCCCCTTATTTAAACGCATTAATACCAGTAACATCCATTCCAGTAATCAATAAATGTATGTCATGCGTTCCTTCATAAGTAACTACTGATTCAAGGTTCATCATATGACGCATAATTGAATACTCACCTGTAATTCCCATTCCACCATGAATTTGTCTTGCTTCACGAGACACATTCAAGGCTGTTTCAACACTATTTCTTTTTGCCATGCTGATTTGTGCGGGGGTTGCACGGTTATCATTTTTTAAAACTCCCAATCGCCAAACCAATAATTGGCCCTTTGTAATTTCAGTAATCATTTCAGCTAATTTTTTTTGTGTAAGCTGAAACCCACCAATTGGTTTACCAAATTGAATTCGTTGCTGTGAATATCGCAAAGCTGAATCATAACAGTCCATAGCTGCACCTAATGCGCCCCAAGCAATTCCGTATCGTGCACTACTTAAACAACTTAAAGGCCCTTTCAATCCTTTTACATTTGGAAGTATATTTTCTTTGGGGACTTTAACATTATCAAAAACTAATTCGCCGGTTGCAGATGCACGAAGCGACCACTTGCCGTGCGTTTCAGGTGTTGTAAACCCAGGCATACCGCGTTCAACAATTAAACCACGAATATCGCCTTGTTCGTCTTTTGCCCATACCACTGCAATGTCAGCAAAAGGCGAATTACTGATCCACATTTTTGCACCGTTCAAAATAACATGATCATTCTGTGATTTAAAATTAGTAATCATGCTTGATGGATCTGAACCATGGTCAGGTTCGGTTAAACCAAAACAACCCATTAATTCTCCTTTAGCCAGTTTGGGCAAGTATTTATTCTTTTGATCCTCACTTCCAAAAGCATAAATCGGATACATTACTAACGACCCTTGAACCGAAGCAGTTGAGCGAATTCCTGAATCGCATCTTTCTAATTCTTGCATTATTATTCCATAAGAAATATAATCAAGACCAGCACCACCATATTCAACAGGTATAGTAGGACCAAACGCTCCAATTTCTGCTAACCCTGGGATCAAATGCTTAGGAAATTCAGCTCGTTGGGCATAATCCTCAATAATTGGCGAACAATTTTCCTTAACCCAAGCCCTTGCTGTATCACGAATTAACTTATGTTCATCTGTTAAAAATTCATCAAGTAAATAATAGTCAGGATGTTGGTATTGGTCTTTATACATTGTCTTTAATTTATTATGGGACAAAAATAGACTTGATTTCATCATGCGACAATTAAAGGTGACGAATAATAAAAAATATTTTTTTTAAAAATGGATACCAAATAAACTCTAAAGAACATATATTGTACTTACAAAAATGAGTTTATGATAATAAGTCTTGAAGGAATAAAGTTTCACTCCCCCATTGGTTTTTATGAAGAAGAGCAAGTTATAGGCAACGAAATTTTAATTGACCTTGAAGTAGAACTAAACTTATCTGTGCAAACAAATGACCAATTGGCGAGAACAATTAATTATGAGACGCTATATGAAATATGTAAAAAAACATCGCAAAAACCATTTCGACTTATTGAAACTTATTGCACAGAAATAATAAACATGATTATTCTTCAACTTCGGGTAAACAGAATAAAAATTAAAGTATCAAAATTAAATCCAATGTTAGAGGGGGCAGTTGAAAAGGCTAGTGTGACTATGGAAAGAATTCTGTAAAATCAATTGCTTTTTGCTTTAACATCTCAATATAGCTAGCATTTATATTGACCCCATATTGTTGAGCCGTTAAAACATCTTGTAGTGCCAACTCAAATTGATTTCTACTAAAATTAATCTCTGCACGAAGCGCATATAAATTTCCAGCTAAAGGTGAATATTGAATTGCGATGTTAGCATCGATAAATGCTTCATTATACTTTTTGAGTTTCATATAACTGCGAGCACGATTTCCATAACAATCAAAATACGCAGGATTAATTTCAATGGCTTTTGAGTAGGCCCAAATTGCACTGTCAACTTGTCCTTTCATATCTAATAAATTTCCAAGATTACCATAAGCATTTGCATTATTCGGTTCAGTTTTTAAAACCATTTTGAAATCATGAAAAGCTGAATCATACTTTTTACCCACGCTATAAGCAATCCCACGATTCATAAAAGCCCCTGGATATTCAGGATTATATTTTATTGCGTTGCCACAATCATCAATGGCTTCTCTAATTTTTCCTTGCACTCTGAAAATATCTGATCGATTAATTAATGCTTCGGGATAATTCTTTTGCAAGTTAATTGCTTTATTAAATTGATTAAGTGCTTCATCCAACATATTACTTTTCTGATAATAACTTCCAAGGTTATTGTGTGCAACTGGAACATAATTGTACTTTTCAATTGTATCCAACCACAACGACTCACTATTCTTCCAAATAGAAATTCTATCCATTGCAATACTGCTTTGCATAATAATGATTAAAATAATTAACACAGAAAAAAGTTGCTTGTACCTATTCTTTATGGAATTATTTTTTTGCACCCAATCAAATAAATATGCAAACAGAAAAAATAATCCGAGGTAAGCAAGGTAAGTATATCGGTCAGCCATGATTGCAGCACCAACAGGGAGAATTTGAAGAATAAGAGCCACATTCACTAAAAAAAATCCTAGCCCAAAAATCACCACTCTGTTTTTTCTGAATTTAAAAACCACAGTAATTGCAATTAATAAAAGAAGTATTGGCGAAGTCCAAATTAACCAACTATAGCCATTTCCTTTTAACGGGTAAGGATAAAATGCCGAAAGTGGGTACGCAACAATTGATTTATAGATATAACTGAAAAGAGAATAAGTGGCAAACAATATTTTCTCCGGGAAAGTATAAAAGGGAATGTCAGCAATTGATTTACTCAATGATTGTGCTTTCACTGCTAATAATCCAAATGCAATTGACAAAATAAAGTATGGAATTTTTTCATTGAATACCTTCCACTCCCATTTTCTTTTTTGGAGATAATCAATTCCTAACAAAACAACTGGAAGTGTGACTGCCTGACCTTTTGATAACAACGACAAAATGAAAATAAAAATACAAAGCGAATAAGTCAGCACTGATTTGCTTTTTAAATAAAACAAGTAAGCGCATAAACTCATTATGTAGAAACTTACATACATCAAATCTTTTCGCTCCGAAATCCATGCAACTGATTCGGTATGCGCAGGATGAATGGCAAAAAATGCAGAAACAATTGTAGCCATCCATGCTGAATTCATTAACATTAAAATGAAAAAGAAAACCAAAATCGTATTGAGCAAATGAAATAATAAAGCGGTTAGGTGATACCCTTGTGCTTCATCACCAAACATTTTCCAATCGAGTGCAAGAGAGAGCATCGGAAGTGGATGGTAGTTTCCCATTACTTGAGAAGTAGTAAAAAACTGAGAAAAAGTATTTGCGTTTAAATTTTTTGTTAAATCATTATCTAATACATAGCCTCTGTCGTCCCAATTAGTCCAATCATTTTTTAATGAAGGATAATAAATAAATATCGTTAGCAATAAAACAAAAGGTAACAAAACCCATTTCAGATTTTTGCTTCCTGTTTTTTCAAGCGGTGACTTTTTTATTTCTTCCGCTCTTTTCTTCTGCTTTTTTTTCATATTGATAAAACACAAAAATAAATTGAAGATGAATAGAAAAAATATAAAACTTAATTTATTATTCTTTTACTAAAAAAAATCACCTTTCAATTCATTGAAAAAATGAGGATATAAAAGTCGCCGTAATGAAATAAAATCATTCCAACTTTCTTTTGTGAATTTGTTTTACCCATCACACCACTCCCATCATTATTTTCAACTTTGAATAAAAAGCCTTCTGCAATGACATTTTCAAGTTTTCCATATAACAGACCCGATTTTGTTCTTTTTAAAAAAGAATTCCTACAACTCATTAATTCATTTCAAATAAGCAGTGATATTAATGAACTAAAGAAAATATTTTCAGAAGTTTACACTATGCGCCGCAGTTTTGATACTGCCATGACATTGGTTTCTATAAGAAACAGCGTAGATACTTCTAATGCCTTTTATGAAAAAGAACAAGAATTTATTGATGACATTGAACCGATGTATCGTGATCTTGTCATGCAATTTTACAAAATTCTTATTGAGTCAGCGCAAAGAATTGAATTAGAAAATATTTATGGAAAACAATTATTCCTATTGGCAGAATTAAGTATAAAAACTTTTTCAACTGAAATTATTGAAGACTTACAAAAGGAAAATCAACTCACTACTGAATACACCAAGTTACTGGCTTCAGCAAAAATTGAATTTAAAGGAAACACATACAACCTGAGCGGATTGGTTCCTTTTAAACAAGCAGAAGATAGAAATACAAGAAAAGAATCGCATACAAAATCTGATAATTGGTTTTCAGAAAATCATGTTCGGCTCGATGAAATTTTTGATGAGTTGGTGAAACTGCGTCACAAAATGGCTATCAAACTGGGATACAAAAATTTTGTGGAATTGGGTTATGCAAGAATGCAACGAGTAGATTACAACCAACAAATGGTTGCGACTTTTCGAAACAATGTATTAAAATTTTTAGTGCCAGTAGCCACTCAGCTCAAAAATCGACAAAGTAAACGGCTTGAACTTTCAGAATTAAAATATTATGATGAAGGCATTGATTTTAAAAGCGGAAATGCAAAACCGCATGGAAATTCTGATTGGATTGTAAATCATGCTACAACTATGTATGATGAATTATCAAAAGAAACAGGAGAGTTTTTTCATTTCATGATCGACTCCGAATTGATGGATCTGGTTAACAAACCAAATAAAGCAGGCGGTGGTTATTGTACTTATCTATCTTCGTACAAAGCACCATACATTTTTAGCAACTTCAATGGCACTTCGCATGACATTGATGTGTTAACGCATGAGGCAGGCCATGCATTTCAAGCCTACCGTAGTCGAAATCTTTCTGTTGACGAATATCTATCTCCCACATTGGAAGCATGTGAAATTCACAGTATGAGTATGGAATTGATGACCTGGCCATGGATGGAAAAATATTTTGAAGAACAGACCGATAAATATAAATACGCTCATCTCACACATGCACTAATGTTCATTCCTTATGGCGTTGCTGTAGATGAATTTCAACATTTTATTTATGAAAATCCAGATGCCAATCCCATAGATAGAAATCGGGCTTGGAGAAATATTGAGAAGAAATATCTACCACTTCGTAATTATGATGGCAATCAATATTTAGAAAATGGTGGTTTTTGGCAACGACAAATGCACATCTATCGTTCACCTTTTTATTATATTGATTATACACTTGCACAAATTTGTGCTTTTCAATTTTGGAAAAAATCAAGAGAAGATCTTTCAAGTGCAATGAAAGATTACATCACGCTTTGCGATGCCGGTGGAAGCATGTCATTTTTGAAATTAGTAGAACTTGCTAAAATAAACTCTCCTTTCGAAGAATCAACCATCCAACAAGTAATTGCCGAAGCAAATAATTGGCTAAAAGAGGTTGATGACATGAAATTGTAATTTAAAATATGAAAATGCTGTTTAGGTTTGTGACCAATCAAATTTTATTATGGGAAACCAATTACTTAAAGGAAAAAAGGGATTAATTTTTGGCGCACTTGATGAGAGTTCAATTGCTTGGAAAGTTGCACAAGCAGCTGTAGCAGAAGGAGCAGAAATCACATTGACTAATGCCCCTATTGCTATGCGAATGGGCAAGATAAATGAATTGGCTAAAATGTGCAATGCTGAAGTAGTTCCAGCTGATGCAACTTCTGTTGACGACTTAACTAATTTATTAAAGCGTTGCATGGAAATTCATGGCGGTCCAATTGATTTTATTTTACATTCTATTGGAATGAGTCCGAATGTTCGCAAGAAAAAAACATATACCGATTTGAGTTACGAATTCATGCAGAAAACATTGGATATTTCAGCAGTATCTCTTCATAAAGTTTTACAATGCGCGTATCAATTAGATGCCTTAAAAGAATGGGGTTCTGTTGTTGGACTAACTTATATAGCTGGGCAGAGAACTTTCCCAAGTTATGGTGATATGGCTGATGCAAAAGCAACGCTTGAAAGTATTTCTCGCAGTTTTGGTTATCACTATGGAATAAAAAAGAAAGTTCGTGTTAATACTATTTCACAATCTCCAACATGGACCACAGCCGGTTCCGGTGTTGAAGGATTCGATGTGTTTTTTAAATATGCTGAAGAGATGTCGCCACTTGGAAATGCAAGCGCTGAAACTTGTGCTAATTATTGCATCAGTTTATTTAGTGATTATACAAAAATGGTGACCATGCAAAACCTTTATCATGATGGAGGATTTTCAAGCACTGGCGTAAGTGATAAAGTGATGGAGATGTTTGCAGAACAGTTAAAGAAATAACAATAACTATTCAGAGGACATTTATTAATTTTTGCTGAATTTCAGTCAAACGCTTATTGTTACTGGGGTACAATTATTGTTTTAAAAGTTGAGGCATACCCTCCCCATATTCCCAGCCCACCAATAATATTTGATTTTATTTTTATTGGAGAAGCAAAAGGACTTCCTTGGCCTCCAACACTAAATTCAAGTGTTCGCCAGAAATTAAAATGCGCTTTATCTATGTTACACCATTTAACAGTAATGGTATCTCCTTTATCAAAAAAACCATAGGAATCAAAATCAATTGAATCATTTCGGTTATAACCTTTATCAAGCGGAAAATCAAAAATGGTTCCATTTATTATAGCATCATCAAAAACTGAATTTAAACCCGGTAAAAATCCTTGGGAGTTTGCTTTTGTAAAGTACCTAACATATTGTCCAAGTTGGGGCGGATCATTTAATCGACACATCAATTTTACCTTATCAGGAAATTCTTGTTTTTCATTATATACTACCCAAATACTGTCAAGTGGAACAAATGGGGGAATAGTAGTAAAAGCATCAACCACCATCCCTTCTGCTTCAATATGTAACGAATATGTTTTGTTAGTTTGTCCAATCATTCCAACAGAATAGTAGACTGAAATCTGAACTCCTGCTGTATCAATTATAAATTCTTGAAGCGTAACGGTATCCGTTCCATCAAATACTTTAACAATGGCTCCATGAACAAAATTATTATTGATTTCTAATAAACTAAAAGTGGAATAGTAAGCTGAGTTTTTAGTTAAAAACAAATAGGGGAACGAACCTGACTCAATAAAACCTTCTACCACCAATTTAACTTCTGGTTCTGGTAAGTCGAGAGAAATATTTTTTTCACAAGAGAAAAAAAATAAACTATAAAATGAAAGAAGAACAAAAGAATGTTTTTTCATAAAAAATTTAAAATTTAAAGTTCCAAGTAACCGATGGTATTATTGGAAAAAGACTTACTTGCTTTGCCTGAATCGTTATGGTTGGATCAACTAAAAATTGTCCTTCATATTGATCATAAATGAAATAAGGATTTTTTCTGTTATATAAATTATAAACGCTAAAATTCCATCCATCCTGTATGAACTTTCTTTTTCGTCCTTCATAGGTTAAAGAAACATCAGCCCGGTGATACGCTTTCATTCGAAACCCATTGGTACTTCCATACTGGGTGATAATATTCCCTTCAATAATATATTTTCCTTCCGAAGTAGTAAATGCAATTCCAGTTTGATATATAAAAGTTCCAGCTAAAGTCCAATGTTCATTAATTTTATAGGAAGCAACTACCGATAATACATTCCTTCGATCATAACGATAGGGAAACGAATTGCCATCATTCAAATCATCAAAATGCCGATTGGTAAAAGCAAGCGTATAGGATACCCATCCGGTTAATCTTCCTTTCGCCTTATTGATATACAATTCAATTCCCTTTGAATCTCCAGTTCCGAAAACAAAATTATCTTCAATATCTTCATTGGGAGTTGGTGTATACCCCTCCCTAAATTCAATTTGATTTTTAAGTGTCTTATAATAAATCTCTACAGAGGTTTCGATTTTATCGCCTATAAAATTTCTAAAATATCCGAGTGAATACTGATCCCCGATTTGAGGCTTAACCACAATTGAACTTGGCACCCATATATCGGTAGGCAAAGTCGTTCCATTATTACTGACCAAATGAAGATATTGCTTACTTAAATTATAACTTGTTTTAATGGAAGCATGTTTTCCAACACTAACTTTTAAAATAAGTCGGGGCTCAACTCCATAATAAGTTTTAATGTGTTCACTATTTTTGTAAAAAATACTATCTTCTGGAAACCCCGAAAAACCAATAAACACTTTCTTATAGGGCCCAACCTGTTCAAACATAGAAACCCTTAATCCAGCATTGACTTCAATCATATCGCTAAAGGTGTATTTATCTTGTAGAAAAACACCGCTTTCATACCCATACTTTCTTTCAATTCTTTGTGGGTTAAATTCTACATCACCACTTCTTCCTGTTATACTACTTGGTAAAAAAATATGATAGGTCGTGTTGACACCAAATTTTATTTCATGTTTTATATGAGGGTAATAACTAAAATCAATTTTTGCACTTCTATCTTTTATACCACTATACATATTTATTTCAAAGTCATTTTGAGTGGCTCCTAATTCAAAATGATAATCATTATAAATTGCATCAAGATTCATAAATAATCTGTCATTAAATAAATGATTCCACCTTACAGTAGCAGTTGCATTTCCCCATGGAATTGACAATTTAATGTCGTCATTTTTAAAACTGAAAACATCGCGACCAAAATATCCACTAAGAAAAACACGATCTTTATCAGAAAAAGTATAATTAGCTTTTGCATTAAGGTCGTAGAAATAATATCCACTTCCATCAAATTTGGACTTAGAAATAAATGGTTTTAGCAACACATCAATATAAGTTCTTCGACCCGATAACATAAATGAAGATTTGTTTTTTACAATTGGCCCTTCCAATGTCAATCGTGAAGCAATCAATCCAATTCCGCCTGATGCATGAAAGGTTTTACTGTTGCCCTCCTTCATATTTATATCAAGTACCGAAGAAATTCTTCCGCCATATTCTGCAGGCATTCCTCCCTTGTATAAAGTTGTATTTAAAATTGCATCCGCGTTAAAAACTGAAAAGAACCCAAATAAATGGCCGGTATTATATACAACAGCCTCATCTAACAAAACTAAATTCTGATCTGGACCTCCACCCCGAACATAAAACCCGCTAGTGCCCTCAGTTCCCCCTTGAACTCCAGGAAGCAGCTGAATTATTTTCATAATATCCACTTCACCAAAAATGGCAGGAAGTGTTTTTATTTTTTCTACTTGCAATTCATATTTTCCAACTTCTGAATTTTGAACATTACCATCTTTTTTTTCGATTTCAACCACTATCTCTTTCAGCGTATTTGCAGACGATGGAAGATTTATATTCATTCGCGTGTCAACATCCAAAACAATTGTTTTTGTAATAGTTTTAAATCCAACATAAGAATATACTATTTCATAGGTTCCCATTACAAGAGACAAAGAATAAAACCCATATTCATTTGTATAAGCCCCTTGCGAATTCGATTTAACAAAAACTGATGCTGCAATTAAACTTTCACCCGATATTGAATCTCTTACATATCCGCTTAGCGTATATTTATTTTGAGCAATAACCAGTTGAAATAAAAAAGTAAAAAGAATAATTAAAACACTATTTTTTTTCATAAGAAACGGCAAAAGTAAGTGATGAATATTAAGAGAATTATAAGAATCGAAAAAATCATAGTCGCCAACTAAATATTTTTTTTAAAAAATACCTTAATTATTGCCTAAATAACATTTAGTTACTGTAAACTGTTTAAAGCAAATAAAAAATATAAAATGATTATGTTCGTTGGACTAATTATTGGGATTATTTAATAATAAAAAAAATATGAAAAAACTGATTTTTCTGTTCTCAATCATTGCCTTTGAGTTAAAAGCGCAAGATGTTGTAGTTCCAGATACCATTAAACAAATTTCGATTGGATTTAATTTGCTAAAACTTGCTGGAAATAATGGTTCCGCAGTACAACAAGTAGGCTTTTTACGAAACCGTGTTCGCAATCATGCCTTTAAGTTTTCATTTTACAGCACTGGTTATTATTCAGGCAACAATGCAAAACAAATTAATACTCCACAAGCAATAGCAATCAATGACACGCTAATTTCTTTAACAAGTGAATACATTTCTCAAACAAGTAGTGGCATAAGTTTAAGCTATGAAAAATTTCAACTAAGTAGTGCTGATAAAAGCATTGAATTATTTTCTGGCATAGGATTAAGAGGAGGTGCTACTCATCATGACCATGGCAGCCATACATTAGTTTACTCAAAAGATACTTTAGGCAATTTTAATTATAGTGATTCACTCAGCTATTCATCCCCTCAGTTTTTACTGACAAATAGTTACAAGCAATACACAGTTGGACTACTTCCTTATGCCGGTGTTTTATTTATGCCGAACAAAGTATTAAGTATAGACTTACAAATAAGTTTTCCATTATCCTATACATGGAAAATTCCAGCTAGTTCAGCTATAAAAAGATCTTTCGGTTTCAGCACCGAAATGCTCTATAGCATTAACATTATTCTAAATTTTAATTTTAAAGAAAGTATAGACACCTTATAAATAAAGCATTTAATTCTTTCAACATTTTTAAAAATAAACTTTAAAATTTAACAAAACTCCTCGTACACTTGTTTTAAATGGGTTGAAATTATTTCTGCGGTTCTACCTTCAATATGGTGGCGTTCAACCATATGAACCAATTTGCCATCTACAAACAAAGCGATAGCTGGTGAAGATGGAGGATATGGCATCATGTGCTGACGCGCAACATCAACAGACTCTTTATCAACTCCTGCAAAAACAGTTACTAATTTTTCAGGTTTTTTATTTCCTGTCAAAGACGATAAAACGCCCGGGCGAGCACTTCCAGCCGCACAACCGCAAACTGAATTTACGACAAGCAACATTGAACCTTTTGTATTGGTTAAAACTGTTTCTGCTGCCGTTGCAGTTTTTAATTCTTCAAATCCGCTGGCAGTTAACTCCCGGATCATTGGCGCTGTTAATTCTTGTGGATACATTTTTTTATTAATTGATTTTGAAATTAATTTTGCTAAAGTAAAACCTTCTAGCAACTTTAATGTTAATTAATCATAGAAAGTTCCAATAAAACATCAAACAATTTACTTATTACTCATAACAACTTGATACTTAAACTCAATTATCTACATTTGCGCTTCTTAAAATTTTAACACTTAAACTTTAAACATAAAATCATAATGACTAAAAGTGTAATTGACATTAAAATCCCTTATAAAGTAGCTGATATTTCTTTGGCTGAATGGGGTCGCAAGGAAATTAAATTAGCTGAAGCTGAAATGCCTGGACTAATGGCTATTCGTGAAGAATACAAAGGGAAAAAACCTTTGAAAGGTGCGCGCGTTGCAGGGTGCTTACACATGACAATACAAACAGCTGTTTTGATTGAAACATTAGTTGAATTAGGTGCTGATGTTCGTTGGTCAAGTTGCAATATTTTTTCTACTCAAGACCATGCCGCTGCTGCTATTGCTGCTGCTGGTGTTCCTGTATTTGCATGGAAAGGGCAGAATGAAGTTGATTTTAACTGGTGTATTGAACAAACCCTATTCTTCGGAAATTTTGATAAACCCCTAAATATGATTTTAGATGATGGTGGTGATTTAACCAACATGGTATTTGATGTTTACACTGAACTGATTAATGGAATTAAAGGATTGAGTGAAGAAACTACAACTGGTGTTCATCGTCTTTATGACAGAATGAAAAATGGAACCCTACATATGCCTGCTATTAATGTGAACGATAGCGTAACCAAATCAAAATTTGATAACAAGTATGGTTGTCGCGAAAGTTTAGTAGATGCAATTCGCCGTGCAACTGATGTGATGATTGCAGGAAAAGTAGCTGTTGTAGCTGGATATGGTGATGTTGGAAAAGGTTCTGCTGAATCATTAAGTGGAGCAGGGGCACGCGTAATTGTCACAGAGATTGACCCAATCTGTGCATTACAAGCGGCAATGGATGGATATGAAGTTAAAAAAATGACTGATGCCGTTAAAGAAGCTGATATTGTTGTCACGGCAACAGGTTGCATGGGAGTAATTAATGAAACACACTTCCGTTCAATGAAAGACAAAGCCATTGTTTGCAACATTGGCCACTTCGATATTGAAATTGATATGGCTTGGTTAAATGACAACTTCGGGAAAACAAAAGATACCATTAAGCCACAAGTAGACAGATACACAATCAACGGGAAAGATGTAATTGTATTAGCTGAAGGAAGATTAGTAAATCTTGGCTGTGCAATGGGCCATCCATCATTTGTAATGAGCAACTCATTTACCAACCAGATACTTGCCCAGCTTGAATTGTGGAATAACACTTCTAACTACGAAAATAAAGTGTACACGCTACCAAAACATTTAGATGAAAAAGTGGCACACTTACACCTAGCAAAAATTGGTGTAGAGTTGGATGTTCTTTCCACCAATCAATCAGAATACTTGGGAATACCGAAAGAAGGTCCGTTCAAACCTGAGTATTATAGATACTAGTTCTAGCAACTAATAATTAGCTCTTAGATTTTAAAGAGTCGTCTCGATTTAGGTAGACGGCTCTTTTTTATTTCTTTTTGCTACAATCATATAATGATTAAAGTAAAAATTTTCTTTCAACAAAACTTCTTTAACAATCTCAACCCCTCTGTTTATCAAATGTGATTTGTATTCATTCAAATCGTATTGATATGGATGAAGAATGTCTCCCGGAACGATCCTGAATAAATACTTGAACAGAGAATAATTGTGTGCATCAATAGTCAGAACAAAAGTTCCGCCTTGCTTTATAGAATCAACTAAATTATTCATTGACAATTCATAATTCTGCACATGATTAATTGCATTCATACAAAAAACAAAATCAAAAAAATTTTCTCTTTTGAAACTCTCAATGGGTGTATGAATGAACTCTATATTTTTAAAATCTGATTTTTTAAAATGAATTAATTGCGTTTCATAATCATTCAACAATGGATCAATAGCAGTTAACTGATAGTTTTGTAAAACAATAAAAACTCCTGCCGGACCGCAACCTGCATCTAAAATTTTGTTGCCATCAGCCAATGAAATTTCTCCAATCACCAACAACTTCTTCCAATAATCTATTTTCCAAGTTCGATAGCCAACAGAAGTTTTATTTCGGAGATAGCTTTTCCACCATCGCTTTTCAAAATATTGCGCCAATTTCCAACGAAGAGTAGCTTTCATGTTTTACAATCTATTAACAAAAAATAAATATTTCTTTTTCATGAAGAAATAGTTGAAAGGTTGTGAGTTTTTAAATGATTGAATTAGGTTTGCAAAAGTATATGAAACAAGATTTTAAAGCAGGAGAAAAAGTAACACTCATTCACATGAATGAGACAGCAATCGTAACTCGCATTGCCAATGGAATGATTTATGTAAATTTGGATGGAGATGAAATACCTGTTTACCCTGAAGACATTACACTTATACAGGGCGCAAACAGGCCAACCGATCGCAGGGAATTTCGCCCTCGCGAAGAACAAAGATCAAAAGAAAAAGTTCCCATCAGTCTTCTGGTGTTAAAAGAAAGAGGGTTACTCTTAATAATGGAGCCATTTATTGATCAGGAAAACAAACCAGCACTTCAGGTTTTTATTCAAAATGGATTTCAGTTCGCCGTTCATTACAATATCATCCTTGATTTTTCGGATGGAAAAGATTTCTCTGAAAATGGTTTGTTAGCGCCGAAGACAAAAAAACAACTATTCCCTTTTCAAGAAGACAAACTAAACGACAAGCCAAATATTTATTTGAGTGCATGGCAACAGAAAGGTGATGAGAATGAAATTGAGTTACGCATTCGACCTACAGCTCATTTTAAAAAGAAAAGAAAATTTGAAACTTTTCCTAACGAAGTTTTTGTTTATGAAATATTTAACGAATGGCCGGGAAGAAGATCGGAAGTTGAGCGCCATCACATTTCAAAAAAAGAACTGGAAGTGTTAATGCAAACAAATAAAATTCAGAATTACGATAATGCTGATTTGAAAACCGGAGGCATTGAAGAGATTGATTTGCATGCATCCTCATTAGGCATCAATGAAAAATCATTGGCTTCTGGTAAAATTCTAGAAAAACAATTAACCGCTTTCAAAAAAGTATTGGAAAACGCCATACAAAATAAACGCGAACGATTAGTTGTAATTCATGGCTACGGAAAAGGAAAATTAAAAAATGAAGTTTGTAATATTCTCGATGCAGATTATTCATTCCTTCCATATAGAAACGAATATCACCATCGCTACGGGCATGGTGCCACATTCATTGATCTTTGAAATAACTGCTGCGGGGAAGATTGTCGCCTCAATTAATTTTGGGGAGGAAAGTCCGGACAGCATAGCGCGCCGCACCACCTAACAGGTGGAACTTCATTGAGAAATTGATGAAGGATAGCAAGTACCACAGAAAATAACTACCAGCTGAAGTTTTTACTCCGGTCGGAAAAGATGAAAACGGGAGGTAAAAGCTCCCGGTGATTGATTGCAAAATCTTTCACGGGTAAACCTTGCGGGCTGAAAGGCCAAATAAATTCTGTTCAAGAGTTGCTCGCTCTTTCTCCAACGAAAGTTGGAAGCAGAACGGGTTGGCTGCTCGATTTCGGTTGCGAAACCGAAACCAGATAAATGACAATGCTTCTGATGAAAATCAGAATACAGAATCCGGCTTATGCACCCGCAGCAGTTATTTTTATTAATGGAATAAAATTTATTTTTGGAATTATAGCAATAAGAAATTGAATTATTTAATTTTTATAAGCTCATTTTATTTGCACTCCATCTGCTTTGAAAGCAACTTTATCATGAGAAGAATCTTTTAACATAATCTCATCATTTGACTGGCTCTTATCAAGTTGAATTTGGTTTAATTCAACCTCTGTTGTTGTATCTAAGTAAGAATATCCATGAATAAAAACTGTTTTCCCTTCAATGTCTTTGGGCACTGAAAATTTCTTATCCCAATCAACAAAAATCTGTTCCCCATTTCCAGCATCCAGTTTCATCCAACACCCTTCGCCTTGGCAAACTGCGCTTACGGTACCTTTCACTATCACATCTTCACCTGATGAATTTGAGATTAATTGGTCAACTGAAATTGCCTCTGTGGAATCAACAGCAAGGCCAAAATGGTACTGTTTTCTAAATTCGCATGAAGAAAATAATCCTGAAATTAAAACTGCCAACAAGATTCTTTTCATACTGATCATTTTTTACAAAGAAAGAAACACAGCCTCAATCCAAAGAATTTATAAACTGACAGATATATGTTGGAACAACTTAAATCTCTATTTCTATTTTAGCGCCGCGATAAAAAGCATAACCCAATGGGAAGAATATTTCAAACAAGAAAGGCTACAATTTTTGCGCGCAACGATCGTGTTGCAAAGGCATTTACACGAATAGGAAAAGAGATTGCTATTGCTGTTAAAGCTGGTGGTGGTATTCCTGAAAATAACTCCCGTTTAAAAACGGCAATTAATAATGCAAAGGGTGTAAACATGCCTAAGGAAAAAGTGGAAGCTGCTATAAAGCGCGCAACTACCAAGGACGATAAAGGATTGCAAGAACAGGTGTATGAAGGTTATGCGCCACACGGTGTAGCTATGATGATTGAATGTGCAACTGATAATACTACACGCACAATATCAAATCTGCGTGTAATTGTGAGCAAAGGTGGTGGAACAATTGGTTCTCAGGGTTCGGTTGGGTTTATATTCGATCGTAAAGGTGTTTTTAGAATTGAGAAAACAAAATTGAATCTCGATGAAATGGAATTGGATTTAATTGATTCGGGGGCTGAAGAAATTGATACTGATGAAGATGATATTGTTATTCATACTGCATTTACTGATTTTGGTAAAATGCAAAAATTTTTAGAAGGGAAATCAATAGTCGCAAAAAGTTCGGAACTACAACAAATTCCAAATAATTATAAAGAAGGATTAACTGAAGATCAGGAAAATCAGGTATTGCAACTCATTGCCAAATTAGAAGACGATGATGATGTGCAGCAGGTTTTTCATAATTTGAAATAAGAATTATTGTTAGTTGAGTGTTCATGGTTGTTAGTATAAAATTTCAACTTTAACTCTTGTAAGACTGAAATTGTCGAAGTGCACAACTCACAATTCCTTCAACTTATCAATTGCCTTTTGCTTGTAAGCAGATTCTATTTTAGATAAATCGGCTAATACAGTTTTGGCTTTATCTTTTTTATTCAGGTTAATTAACAGAAATGCTTTTTCCCACATGGCCTGTGGCTTTAATTCATTATTCAATTTTATCAGCTCATCTAATTTCTCAATTGCTTTTTCTTTTTCACCTGATGATTTGTACTGCATGGCCTGATTAAATAAATCAGATGGAACATCTATTGAAACTGAATCAGAAATTGATTGGTCTCTTGATTTTGTATAACCGCCACTTGGAATTTTGTCTTTTTCATTTTTGTTTTTTTTACCTGATGTGATTTCTACTTCTTCCTGGTTCAACGAGGGTGACAATTGCGGCGATGAACCTGAAGAAAAAGAATTGCTGGGTGAAAAACTTAACTGGTCGGTAGTTAGTGTAACAGTCTGAGGCGATGTAATTGATTTGGTTGAAACATCCAGATCATTTTTCTGATCAAGCTTATCTCCAACCAATGGTTCGTAATTTTCTTCAGCGGTTTTATTTACAGTCGGTGGAGAAACATCGACGACCAAATTGTCATTCGATATTGACTGATTTTCATCTTTTGGAAGATTTTTAAAAACAAATCCTCCAACTGGTTGTTGGCCTGGTACTTTTACATCTTCAATTGGTTTTCCATTACCAACAGGCTGTGTAACCTTGATTTTTTCTTTATCATAAATGGAATCTTTTTTATAATGAATACCGTCCACTGATTTCTCCAAATCCGATTTTTTCTCTGCAAAATTTTGTGCAACCTCCTGATGTTTTTGATTCATGAATTCATTCAGAAAAAATGCACCGATAATTACAACAATAAGTACTGCAGCAACAGCCATAGAGCGCTTCATCATCATAATTAACACCGGATTTTCTTTTAATCTTCTGCTGATTCTGTTATCAATTTTAACGAGCGACTCATTTGTTTCAGTCTCGGATAACAACCTTAAACCATCAATTGCTTCTGTACACAATTCGCAATCTACCAGATGCAATTCCACTCGACGCAAACGATTGCCTGCTAACCTGTCGGCCAAGTAATCCTGCATTTCATTACGGGACAGGCAGAGCTGCTCCTGCATTATATTTTTAAACTCGTCACTCATTGTTCTGACTTAACATTATTTTCAAATTTCTTTTTCCATTCTGAATAAAACTTTTTACCTCCAGCATTGAATATCCTGTTTGATCCACTATTTCCTGATACGATTTTTCCTGGAGATAAAACAATTCCACACAAATTTTTTGTCCTTCTTTTAATTGCATCAGTGCACCATTCATCTCTTCTAGTTTTGCGTTTTTCCAGTTTTCATTATCAAGAGGCGAAGATTGTTCGTTTTCCATAATCACAGGAAAATCTTTATTCATTTCCTTCTGATTCTTAAAATGTGATTGCTGTTTACGCAAAAGGTACAGGCAATGATTTTTTGCAACAGTATGAATCCAAAATTTGAATTCGTTCACTTCATATTGGTGTAACTGCACCAATAATTTTTCAAAAACCTGCATCGTGGCATCTTCTGCCTCATCACGATTTTTTAAATACTTCATGCAAACTCCAAGAACCAAGTGCACGTATCGCTGATACAACACCGCAATCACCTGCTTATCCGCCGTGCTTCGATAATGTAACAACAATTGCTTGTCATCTAATTCATTTATGGAGTGAACTTTTTCCAATCAGGTTTGAAAAATAGTTGTTGAAAGGAAACCTTCCTAATTAGATCCAAAACAAATCTTAAACTCACGCCGTGTCTCACCGCAGTAGTGCAAAAAACGTGGGGTGAACACGATGGGGGAGAAATCATGGCAATTATCTGAATGCATTCTAAAACAGAAAAATGGTTTCTGTTGTAGTTCAAAGCAAAAATAAATGGAATAAATCCGACTTCGATAAAAATGAAAATAATTCCGCTAATTTCTTCCCACCTCCATCCAACAATTAAAAGAATTAGAAACTGATGAAAAGTATTGCTGGAATGCAAATTATTCTCGGGAGCCAGTGAAATATCTTTTGCATTGAAAATTATTTTTATAAATCAAATTAGCAGCAAATTTTTTGAAAATGATTGTTGTCAGATTTGGAGTTGCAACAATCGAAAACCTGCATGCTATGTGACCCTAATTGTTTTAAATTTTAATTACCCCATTAAATCACTGCCGGAACAATTATTTCATTATCTCATTTATGGAATCCCGCAACCTTCTGCATCTCCTATCCAAATTCATTATTTATGAAAACGAAAATCAATTACACACTGCCTCTGCTGATTTCAGTTGCACTGTTTGCTTTCAGTTTGCTGCAGGCAACTGGAGTTATTAATGTTGTTACTGACCCGAAGCTCGATACGCTCGAGCAAAAAATTTCGGCGCGCGAAAAAGATTATCCCGAAGACCGGATTTATCTCACCACCAACCAACCCATTTATTCGCCGGGCGAACAAATCTGGTTCAGCGCTTTTGTGCGCAACGGAAGCACGCTTAAGCCCTCACTAAAAAGCGATATCGTGCACATCGAATTAATTAATCCTGCCGGAAAAGTTCAGCAAACGATGAAGCTGATTTCGCGCGATGGTTATTGTTCGGGCGATTTATCCATTGCGGCATCGTTGCCCGGCGGTTATTACAAACTGCGTGCTTACACCAACTGGATGCTGAACGAAAGCGACTCAGCAGGATATACAAAAGAAGTCCTCATATCGAAAGTGATATTGCCACGATTGAAAATGAATCTCACATACGATAAAGACAGTTACACTAAAGGCGAAGAAGTGCTCGCAAAATTTTCAGCAAGCACCAATCAGAATCTTCCGCTTACTGCAAAAAGTTTTTCGTATGAAATTCAAATGGACGGAACGAAAATAAAAGAGGGCACATCCACCACCGGAAATGATGGAGTGATGTTCGTGCGTTACAATCTCCCAGAGAAAATCAAATCGAAAGATGCGCTGATGATTGTGAAACTCGATTTCGAAGGAACCACTGAAAGTATTTCGCGCAGCATTCCTATTTCGATGAGCAATTTATCTCTCCATTTTTTTCCTGAAGGCGGTGATATGGTTGACGGATTGCCTGGCAGAATTGCATTCAGAGCGAAGGATGAATTCGAAAAAGCAATTTCAGTGGAAGGAATTGTAAAAGATTCGAAAGGAAATAAAGTCGCCGACTTCACCACTTTCCATAAAGGCATGGGTGCATTCACCATGATGCCGGTGAAGGGAGAAACTTACACTGTTACACTCACCAAGCCCGAAGGAGTTGAAAAAACTTTTTCGTTGCCCAATGCAGTGGCTGCGGGTTTCAATGTGGAACTGAGCACAGAGAAAAATGCAGTGAACGCAACACTCCGCTCCACCGGAACATTTAAAGTTTACACTGTTGCAATGGTTCGTGGCAAAGTGTGTTACAGTAATTCTCAATTGGTTTCAGAAGGAGAAAATCACATCGAGATTCCGACTGCGAATTTCCCGATGGGAGTTGCGCAGGTTACTTTCTTCGACCAGCAAATGATTCCGCGTTGCGAAAGATTGGTGTTTGTGAATCGCGAGCGACAACTGAATGTCTCAATCAAAACCGATAAAGATGAATATCAAACACGCGATCGTGTGCATGTAACAGTGCGCACCACGGATGAAAATGGAATTCCGGTTCCTGCAATTCTTTCGGTGAAAGCAGTGAACGACCAACTCATGAATTTCGCTGACGATAAATCAGGAAACATTTTAACAGCCATGCTGCTCGAAGGTGATTTGAAACAAAAAGTGGAAGAATCGAATTTTTATTTCGACAAAGCAGAAGCGAAAGGCGCAGAAGCTCTTGACTATTTACTGATGACAAGCGGATGGAGAAGATTCAGTTGGAAGCAAATTCTGAAAGATGAAAAACCTATCGTGCGCTACAATGGAGAAAAAGCAAATGTGATAATCACCACTTATGATGGATACACCGGAAAAATTTTGCCGAACACTAAAATCAAAATCGGAAATAGCAGAGCAGAATATTTCACTGATGCAAACGGAAAAGTAATTTTCAACAAACTGAATTTGTATGAACCCGTCAACATCACTGCCAGCTTAGATGATTACACGCCTGCAACAACACAAATTGTTGATTACAACGAAAACCTCGGCATCTGGCTATACAATCCGAAGAACGAGGTTTACATGTATAAAGATGCTCCGGATATGCGCGAAGAAAATATTCAGCTCGCACCACAAATGAATTTTGCAGCACCAATGGGCGGAATGGTAATGGATGAAGTGATGATGATTGGAAACGGAAAAGCCGGGAAGAAAAACAAGGGCTTCGACGCTGAAGGAGACATGGTAGTGAATGAAATAAAATTCACGCCGCCTATTGAAACAAAAACAGGTGCAAACAAAGACGAGAACAAAAACGGCGAACAAGTGATTGACCAACGCTTACTCGGAATTCTTGCAGCCGATTCTATTGCAGTAAAAGATCTGAACAACAATCAGGCATACTACCGCACACGCGAGTTCCCGCAAAAATCCTATTCATCAAAAACTCCGGAGAAGAGAACCGACTTTGCTTCCACACTTTATTTCAACGGCGCAGTGGAAACCGATTACAGCGGCAAAGCAGATTTCACTTTCACCACTAACGATTTAATTTCTTCCTTCCGGATTATTGCCGAAGGAATCGGCGATGATGGATTAGTTGGCAGAGGAGAAAAATTATTCTTCACTCAATTACCATTCAGCATCTCTGCAAAAATCCCCGGCACACTTACAGGTGGCGACCAAATGCAATTGCCCATTGTGCTGAAGAACAACACACTCCGCAATCTCACCGGAAAATTATCTGTTCACTTCTCACAAAAAATATTGAATGGAAATGTTGGCGATACATCCATTGCCATTGCCGCACAAAGCACAAAAGTTATTTACTGGAACATGAGCGCACACGACACCATTGCGAACGACACCATTCAACTCGCATTTGTAACCGAAGGACTCAGCGACGAAACCACAGTGCCTGTTGCCGTTGACTCCAAAGGATTTCCGGTGCAGCAATCATTCAGCGGTCGCGACCTTGAGAAAAATTTCAAGTTCAGTTTTAAAGATGCACTAAAGGGAAGTTTAAAAGTTTCTCTCACTGCTTATCCATCAACTGTCAGCACATTGCTGGGTGGTTTGTCAGGATTGTTGCGCATGCCCGGCGGATGTTTTGAGCAAACAAGCATGAGCTCTTATCCTAATGCCATGATCATGAATTATCTGAAAGCCAGTGAGAGTGGCGATGAAGCAACTTATGCGCACGCAAAAGAATTATTGAAAGCCGGTTATGAGAAACTCGTAACATTTGAAACAAAGCAAAAAGGTTACGAGTGGTTTGGCTCTGCACCCGGGCACGAAGCACTCTCAGCTTATGGGTTGATGCAGTTTGCTGATTACAAAAAATTATATGCCGGTGTGGATGAAGGAATGGTTACACGAACTGCCGACTGGCTTTTCGCGCGGCGCGATGGCAAGGGCGGATACCAGCGCAATGATAAAGCCTGCGATTATTTCGGTCGCGCCAGTGAAGACATCACAAACCTTTACATCACTTATGCGCTCAGCGAAGCGGGTTACAAAAATCTGCAGCAGGAAGTTGACTATGCATACACGACAGCAAAAGCCAGCGACGATAATTATTTGATTGCATTAGCGGCCAACACACTTTACAATATGAAAGACAACACACGCGGCGATGCACTGCTCACAAAAATTCTGGGCAAACAAAAAGAAGACGGTAGCTTCGATGGAAAAACACAAAGCATTGTTTGCTCCGGCGGTCAGTCGCTCACCACCGAAACATCATCGCTTTCGTTGCTCGCCATTCTTGCCAGCGCTAATCCAAGCTATCAGGCAACACAAAAAGTTGCCGAGTTCCTCACCAAGCAGCGCAGCGGCTATGGCGAATGGGGAAACACACAGGCAACTATACTCGCACTCAAGGCGCTCAGCAAATTCAGTTTGTTCAACAAGCGCGCACCCGAGAGCGGCACCATTCAGTTTCTGCTCGATGATGTGCAGATTGCCGAAGTCAACTTTGCCGCAGGCGATAACAAACCCGTGGAAATAAAAGGTCTCGAAAAATTCATAAACGAAGGCGACCACGATTTAAAAATCCGTTACAAAGGTTGCAAGGTCGCCATGCCTTACAGCATCAGCATCACTTACAACATTGCCACACCCAAGAGTGCGAAAGATTGCAATGTGAGTTTGAACACATCGCTCGCCACCAACACCTGCAAAGTCGGTGACAATGTGCGGCTCAGTGTTACACTCAAAAATGAAACTGCTGGCGGCTTACCTTCTACCATGGCCATTGTAGGAATACCAGCGGGCTTGAGTTTGCAGCCGTGGCAGTTAAAAGAGCTGAAAGACAAAAAAGAATTCGACTACTTCGAAATCATGAACAACAACCTCGTGCTCTACTACCGCCAGATGAAACCAAGTGAAGTGATAGAATTAAATTTCGATTTAAAAGCCGAAGTGCCCGGCACATTTGAACCGCAGGCAAGCGACAGCTACTTGTATTACACAAGTGAGTTTAAATGTTGGACCAAGGCGGAAAAAATTACCATAACAAAATAGTGTTACAGCATAGTTAAAATAAAATGGAGAGACTTGCCACACTGAGCTTGTCGAAGTGTTGTCAAAGCATTGTCTCTCCATTTTTATTTGGGCGTGCCACCATTTTTTGAATACAAAAAATGCTGTCGTGCTTTCCCTGCAATATTTTTTTAATTACAAAAAAAGCCGCAGTATTAGTGCGGCTTTTTCTTTCATTTAAATTTGCTTCATGCAGCAATTTTTTTATTCCTGAACATTAAAAACACTCCTATGATACCATGTAATACCCCCGCACAAAGTGCAGTATTGGCTCCAGTAGGATATTTATGTTCTAATGCCATTAGTGTTCCGAATAAAATAAATATTATGCAGATTGAAAAGCAGTAAATCATTCCTAATTTATTTTTCATGGTTGTTTAATTTAAAGTGAATGCAACAACAGAATCCTCGGTAATCTCTTCTGATGAGGCAAATAATTTTCTGACTATTGTTTATTCAAATTAAATTGTTGGAGAAACATTTTTAGTGAGTCGGTGTTCCTCCTCTCGAGCCGCTGCAATTGTCTTAATCAGTATGAGCAACAAGATTTAAAGATGAATAGGATTATGCTTTTTTTATTTTTTATTTTTTGTATTCATCCTGCTAATCTTCAAATCATAAAATCCTGATTCAGATATTTTTTCTTGCGCTCTCAAACTTAACTTTTCCTTCAAACAAAAACGCTTAATAAAATCTTTCTGTTCAGAGCTTAACCACTCAGAATATAAAAAAAATAGGTTTGACTTAAATAGAAATGGAGAGGCGCTAGCGTCTAATTTTTTGTGCTAATAAAAAATATTTTAGTCGAACAGAAATAGAAAAATTAAATAACTACAGTGTTGAGTTTATCAACTGATAATGGTTTTACTAAAAAATTAATTATCTGTGGAAATTCTTTTGCCCTTCCATAATCCTGTTCATCTAAAGTGGAGGAGAGCATTATTACTTTTGGCTTGGTGTTAATTTCGGGAGCGAGCTTAACATACTCATCCATAAATCCGAAACCATCAATGATGGGCATTCTAATATCCAAAAAAATAACATCGGGTACTTTACTCAAATCGTTAGCAACAACAGTTTTAAAATATTCCAACGCATCAACACCAGATGGCATCACAGCAATATTTTGACCGAACCCTGCAATTTCAATCAAACGCTCATGCATCACATTGTTAATCTCATTATCATCAATGAGCAAAATATTTTCAAATCTTGCTGACATTTTTTTATTTCAGTTTAACATTTGGAATTTCAAGTTTGAAAGTTGCCCCAACATTCGGAGTTGAAGTAACTGAAATTTTTCCGTTTATTTTATTTAAAGTTTCTTTTAAAATATAAAGGCCCAATCCAGAACCATTGCCATGCGTTGTTGCCCGATAAAACATATCAAATATTTTTGATTGGCATTGTGGTATAATTCCTATGCCATTATCAGCAATTGTTATCTCTACTTTTGATGTAGTTACTACTGCATCAATTGATAAAAATGGATTAGCTTCATTTTTATTTTGATACTTCAATGCATTTGAAATCAAGTTAGATAATATCACCTTTAATCTGCTCTTATCAGAATAAAATGGAACCTGCATATTGAAACATAACCGCTTTTCAACTTTATCAGCCCCATCAATAAATTGCACTTCAGCTAGTACCTCCTCGGCAATTTCATGCAAATCAATTTCTTCAATTTCAACTTCTGTTCGGGTATTTTTAGAATACTCCAAAATTTCTTTAATAGTATTATCCAATGTTGTCACACTGGTTTTCATCATCTCTAAATATTTTTTCGGTTTTTCATCAGTAATAGTCAACTCCACAATGTCAACCAAGCCAAGCACATTCAAAAGAGGTGCACGCAAATCGTGAGAGGTGCTGTATACAAATCGATCTAATTCGGAATTAGTTTTTGTCAATTCTTCATTCTGTATTTTTATTCTTTCCAACGAAAGCTTGTTATCAGAAACGGCCTTGTCTTTTTCCATTAGCAAACTAATAATATTAACAACCCGTGTAATTATTTCAGATTCCTTTGCCTCAGGTTTTTCCTTTGACACTTGGTAGTAAACCTCAAAAACACCTAGCACGCTTCCTGCTTCAGACAAAACAGGATATGAAAAACAAGAGGCTATTTTATATCTTCTTGCATGCACTAAAAAATCTTTCCACTCTTCATTTAACTCAATATTATTGCAATAAGAATTACACTTGCTCGCGGCGGCTTTTCCTGAGGAAATTGAGCTAAAACCTATAGGAACCTCACCAATTGATTTTATAAAGTTTTGCGAAATATTGGGCGCTACATACCAACTAAGTGAATGGGTTTCTTTATTAGTTTTAAGAATAGCACAACGCATTCCAATATTTAATTCTTCCACACTTGTGACCAAATGATTTAAAGCTCGAGACAAATCATTATCCTTGGATGCCATCTCCAATACTTGTTTTTCTGAAAGCAATAATTTTTCCATTCTTTTTCGTTCCGAAATGTCTGTAATACGTATTTGCAAATGCGGTTTATTTAAATATTCCACTACACGAAATTCCAGGTTGCCCCAAAATATTTTTCCTTTTCGCGTGTGGTATTCCATTTCCTTTGACCATCCCCAGTTATCCTTTATCTGCTTCTTAATTCTAATAAGTTCCGACTCAGCAAATGGTGTTTTTTGTAATGCAATCGGATCTAATCCAACTAAATCATCCATTGAGGAGACTTCAAATAATTCCATTGCTCTTTTATTGCAATTGATAATTTTCATTTCATCCAAATTCGTCATTAAGTTGGCATCAGCCGATTCATTAAAAATGTTTCTAAAAAGATTTTCACTCTTTTTTAATTTATCTTGAATGCGAAGTTTTGAACCAAGTGATATGATTGAAATTATTCCGCCAGTAGCAAAAACTACCACTATCACATCATGTTCCATTTTAGTTTTAACAAATTCCAATACAAAAATTATAGCGAGAAAATTTATAACAATAAAAAGATACAATTGTGTCGAGCTTTTAAACACCGTGCAAACAACCATAAAGGTTATGAGCAACATAATCGTGTTATGGACTTCAAAATCACTCCTAAAACATTCTAAAATACTTTGCCCCATAATTAAATAAGCAGCAAACAAAATAATTCGTGATATATGTTTTTTTATGTGTTCAGTTATAAATGAAAGAAAAACAACTAAAAATGTAAGTGCTGCAAAAAATATATTGACATAAAATTGTGTTAAAAATATTAACCCTTGAGAGAAAAAGGTAACGCTGGAAAAAAGATATAATAAGCCTGCTGCTAAAAGCAATATTCTACCTACAGCAATCTCATTATCCATAAAACTTATGGCGTTTCTCCAATACACTATTCGATACTTAAATTGAGATTCAGGCAATTTTTGTCTTTTTAATTACCGGCTTATACAAACTGAAAGGAAAATAGTTACCTAAGAACTCAATAATTGCCTAGTTCTAAAAACGTTTTAAAATTCTATTAATACATACAATACTAATTAAAATGAGCATAATTTTAAAAATAGCGATGCATTGTAACCCTTTAAAAATAAGATTATTGTAATGTCAAAAGATAATAAATGGCGAAACAGATTACTAATCACGAACAAAACCTGCGAATTATTGATCAGGTAACAATAACCGGTACCAACTTAGGTGTTGGTCAACTTTCAACAGAAGATGCTATTCTTAATGGAAGAACGATAAAAATACGAGGAAGAGACATTGTAAATTTTAGTTCTTGTAGTTATTTAGGCTTAGAAATGAATGAAAGCATTAAAAATGGTGCTATTGAAGCCATTAAAAAATTTGGAACTCAATTTTCTTCTTCAAGGGCATTTTTATCCCTCTCACTTTATAAAGAATTAGAAAATTTATTATCACTAATGTTTGAAATGCCTACGCTGGTTTCAGCCACTACTACGCTAGGTCATCTTAGCAACATACCTGTTTTGGTAAGCCCCGATGACTTAGTCATTATGGATGCTAAACTTCATGCAAGCGTACAAATGGCCTTGCAATTGGTTAAAGCTCGTGGAGGAAAAATTGAGGTGGTTCGCCATAATCGATTAGATATGTTAGAAGATCTTATTCTTGCAAACAAAGATAAATATCAAAAAATTTGGTACATGGCTGATGGTGTTTATAGCATGTATGGTGATTATGCTCCTGTTGATGACTTAATGAAAATGCTAGACAACCACGAACAATTGCACTTGTATTTTGACGATGCACATGGTATGTCATGGTTTGGAAAAAATGGAACTGGATATGTGCGTAGTAAAATGAAAAGACACGACAGACTTTATTTAACAACTTCGTTAAACAAAGCATTTGCTGGAGGTGGTGGTGCTTTAATATTTCCAAATGAAGAGGCAAGAAGAAAAATCAGAAATTGTGGAAGTACAATGATTTTTTCAGGTCCAATGCAACCGGCAAGTTTAGGAGCAGGAATAGCATCAGCTGAAATTCATTTATCAAATGAAATTTATGGATTACAGGAACAGTTACAAAACCGCATTACTTACTTTCATGATTTAACTAAAAAGTTAAATCTACCCTTAATAAGTGATTCAAGTTCACCGATAAAATTTATTGGTGTTGGAAAACCTGGCATCGGCTATAGCATGGTTCGTAGGTTAATGGATAAAGGATACTTTGTAAACCTTAGTATTTTTCCAAGTGTATCCTATAATAACACAGGATTAAGAATTCCAATTACCAATCATCATTCATTGGATGATATTGAATCACTTTTAAATCATATAGCCCGCGAATTGCCTTTGGCATTATTGGAAGAACAATCAAGTATCAAACAGATCTACCAAGCATTCAAGTTGGTTGGATAATTATTACCTGAAAAGAAGTTAAAAAATAAATCCGATTTATCGGAACGATTTTTTTTTATTTCACTACAGCGTACTTAATTGTTTTTTGTGATGCGCCGGTTTCAGCTTTTATAAAATATATACCTGAAGAAAGCATTGATAATTGATAACTGATTAGTTGATTGGGAGTTGAATTACCAGAGTAAATTGTATTAATAAATTTTCCATCGGCAGAATAAATTTTGATGTTAATTTTTTGAGCATCCTGATTATTTATTATCAAGCTAATCGAAGTATTATCAGAATTAATAGTTGTCAATTGAATTAAATCATCTGCATCAGAAGGAATTGAATGAACAGAAGCAACAACCGATGGTGACATTATCCAATTAGTTATTATAGGGTCTAAAGGAACAATAGATTGTGAATGATGAGCGATCCAATGCCCCGCTTCGTCAATGCAAAACTTATTAAAATTCCAGGAAACATGTGCATCAGCAACTCCATTCAAATCTTGGCGTTGCAACCATTTATAAACGGGCGCAGTATCAGCAGAGATCGTGGCAATCTTTGACATCATTTGAAATGTAACTCCATAAACACCGGTGCAAAATTGATTAATGGTCGAATCATCATGTGGATCCTGACCATTAAAATCATTGCATGGAAATCCAATAATTTCAAAATTGTATTGATGATATTGATTGTAAAGAGCTTCTAGATCAGTAAATTGAGGGGTGTACCCACAATAGCTTGCGGTATTTACTACTAAAACTTTTTTGCCATAGTACTGTGATAGATTTATAGTATCTCCAATAATTGTTACAGCAGAATAATCATGAAAAGTTAGTGCGCCCTGAGAATAAGCGTTCGCACTTAAAATGCATATTAATAAAATCGAAATATTTTTTTTCATGACAAAAAATTAATTTTGGTAAAAATAGGTATATAAAATTGCCTCAATCAATTTTATATTAACCAATAAAATTATATAAATTGAAAATAAAATACGCTTCAATAATCACAATATTATTTTATTCAATAGTATTTAGTGCCTGCCAGCATTCAAAAAAAATGCGTGTTTCAAAAATTAAACCCTTAGAAAGCAACAATGAAATTTATAATGCCTCACCAAGTTCTTGCATTGTGATCGCTACTATTTTAAATATTTATCCCATTGATTCATCTCAAACTAATTCGTGGTGCAATAAATTTCCATGTACTGCTTTATTACAAATAGATGAAATAAAAAGTTGCGGAAGTGACGCCACCGGAATGATTGATTTATCAACCAATACTGAAACGAATTTTGCTTTTACTCTTTCCCCAACAGATTCAGTCGATCAATCCATTGCAATAAAACTTCCTGGATTAATGGTCGGAGATAAAATTATTACTACAATACATATACATCCGGCTATGAATAATAAAAAAAAATACGCTGTTTATTCCTATAAAAAACTACCCAAATAGAAAATTATTTTGTTAATTTGTTAAAATTACAAAATTCATTCAATGAATAAAATTCTTTTAAAATGCTTTGTTGTTCTGTTCACTTGTTGGCTTTCATTTCATTTCTCTTCAACCAATTTGATTAATAGAAATAATTTACAATATGAAGCAATGGAAATTGGTGATGAAGAAAGTGGCTCTCTTAAGTGGGAACTCATGAGATTAGCCGACCCTTCAACCGGAAAAGTACCTGATCATATTCGGGCACTCGAATTAGAGTTTTCTGCTACCCTACCCAGCGATTTAAACATGAGAAGTAGCAACTTCACGAACAGAGGCCCATGGAATGTTGGAGGAAGAACAAGAGCTTTTGCAATGGATATAAATGATACTTCTATTTTAATTGCAGGTTCTGTAGCAGGTGATATTTGGCGATCAACTGATGCTGGAAATTTGTGGAACATTGTTTCGACTGATGCAACTCCATTCGGGATTACTTGTTTAATACAAGATAAAAGAGTTGGACATAATAACACCTGGTATGCTGGAACTGGAGAAGGGTATGGTACAAGCGCAAGCGGTGGTGGAGCATTTTATCTTGGTGATGGCGTAATGAAATCAACAGATAACGGTGTATCATGGTTCCGTTTGGCCTCAACATCATCAACTAACACAACAGGATTTGATAAAGAATTTGATATTGTTTGGAGTATGGCAAATGACAATAGTAATGCAACAGATGATGAAGTTTATGCCTCAACTTATGGTCGGTTATATCGGTCAATAAATGGTGGAACATCCTGGACTTCAGTTTTAGGAAGTTCTTCATCACCTTGTTATTTTACTGATGTACAGGTAACAAGTACGGGTATAGTTTATGTAACTATGAGTGATGATGGCACCTCAAAAGGTATATGGCGCTCAACTGATGGACTTTCCTTTGTAAATATTTTACCTGATAGTTTTCCAGTCGTTTACAATCGAATAGTAATGGGAATAAATCCTCAGAATGAAAATGAAATTTATTTTTTAGCAAATACGCCAGGAGCAGGAACTCCAGATACCAATTATGTTGGTAATGTGGAATGGAATTCATTATACAAATACAATTATTTGTCAGGTGACGGAAGTGATACAGGTGGCGTTTGGGAAGACCGCTCAATGAATTTACCGACCAATGGCGGACCATTTGATAAATACATGTGCCAGGGTTCTTATGATATGGCAGTAAGAGTAAAACCTGATGATTCCAATACCGTTTTTATTGCTGGTACAAATATTTATCGCTCAACTACTGCATTTGCCGACCCGAATAACACCCGATTTGTTGGGGGGTATAAAGAAGGCGCCACACTTCCAGAAGTTGGTATGTATAAAAACCATCATCCCGACCAACATGTTTTATTTTTTCATCCTAATAATCCAAATACATTGTTCTCAGCAAATGATGGAGGAATTTTTAGAGCAAATAATTGTATGCAAGATACGGTTCAATGGACCAGCTTCAATCATGGCTATCTAACTTCCATGTTTTATGCAACAGCGGTTGACAATGCCACTGCAAATGATCCTATAATAATTGCAGGTGCACAAGACAATGGAAGTTGGTTTACCAATACAACAAATGCAACAACTCCATGGGTTACCCCGCGCGGTGGCGATGGTTCCTACTGCGCAATATCTGATAACAAGGAGGAATTTTATTTCAGTATTCAGAATGGTAAAATGATGAAAACAAAGTTGAATACTTCAACTGGAGTAATTGATTCATTTACACGAATTGACCCTATTCCAAAACAAGATTATCTTTTTATCAATCCTTACATACTTGACCCTGTTGATAATAATAAAATGTATTTGGCAGGTGGAAACAGATTGTATCGTAATAATGATTTAGCCGGAATTCCATATGCAAGCAACTGGGATAGCATTACCACTAACTGGATGTATTTTCCAGATACTGTTGCTGCTCCCAATCAAATTTCAGCCGTGGCCTGCTCTACAACACCAGCACATACTGTATACTACGGAACTTCTAAAAAGCAAATTTATAAAGTAGTAAATGCAAATACCGGAACACCAACAAGAACAACCATTACATCAACCTCCTCCACTGCAATTTTTCCTGCATCAGGCTATATAAACTGTATTGCTGTTGATCCCCATAATGCTGATAAATTAATGGTTGTGTTTTCAAATTACAATGTGTACAGTTTATTTTATTCTGAAAATGGAGGAACAACTTGGAAAAAAACTGCTGGAAATCTAGAAGCCTATATTTCAGGAAGTGGAAATGGGCCATCATTACGATGGGCCAGCTTTCTGCATCTGGCTGATGGTAATACCGCCTACCTTGTGGCAACCAGCATTGGATTATTTGCAACTGACAAATTAGAAAGTGACAGCACCGTTTGGGTAAAGCAAGCAACAAATACCATTGGCAATTCAGTTTGTGACATGATTGTCACTCGTGAAATTGATGGGTTAGTTGTGATTGCAACACATTCACGAGGAATTTTTTCAGCTAATATTACAAGCATAAATGATATTGCAACTATAAAAAATATTAAAGAGAAAATTGTTTCTGTAGCCATCTATCCAAATCCAACTTCAACACAAAGCAGTATTGTTATTCAATCGAAACAAAATGCAATTGTAAAAATTGAATTGCTTGATTTATTTGGAAGGAAAACACAAAATGTTTTTAACGGAAATCTATCTCCAGGTGAAAATAAATTCCAATTGAATGTTCAAGCCTATCCCTCAGGAATATACTTTTGTAAAATCAGCTCTGAGTATTTTGAGAAAGTTATTCCGGTGAGTATCGTGAGGGAATAAACTTTTGAAGTATAAATAAGATAGCCCTTCAAAATTTTTTGAAGGGCTATTTTTGTTTTAATCCTTATAAATTTAAAATCAGGTTTACTTTTTTAGATACTGCCGGCGCAACAACTTTTTTAGTCTTCGATTTCCCTTTACCCATATATCCTAAAGAAATATAAAACAACTTGCTGGTTTTAGGAAAACTTGATATAATACTTGAAGTTCCATTATCTTCATCAAGGTGAATATCTGATGGATTTAAAAAGTCAAGTAGATAATACTTGGCTCCAATATAAATACTCTTCTTTTGATACCTAAAAAATACTGACGGATTAAATAAAGTAGTGTTATTTGATAACCACTCGTGATGTTTCTGCGCGTTTTTGTTTCCTTCAAATACTTTCTCTTTATAATCCAACATCACCTCCCCTGTTCCTCCAATTGTTACAAACTGTCCATTCTCTAAATTACCAAAACGAAATCCTACTGGAATGCCTGCACTGTATGCTCGTTGCTTTACTGTTATGCCTTTTTTGGGGGTGGTAATCATTCCTACATTTTGCATACCATAGCCGATTATAAATCCTGCTTTTTTAGAAAAATCAATATTCAATATTTTTTCAAAATGATACCAGGATGAAAAACGAAGATTGCTAGTAACATCATTACCCGCTTCATCTTTTGCCATTCCATACGAAAAAATCATATCGAAACCAGTAGTGAAATAGGGTTTCTTTTGAGCAAATGTATTAGTTGATAAAAAAGCGAATAAAAAGAGAACAATGATTTTGAATTTCATAAAACTTTATTGATGATTAAGTGAAAGAAAATTTATTTAGTAAAAGTGAAATCAATTATCAAGACATTAATAATATTAAATTGTTAATGAACAAGAAATTAGTTTTAAAAAACTTTATTCAATCCTTTGAGCCCATAACTTGAAGAAGATCTTTTAACTCAAGCACTTTATTGTTTTCATTCTGCAACTCGTATCCAACTATTAGGTAATTGATTAAAACACTAATAACCTGTAAATTGTTGCAAGGAGAAAAATGAGTTGGAGAGTGTTTAACTTCTAACTTATTAAGGTAGTGGGTAATGTCTTCACCTGAAAAAATCATTCCCTTATTTAATGGATTAATGTAAAAGATAATATCGCTGCGAATTTCCTGTTCGCTCTGATTTGTTTGAATGGGATGATTGTGATACGATAAAATAAAATGTTGTGGCAGGTCAACGCCATAAACCGGCATCTGCAATTGATTGGCAATAATGAGATATAAAATTCCAAGTGAAATCGGATTTCCTTTTTTTGTCTCCAACAAATGATTGATATAGCAATAAGCAGGATTTATTCCATCACTTTCAGTACCACGGTAACCATTTAAACTATAAAACACATGGTTAAACACATTCACTTGCTCCAATGGCGTAAGGTTGTAATTCATTTCGAGCCAAATATCTTTTTTCAATTTCTCTACCTGATTCTGAATTTTTAAAATATTAATATCAGGAAATAAATGTTTAGCAACTAAAATAGCTCCTTGAAACAGATCATCGGAATGGTTTTTTGCCCAATCACTTAAATCAGCACGTAAGGTATCAGTATGAATAATGTGAATGACCTCTTCAATTTTTTTATGAACCGAAGGGTCAAATGATTTTTCCCACTCTTGTTCGAGCGAAGGAATAATTTTTGGCCCAAATGAAGTAAGCTTAGTAACTACCATTTTTATAATCTCCTCATCAGGATCATCTAGCAAATGAACAAGCGCCTTTAATTCATTATTGTTTTCACCTATCATGTAAATCATTATTAGTTGGTGAAAAGTAAGAAGGAAAGCAACCACGCCCTTACCAACCTTTTAAATACTATTAACAGCAAAATACAATTGGTTTAATACATTGAACAGTACAAAATGACTCATCATTCAGAATTAAATTTCATATAAGTAATAGCAGTAAGATTTATCATTTGAAGTTTACATTTGACCTTCTTTAAAAAATCAATATGGCTGATCAAAAAATAATTTTCTCGATGCTTGGGGTCGGAAAAATTTACCCTGGAAACAAACAAGTACTGAAAGATATTTATCTATCGTTTTACTATGGGGCTAAAATCGGAATCGTAGGATTAAACGGTTCTGGTAAATCAACTCTATTAAAAATTATTGCTGGACTCGACAATAATTATGTAGGCAAAGTAGAATTTAGCAAAGAATATTCTATTGGTTACCTGGCGCAGGAACCTGAACTCGACAAAACAAAAACAGTAAAAGAAATTGTGGAGGAAGGGGTGAAACCGGTGATGGATTTGTTGCGAGAATTTGAAGAGGTTAGTAACAAATTCAGTGAGCCAATGAGCGATGCTGAAATGGATAAAATGCTTACCCGTCAGGGAAATTTGCAAGAAAAAATTGAGGCGTGCGATGGGTGGGAAATAGATTCAAAATTAGAGCGGGCAATGGATGCATTACAATGCCCAGATGGAAACTCTTCAGTTGAAAACTTAAGCGGGGGTGAAAGAAGGCGTGTAGCATTGTGCCGCTTGTTATTACAGACCCCAGATATTTTATTGCTAGATGAACCTACAAATCACCTGGATGCCGAATCAGTTTTATGGCTGGAGCAGCACCTACATGATTATAAAGGAACAGTTATATGTATTACTCACGATCGTTATTTCTTAGATAATGTTGCTGGATGGATTCTTGAATTAGACCGCGGCGAAGGAATTCCATGGAAAGGAAATTACACTTTATGGCTGGAACAAAAAGCGGATCGATTGGCAATGGAAGAAAAGGTAGAGAGCAAGCGCCGTAAAAATTTATTGCGGGAATTGGAATGGGTTCGTATGGGCGCAAAAGGGCGACAGGCAAAATCAAAATCTCGTTTGCAGAACTATGATAAAATGGCTGGCGAAGAAGTTCGCGAGAAAGAAGCAAAACTGGAATTCTATATTCCACCCGGACCAAGATTAGGAGCCAATGTGATTGAATTTGATAATGTGAGCAAAAGTTTTGGCGACAAATTATTGTATGAAAATTTATCCTTCAAACTTCCTCAAAATGGAATTGTTGGCATCATTGGTCCGAATGGCGCGGGAAAAACTACTTTGTTCCGAATGATTTTGGGAAGTGAAAAATCAGATGCGGGAACAATAACTATCGGTGAAACAGTGAAACTTAGTTATGTTGATCAGCAGCATGCTGATATTGACCCATCCAAAACTGTATGGCAGCAAGTGTCCGGAGGGAATGAATATATAGAGTTTGGAAAAACCAAACTGAACTCGCGCGCTTATGTGGGAAAGTTCAACTTCAATGGTCAGGATCAAGAGAAGAAAATTGAAGTACTGAGTGGTGGAGAACGGAATCGCTTGCACTTAGCATTATCACTACGACAGGAAGCGAATGTATTATTGCTTGATGAACCGAATAACGATTTAGATATAAACACTATGCGTGCCTTGGAGGAAGCGTTGGATGACTTTGCAGGTTGTGCAGTAATTATTTCTCACGACCGCTGGTTTTTAGACCGCGTGGCCACTCACATTCTTTCATTTGAGGGAGACTCCAAAGTCGTTTTCTTTGAAGGGAGTTTTTCTGATTACGAAGAACATAAACATAAAAAACTAGGTAATGCTCCACCAAAAAGATTCAGATATAAAAAATTGGTGGCTGGATAATTTATAAAAAAATGTGTTCTACTGATCCATTCTTTTGAATGGACATTTGTTTCTATTCAGCAATTAAGTTTTTTAACAAGCCAATTTTTAACTTTAATTATTCAGTTAAACAAAATCTAAATACTTTATAATACCTTCTTCCATTTTCCATATCGAAAGAATAATAACCCTAGAATAATAGCACTGAACCAATATAAAATTTCAGCAGCCCAAATAACTTTTAAAGAACTCATAAAGACTTTTGCTGTCAGAAAAGCATAAACCAGGTAAATAGAAATAGAAACCAATTCCATAAACAATGCAAAGCCTGATGAGCCAGTTCCAGTAACAGTTAAAATAATAATTAAAGCAACAGAGAATAATAAACTAGCAACAATAATTACTGGCAAAATATCCATGCTGCTTTTGATTAAAACAATGTCATCAGTATAAATCCCAATAATTGCCGTAGGAAAAAGCATTAAGACTAAACACATGATAAGTGAAATAGTAAAATTAATTCCAACAATTTTTTTTAACAAATAAAAAACCTGATCAGATTTTCCCTGTCCAATGATATTGCTCGTCATAGCATTAGCGGTTGAGGCAAAAGCAAAAGTTGGTATTGCCCAAAAAATATAAAGACTTTTAATAATGTTAGAAACAGCGAGAGAAGTTTCTCCCCGATGTTCAATCAACAAAAAAAATACGAACCAAGTAAAAATACTTATGACTTGTTGAAACACCAATGGCAACGAAAGAGAAGCCATATTTCCAATAAGTTTAAAATCTGGCTTTAAGAACTTAAAGAGATTGTATTGAGCTGGAAATTTTCGTTGATACAAAACAATTATATAAACCAACATCACCACACCCTCAGAAATAGTTGAGGCAAGTGCGGCACCTCCGATACCCATCTTGGGAAATCCGTAGTGGCCAAATATTAATAAGTAGGCAAGTATGATATTAGTAACAGCAAGCACAACTGTAGAAAAATTAATGATTGATGTTTTTCCTATACCAATAAAAAATTGCTGTAAGCAAGAATTAAATAGTCCGAAGAAAATTCCGAATGATCGATAGGTTAAAAATAGCACTGTTGCATTCAGTATTTCTTTCGATTGAATAAACTGTGAAAGAATAATTGGACTTAAAAAATACAAGAATAGAAATTCAATGATGGCTATAAAAAATAACAGATAAAATTCATGATCAACAATATTCCCCACTTCACTTTTCCTCCCCTCTCCCATTCTTCTACTGATAACAATCTGCATTCCATTATTAAATGCATAACCAACCATGAACATTACAAAATAAAAAATACCTGCTAATGCCCCAGCACCTAACTCCACCTGCCCTACTCTTCCAAGAAACCCCGTATCTATAAGGTTAATAATATTCTGCCCAAGTGACCCGAGCATAATCGGATAAGCAATACTTAAAATATTTTTATAAGATAAATAACTGCCTTTCACTTTTGTTATAATTCAATAAGAAAATTCTTGAACTGAATAAATTTTAAAACTCAGAATTAAAAAAAAGGCTGTCCATTGCTGAACAACCTTTGTAGGGTGGTCGATGGGTTTTGAACCCACTACCCTCAGATCCACAAACTGATGCTCTACCGATTGAGCTACGACCACCATTTTGAGTTTGCAAAAATAGAATTCATAAGCAAATGAGAAAGGAAATTTAAAAATCACCTTAATTAATTCTCTTTTCACCTTGTTGGTTAATGAATTAGGAACAAAAAATATTATAAAACCTACCAGATTTTGAAGAAATATTGTCTAAAAATACAATTCAGAAACCCGTTTCCAATTTATTACATTCCAAATTCCATCAAGATATTCATTCCGTTTGTTTTGATATTTTAAATAATATGCATGCTCCCAAACATCAATAGCTAAGATCGGTGTGCCTTTATCAACTGCATCACGCATAAGCGGATTGTTTTGATTTGATGTTGTTACTATTTTAAGTTCTTTCTCAGCAGTTACAATTAACCAAACCCAACCAGAACCAAAGACAGACAGCCCAGACTTTGACATTGCAGCCTTTAGTTGATCCATAGATCCAAATGATTTATTAAAGGCGTCAATCAATGTTGCCGAAGGCAGAGTATTTTCAGGAGATAGCAGCTGCCAAAAAAAAGAATGATTCCAATGCCCCCCGCCATGATTTCTAACTGCCACTTTTAATTCATCGGGTAACAAAGAAATTTGTTCAAATAAATCTTGCAACCCTTTTGTTTGATAATCTGGAAATTTTTCTAAAGCCGCATTTAATTTATCAATGTAAGTTTTATGATGTTTATCGTGATGTATTTCCATTGTCAATGCATCAATATGTGGCTCAAGTGCATTAAAAGAATAAAGTAGCGATGGAAGCACATAAGGATATTCACTAACTGCCTTTGCCTTTCCTGGCAGTCCAAATGTAAGGGCCCCCGCAGCCAACACCGAAGTTTTTATGAAATCTCGCCTAGTATTATCCATAAATATTATTTTTTGATAAAGGTATAATCTTCTTATAACGATGGTTAACTTTTTGAATCTAAATTTGAGGAATGAAAAAAATTGAAAGCACAGAATGGAAGGTCGAAGGAATGACCTGTGCCACCTGTGCAAACACGGTTACCAGGTATTTACAGAAAAATGGCTTGCTTGATGTATTTGTCGATTTCACATCTGGTGAAGTTAGATTTAAAGGAGCAATTGATAAAATAGTTCCATCATTAAAATCAGGAATTGAAGATTTAGGATATCATGTAAGAGATGAAACAAAAAATAAAGAAGAGAATAAATTGTTCAGCAGTTTAGAAGCAAAATTTTATTTCAGTTTGATTTTTACTATCCCATTATGGGTACCAATGTTTTTTTCAATTACGATTCTTCACAATTTTTATTTTCAATTGTTATTGGCAACACCAGTCTATTTATTAGGAGCTTGGTATTTTGGCAAGAGCGCAATCGGCTCATTAAAAATCAATTCGCCCAATATGAATGTGCTTATATTTATTGGAAGTTCGTCAGCTTTTTTTTATTCTATTGCGCAAGGGCTTTTACTAAATAATTTTCATAATCTATTTTTTGAAACATCATCTTCCATCATCACACTGGTGCTACTTGGAAATTTTATTGAACAAAAAGCAGTGGAACAAACAAGATCATCTATTCTGGCATTAATTACCTTACAACCATTAACCGCTAAACTCATTAATTTCTTTGGCAATGAAAAATTTGAAGTTGTTACAGAAATACAAACCAACAAAATAAAAAAAGGAGATCACCTATTAGTTAATACAGGTGATAAAATTGCAGCCGATGGAATTATAGTTTGGGGCGGTGGTGACACAGATGAATCTATGCTTACAGGAGAAAGCATACCGATTGAAAGGAAACTGAATGAACCTGTTATTGGAGGTTCAACTTTAGTTTCAGGGTCCATTAAAATAATAGTAAGTTCCACTGGGAAAGAAAGCATCTTGAATCAAATTATAGCATTAGTTAAGAATGCACAATCACAAAAACCAAAACTTCAAAAATTAGCTGATAGAATTACAGGTTGGTTTGTACCCGCAGTTCTAATTACTGCTGTTATTGCCTTCTTTATAAATTATTTAGTTCTAACAAATGGAATAACACAAAGCATAATGAATAGCATTGCTGTACTAGTTATTGCTTGTCCTTGCGCTATGGGTTTAGCAACCCCTACTGCTGTAATGGTAGGATTAGGAAGAAGCGCAAGAAAAGGAATTTTAATAAAAGGTTCAGATACGCTTGAAACACTTGCAACAATAAAACAAATTGTTTTTGATAAAACGGGAACATTAACTACAGGAAAATTCACAGTAAAAGAATTAAAAATAATTGACGGCGACATTGATGAAATAAAATCTGCAATTGTGGGCCTCGAAAAATTTTCATCCCATCCAATAGCACAATCATTAGTAAAAGAATTAAAAAATATCACCCCTAAGTCTTTTAATAGTGTGGAAGAAGAAAAAGGAGAGGGAATTTCAGGCACCGACGAATTTGGAAATTTTTATTCAATTGGCTCTTCTCTAATCCAAAAAATTAATTCTATTGATAATCATCACAACATTTATATTTATAAAAACAATCAGTTAATTGCTTGGATTGATTTGAGAGATGATATTAAAGAAGGTGCAATTGAATTAATAAACTTTTTAAAAAATAAAGGAATAAAAACAATTATGCTAAGTGGCGATAAAGAAGAAAGATGCGCCGCCGTAGCCAAAACATTAAATATTGATGAATATATATCCGAACAAAATCCGGAAGATAAATTAGCTTTTATTCGGAACTGTATTTCACAAACGCCAACGGCCATGGTAGGCGATGGAATAAACGATGCTCCTGCCTTGGCACAATCCAATCTTGGAATTTCATTGAGCAATGCTTCACAAGTAGCCATTGATTCGGCCCAGATTATTTTATTGAAAGGAAATCTGAATAATTTAATTGAAGCATTTACTATCGGAAAAATTACTTTGCAAACAATAAAACAAAATTTATTTTGGGCATTCTTTTACAATGTAGCAGCCATACCTATTGCGGCAATGGGGTTTTTAACCCCTACCATTGCAGCACTTTCAATGGCATTTTCTGATGTAATAGTTGTTGGAAATTCATTACGATTAAGAACAAGAAAAATTACCCTTAAGTGAGTCAACTAAAAATTCTTTTACTACCCTCATGGTATCCTTCAAAAATTAATTCTTCAAACGGAATATTCATTCGTCGTTATGCTGAAACAATTTGTAACGATGTACATCTAAAAGTTTTATATGCGATTTCTTCTGATTCCGTTTCAAAAATCGAAATTGAGAAAACAAATCAAAACAGATTTGAAGAATACATAGTTTACTATCCAAAAATTAAAAATGGTATTTTTTCTGCATTGCATAAACTGAAATTATTTTATCAGGCTTATCAATTTGGGTTTGAACAAATAAAATTGGAAGGATTTATTCCAGACATGGTCCATGTACAGGTCGCACTTAACAGTGGATTATTTGCAGTTGAACTTAAAAAGAAATATAAAATTCCATATGTTATAACAGAACATTGGTCGGGGTACCTGCCTGAAGATGGTCGTTACAAAGGGTTCATAAAAAAATACTTTACCAATAAAATTTTTAAAAATAGCAATGGGGTGGCCGTGGTTTCTTCTTCATTGGGAAACAGCTTGAAGAAACATCATTTAACCACGCATTTTACTACTATCCCAAATCCAGTTCAAACCGAAATATTTTCTCCGGATGCAAACCCAAAAACTCCAAATGGTTTCATTCACATATCAAATTTTGCAAAAGAAAAAAATGTGAAAGGGATATTAAATTCTTTTCAAAAACTTATTGAAAGTGGAGCAGAAACAAAACTTATTTTAGTTGGAGAAGGTGGCGATAAAAATGAATTGCAAAGCTTTTGCCTCAGAAATTCAACCCTTAAAAACAGAGTTGAGTTTTTTCCATATCAAACACCACAACATTTAAATGAATTGATAAATAAAAGTTATGCATTGGTGCTATTCAGTTCATTTGAAACCATGAGTATTGTTATGGCCGAATGCTGGTCGTGTGGCAAGCCTGTAATTGCACCTGCGGTTGGGGGTATTACTGAAAATTTTAATTCTAAAATGGGATTATTGATAGAGGTTAATAATGAAAATGAGCTTCTTGCAGCAATGAAAAAAATGATATTGAATTCTGCTGACTATTACTCAACCCAAATCAGAGAATGGGCGTTGAAAAAATTTTCAAGTGAAGTTGTTATGAAAATGACAAGTGAATTTTATAATAAATAAATGAGTAAAGAATTTCGATCTATAAATAATCTGAGAAAACAATCTGCTATAAGGATTTAGCGGACATTAAAGATTTAATTTAAATATACTCAATCTTGTATTATTAAAATCTTTACTTAATATTTGTACCATTAATAAAATTATAAACTATAATAAAAAAATGAAAAAAGCTTTATCTCTTGTAGCTGGTGTTGCTTTAGTAACAGTACTATTTACTTCATGCAAGAAAGATTACACTTGTACTTGTATAATTGCAGGAGCTTCTACCCCTACCGTCTTTGAAAAAGTTTCAAAGAAAGATGCAACTGACGCATGCAATCAATTGAATGCCACTTGGGCTTTGATTAGTGGTTCTTGCAAACTTGACTAATCTTTCATTAAAAGATTTGGAAAGGCTGTCCGTAATTTGGGCGGCCTTTTCTTTTTTTATATGCACCTGATAAAAGAATTTTTTGCGCATTCCCTTCGAATTTTGTTAGGGTTACTATTTATAGCTTCAGGATTATTGAAGTTAATTCCCATTGAACCATTTGAGTTGAATTTCATTGATCTTGGTGTGGCGAATTGGTTCACTGCTCCAATTATTGCCAGGGGGCTTATTGGTTTTGAATTATTGCTCGGTGTATTCCTGATATTCAATTTGGCTATGAATAAGTTTACAATTAAGGCAACTTATTCAATTCTTATATTTTTTACTTTCTATCTGGTATATCAGATTCTAACAACGGGTAATAAAGGTAACTGTGGTTGTTTTGGTACTTTTTTACAGATGACACCACTTGAATCTATTTATAAGAACATTGCAATGCTAACAGTTTTAACCATAGTTCAATTTATTCCCGCAAAGTGGAGTTTGCCATGGTCAAAAATTTTTATACCACTATTTATTCTTGCTTCATTTATTAGTCCATGTCTCTTAAATCCTCCTGATTCCCTGATAAAGGGGCATAGAATCGGAGCAATAAATTATCCATTAGATTTAAAAAGAATTTATAGTGACACATCTATTATTAAGCCATCAATTGATTTAACAACCGGAAAACATATTGTAGCATTTATATCATTGACCTGTGGGCATTGCAGAATGAATGCGTTGAAAATGCATGTACTTCAGTTGCGAAATCCTGACTTTCCATTTTACATTCTTTTGCATGGTGATTCTGTTCTATACGAAAAAAAATTTTTTGAATTTTCAAAAGCAGAAAACATCCCTTACTCCTATTTTAATAACGACGATTTCTTTTCTTTTGTTGATGGGAGTTTACCTGCAATATTCTGGCTGCAAAACGATACAGTGAAATTCAGAAGTTTATATTCAGATTTAAATGAAGATGATATCAGAAACTGGTTAAAAACCGGAATGGTCCCTATTTCAAATGACACAATCAGAAAACCTCTGTTAATTGAAACAGATTCTTTAAAGTAGTTTCAATTATTTACAGTTTCAACAACAATACTTTTTTTACCGGTTTTGGTAATTGCTATTGCCCTAATTTTTTGGTTTGCTGTTAATGCAATTACAATAGATTCAGAATATTTTGTTGAAGCCGAAGTAGGAACAGAACCATCAATGGTATAATAGAAATCAGAATTTTGTTTTAACGAACTAATTCCAAGTGTGAATTTGTTTTCTTCAAGAGGCCGAAGTTGAATTTCCGGTTCCGGAACTCTGTAATTTATTTTTCTGAATTCCATTAATTCAAATTGATTCTGTATTCGGCCAACAAAATTCCACCATTCTTTATTAGATTTTTGCGACCACACTACTTCTGATAATGCAATCATTCGCGGAAAAACCATGTACTCAATTTGATCAGTTGTAGATAGATATTCAGTCCATACATTGGCTTGTGCGCCTAAAATATAATTTGCTTGATCAGGATTCAGTTCAGATGCAATAGGTTCATAATTGTAAACTTTTTCCAATGGAAGAAATCCTCCGATGCACAATGGTTCCATTGAATTCTTCGACTGACAATGATCGAAATAACAATAATCTCCAGGTGTCATTACTGCGTAGTTACCATGTTTCGCTGCAGCAATACCACCTTCGGTTCCTCGCCAACTCATGATGGAAGCATTGGAAGAAACTCCCCCATCTAAAATTTCATCCCAACCAATCATTTTTTTTCCTTTCAAAATCAGATATTTCTCAATGGTATTTATGAAGTATGCTTCCACCTGCGGATAAGTGGTTAAGCCAAGTTGCTTCATGAGCGCAGGAACCTGCGTACTTTTTTCCCAATGCTCATCGGGCACTTCATCGCCACCGACATGAATGTACTCACCAGGAAACAAGGCCATTACTTCATCTAAAATATTTTCATAAAACTGAATGACTTCGGGAGTTGGGCATAACACAACATCACTGACTCCCCATTTAGTTAACACATCATAACTCATTCCGTAACATGCTAATTCAGGATAGGCAGCAATAGCGGCTTGTGAGTGACCAGGCATTTCGATTTCAGGAACAATGTTTACATGTCGTTGGGAAGCATACTTTACAATTTCTTTAATCTGTTCCTGATTATAAAAACCATCATAAGGAGTTTTATCACCGATGTATGGATCGAAATTTTTTGCGACAATAGTTTCTTTCCGACGACTCCCAATTTCAGTAAGTTTAGGGTATTGCTTTATTTCTATGCGCCAACCCTGATCATCAGTAAGGTGCCAGTGAAAGGTATTCATCTTGTAATACGCCATCATGTCAATATATTTTTTTATAAACTCCACTGAAAAAAGATGACGCGAACAATCAAGGTGCATTCCCCTCCAACTAAATCTTGGATAATCGTGAATGGTTAAACATGGAATATCAAATTGCATTTTTGATTCTATGGGCATTAATTGCAAAAGTGTTTGTATGCCATAAAAAATTCCGGCATCGGTGCCAGTAATAACAATGCTGTCAGGGGTAATAGTTAAAAAATATTCGTCGGGTGAAAAGCTTTTTTGTTTTGAAGAGAGTAGCCGCAACGCAATGTATTTTTTGATATTCGGTTGAATAAGCGGACGAACCAAATAATATTTAGCGAGATACGAGTTCAGATAATTGGCATTTACTGCTTCATCTTTATCAAAAACAATTTTAATCTGAGGCGAAAAAGAAAATGATCCATCTTGTTGTTCAATGGATACGGGCTGCGGAATGATTGAAAAAGATTGCGCTTTATTTTCTATTGGTAAAAAAAGAAAAGCAAACCAAAAAACAAAAATATTTCTCATACTAAAAATTAAATTAAGTACAATTAAGAAAAATAAAAAACACTAAATTTTCACATAAAACTTCTGACGATTGCTAATCTTTCTTTTCGTTGCTTTCAGATGGTTGCCCCCCCTCGCTTATTTGTTCAGGAGCTTTTTCCTTTTTTGCAACAACAGGTGCAACTTCTTTATCAATCATCTTTGCTTTTGTCAACTCCTTTTTCATATTATCAATTTTCCCTTGCAGTTCGTCGTTAGTTTTTTTTATGTCACTTATTTTTGTTTCCTTCTCATCAATCCAAACCTGAATTCTGCTTTTATATGCATCGCTTCGAGCGGTATCTCTTTCATCAATTAATTGTGCAACTTGCTCGGAAGCCTTATCTATTACTTCTTTATTTTTTGTAACCAAATTGTTGAATCGATCATAAGCAGCCTTGGTTTTATTTAACCAATCTTGTTTTTTCTGTTGAAATTCATCGCGCTTGCGCTTGTTTTCTTCTTTAAATAAATCCTTCTTTTCTTTTATTCTCAAATTTGCCTGCTCCCATAATTCATTCAGTGTCTTTTTTATTTCTTCTGTTTGCTCGCTGCTCATTTTAAAATCACGAAGACGGCGCTGCATTTCCATTATTGCTTTGGTTGCGTCATACGGATCCCCATTTTTTGCATGGTCATCAGCTGTCATTATTTCGGCTTTACATAAATTATAATTGACATCCCAAATGTTCTTTTTGCCTATATCTGATTTTTCACGAACCTGTTTCCATAAAGTCCAGAGCTCGTCCAAATCATTTAAACCGAGTTTTACTGAAAGCACTATGTCATTCATTTCAGGATAAATTGTTTGAGCATATTTTAAATCAACCTTCCCTTCTTTCAGCCAGTCAGAAACCTGTTTCAAAATACTGATACATTCAATATAGTGCTCTTCAATTTTATTTTCAGCATCAATAATCCTTGCTTTTACTACTGCTTTTTTTGAATCTATGAATTGTTTTTTTTGTTTGTTTAATTCTTCACGAAATTTTTGAACTCGTAAACTTGAATTGTTAAAGCGGCTTAACAACTCCCCTGAATCCTCTTTTTTCAATAATGGATTCAAACCTCTGAAAAGATTGTTGACCGTTTTTACTTTCTCGTGAAAGGTCCTAATGTCTTCTTCCTTTTGAAGGGGATGACTCTCTAATGTGGCAATTTCATTACGAAGTGCGTCCACATTTTTTTGCAGCATTTCCATTGATTCTTGAACGGTGTTCATGATTGTTACAGCAATTTCGTTTACAATAGTTTCGGTAAATGTATTTTATTGAAAGCAGAGATAAAATTTCTTTTTTTATGAAATATTTAAAGTGCTTTCTTCATTAAAAGATCTGTTGTTATGTCTTCACCAAGTACAAAATCATGCGAACCATAAAAACCAAAACCGAATCGTTTATAAAATTCTATCGCTTGGTAATTTTTTTCCCATACTCCAAGCCATACAACTTCAAATTTTTCGCCCCTAGCCATATCAAGAACCTGAGACATTAACTGCTGCCCAATTCCTTGTCCTATAAATTCCTCCATCACATACATTCTTTGAACTTCGAGTGATTTTAAATTACCAAGTTCCCCCCCATAAGAGTTCCTCTTAATTTTCGCATATGCTATTGAAATTCCTTCCGATTGAGCAATCAAGTAAGTAATTTCGGAATCCTGCAATTCAATCTCCAACCTTTCAACAGCAAAAAAATCATTCATATAAGTTTGCATATCCTGTTCTGAATTTGTCGACTTCCATTTTTTATAAAATGTATCACAACATAAGTTTCTTAACAAAACAGCGTCTTCTAACGCCCCCATTTTTATCGTAATCATATTAATTTTCTAATAGACAAATATATTTTACGCCTTTATTTTTTACAAAATATTTGAAAACGAATATATAAAAAATTGAAGAAGTAAGATTTTTCAAGTTTATTGAAATTTTCATCTCTAAATACCATTACATTAGCGCCTTAATTTGAATGTGAAATGAATAAATTTTTTGGTGTTTTTCTTTTTGCTTTTTTCATCATTCAAAACAGCGGTGCTCAAAATATTTCCACTGGAAATGATACCACTATTTGTCAGGGAAGCGGAATGACACTTCATGTTACAATTGATTCTGCTGGCGCTATTACACAATTAAATTTGCCCGATGATACATATAGCCTAGTGGTAGACTTAGGGTTTTCCTTTAATTATTATGGCAATGTCTTTACACAGGTATTACTTTCAACCAATGTATATATCTATTTTAATATTGGTGAAGCTAGTCAATATTCCGTATGGCCTATCGGAAATGCCATACCTACAACTGCTCCAGGTACACCCCAAAATGCAATTATGGGTCCATGGCATGATGTTGATCCGTCAGTCGGTACTACTGGAATTATGAGTTATGCAACTTTTGGTTCTGCACCTAATAGGTACTTTGTTTTTAATTTTTGTAATGTTCCTATGTTTTCGTGTAACAACTTATTATTTACAGGTCAAATAATTCTTTACGAAGGAAGTAATATTATCGAAACTCATATTACTGAAAAAGTAGTTTGTAGTAGCTGGAATGTAGGAGCTGCAATACATGGATTACATGATTCTAATGGTACTTTGGCATCAGTTGTTTTGGGAAGAAATTTCCCAACGGTTTGGACAACAACTAATGAAGGCAAACGATTTACCCCTGATGCAATATTTTCAACTTATACAATTGATTCTATTTTGTTTGCTCCTGTACCAATGCTTGGCAACTTACAGTGGACTGACTTAGCCGGTAATTTTATTAGTAACGATCAGGATGTAACTATTAATCCAACCCAGGCCACAACTTATGTAGTAAGCATGACAGATTGTGGTGTTGGATCCGATACAATTACTGTTTTCGTTTCTGAATTTGATACAGTCACTACTTACTTGAATCCACAATGCCCAAATAGTTTTGATGGATTTATTGAAGCCACATGCACTGGAACAGGTCCTTTTCTTTTTATCTGGAAGAATCAAGCCGGTGTAATTATTCAAACAACTACTTCATCTTCCGGAAATGATTCTTTATTAAACTTAGGTCCTGGTACTTATACTATGATTGTTACAGACTCAATTGGGTGTGTAAAACAGCATTCCTTTAGCCTAACAGCTGCAACTTATAACGCAAATTTTTCATATACTCCAATTATAGCTTGTAAAGGATCCCCTCTAAATTTTAATAATACATCAACAGGAAGTCCAACTTCTTTCAACTGGGTTTTTGAAGGGGGTGGAAGTTCTAGCCAGGAAAATCCAACTCATACTTTTAATTCAGCCGGAAATTTTAATGTGACTTTTATTGTTTTCTATCCGGGCGGTTGCAGTGATACTTCTATTCAAACTATTTTGATCCATGAATTAATTAAGGCTGATTTTGATTGGGCACCTCAAAATATTTGTGAAGTTGATACTGTACAATTTACTGATAATTCAACCTTATCGCCAATAAGTTGGGCATGGTCTTTTGGAGATGGTTCTTATGGCTCAGGAGCCTCACCCACCCATCAATATACACAGGGGGATTATATAGTTCAGATGGTAGCATTTGATAGTTTATGCGGTATTGATTCAATTACTAAAAACCTTACTGTTTATTATCAACCTTATCCTGAATTAGGAAATGATACTTCTGTTTGCAAATATGAATTGCTTTTTATTGATGCTGGATATCCAGGAACAACCTACCAATGGTCAACGGGTGAAACCTCGCAACTAATTACACCTCCATTGCAAGATCAGGACACCTATTATACAGTAATTGTAAATAACTTTGGTTGCTTGGGTTATGACACCTTACTTGCTACAATTAATTGTGATGCGGTCATGCCTTCTGGCTTTTCGCCTAATGGCGATAATGTCAATGATATTTTCAGGCCGCGTGGATTTAGAGTTACACAATATGACATGACAATTTTCAACCGATGGGGCGAAATTATTTTTCAAATTAATTCTCCAGATATTGAAGATGGCTGGGATGGAAAATATAATGGTGAAGATGCTGAAATCGGTGTTTATATCTATTTTATGAATGCTACTTTTATAAATGGAGAGAAAAAATCAATCACTGGAAATGTTACATTGTTAAGATAATTAAAAACAATAAAAATTAAAGAGAAATTAATTTGTAATTTTATCCTCAATAACACTTAATAAATGAAAAAAACAATAGAATTAATTCTGTTCGTTAGTTCGTTCTTACTGATTAATCAATCAGCTAAAGCTCAAATTTTTAGTATTGGAAACGATACAACTATTTGCCCCGATGAACCATTGACATTTACATCAACAGTTGGTGGCGTACCATCAGGTGGCATTCAATTATTGAATTTGGGTGACGACATATTCAGTGGGGTAATTCCAATTGGGTTTCCATTTAATTTTTATGGAAATATTTACTCCGATGTCATACTTTCAACTAATTTTTATATTCAGTTTGATCTTGCTGGTGCAGGAGCTTATTCTCCATGGCCAATTAGTGCTGCAATTCCATCACCAACCAACCCTATGAATTCAATAATGGGTCCTTGGGAAGATATTTACCCCCCTGCTGGTGGTGTTATAAAATATGGCATTTGTGGGGTTGCTCCTTTTCGAGTTTTTTTATTTGACATGGACAATGTTCCAATGTTTAGCTGTAATGCACTTCTTTTTACTGGTCAAATTCAATTATACGAAACAACAAATGTGATTGAAATTCATTTGACCAATAAACCATTATGCCCAGGTTGGAACAGTGGAAGAGCTATTGAGGGGGTTCACAATTCATCTGGAAGTCTGGCTGATTGGGTCCCTGGAAGAAATTTTCCTTCTCAATGGACTGCTAATAATGATGGATATAGATTTACTCCAAATGGTGCCACCTATACTGTAGCATCAATTCCATTTGCTGCAATTCCATTAGGAGCAGTTGGTGGAATTACTTGGTATAACAGCAATGGTGGAGTAATTGGAAATTCAAACACCCTTTTTGTAAATCCTCCGTCTAGCACATTTTATTCCGCCACATTATTTACTTGTGCCGGGCAATTTACAGATACCGTTAATGTTACTGTAAACCCTGTTATAGCTGATAGCTCTTTTCAGAACTCAACTTGCTTCAATGTATTTGATGGGTTTTGTATTGCTGAGGGTTTAAATGCAGGTCCTTATACTTATACCTGGTATGATTCCACTGGTATTGCTGTACAAACACATTTTGGTATAAATGGACCAGATACATTAAACTATTTAGGTGCGGGAAATTATTCTGTACACTTAATAAATAGCACTGGTTGTAAACGAATTATCAATTACACTCTTGTAACAAATACTTTTCAGGCAAATTTTATAATTAATCCAAGTCCAGCCTGCGAGGAATCAATGGTAACTTTCACTAACACAAGTGTTGGAATTCCAATTATATACGACTGGAGTTTTGGCGATCCTGCAAATCAAGTTTCCATTCTACCAAGCCCATCAATAGCTTTTTATGATACAGGATTTTTTACAATAACTATGATTGTAACTGTCAATGGTGGATGTAAAGATACAGCAACACAAGTTTTACAATTATGGCCAGCTCAAGTAGGTGCCTATATAGTAACACCATTAACAGTTTGTGAAAATCAACAATTAACCTTTAAAGATAGAAGTTATGCCTATCCCGTTTCGTGGGAATGGAGTTTTGGTGATACTTCAGCCAATGGTAATGGAGCAACCGTTCTTCATTCCTATCCTAATGCAGGTCAGTATAATGTTTCATTAATCGTTACTGATAGTTTATGTGGAATTGATACTGTGGCCGGAATTATAAATGTAAATGAATATCCGATTACCAACATAGGTAATGATACGGGCGTTTGTAAAGGAACCCAATTAATTTTAGATGCAGGAGTTCCGGGTGTTGTTTATACCTGGTCAACAGGCGCATCCACACAAACAATTACTGTATCACCACAACAAGCAACTGAATACAATGTTACTTTAAACAATCACGGTTGCACCTTTAATGACGCTATTGAAATTGCAATTTTATGCGAGCTATATATACCCAATGCCTTTTCGCCAAATCGAGATGGAGTTAACGACTTATTTATTCCATTTGGAACCGAAGTAACTCATGTTTTTATGCGAGTTTATAATCGTTGGGGTCAAATGGTTTACACCGGATCAAGCGACAAATTAGACAAAGGCTGGAATGGATTTTTTGGTGCCGAGGAAGCTCCTATTGGTGTTTATACTTATGTTATAAAAGCGACATTTATTAATAATCAAACAAAGGAATACAAAGGAAATGTAACCTTAATCCGCTAAAATATTTTATACTATTTTTATAAAAAAGCCGCCCATCAATAATGTGACGGCTTTTTTATTTTCTATTTTTCATTGGATTATCTTAAATTCTTACTTAATTTGTATATCAAATTATACTATATCATATAAAATATGAACAAAAAAATATTTCTATTTATTTTACTACACATTTTCATTTGCTCAAAATCCAGTATGGCACAATATGCTGGCGATTCTATTTTTTCATCCGACCAAATACATACTTTATATTTTCAGTTTAATCCATTGAATTGGTGGGATAGCTTAACCGCTACACATACAGGAGACTATTATATTAAAGCAAATGCAATAATTGATGGCCAAACATTTTACAATGTCGGCGTAAAATTAAAAGGGAATTCTTCCTACAATAATTCAAGTATAAAAAAATCTTTAAAAATTGATTTTAATAAATTTGATTCTACTCTTGCATGGAATAATTTAAAAAAAATAAATCTGAACAACGGATTTAAAGATCCTACTTTTTTAAGGGAAAAAGTTTGTCTTGATTTTTTAAATACACATGGCGCCAACGCTCCGCGATGTACTTATGCAAATGTTTATCTAAACAATCAGCTATGGGGCCTTTATACCTTAGTTGAAGAAATAGACAAAACATATTTAAAAGATCATTTTGCAAATAAAGATGGCAATCTTTTCAAAGGTGATCCTCACGGAGACTTAAAATATTTTGGAAACAACTTAAGCTCTTATTACCCCAAATACGAGTTGCACACTAATGAAACTGTTAATAATTGGAATGACCTATTGAATTTGATAAGTATTTTAAATACGACCCCTACCGCATCACTTGAAACTTCATTGGCAAATGTTTTAGAAATGGATTCATGGTACAAAGTGTGGGCATCAAATATTCTATTTGCAAATCTTGATTCGTACCAAGGAAGTGGTCACAATTATTTTATTTACCACAATACTGCAAATGATAAATTTGAATACATAGCCTGGGATGTGAATGAGGCGTTTGGTAATTTTCAGCAGGGATTATCTCTTCAACAAATAAAATCGTTGTCACCTGATTATCTTCCATCACCTTTAGGAAATCGCCCTCTTGAAGAAAAATTACTTGCCATTACAAGTATGAAGTCCAGTTATTACGACGCTCTTTACCAGATGCTATCAAGTGGGTTTGATACCACAAATCTTTATCCTCTCATTGATAGTTTGGCTGATTGGATTCGTCCATCAGTATATGCTGATCCAAATAAATTTTTTACGAATGGAAATTTTGAAACCAATATTGATTTTGATCTTGGCAACACGCCTGCATTAAAACCTTTTATTCCAGCACGAATAAATGCAGTTTTACCAATACTACTTGCCGCTGGGTATTCTCCATTGGGTTCAGCTGATTTGCAAAATATAAATTCTTCCATCCAGATTTTTCCAAATCCTTCCAATGAAGTTATTTATGTAACAAATTCAGCAAATGATTTTTCAATATTCAGTATTGAAGGGAAAATAATAAAAACCATATCTTCTACTGAAGAAATTACTGCTGTGAATATTTTAAATTTTAATGCCGGAATTTACATTCTAAAAAGCAGTAATGGAGATATTGTAAAATTTGTAATCACAAAAAACTGAGAAAATTATTTTCTGGAACAAAATCCAATTAGTCTGATTTATTTTTGAATTCATAATTTATATCTACCCTCTTTTCAGATTCCGAACTAATTTCTGGATCGATATCTTCTTCAATTAATATTTCTTCTTCGTTCATCCAATCAGGAACTGGATCATCCTGAGGCCCAGATTTTCTGTAATAAACAGCCATTAAGGTTCCAGTTAAAAATCCGACTAAATGCGCTTCCCAACTCACCCCATTTTCTAATGGGTACATTCCCCAAATCATACTGCCATATAAAAATAAAACGAGCATCGACATGGCCAACATATTCCGATTCTTTTTTAACACACCACTGAAGAACGCAAAAAAAGCCAATCCATACACCACACCACTTGCGCCAATGTGATAAACTTCTCTGCCAATTAGCCATACACCTATTCCATCTAATACCCAAATCAACAGCAACACTTTAAAATAAAACTGGCGGTAGAAATACATAATCAAAACACTTAAAACGAAAAGTGGAACTGCATTTCCAAAATAATGCCCAGCATCACCATGTATGAGCGGTGAAAAAACAATACCGCGTAAACCCTTGAGAGATCGCGGAAGAATACCTAATTCAAAGACCTTTTCATCAATGTCAAATGCCCAAGCAGCAAATTTTAAAAAGCCAAAAACCACCGTAATTAGAAACGCTATATAAATACTGAGTTTGAGCCGGTCACGATCCTTTTTAATCACCTCGTCAATTTTAACAACCTCCATAAAAATATTTTATCAGCATCAATTTTCCAAGTTTAAATTTTAAAAGCATTTTTATAAAATATAATAGTTATTAAATTCGTGCCATGATAATATTAACTCACATTCTGTCACTTCTTACTATATTTTTTTATTCTGAACCAATGAAATTAAAAGCAGACCTTTTATTATTTAATGCCCGTATTTATACTATATCACCTAACAATACCATAGTTGAAGCAATGGCTATTGATAAGGGGAAAATCATTTTCATTGGAACAACGGCACAGGTTAAAGAGCAATACACATCAGTAAACGAAATTAATTTAGAAGGTAAACCCGTATTTCCAGGACTTATAGATGCCCATTGTCATTTTTATGGTTATGGTCAACAGTTAAAGCGAGTGACCTTAGTTGGCACTAAGAGTTGGGTTGAAGTGGTAAGCAAGGTGAAAGAATTTGCTCAAACCAATAAATCAACATGGATACAAGGCCTTGGCTGGGATCAAAATGATTGGATGATAAAAGAATTTCCATCCAATGATTTATTGAATCAGGCTTTTCCTGACCAACCGGTCTTTATAAAACGAATTGATGGTCATGCTGCAATTGCAAATAATACCGCTTTGAAACTTGCAGGCTTCACCATTTCAACAAAAATTGCAGGCGGTGAATTGAAGATAAAAAATGGAAACCTAACCGGTATATTAGTTGATAAGGCAATGGATAGCTTGGAAAAATCTATTCCAATACCAATGAAAGAAGAAATGATAGAATCATTACTAGCAGCACAAGAAAAATGTTTTGCCGTGGGACTCACTACCGTTTCTGATGCCGGATTGAATAAAGAAGTAATTGATGTTATTGACTCACTTCAGCAGCAAAGTTTGTTGAAGATGCGTGTTTATGCAATTCTCAATGATAATGAGGTAAACAGAAATTATTATTATGAACATGGCACTTATAAAACGGAACGACTCAATGTTCGTGCATTTAAATTTTATGCTGATGGTGCATTAGGGTCGCGGGGTGCTTTATTAAAAAAGCCATACAACGATGACCTGAAAAATAATGGATTATTATTAAACCCTGCTAGCTACTTCACGCGCAAATTTGCTGAATGCGAGGCTCTTGGGTTTCAGATTTGCACTCATTGCATTGGCGATTCAGCTAACAAATTAATACTGGATTTATACGGTAAAATTTTAAAAGGCAAAAACATGAAGCGTTGGCGCATTGAGCATGCTCAGATATTATCTCCTGCTGATATGAAATTGTTTGAAAGTTATAACGTAATACCATCCATACAACCTTGCTTCACCACCAGCGATATGTACTGGATTGAAACACGAATTGGCAAAAATAGAATGAACGGCGCTTACAGTTGGAATAGCTTGTTGGAACAAACTGGCATTCTTGCCTCTGGTAGCGATTTCCCTATTGAAGATATCAATCCGCTGTTTGGATTTTTTGCCGCAATAACTCGTATGGACCAAAAACTTTTTCCCTCTGGAGGATTTATGCCATCAGAAAAATTAACTCGAGATGCAGCATTAAAAGGGATGACCACATGGGCGGCCTATGCTAATTTTAGTGAAGATGAAACTGGAAGTTTAACTGTTGGAAAGTATGCTGATTTTGTAGTGCTCGATAATGATATTATGACCATCCCAGCTGAAGAAACTTTTAAAACAAAAGTGATTATGACTTTTGTAAATGGCGAAATGGTTTATAAAAAGTAGAATCCTTTTTTATTTTCTCCCGCTTAATAAATAAAGAGCAGCCATACGAATAGCGACACCATTTTCGACCTGATCAAGAATGATGGAGTGACTGCTATCGGCAACATCACTGGTAATTTCAACACCCCGGTTAATTGGCCCAGGGTGCATGATTATAATTTCTTTTTTGAGTGAATCAATCAACGGCTTATTAATACCGAAGTACAAAGCGTATTCGCGTAGGGAAGGAAAATATTTTATATCCTGCCGCTCTAATTGTATGCGCAACACGTTTGCCACATCGCACCATTCAAGTGCTTTCCTTAAATTGTATTCAATTTTTACTCCAAGTGATTCAATGAAAGTGGGCATAAGTGTGGGCGGACCAACAAGCATAACTTCGGCACCTAATTTCTTTAAGCAATAAATATTTGAGAGTGCCACGCGGCTGTGACGGATATCGCCGATGATGCAGATTTTTTTTCCTTTTATACTTCCTAATTTTTCTCTAATGGAATAAGCATCGAGCAATGCCTGTGTGGGATGTTCATGAGTGCCGTCTCCAGCATTGATGATACTGGCATTAATGTGACGAGATAAAAACATTGGTGCACCTGGGGCGGGATGGCGCATGACCACCATGTCGACTTTCATGGCAAGAATATTATTGACCGTATCAATGAGTGTTTCCCCCTTACTGACTGAAGATGAACTTGCACTAAAGTTAACAATATCAGCACTCAATCTTTTTTCAGCAAGTTCAAACGATATGCGTGTACGAGTGCTATTCTCGAAAAATAAATTCACTACAGTAGTATCTCGAAGTGTAGGAACTTTTTTGATTGGCCGATTAATAACTTCTTTGAAGCTATCTGCCGTTTTAAAAATGAGTTCAATATCGTCAACAGTTAAATACTTTATACCAAGTAAATGTTTAACGCTGAGTGAACTCATTCTTTATCGGTTTTAGGTATAATCCAGATTTTATCTTGTCCTTCTTTTTCTTTCCACTCCACTTTTACTTTTTCACTACTGATACTGTCGATACTCTTTCCTACATAATCGGGTTGAATGGGTAGGTGTCGAGTGAATCTTCTATCAACGAGCACTAAGAGTTCTACTTTTTCGGCGCGTCCAAAATCGAGCAATGCATCCATTGCCGCACGAATGGTACGGCCGGAATACAGCACATCATCCACGAGCACTATTTTTTTTCCTTCCACCATAAAATCAATTTCGGTTTGTGATGGGGTGAGTTGTTTTTCTGAAGAACGAAAATCATCTCTATAAAAAGTAGGATCTATGATTCCAAAAACGATTTCTTTTTTTAACAGTACTGATAAACGGATTTGAATTCTTTTGGCTAAAACAATTCCTCGGGGCTGCACTCCAATAATAATTGAGTTTGAAAAATCGCCGTGAACTTCAATTAACTGCCTACACAATCTTTCAATAGTGAAAGAAAATTTTTCAGGCGTGAGTATTATGCGAGGCTGCAAAAGTTGAACAGATTTGGGCAAATATAATGAGGAGAAGCAAGTATCAAGACAGAAGTATCAAGATTTGTATTTTCCTTCCTAATTTTTTATCACTTTCTCGAAATACAATCCTCTGCTAGTTGTAATCTTCAGCATGTAAACTCCAGCTGATAGTTTTGTGGTATTAATTGCTAATTCGTTAAACCCATTAGAGGCAAATGAACATAGTTCGTGAATTAACCTTCCAGACATATCAATGAATTGAATAAAAACCTCTTCACTGATTTTTGATTTTAAATTAAATTTTATTTCATCAGAAAAAACAGTTGGATAAATAATTATTGAATCAGTTGACAAAAGACTTTGCTCATTAAAACCACTTAATAGCAAATCAGCATAAGCGAAATTGGGTATGCCATAGCCAATGTTATTATCGGGATTCGAATATTTTGATGCGCTTCCACGAATTGCATCCATGATTTGCCAGTTTGTTTTATTCGGATGCGATTGCCATAAGCACGCGACTAAACCTGCAATGAGCGGACAAGAAAACGAGGTGCCGTTTCCTTCTCTTACTGTTCCGAAGTTAGTATCAATGAACCAAGTTGATTCACCTCGGCCAACCACATCAGGTTTTATTCTTCCATCAAAAGTGGGGCCATGCCCACTGAACATTGCATAATTATTTGCGCTATCAATAGCTCCTATTGTCAAAATATTATCAGCATCAGAGGGTGCAGTTATAAATCGCCAAGTGCTATCACTTCCGCTGTTACCTGCGCTGTTACATACAATTATTCCCTTTGTAGAGGCAATGTGCGCCGCAATAGATGATGGCGTTTTTTGGCCATCCATATCATAGAATGTATGATTGAAAGAAGTATCGTCGAATACGCTGTATCCAAGTGAACTGGTGATTACATCAGCTCCAATACTATCGGCAAACTCCGCCCCTGCCGCCCAATTAATTTCTTCAATGGGATATTCAGTTGGAGCATACTCTGTTCTTAGCAAAACAAAATCAGCATTGGGAGCAGTACCTACATAGTAACCGGGTATATTCCCTGCAACAATAGAAAGACAGTAAGTCCCATGATTGTCATCATCAAATACTGAATCGTTTGCGGTTATAAAATCATGAGTAGCAATAATTCCATTTCGGTTTCGGAGCGAATCAAAAGCGGAAATTAAATCGACATTGTGAAAACCTGCATCCAGATACGCGATTAACATTCCATTTCCTTTAAATCCTTTATTGTGCAATGATTGTCCATGAACCTGATTAATCTGGTCGAAAGCAAAACCATAATAATTATCAGGATCACATTCTGTTTTAAATTGAGAATTGAGTGAAGTAATAATGTGATTTTGTGGTGAAGCAATTTTTCCAAGTGGACTAACCGATTTAACAAATGGAAATGAATTAATTTTTATTAAGGCAAGTGAGTCAGCCGTTAAAACTGTAACAGAGTTTAACCATTTAGAAGAATACAAAACTGAAACACCCGTACTTTTTACACTATCAATATAAGATATGGTAACAGGTAAATCCAAAGTATCTATTATAATATTTTGCTTTTCGCGACGCTCAATAGCTTTAGCCGATAAATATTCGTGCGGCTGAGAAATAAAAAAAGAATTATTATTCTTATCAGTAAATTGAATTTGATAACGATAAAAATTAGTTGTTTGCGAGTATGAAAAAATAAAGTTGAATAGCAAAAAATTAAAAACAAAAAATGAAAATATTTTCTTCATAAAGAACCCTCGAAAGATTTTATTGGCTATCAAATAAACGATAAACTAAATGAATTATTGAACGATTAAAAACCCTTCATTTGAATCCATTGGATAAATACAATAAATAGAAAAAATTAATGGATTTCTTTTGCAATCATTGTCACTTTAGTTCCTTTTTCGGGATTGGTCCACGGAGTACTTACATTCTGTTTTGACACATGTTCCTGAATACGATAAACCAATCCTAAATTTTTTGCATAAACTTCTTGCTCCAAATCTTTTTCAATCAAATTTTCGTTATCTAGTTCCGATACAGTCACTGTAGAATCAAAAGTTAAACCATTTTGAAATTTTCCTACATGAACTTCTGAATATTTATATTCCCAATCAAAATAATTTTCCAATCCATTTGAGGTATCAATGTATTGGTTGCCACTCCATTTAGCACCATCGTTTATTGGAAAAATCATTTTTACAAATCGAAGATTTTCCTCAGTTTTTTCAGCACGACTTTTATTCACTGTTGCGCTCCATTCATTAATCTCAAACCAAATAAGCGTATCGTTCGCCCTACGATATCGATTGATTATAAAAGTAATTCCACCAGTACTATCAGCGAATGATGAACTTATTACTTCTTTAATTTGAAAGTGAGTTGTGTCACTTGTCATTGTTACATCGTTGTAATTAATACTATCGACATCATAAATTATATAACGACCTAACTGTAATGGAAAATATTTTACACTTTCATCACTAGTCGGAGTAATCGGGACTTTTCTACAAGAATAAATCAAGAAAATAAAAAAACCGAAAGCCAACAGTTTACTTTTAAATTTCATAGTTATTGTTTAACGAAGTGAAAAAATAATTATTCCTGCTAACTATAGATCAAAACTCTTTTGAATTATTCCACCTCCCACCAAATCATTTCCATCATAAAATACAGCTGATTGTCCCGGAGCAATTCCTTTTACCTCTTTCAAAAATTCGGTACGAATATTTTTATCATGATTGAATAAAATAGCTGGTGCACCACTATCCTTGTAACGAATTTTTGCATTCACCTCCATTCCATCAGTTATAGAATTATATTTCACTAAATTAATACCACCAACCATCATTCCCGTTCTATTTAATTCTCCCTCTTCTCCTAATACAACGGTATTTTTTTCTGGATTAATATCGGTCACAAACATAGGTTTACCCAATGCAATTTTTAATCCTTTGCGTTGCCCTATTGTGTAAAAAGGATAACCATCATGCTGACCGACAATAGTCCCATCAGCTAGAACAAAATTTCCACCCTTCACTTTTTCTTCAAGGCCATCGACTCTGCGTTTTAAAAATCCGCGGTAATCGTTATCAGGTATAAAACAGATTTCATAACTCTCACTTTTTTTTGCTAGCTCTTTATACCCCCACTCTTCACACATTTGCCTGATTTCAGTTTTCTTAAATCCACCCAATGGGAAACGGGTAATATTCAAAACCGGTTGAGTTAAACCCCATAATACATAAGATTGATCTTTCCAGTCATCTCTGCCTTTTGAAACAATCCATCTGCTGTTTTCATTTCTTAGTTGAGCATAATGTCCGGTAGCAATGTTTTCGCATCCCAACATTTTCGCGCGCTTCAACAATGCATTCCATTTTATATGCGTGTTACACAACACGCACGGATTCGGTGTGCGACCGGCAAGATATTCATCCACAAAATTTTCAATCACTGCATCACCGAACTCTTCTCTTATATCAATAATGAAATGCGGAAATCCCATATCAACAGCCACAGCTCTTGCATCATTTATACTATCGAGGTTGCAACAGCCAGTTTCTTTCTTACTTCCACCACTTGATGCATAATCCCAAGTTTTCATTGTCATACCAATGACTTCATAGCCCTCGTTGTGCAACATTATAGCAGCCACAGTACTGTCAATACCGCCACTCATAGCTACTAAAATTTTTCCGTGCTTACTCATTTTGAATAGCAAAAGTAATCTTCATTTGGCGAGCACAACAAAACTTTACAAATTCAATTTATTATTAATTTAAAAAATCAATAAAAAATCATTTCGATAAAGAAAAATTACTACATTTAACCTTACAAACTAAAAAAAATTGACAAATCAAATGAAAAAAATACTACTTCTAAGTTGTGTGTTGCTTGTCTCATTAAGCAGCTATTCACAAAGCAATTTAAGCATTCAACTATCTGAACGAAAACTTGCTCCGAAAATGAATTTAAATTCTAAAATCGATGGCAATAATTCAGGTCTTAATTTATCAGTTCCTCACAATCACTCCATTCCACACGAAACTCAAACTCGATCAGGAGTTACAAAAATTAAATTTGGAAGTTCATGGAATCTGTTTACGGCATTGGTTTCTGAATCACAATGTTTAACTGGAGATTATGATCTCAATCTAATTTCCTTCACACACCGTCAATGTTTTTCATATCCTGGTATCAGTGGACTTATTCAAACTTCATTTTCAACAGATGGAGGTTCAACTTGGGATACTTCTTTAATTATTCAGAATGATATTAATCAATTATGCCGCTACCCATCAGGCGGAATTTACAATCCTGCTGGCAATACAAATATTGACAATGCATTTGCTGTTATTTCCGGACCAATTACTGACGGAACATCTTGGGTTGGTAATTATTTTGCCAGTTCCCAAATAAATGCAACCAATAATGATATTCAATTTGAAATAAATGGAAATGCAGGAGTTTATTATCAGCACATGCCACGCTATTCATTTACTGTAACCCCACAAGCTAAAGCATTTGTTATGGGTAGCGATTATGATTACAATTCAACTGCTACTAATATTCCTTTTAATGGAATGGTATTAAATACAGGAGCCTTTAATTCCGTCACTAATAAATTTGATTGGAACCGTCAGCACATTAATACAACATTTGCTGTAGATCCAACTGATGGTTCTCAGTTGTTTTCAACTATGGGCAATATTGCATTTAATAATGATGGAACTATAGGGTATATTATGCAAATTGGTCGCGATTCATCAAATGATTTTTTATCTCCAATGCCTATTATATGGAAATCAATTGATGGTGGAGGTACTTGGATTAAAGAACCTGGTTTTGATTTTTCTGGAATTACTGCAATTCAACCATTTTTAATTCCTACTAGTGATGGATCACCTGGTAGGCCCTATTTTATTACAAAAAATGGAATTGATATGGCCGTAGATTACCAAAATAATCTTCACATAGTTAGTCAGATATTAAGTGCTTATTCAAATGCTCCAGATTCATTAGGATATATATATGATGACTCACTTAATAATGGAACGGTTCGTAGTTTAATGTTTGATTTTTATATGGATCCAACACAATCTAATGGTTGGAATGCTTTTTTAATTGACTCTATTCAGGTATTACCCGTTGCTTCTTCTTTGTCAAACTGGACTACTTCAACAGGTGGAATAGGTATAGATGCAAGAATGCAAATGTCAATGGATCAGTCAAGAGAAAAAATGTTCTACATGTGGCAAGAAACAGACTTTACTTTAGATGTAAACAATTATTTCCCTGATGTTGTAGGTCGCGGGCTTGACTTAGTTACAGGTGTTCCTACTTATGTTAAAAATTTTACTGCTGGAACTTCTTATGCTGCTGACAATTTTTGGATTTATGTAGGGGACAAAACTTTTTCTGATGGTGTTGGCGGATTCGATGTTCCAGTTACAACCACAGGTTCGGCTGATGGAAGCGGTAATGGAGAAGCGAGTGTATTGCATTACTTTTTGAAAGGTGTAAATTTTTCAGCTACTGATTTCGGATCGTCGGGAATAAATTCTTCTGTAGTAAATAAAGAAATAAAAGTATCGCAAAACATGCCGAATCCTGCTTCAGATGTTACTTCCTTTTATTTGACTCTTCCTTCTGCAACAATTGCTAAAGTTGAAGTTTCAAATATTCTTGGTCAGGTTATTTTTACTATTCCTTCCAAACTATACAATAGCGGTTTAAATACAATCAGCATTCCATGCAAGAAATTTGCTGATGGAGTTTACTTCTATAGTGTTGAAGTAAATGGAGAAAAAATTACTCATAAAATGATTGTTGATTAATTCCCTTTCTAATGATTTTATAAGGGTCGGTTGCACAAAGCAATCGACCCTTTTTTTATGCCTATACTTAATAAATCAGAGGATACTTTTAATAAAAAGAAAATTTAGACAAACAAATCAGAACGAATAAATAAATTGGGTATATAAATCGGCCCCAGTTAAATTTTGGGGCATTACCCAAGAAAAAAGTTGCCCAGAGCCAATTTGCCAACAAAAATGATTTGAAATTTTACCGGATAAATCAACTCCAATATTGAATGATTGAAATCCACCATAAGAAACTGAAAGTGATGGATTGAATTTTATAAAGTTAAAAGTAGAGGAAGCAAAAAACAAAGGGAAATTTTCATATTGAGGAAGAAAACTAAATCCTACATTCAAGTTTATTTTATTTTTATCAATCAATCTATTCCATATAAATGTGAAACGAAGTGGAAGATTTAAATTGAAAGCGTCAGTTGCCTGGCTTACACCTAAATAATTTAAAATTGTATCAGAATTGATGTCGTTAATAGAATTGCCTGAATTAACCAAGATGTTTTCCAATTCAATCCCTTCAAAATAAATTGCCGTATCCATTCTATATAAAAGAGATTTCCTATTCCAATTAATAAATCCTGCATCATTAATGGCAAACATCAATTCCGATTTACCAGCAGGAAAAGAAATGCAAACATCTAATGAAACTCCATTTCCATTAAATGCAAACGCCCCACTATTTGAAGCATCATTTGCTTGATAAGTGAATTGTGATTGCATCCACAAATATTCCCCCATTGGGGCAGTAAACAACTCTGTTTGTCCGACCTTAAATAAATTCACATGATACCCCTGCAAATAACTAACAGAACCATTTAACTGCCAGCTGGAATCTTCTTGACCAGAAGTTTTTGAAAATATTATTCTCAAACGATGAAAATCCTGATTAGCAAAACTACTTCCCTGAAAAAAAGCAGTATCATTTTCATAATCAGCATTTCCCCCAAAGATAATATTGAATAAATCACGACGATAATTAATAATTGAAATTGATTCTTCACTAACTTCTAATCCAACAATATTTTTTTTCAAATGCGTTGTAAATCCCGCACCATATTTATAACCCACTTGAATTCCATTTAAATTATGAGCATGAATAGATGCATTACTTTTTATCTCACTATCAATAAAGCCGCTTTGCATTATTTTTTTTGAAAATGAAAATGGAAGGCGATTGCTTTTCAAATAAGCTCCACCTGATATAAATATTTTTGTTCGTGCAGAGTCTATCTGATTACTGAATTGATTAATTGGCCCTTTCCAATATAACCCATCAAAAGGATTTTTAAGATAACTCAGTTCTCTTCTGACTATTCCATTCACTTTGATCATCTCAATATTTTTAGGAATGCTGCCAACTAATACTGAATCAGATTGAGCAAGGGAAGTGAAGAGTGAAGAGTGAAGAGAAATGAGCGTAACAAGAAAACGAAAAAAAATAATTTTCATATTTGAATTCATTGACCAACTAGATAAGTAAATCTGCCAGTCAGTTTTATTAAAAGATTATAAGAGCTGTAAATATTAGTATAAACTCCACATGGAGCACTTGATTTCGTGTCGAACACTGCACGAACTATCGCTTTTTTAGCATTGCGTATTCGATTCATTTTATTTGCATCAGCTTGAACTTGCAAGGTAGAGCGAAGTGGCTCTAAAACTTTACAATTGCTATTTAATGGTGCTGCGTAAATAGTGTGTGGCGCAACAATTAAACTATCTAAAAAACCTCCCCACTCATCATATAAATACAATTGCAAATTGGCCTGCAACGGATAACCATTATCAGCATAAACAGTAAACACACCGTCCTTAATGGCATCCAAACCCTTGCTACTAGCATTTGATAAATCAAAATCGACAGTATCTTGAAAAACCAAACCTGATGCTTGCAAAGAAAGTGGCATGCTAACATTCAGATTTACATTTAAAGGGCTGTTGTAATAAGCAAAGTCAGTATAGTTGCTGATGTTTCCATCCGGATTCACGAACAAATCAAGTTGATACTTCATTTTGTCCGGTAATACTTCTACCAGATTCTTTATGTTACTGTTACCAGTATTTAATAAGAAAGAAAGTACATAAGGAGTAAGTGGTGGGTCAGTAGCTCTATTTAAAATTTGAGGAGAATTAATTAATGAATTGCTTAAAGAAACAGATTGATTCTTCTTTGAATTAACAGCCGTAAGTTCATACAAATTCATTCTCACATTCACTCCTACTCCATTTTCAATATCGATTCCTAAATTAACATCAGAAAGAGAAATACTTCCACTCTGAATATTCTTAAACAAATCAAAATTTACTTCCTCCGGCCCAAGTGTTAGAATCTGTTGCCCTAAAAATCCTTCAATGTATTCGGGTACTAAATCTACCAAACCATAATCTATATAAATACTATCGCCAAAGGATAATGTTTGCAACTGCCCAGTTGAATCAATGGATGCTTCAATGTGATTAACAAATGTGTTGTATGAAATGTGATTGAGGCCAGTTAAGTCGAGAGTGTATCCTGCAAGATCATATTCCTGATTCAAAGAACTTAATCCTCCAATAGGAGCGGCAGGTAAATCAGTAATCAAGTTAATTGATCCACCAAACTGATCAGATGCTCCAGGGAAACTATAATTAAAATGAACCAATTGCTTGATTGCGCTATGGAGGGTCATTTTTAACTTACCACTATGAACAGTCATGAATTTCAATTTTGCCCCTCCACTTAAATTATAAATTGTTTCTTGATCCTGATTAATAATATCCTGCGATGGGAAAATAGCCGTTGCAGAAGTTACCACCATATCCCGAACTTGCATCGTGATGTGTAAAGCATCTGTTGTATCAATTAAAACTGGATTCACACTACCGGGACTGTCCAAGTCAATAATCTTAAAAACTAAATTTCCTTCAACCGTTTTACCACTTAAATTAACGGTTTTAGTTGTGGTACTGCCAGAGGCAATATTGGTGAAAAAAGTATCGGCAACGATAGTTCCACTAATTTTATTTTTAATTTGAAATTGAATATTACTAATATCAATTGGAAAACCATTATCAATAGTAATATCTAAAAACCCTTCGGCTAAAGTTGCTGTTTGAAAAAATTGTGTTGCGTTTACATCATTATTACCTGACGATTGATTAGTGATTGCAGGTATAGAAGCCATTGTACCATTGCTTGAAATAATTGCTCCCCCAGCTAAACCCATCTGTTGAGCGGCCTGCCCTAATGAGAGATTATAAATAATAGATTGATTAGTGAGAGCAAGATTCGATAAATTATAAGTTCCCTTAATGATAGTATCAGGTATTTCAAATGCCCCTTCACCTGGTATTAAACTATACAAGGTGCTTTGATAAACTAATTTTAAACTACTGTCACTATTAATTTGAATCAAGGTGTCACCAACAATATTCCCAATATTTAAATTAGTTTTAAGAATAGGGACTAGCATGGTGGTTTCCCATGATGGCTTTACTTCTAAATTTTTTTTACATGAAATAGTTAACACAAGCACCCAGAATAATAAAAATAAAAAAATCTTTTGTGCTTGCTTAGTCATTTAAAACAGGTGCTGTTAAGTGGTGAATTTAAAACAAATTGGCATTGCAGTAAATTTTATTATACCATTTTAAATTAATCAATAATTGATTCCTAATAATTCTAATGTTGGAATATTTAAACCGCCTATCGGCAATTCGTTTTGTTGCTGAAACTTCATTAATGAATCTATAGTTAGTTCACCTAATTCATTTGAAAAAGTATTCGTCTCATAGCCAAGTCCTTCTAATTTCAATTGAATCTGGTCTATAATTTTTTTCGTTACTTTTTCAATACAAAGCACTTCCATTTCCATTTCTTTAATTTCAGAATCGACCAATTTTCGCAGACTCACTTTGGTATAAGATGCAGGAAATTCAACTTTCTTTTTCGATGGAAAATCAGCCATTTCATAAACTTTTATTTCTTTAATTTTTTTTGCTGCCCTTGTAAACTCATGACTTGGCACTTGTATCACCCTGTATTTTGTAATTAATTTCGTTTTTCCATTTCCTAAAACTACTTTTTCATCGATGGCATCATAAATTCCAGGTAAAGTTTGCCATACAGAATCGCCAGAAGCAAACTGAACTGTATCAGTTAATAATCGAAACGCCGAAGGAATATAAAGAACCTTTTTATGTCGTGGAATATTAACGGCAGTAATATTTTCAACTCGATAAATCATTGGTGTGCCACAAATAGCGAAACATCTACCTGAATCTTGCCTGCTAATTTCAGCCTGACCGAAACAAGAGAATGAAATAAGGATCTCAAAATATAAAACAAAAAGAATCTTCATGTGCAACGGCAAAGAAAAAGAAAGTTCCTATGATATCACAAATGAATTAAAATAGATTTTATAAAAATCTTAATTCATAAAATTCAATAGGTTTCTTTTCTTTGACCGATGCAGAAAACTCATGTATGTATTTTAGGCGCTGGCCCTGGCGGGGCATCTGCTGCGCTATTTCTAGCTTCGAAGGGAGTTCGTTCCGTACTGATTGATAAAGCAAAATTTCCACGCGATAAAATTTGTGGTGATGCATTGAGTGGTAAGGTAGTAAGCATACTGAATAAATTAAATCCTGGCTTAGTCAATCAACTTTCTTCATCATCCATTCAGGTTGGTTCATATGGAGTGAAATTTTTTGCACCAAATCTTAAGAATATCCGGATACCATTTAAAAAAGATTATCCGGAAGTTGGTAATGCACCAGGCTTTATTTCAAAAAGAATTGACTTCGATAATTTTTTAATTGAACAGGTAAAACTTCAACCGCTTATTCAACTTATTGAAAACACTCAATTGAAATATTTCAAGCGAACCAACAATGAGTGGTTAGTTGGCCTCAATGAAAATGAAATTCTTTTCAGCTCAAAACTTTTAGTGGTTGCTGATGGCGCCCAAAGCGCTTTTGCAAGGGAATTTGGAAAAATAGAAGTAGAGCATGAACATTATTGTGCAGGCATTCGAGCATATTATAAAAATGTTAGTGCAATGGATGAAGACAATTTTATTGAACTTCATTTTTTAGATGAACTGCTTCCTGGTTATTTCTGGGTTTTTCCGTTGCCAAACGGACAAGCTAATGTTGGAATAGGAATGCGGAGTGATATTGTAAGTAAACGAAAAGCAAATCTGAAAAAATTATTGCCTCAGATTATTGAAAAATATCCATCGTTAAAGGAACGGTTTAAAAACGCAGAGTTAGTTAATGATGTAAAAGGGTATGGATTGCCGCTTGGATCCAAGAAGCGACCTATTTCAGGTGATGGATATCTGTTGGTTGGTGATGCAGGCTCACTTATAGACCCCTTTACAGGCGAAGGAATAGGAAATGCAATGTTAAGCGGAATGGTAGCAGCCGAAATTGCACTGAAAGCGAAAAACCAAAATGATTTTTCGAAAGCACTTTTGAAAGAATACGATGAAATCGTTTACAGAAAAATATGGAGCGAATTAAGTTTAAGTAAGCGGTTACAAAATTTATCGAAGCACGGTTGGCTTTTTAATTTCGTGGTGAACAAAGCAGCAAGAAATAAAACCGTGCAAGAAACTATCTCGTGCATGTTCAATGATTTAGATATACGCAGTCAATTGCGAAAGCCTTCTTTTTATTTTAAATTATTGTTTGGATGAAAATTATTTCATCATTATATAATCCATACCGCAAATCGAACACTTGTCGGGCGATGTACTGTTTTGTTCAGGATGCATTGGGCAATAATATGTGCCGCTGGCAATTTTATTTTTGAAAAGAAAAAATTTATATGAGATGCCTCCTGTGAAAAGATGGTGAGCAGCAATCTGAGTTCCGTTTACAAACTGATACAATGGAATTTCATACGATGCAAAAACACTCAGCGATTTATAGCTGTAATTAATTTGAGGAACAATGAATAATTTATTTCCCCCCGTTGCATTTACATCATAATTGTAGAATCCCATCAAAAATAAATCGTTGTTGAGCTTTAGTTTATTTGTATGTTCTCCTTTCACTTCCATAATAACAACAAGGTTTTTAAGAACAGATTTGCTGAAAAACAAACCTGCACTTGAATAATTGCCCGCTTTTTCACCCAATGGGTTCCAGCCCTTTTTTATAAAAATAAAATTTGAAAAGATTCTGAATTTCGATCTTGTAAATCCCTTAAAAACCATCGCATAAAAAATAAAATCCTGAGCACCTGAAGAAGGTTGTATTGCTGGAGACTTACGCAAATAATAGGTTGTGCCACTGAATGGTTCAACCTGTTTTAATGAATCATTGTAATCGCCAATTGGAATTTTTAAACCCAACCCAATGGTTGCATCAAAATTTCCACTACTTCCCTGATGATGGTAAACATTGTACCTTGGAAATAATATCAAATCACCAATACCACTTGAGGAAATAGTATCTCGCTTTTTTAAACCAACCTGAGATTTATTAAAATAATAACCTGATTCAACTGATAATGTAAGTTTCTCATTAACACCATATGCAAGTCTCAGATAGTTATACTGACTTTTAAATAAGTCTAAGAAATTTGGGTCAGCAGTATCGCCATTTAAAAATTTATCAGAGAAAATATATTGGTAGTTGGTATTTACCTCAACTTGCTTTTCAGCTAAAACTCCTTGTGATGCACCGGCGGCAATTGGACAACTGCTTGAGCCGGAACAACAGGATTGTGAAAAAGAATAATTATTAAATAATGTGGCAAGAGTAATTAAAACAGAAAATAAAAATTTCATTTCAAGAATCTATTTCCCGATAAAGAATTTCCGGCTATAAGAACCGTTGTTTGTTTTAATATTAATAAAATACAATCCACCAGAAATGTTTTCAAAATTAAAATCATGGGAATGTGTTCCGGGTAATTGATTAGCAAACGAAATGCTTTTTATTTCCTGCCCTATTGAATTAATCACAGAAATATTTACCTGTGAAGATCTATTTAATGAATAAGAAGTTTTTAATGTTGAATTACTGTACTCTATTAACAGTGAAAAATTCTTATCGAAAAAACTGATGTCACTAATTCCTGTTTCAGCTAAAGCATCATTGATTGCACTATGAATATTTATTGAATTACCTGATGATGCATCATTCTCATTGTAATAAATCTTATGTTGAATTCCACCGCCGAGTACAACTATTTTTGGCATGCCAGCAATTCCATAGTCATTCATGGTAATGTTTGGAGAAGAGAAAGAACTTCTATTGCTGCCAATACCATTGCTGTTTGCCCATCCATCAATTTGTGAACAAAGGGTTGTTCCAATATCATCGCTTAAATAATATAAAACCTGTCCTGGATTTGACCCCTGAAAACTCTCAACAATATTATAGGAAGTAAGCGCAGGCCCAAAGCAAGATGAGCACGGCATAACAAAAACCAAAACAATTACTTTTCCTGATTCCAGTTCACTGAATAAGTGATGAGAAGTTCCTGCGCAATCATTTTCTGTAAAATCAGTTGCTGTAGTTTGAGCTTTTGAAAATGTTAATCCAAACACTACCAAACAAGCTGTAAGAACAAAAAAAATTTTCATAAGAAATCTTTAATTGTGCAAGCTAAAGAAATCTAATGGAGAAAAATAATTAATAATAAGTGATTGAAATCAGCTATTCCATTTAGAATACTTATATCCTTTCAAACTATAAAACAAAATGAAAAGATAGCAAGGAACCAATATCCAGTACGCACTCTGATGACCAATACTTTCAATATCTGCCAACCGACCATAAAGTAATGGTAAAAGAGCTCCGCCGGCTATTGCCATAATTAATAATGCAGAACCTGTTTTTGTAAATTTTCCCAAGCCGCTTATTGCCAGAGGCCAAATGGCTGGCCACACCAGTGCATTTGCCAAGCCAAGTAACGCAATGAATAAGACTGATACATAACCTTGAGTATTAATTGCAATAACACTGAATACAACACCAATTATTGCTGAATAAGCCAATGCTCTTGATTGACTAATATATTTGGGGATAGAAAAAATTCCTATGATGTATCCTATAACCATTGCTGATAAAGTCAATGCCGTAAAATTTTTTGATTCTGATAAAGGAATACCTTGCCACTGCCCGTAACCTCCTATAGTATCCCCGGCTAAAACTTCAACTCCAACATAAAGAAATAAAGCAATCACTCCTAAAACAAGATGAGGAAATTGAAACACATTTGTATTTCGGTTTAAACTATCTTCTTTAATTATACTCTCATTTTCTTCTTCAATTTCAGGAAGTGGTGAGAACCGAACTAAAATTCCGAGTACTGCTAATGCACCTGCTAAAATCGAATAAGGCATCACAACTCTTGAAGCTAGCTCATCTAACCGAATATTCTTTTGTATTACATCCATTGTTGGCAATTCTTTTACTAATGAATCAGCATCAGCTAAAACAATGGCCCCTAAAATTATCGGCGCCATTACTCCTGCTACTTTATTACAAATGCCCATTATACTTATTCGCTTTGCAGCACTTTCTATTGGGCCTACAATAGTTACATATGGATTCGAAGCGGTTTGTAAGATAGAAAGACCCGTTCCGATAATAAATAATCCCGCAAGAAATAAATTGTAGTTCCTTGACTCAGCAGCAGGAATAAACAATATTGCACCTAAAGCCATAATAAATAAACCAAGACTCATTCCGTTTTTAAAACCTGTCAGTCTTAGCACCCACGAAGACGGCAAAGCCATTACAAAGTAAGATATGTAAAAAGCAAATGCTACTAGCAGTGATTGAAAAGTATTTAACTCACAGGCAATTTTTAAATATTGAATGAGTGTTCCATTCAACCAAGTTACAAATCCGAAAATAAAAAAGAATGCGCCGAGAATGATAATAGGAACAATGGGATTTTTTGAAGTTTGATTCATATTTGATTATTTTGTATTCAATATAAATGTAAATGCTCTTTCCAAAAATCAAAAAGAAACAAATTGACAATTGTTTTAAATCTGTATTAATTTTAAATAATAAATAAAATACTATTTGAAACGGATTGCATCAACCGGGTGTAATCGTGATGCTGAAATAGCTGGTATTAAACCCGCAACTAACCCAATAACTGCTGAGATGCTAACTCCGATAATTATGTTTGTCATGCTCAGAACAAAATGAAAATCTATAATCTTGTTTGCGCCAATCAATATTAGATACACAAAAATTAATCCGACTAGCCCTCCTATTACTGAAAGTATAATTGATTCAACCAAAAATTCTAAAAGAATAAAATAACTCTTTGCGCCCAATGCTTTTTTTATTCCAATAATATTGGTTCGTTCACGAACCGAAACAAACATGATGTTTGCAATGCCAAATCCACCAACAAGAATCGCAAATCCACCAATAATTAAACCTACCCAATCAACCACGGAAAACAATGAACTTATTCCGTTACTTAAAAAACTAATTTGATTCATCGAAAAATTATCTTTCTCTTTAGGCCGCTGTCTTCTGATACTCCGCAATACTCCTTTTATTTCATCCTTCAATTCATTTAAGTTTACCCCTGGATTTGCTTTAACTAATATACTTGGCTCCACTTCATCACCATCAACATAGATTCTGGTTTTTAAAAAGTTGTATGGAATCATCACAGCATTATCATTGCTGTTCTGCATAATGCTCTCCCCTTCCTTTGCAAACAACCCTACAATTCTCAACTTACGATCCAACAACTTTATTTCCAGACCAATAGGAACTTTGTTTCCAGGAAATAACTGCTCGCTTACACTCGAACCAATAATACAAACGGGCTGCCCTGAGAATGATTCCTCCTGCGTAAAAAAACGACCTTCAACAAATTCGAGATTCTGAATTAAATCGTAGTTATAAGAAACACCACTAATAAAAGCATTCTCTACGCTATAGGCACCCTGCTTAATGACTTTTCCCCCCATATAAAGTACAATTCCAACGGCTTTGGCCGACGGAATTCTTGTTTCCATTTGACGCATTTCATTGTAAGTACCATTTGGCCGCTTCCAGTATTCCCACCACGGATAATCGCTTCCGAAACTCCATGGCCACTTACTTATGTAAACTATGTCATTACCAAATTTTCCAATACTTGATTTTAAATTATTCTCTAATGAATCAACAGCTGAAAAAATAGTGATAACACAAAAAATACCAATCGAAATTCCCATCAATGTTAAAAAAGTGCGCAGCCGGTTCACCAGTAACTCGTGAATGGCCGAAGCAAAACTTTCCGAAAAAATTCTGAGAATCAACATCAAGGCTCAAACCTAATAGAATAATAATAATTTCTTGGGGGGTCTTTTTTTGAGCCAAGCGGTGTCAGCCTGTCGAAACACAAGCGGTGCCTAACTATACCATCGTTTATCTTTAAATGCAAAAAGGGTTTGCAGTTCACTCCCTAACCCGAGCATCACTAAATCAAAAGTGTTCTAATAAGCAAAAAGCCACTCTCATTTTTAGAAGCGGCTTATCTCCTTGTTGTCATCCCGAGGTACGAGGGATCTAACATTTAAACCACAGATGCTTTGTCCCTAGCGCTCGTCCTTTTCACTTTTAATTCGCTCTCACCTTCACAAACTTCCCCGTCTGCAATCTCTTACCTGCATCACTCAAGTACCCTTTTTCGCCTCCAAAACACCTTTTTCTGAAATTGTAATACCTGATTTTTAGCATTTGCTGTATTCATAATTTATATCAACCAGTATTAAAATTGTCATTCAAATACTCCACTTCTCTGTTTATCTGTCGTACACATAAAAATTAAATCATTCATATAAATCAACTTCCAAATAAATAACCAATAACCCAAAGAAGCCGTTATATTTGCGCGCTCAAAAATAAAAAGCCGTAACTTTTTACACTATGAAACTTTCACAATTCCATTTCGACATTCCTGCCAATCTTATTGCTCAAACACCCGCTAAAAATCGTGAAGATGCTAAGCTGATGATAATTGAAAGAAAAACGGGGAAAATTAAGCACAAGAAAATTAAAGACCTACTTACCATTTTCGGAGAAGGAGATGTATTTGTATTTAATAACACCAAGGTTTTTCCAGCGCGCATGTATGGTCGCAAGGAAAAAACAGGTGCAAAGATTGAAGTTTTTTTAATGCGCGAATTGAATAAACAAATGCGTTTGTGGGATGTGTTGGTTGACCCTGCCCGTAAAATTCGTGTTGGAAATAAATTATACTTTGGAGCAGATAGCTCATTGGTTGCTGAAGTCGTTGATAATACCACAAGCCGCGGAAGAACCATTCGCTTTTTGTTTGATGGCACTGACGATGAATTAAGAGAAACGCTTTACACTCTCGGTGAAACTCCTATTCCTAAGTATATAAAACGGAAGCCCGATGAAATGGATAAAGAGCGCTACCAAACCACTTTTGCTAAAATTGAAGGAGCTGTTGCAGCGCCATCATCTGGTCTTCACTTCAGTCTTGAAATGTTAAAACGTTTGGAAATTGCCGGTGTTAATATTGCCGAGGTTACCCTCCATACCGGATTAGGAACTTTCCGCCAAATTGAAGTGGAAGACTTATCAAAACATAAAATGGATGCCGAGTTTTTTAGTATGAATTCGGAAGCTGCAAAAATTGTAAATACTGCAATTGATGAAAAGAAACGAATTTGTTCTATAGGCACTACCACTATGCGCGTTTTGGAAAGTTCAATTAGTGCAGGTAAACATGTTAAACCGCAGGAAGGATGGACCAATATTTTTGTTCATCCACCTTATGATTTTTCTGTTGCTGATAGTTTGCTTACCAATTTTCACATTGAAAAAACAAGTTTGTTAATTATGGCGTGTGCATTTGGTGGTTACGATTTAATTATGGACGCATACAAGTTAGCAGTGAAAGAAAAATATCGTTTCGCTACTTATGGAGATGCAATGCTCATTATATAATAGCAATAACTGATGAGCGCCTCACCCAAGCGCTATGTAATCATTCCAGCCGGTGGAAATGGTGTGCGTATGCAAGCCAACATACCCAAGCAATTTTTATTATTAAATGAAATTCCGGTTATTATTCACACTCTTCATTTGTTTTTAGCAATTGATGGAATTGAAAAAATAATTGTTCCCATTGCTTCTCATTGGAATCTTTATTTCAATGAACTGAAACAGAAATATGAACTACCTGAATCTATAGAATTAGTAGAAGGTGGAGAAACAAGATTTCATTCTGTAAAAAATGCATTGAGTGTCTTGCCTAATGAAGGCATAGCTTGTATTCACGATGCCGCAAGGCCATTAGCAACAAAAAAATTAATTGAAAAGTGTTTTACAGAAACCGAATTAAAAGGAAGTGCCATTGCAACAATTTCAACAAGAGATTCAGTTTTTGAATTAAAAAATGAAGAATACATAAGCACCAATAGAAATAATTATCGGTTAGCACAAACCCCCCAATGCTTTCAATTATCAGAAATTAAGAAAGCCTTTCAAAAACCGCATCAAGAAAATTTTACTGATGATGCTTCGGTATATGAAACCGCAGGATTTAAATTAAATTTAATTGAAGGTGAAACGACCAATATAAAAATCACCAATCCTGAAGATTTATTTTTTGCAGAAAATATTCTGAAGAGCAGAAAATAAAAAAGCGAAACCGTTGGGTTTCGCTTTAGTTAAAATTGAAATTTTATTCAATTAGTATTCATCTTCATTAAAGAAAAAATCGTCGTGGGTAGGATAATCGGGCCAAATATCTTCAATGCCTTCGTACAATTCGCCTTCATCTTCCAACTCCTGTAAATTCTCTATTACTTCCTGAGGTGAACCACTTCGTATTGCATAATCAATCAATTCATCTTTGCTAGCAGGCCATGGTGCTTCTTCAAGATATGATGCTAATTCAAGACTCCAAAACATAATTTTTCAGGTGGTTTTAACTTTGCGCAAAAGTATCTTTATTCTTTACACCTCAAAATATTTTTTTTAAAAGAAATAATCCAGGTGTGGATAAGGCCAAAACTGCTCATAGTCGTGGTTTCCAAGGTATTTCATCAATACCTGCATCCACTGATATTTTTCGAGATAGAACAAACAGGTAGTCAGAAAGTCGGTTTAGGTACTTAATTACGATTGGTTCAACTATTTCATTTAAAGCAAGTGCAACGGCCAATCGCTCGGCACGACGACAAACACATCGAGCAACATGACAAATAGAATTTGCGGAAAGTCCACCTGGCAGTATAAAAGATTTCATCTCTGGTAATCGCTCATTCATTTTATCTATTTCATTTTCTAGGAGCAGTACATCATCCTCTTTCAAGTCAGGTATTTTCATTCTTGATTTTTCAGGGTCGCTGGCAAGCGTTGAACCAATAGTGAATAAACGATCCTGAATTTCTTTTAACACATCTTTTACTTTATTATCATCAATACTGTCGCTTGTTAAACCAATATAAGAATTTAACTCATCAACAGTTCCATAAACTTCAATGCGACTATTGCTTTTTGATACTCGAGTACCTCCAATTAATTGGGTTGTTCCTGTATCCCCTTTTTTAGTATAGATTTTCATTGGCTGATTGAAGATTTTTAAAATTAAGTTATTGCTTTCACTAATGTTGGGGTTTGATTTGCCTCATCAGAAGCTACCTCCCCATCTTTTAACTTTATAATTCGTTGTGCATACTTTGAAATATCTTCTTCGTGCGTAACCAATATCACTGTATTTCCTTGTTTATGAATTTTATCGAGTATCGCCATTATCTCATAAGAAGTTTTGCTATCCAAATTTCCAGTTGGTTCATCAGCAAGAATTATTGATGGGGAATTTATTAATGCACGGGCAATAGCAACTCTTTGTTTTTGTCCTCCGCTCATTTCATTTGGCTTGTGTTCTTTTCTATCGGCCAAACCAACAGCATCTAGCATCTGTGAGGCCTTATTGGTTCTGTTAGTACGATTAGTTCCATTATAAACCAATGGCAAAGCAACATTTTCCAATGCCGTCATTCGCGGTAACAGATTAAATGTTTGGAACACAAATCCTATTTCACGATTACGAATAACTGCTAATTCATCATCTATCATGTGACTTACATCGGTTCCATTCAGAAAATATTTTCCTGAGGTGAGTGTATCAAGACATCCAAGAATATTCATGAGTGTTGATTTACCTGACCCTGATGGCCCCATCAAAGCCACATATTCATTTTTATTAATAGAGAGTGTTATGTTTTTTAATGCAGGAATTACAACCCTTTCTAATATATAACTCTTCGATACACTTTCTAATCGAATAACTTCTTTCATCATTATTTCCCTTTTAAAACCTTTGGCACTTTTATATAATCGCTGTCCTTTACAGGCACATTCTTCATTGCTTCTTCATGGGTAATTGTTTGTTTTACATCATCGCCACGAAGCACATTAACTTCATCAGTGATGTAAATGAGTGGGTCCACATCATCGAGTTGCAATTCATTTATTTTATCTACAAAACCTAGAATATTTTGCAAATCTTTTTTAATCGCTTCGCGTGAAACAGAATCAAACTCAAGACGGGCAAGAATTGCAAGCTTATCTATTAACTCATTATTTACTTCCATATTCATTCAAGGTATGATCAATTATATCGTAAACTTTTTTCTTGAGCATTTCAATATCGTCCAAAGTTAATCCTATTGTAGAAATTGGCTCATGAACTACAACTCTGGCAATTCCTGGGCAACCCCAAATCTTCTTATCGACATATAACATTTTCCAGTTGTCAAAAAAAGTAACTGGAACAACAGGTACTTGTTTTTCTATAGCCAAGCGAAACGGACCCGCTTTAAATTTATCCAGTTTAGGTGGCTGATTCCCCACTTTTCCTTCTGGAAAAATAACCAAACTATCGCCATTGCCAATACTTTCTGCAGCAATTCGTAATGCTTTATAACTTTCAGTAATGCTTCCCCTATTTACTGAAATATCAATAGTGCGAAAAAAAATATTGAACAACGGAATATTGCTCAACTCCAATTTTGCCATAAAACGAAAGTGCCCGTGATAACACATGGCAAACAATGGAATATCGAGATAAGAAGTATGATTTGGACAAAAGATATATGCTTGATTCTTTTTCAATTTGGATTCACGCCGAATGGAATAAATAATTCCAGTGAAGAGAAAAATTAACCATGCCCAAACTCGTCGAAGGTTATTTGCAGCAGGATACCATTTTTTATTACTCAAAAGGATATAGAAAAATGGAAACAATAAAAGAAACAGCAAAACAAAAACAAAGAAGTACCAATAAGCCCATAAAACTTTAAGTAAATACCCAATTTTTTTCACGCCGTGAAAATAGTTTTAAGAAGGAATATAGAAGTTCAATGAATAAATAATTTTTTGATTAAAATTTCTATTGGCAAGGTGTTTTCTTACCAATTGATACAACCAACCCTGCTGTTGCTCCTATTACAAAATTATGTGGGGCAATAAACGGACTAATTATTTTATTAGGCTGCAAAATATTATTACTATAAGATGCTTCAACTCCGGTACTTAATGAAATCCGTTTGTAAATTTTTACATCGGCAGCTAAATTTAAAACACCTGCAATTTCTGATTTTCTTAATTGTGTTGAAACATCCATGTCACCCTCTAAAAAATGGCTTTCCAACAATTTTCCATACATAGCTCCTATGGCTAAACTATAAGTAACAGGTGTGTTAAATAAGCCTGACCAAGTTTCAAAATCATACCTAACCTTCAATGGTATCTGGGTGTAGCGAAGTTTAATTTCATAATCGTTCCTTGTAGGAGTTACTGTTGATTTTCTTGATAAAGAAGTAAAACCATATGATTGCCCTTCATTAGAAAATAAATTCCATCCTAACTCAGCACTTATATTTTTTGTTATTCTATAACCTGTGTAAACACTAATCGCTTTTTGAATATGAAATTTGTCAATAAAGTCTATGTTTTTTATAACTGAGGCATCAACTAAAGATGTCCTATTAAATTTAATATTTACACCCGAATAAAATCTGGGCAAACAATTATATTTGTGTCTAACATTCACATTATCAGGTGAACTGATTTTATTCATTGAAAAATTTGAATTCTCATACTTAGTTGCAAGCGCCCCCTTATCATTTTCTTTTAATAACGATAAAAAGACAGGGAGATTTCTTAACTCATTAAATTTTTCATTCTTGAGTTGAACTGGAACAACAATTAATTCAGAAATAGATTCTTCCATTATTACTGCATAGGAATTATCAGAATTAAAAATTATTGGTGCTGAGTCTGTTATAATGAGATTATTTAAAATAAAGCCTTCTGAATTAGAAATAGCAATTGTGCTATTCTGATTTAATACCCCTATTTCTTTGGGAATTTCTCCAATTGTTTTCGAAATTTTCTTACGGGTTGCAATAGGATCTAAAACAGCGCTTAAGATAATTCCTGATAGAATTAATAGCCCAACTAAAACACCTATCACCCTGCGCTTTTTATGGGCGAGTAATGAGGCATCACGATCAAGCCCCGCAGAAACACGATACCAAACCCTTGAGCGTGGTTGAGTCCGCAATCCACTTAGCTTTTCTCTAAAAGCTTTGTCGATGTTATTATCAGAGAACTGCTGCGGCATATTGTACTTTATTGGTTTGCACAACCATTTTTTGTAAAATGTAACGAGCTCTTGCTAATTGTGATTTAGAAGTTCCCTCATTTATATTCATCATTTGGCCAATCTCTTTGTGGGAATAACCTTCAATTGAATAAAGGTTAAACACTGTACGATATCCGGGTGACAAACTCTGAATTAATTTCATTAAATCATCAGCAGCAAGTTGACTAAAACAATCCTCCTGAACAATATGAAGAGAAACCTTTTCAATTTCCTGCATCTCATTCATCACTTTATTTTTTCTTAACCACTCAATTGCAGTATTTACGAAAATTCGTTTCAACCAACCTTCAAATGAACCCTCGTTTCTGAAATTTTTTAGATTATTAAATACTTTTATAAATCCTTCTTGCAACATATCCTCAGCTTGATAATAATCACTTGCATATCGAAGACAAATGGAAAACATAGTTGAACCATATTGATTGTATAGCCCTTCCTGAAATCTACGCCCACCCGCCAAACAACCAATTATTAAATCCTGATCAGAAAAATGCTGCTTAATTCTGAATTTCATTGAACGATAATTTAAGAGTTAAAATTAAACAAAAGAGTTGCAAGTAAAATGCTAAATAAATAAATTTATAGTTGCCCTTTCCAAATAGTTATCCCATTTTAAAAAAACTATTCGTTCATTTTATTCTGCAAATTCTGATTCAAGGAATTCTTTCATTTTTGCAAACGCTAGGGCTCTGTGACTTATTGCATTCTTTTCTTCCCCATTCATTTCAGCAAATGTTATTTCAAAACCATCGGGTTGAAAAATCGGATCGTAACCAAATCCATTTGCCCCTCGTTTGTCATTAGTAATCTTTCCTTTAATAATCCCTTCGTACAAAAATTCTTTACCGTCAATAACAAGAGCAATCACAGTACGGAAGCGGGCATTTCGATTATTATTATCTTTCAATTCGAATAAAACTTTATCCATATTTTTTATTGGATCCTTATCTTCCCCTGCATATCGAGCACTTAACGCTCCAGGAGCACCTTCCAAAGCTTCTATTTCTAAACCGGTATCCTCGGAAAAACAATTCATATTAAATTGATCAAAAATATGGTTTGCTTTTTCTAAAGCATTTTCTTCCAATTGCAAACTTGATTCTTCCAACTCATCCTCATAATGCAAATCAGCTAGTGTAATCAATTCATGTTGGGAGCCGATCATCCGCATGACTTCTTTTACCTTGTTACTGTTTTGTGTGGCAAATAATAATTTCAATATGGATTTTTTTAACGTGAAAACAATTTTTTTAATGCAGGAAAAACTGATACTTTCTTTAAATCTGATTGATATAAATCTGAAAAAGAATTCGATTCCATGAAAATAAAATCACCCATTGTTATAAGTAGATTTGGGGTTGAGTCAATATTCAATCCTAATTCAGCTGCATTAATTCCGAATGAAACTAGGACTGTTGGCTGAAATTCTTTTTTAAGCAAAGAAAAATCACCATTAAAATTAATAATATCAATTAAGCCAATTTCATTTTCGTTCGTTTTCAAATTAGTTAACATCCGTTGAAACATCGTTTCTATTTCAGGAATAAACAATGGAAAGCCCTCTCCTTTTGTTAGAAACAAAATTTTTCTTTCAAATCCCCCCCTTAAATTAAACGGCGCTTTTTTCTCTTCCGCTTTAATAATTATTTCGGACCCATACAAATTTTTTAAAATTGGGCTTTCTGATTCAACAATTGAATTCATTTTTTTATTAGTGAGTTCAAAAATATTGAATTAAGCCAAAATGTAAGCAAAAAGAATTTATGATTTTATTTAATTGAAATTAAATACATTTCGCCACATTAATAATATTTTTGAAAGGCTAAAACACATGTACAATTTTCTACTCTTTTTTTATCGTATTTATTGCGCACTAATGTTTATTCTGGTGATGTTCCTTTTTCTCCCGCTGATGATTATTTCAGCATTTGGGGGTCTTTATATTGGGGGAGCTATTATTTTTTTCCTAATAAAAATATGGACATTAATTTGGTATTTTTTATGTGGACTACGACATATAAATGAAGGCAAACAACCTAATAAAAATGATGGCCCTTTTATTTATGTTGCTAATCACGATAGTTATCTTGATGCGCCAGTTACCATGCTTTCGTTACGCGGTCAGTTTCGCGCATTAGGTAAAACTGAAATTAGACGAATCCCCTTTTTTGGATGGATCTATCGTTATGGTGTAATACTCGTTGATAGAGGTGATAAAGAGAACAGAGTAAAAAGCGTTCGGGTTTTAAAGCTTGTACTTGAAAAAAAAATAAGCATTATTATTTTTCCAGAAGGTGGGTTTAATTATACAAACCAACCACTCAGTAAATTTTATGATGGGGCTTTCAGAATTGCTATTGAAACACAAACCCCAATTATTCCAATGGTTTATTTGAATGTTAAAAACATTTTGCCACGGGATACCTTTTTCAAATTAGCTCCTGGAAAAACAAAAACTATTTTTTTGGAAAAAGTTTCTGTCACAGGCCTAACAATAAATAATATTGACACCTTAAAAGAAAAAGTTAAGAAAATGATTGAAGTTGAATTATTAAAAAATGAATTAAAAACTTTTTAATTTTTCAATCAAATTGTTTAACAAATTTATAAATGGATTCAATCACCCACACAGTTCTTGGAATGCTAGAAGGCGAGTTAATCGCTGGAAAAAAGATAGGAAAAAAGGCAATGCTCTTTGGCGCTATAGCTAACAACCTCCCTGACATTGATGTTGCAACTTCTTTTTTTGTTTCGGTTGATAAAAGTTTACTTCAGCACAGAGGATTCACCCATTCCATATTATTTGCCGTACTTATTTCAATTACTGCAGCCTATCTATTTCATAAAAAATATCCGACACTTAAATTCTCAGCCTGTTTAATGCTTTGGGGATTCGGATTATTTTCTCATTTATTTCTTGACTCATTAACAGCTTATGGAACCGGCTGGTTTGAACCTTGCTCGCACACTCGCATAACATTCAACACCCTATTTGTTGCCGACCCTTTTTACACATTACCCTTAATTGTTTCTGCTATTGCTTTATTAATTAAACGACCTTTCAAATCAGGCAGAACAACTTGGGCTCTTGTTGGGTTGATACCTTCTTTTTTTTATTTAAGTTATACTTTTTATAATAAAATAGTCATTAATAAAATTGCTGAAAAAAATTTTACAAAACAAAAAATAAAAGCAAAACAATACATCACTACTCCTACTCCATTAAATAATTTCTTATGGTTTATAATTGGCCAAACAGACAGCGGATATTATGTTGGCTATTATTCAGTGTTTGACAAAACCGACACTATTCCATTTTCTTTTATCGCCGGAAACTATGAAATGGGAAATGAATTCATTAACGATCCGGCATACAATCGATTGGTTCGTTTCTCACAAGGCTATTATTCTTTAACTAAAGACAGCATTAATAATACGAGCTTACATGATTTACGATTTGGATTAACCGACCTATTTGGAAAGAAAAAAGACTTTGTTTTTAATTATGATTTAAAAAAGAATGGTGCCCAAATGGTTATTCAACGCGGAAGGATGAAAGCAATCAATTCAGAATCGTTCAAAAAATTAATCCAGCGGATAAAAGGGATTTAAAGAATATTCATTTCAATTTATATACATATCAATTTCTGTTCAACTAATGAGTAATACTTTTTTTCAATTTAAACAATTTACTATTCAGCAGAAGAATGCCCCACTAAAAGTTACAACCGATGCCTGTTTATTTGGCGCTTTAATTCAAACTGAAAACGCAAGATCCATACTTGATATCGGAACCGGAACCGGATTGCTTGCACTTATGCTTGCACAAAAAAGCAGCGCTACTATTCTCGGAATTGAGCTTGATGAAGAGTCAGTTTTAAACGCAGAAAATAATTTCTCATCTTCTATTTGGCGTGAGAAAATTCGGGTTATTCATTCAGATATAAAAGAATGGAGTAGAAATACTACTTCAAAATTTGATTTAATTGTATGCAATCCCCCTTTTTTTACTTCACATAAAAAAAATATGGATGTAAGAATCAGTCAAGCAAGACACAACCATTCATTAACTCAAACCGATTTAATCGAAATAATTTTAAAACATCTTTCTGAAAATGGAAGAACATATATTATGCTGCCACCCAATGAAATGAAGTTATTGGTCGTACGCTGTATCGAACAAAAAATATTTCCGAACAGAAAATATATTGTGTCATCAACCGAAGAAAAAACAGCTCATCTTTTTATCATTTCATTTTCTTATCGTCCTGAAAATTTTCCAGATGAAAAAATATTCATTCACAAAAAAAACGGAAAATATTCTATTCGATTTATGGAATTGCTTAATACCTACTATCTACACTTATAGTTCTAAAAAAGGGGTTGCCTACAATTTAATACAAGCAAGTTGATTCTGTTGAATATGCTATGCAAATCCTTCTTCCATAGAAAATAAATTTGTTCTTATAATAAATAAGAAACTAACATCGTTTAAACAGCTATAAAACAAAACATGAGCTTACTACTTCAGATATACAATTCAGCGGATTCACTCAAAGATACCCTTGCCGCAATTACACCTACACTTACTTCGCCTGAAAAACCAGCCGAGACATTAAACTTTCTTGAGCTAATTATAATGGGTGGAAAAATTATGATTCCTCTTGGAATACTTTCAATACTTGCCTTTTATTTTTCTATTGAACGATTTCTTACCATAAGAAAAGCCTCACTTATTGATCCAAACTTTATGAATGTCATAAAAGATTTTCTAATTAATGGGAAAATGGAGGCGGCCATTGCGCATTGTAAAAATACAAATACTCCTATTGCCCGCCTGTTACTAAAAGGAATAAAAAGAATTGGAAAACCAATAAAAGAAGTAGAATCAGCAGTAGAGAACGAGGGCAAACTTGAAATTTATCGTTTAGAAAAAAATATGAATTGGTTAGGAATAATTTCTGGTATTGCTCCTATGTTAGGTTTTGTTGGAACAATTATGGGCGTAATCACTATCTTCTACGATATTTCTATCTCTAAAAACATAAGTATCGATATCATAGCCGCAGGACTTTATGTAAAAATGATTACTTCAGCAACAGGACTAATCATTGGAATTTTTGCTCATATTATGTTTCATTTTCTAAACTCTATGATTGATCGTGTAAGCTATCAGTTAGAAAGTAATGCAATTGAATTTGTTGATCTCATTCAGGAACCCACTCAGTAAATGAATTTCAAAAAAAGAAAAAGCCGCCTAAGTAGTGAGGTAGGCACTTCAGCAATGAACGACATCATGTTCATGTTGCTATTGTTCTTCTTAATTATTTCAACAATGGTAAATCCATCAGTCATAAAATTGATTTTACCAAGAGCATCTGGAGAACAGACTGTAGCCAAAAAGATGATAAATGTTTCTGTTGATGCCAAAAGAAATGTTACGATTGATGATATGCCTGTAACAATTGAAACACTCGAACCATCCTTAAAAGAAAAAATAAAAAAAATTGTTGACCCTTCGGTAGTTTTAAAAGTAGATGCCTCGTTGAGCGTTCAGGATTTTGTTGACATACTGGACATTGGCGCGAAACTGAAAGTTAGAATGGTGCTTGCCGTGCAAAATAAAAATTAGTTTCTATGGCTCGTTTGTTTGAATTAGAAAATAATAATTTAGAAAAAAAAAATAAAGTAAAAGGAATCATTACTTCCATTGCTATTCATGCTTTATTGTTGGTGTTATTTTATTTCCTACTTGCTGTAAGCCCCCCCAATCCGCCAATGGACGGTGGAGGTGTAGAAATTAATTTCGGATTTATGGATGATGGAATGGGCGATGTACAGCCTATGTCCACTGAGTTGACACCAGTTATTCCACAAGCAGTAAAACCAATTGAACCTGAAAAAAATACTGGCGATAAAATTATTTCGCAAGAAAATTCGGATGTTACCATAAATTCAAAAAAGAAAGAGAATAACAAAAAGAAAAAGAACACACCCATTGCGATTCCCACTCCAGATAAAAAAACTGAAGCTAAAAACCAGATAGCCAAGGCAACTTTTAAAGGCTGGACAAATAATGCTAGTCAGGGGGAAGGCGATGGGAATAAGCCAGGTGACAAAGGACAGCTAAACGGGACCACTGATGGAACCGCATATAGCGGAACCCCTGGAATAAATGGAGGATTTGGTGGCGATGGAATAGGATTTAAATTAGGAAATAGAAAAATGACAAAACGACCAAACTTAAATAATCCAACACAAGAAACTGGCAAGATAACCGTAGCAATAACCGTGAATAATCAAGGGAAAGTTGTTGAGGCCGTTTACTCTCCTGTTGGTTCAAATTCAACGAATGGAACTTTAATAAACCTGGCAATTAAAGCATCCAAGGAAGCTCTATTTGATGTAGAACAAAGTCAAAATTCTGCCTCTGGAACCATCACATATTTTTTCAAGGTGAAATAAAGATTCAAAATAATTTTATCCAATTACATTTATTTTATTTGCCATTCTGATTTCATAAAGAATGACCTATCAAGAAACACTAGATTATTTATATGCTCAACTCCCAATGTTTCATCGCATTGGCGCTAGTGCCTATAAAGCAAATTTGAATAACACCATTGCCATCTGTAATAGTTTAAATAACCCTCAAAATAATTTTAAGTGCATTCATATTGCTGGCACAAATGGTAAAGGTTCTACCTCGCACATGCTTGCGGCTATTCTGCAAACAGCAGGTTACAAAACAGGACTTTATACCTCACCACATTTAAAAGATTTTCGCGAACGAATCAGAATCAATGGTGAAATGATTCCTAAAAAAAAGGTAGTTGAATTCGTTAAAAAATATTCAAATCGGTTTGAAGAGATAAAACCTTCGTTCTTTGAGTGGACTGTTGGTTTAGCATTTGATTATTTTTTAAATGAAAAAGTTGACATTGCTATTATTGAATCCGGATTAGGAGGAAGATTAGATTCAACAAACATCATTACGCCGCTCCTATCTATCATTACTAATATCAGTTCTGATCATAAAGATTTGCTTGGAGATACATTGGAGAAAATTGCAACGGAGAAAGCAGGAATCATTAAGCAAAATATTCCATTGGTAATTGGAGAATCGCAATTGGTAACGAAAAATATATTTATTCAGAAAGCAAAAGAACTAAACGCACCGATTGTTTTTGCTGATGAAATTTATAAAGTAAAAAAGAAACATTATTCAAATGAACGGCAAACGCTTACCATTGCAACAGAAAATAAATCGCAGGATTACAAAATTGATCTATCTGGAAATTATCAACAAAAAAATATCTGTGCTGTGCTTGCTGCTGTAACAGAATTACAAAAACAGAATTATAAAATTACTGAAGAACAAATTCATCAGGCAATCTCCAATACAAAAGAAATTACTGGATTGCGTGGTCGTTGGGAAGTTTTGAATACTAAACCGCTAACCATCGCCGATGTTGGTCATAATGAGGCAGGAATCAAAGAAGTACTTGATCAAATTCTTTCCCTAAAGAATGAAACGGTTCATATAGTGTGGGGAATGGTAGGTGATAAAGATCGGAAAAATATTCTTCAGTTACTCCCCAAAAAATTCAATTATTATTTCTGCAAGCCGAACATCCCGAGAGGATTAGATGAAAAAACATTATCTGAAGAATCAGCTGCCATTGGATTGAAAGGAAAACATTTCACTTCTGTGAAGTCTGCCTACGAGGAAGCAAAAAAAAATGCTTCAGAAAACGATTTGATTTTTATTGGAGGAAGCACCTTCGTTGTAGCAGAAATTATCTGACTACTGCTTTATAAATTTATTGATCAGATAAGTATTATCAATTCCAATCAAACGAATAAAATAGACTCCTCCGATCAGGTTACTTGTATTGTAATTTAATGACCAATTACCCTCTTCAAATTCATTGGTCTCAATAGTAAATACTCTACCTAACAAATCAATCATCTCAATTTTATATTCCCCTTTAAATTTAATAGTGAATGAAATATTTAATTGTTCTGAAACAGGGTTAGGAAACAACAACAAATTATTATTTTCTGTAAAATCAACCTCCTCTTCTTTTGGTGTAGTCTCAATAATAAATATTTTAGAGAGAGTAAATGCCGACCATACTCCATTGCATTTAGGTCTTACTTTCCATGTATAAGTTCCTGGCGCCAGATTATTCAGTACTGTTGTGAAATTAGTAGTTAAAACATTATATGAAATATTATTTATTGTATATCTGACTTGAAACTGATCTGCAATTGTGCAATTAGACCAATTTAATGTGGCACTATTTCCGCTAATGGTTTGTTTAAGATTCGATGGTTTTATACATCCAAAATTTGCAGCAGCAGTGTATTTAACAATTATTAAATCATATGTTGGAGTACATGCACCACTTGAAACCGTCCATTTAAATTGATTTGATCCAACTTTTAAATTTGTCACAAGAGTAGTTGGGGCATTTATGTTTTGAATTGTGGCCTTTGGTGGAGTGGTACAAGTCCAAGTTCCGATTCCATTTACTGGATTAATTCCTTCCAGATTTATACTGTTATTTCCGTTACAAGCTAATAAATCTTGTCCAGCGTCTGGTACTGATAAAGAAGAGATAGTCAAAATTAATTCATCTGCATTCTGGCAAGTATTCATATCGGTAACAGTAAGAACATATGTAGCAGTAACAGTTGGTGTTGCAATCGGATTTGAAATATTTATAGCACTTAATCCCGTACTCGGATACCAACTATAACTTATTCCTCCACTTCCATTTAATTGCACATTTTGACCTGCACAGAGTCCTAAATCAACCCCAGCGCTAGCTATAGGATTTGAATAAATAAGTACCCAAACAGTAGAGGCAGAACTTTCGCAACCATTCAATAACCATTTTACAGAATAATTTCCTGAATTTTGTGGCAAAGCATTTATAATTGAAACGGTTCTGTTTGTTGCAGAAAAACCATTTGGGCCATTCCATAAAAACTGAACTCCCGAACTGCTATCTGTACTTAATATTAAAGAATTTCCCTGGCAAATAGGTCCAGTATAACTTGTATTTGTTGGAACAACCTGATCAAAAAAATCAACAAGATTTATCTTCCGAACTACTTTAGAACAATTACCCACTGTTGCAATACAACTATAAATTCCAAGCGAAGAGCTTTGCAAACTGTCGATGGTTGCAGGGGAAACAAGCCCATTAGGTCCAACCCAATTAAAAACTGCGTTGTTAATTATTGGGGTATCAAGATTAAATAAAGAAAACCTACAGAGATTATTATAACTAATAGAATCTGATAAATAATCAGCAAGAAAATTATTTTGAATTATTAAATCCTCCGACTGAACTCCAATTCCTGTATTATCATAAGAAGTAACTGAATAGCTACCTTCCAAATTTACAGTCACACTTTGTGTTGTTGCCCCATTCGACCATAAATTTCCAGTTAAATTACTACTTGTCAGCAGAACAGAATCTAACAAATTACATTTTGGATTATTTCCGACTATTGAAATAATTGGAGTTGGAAAAATAGAGTAATTAACTTTCAACATAAAACAATCCGCTAGGGCAATTCCAATGGCCCCATTTGTACTTTGTATCGGATTAACTAAAAGTAAATTTGTGCTTTCAGTTGAGCCAACAATAAACGCATTTCCGGAATTATCGACTGCAATACTTCTTGCATGCTCCATTCCATTTCCTCCATAAAAAGTTGACATTAGGCAAGTTCCTGTATTGGAAAGCCTTAAGATGAATGCATCATGAATTCCACCAAAAACCGGTTGTATCGCATTTACCATTGGAAAAGAAGTACTTAATGTATATCCGGTAGCTAAAACATTCCCTGAATTATCTACAGCAATGGAATTTCCATCTTCGGTTCCCTGACCTCCTGCATAGGTTGACCATATCATACTTCCTGTTGGACTAAATTTAGTAACAACTGCGTCAGAAGGACCATTATAATCATTATCCCATGCATTCAGAATTGGATAATTTCCCTTTTTAGTTGTTCCTAAAATAAAACAGTTTCCATTATTATCAACCCCAATTCCGTTACCATCATCATCCATTGTACTTCCTATATAAGTTGACCAAGCAACCGATAAATTTGCATTTAACTTTAAAACAAATATGTCGCTAGGTCCCCGCTTTGTTGCCTGAAATGCATTTTGAACAGGAAAATTTGTACTCAATGTGGTACCAACAACAAAAATATTATTGTTGTTATCCAAAGTAATTCCAACGGGCTCATCATAGCCACTTCCGCCAAAATAAGTTGACCAGATCGGAAATCCAGTTGCCATACTTACTTTCATAATTATTGCATCGGCATCCCCGGCATTAGTCCCATGAAGTGGATTTATCATTGGAAAATTAGTGCTTCTTGAATATCCTGAAGCAACCAAGAAGCCCGAATGACTTAACTTTATTCTGCGCATGGCATCCAAATTATTTCCGCCATAAAAACTTGCCCAAATTGGAATACCAGAAGGATTTAACTTCATAATAAACAAATCATCGGTATCACCTTTAACCTGTTGATACGCATTAAAGGTTGGCATATCACCACTTCGAGTTTCTAGCCCCGCAAAAACATTTCCTACAGAATCTACTTCAATGGTACGGCAAACATCAGCCAGGCTTCCACCATAGTATGTAACCCATATCGGTTGAAATGAAGGTGTTAGTTTCATTATCCATCCGTCAAACCCCTGATGAACCGGTGAACTATAACCATTAAGAACTGGAAAATTTGTACTATTTGTAAATCCTCCAACATAAATAAACCCATTTGAATCTACAGCAACCGCCCTACCATGCTCATCACCGTTATATCCATAATAAGTGGACCAAAGCACTGTTGGGTCAATAATTAATTTTTCATTTTTATTGTAATCATTAACCTGAAATCCAATTTGATTATTATAAAATTTGAATGAAGATCTAATTTCTTGCTTTGAATTTTTAAGATATGAAAATGGTTTTCCATCATTAATTTCCCCTAATAAGGTCTCAATATCAATTCCCCCATCTTTTGATTTTGTAATTTTATTTCCCCCATTGTATTCTAATTTAATCAATTTAAAATCTGCTCCTGGATTTACCTCAAAATCATATTTAAAAACTGTATTTCCATTCTCCTCTTTAAAATATAAAACCCAATCAATTCCAGAATACACATTTTCTAATCTTATCTTTTTATAATTTCTTGCGGTAATCCCATTTGGACAATTTTGCAAGTAATAATTCGAAAAAAATGAACTTTCATCTTCATTCTTTACAACAATATTTGAATTACTATTTGCCAACTTAAGTTCAATTCGATTCGATTCCTTCCCCCCATTTTCAGTGGGCATTTCATTTTCATAATCAGATAAAAAATCACTCTTATTACTTTTATTTATAACATAAAACAATCTATCCTTACAGATATAAATGGACATACTGCCTATATTACTATAATAAAGAACTTCGTTGGCAGGCAAATTTTTTGAATCGAGAAGTTGTCCATTATTTTCAGTAAAAGCATATACTGGGGTAAATTGATTATCTTCTTTCGCTCCAAATGAATTGGTAAACGATAAAAGAATAATCATAAAAAAACAAAGGGTGGTTAAAGTCTTCATTATATTTTTTGATAAAACAAAAAATTTAAATTTTGTACGCTTAGTCAATCATTTTGTTATGCAAATCTCATTTTTTTTTTGTTATTAAACACTAAAATAGAATTTATTTATCAATAATTAGCAGTTAAAATTTGTTGAATGGAATCTGCGATTATTTTTGCGGCGGAGAGATGGCTGAGCGGTCGATAGCGGCGGTCTTGAAAACCGTTGAACAGCAATGTTCCAGGGGTTCGAATCCCTTTCTCTCCGCATCTTAGATACCAAATATCACTAAACCACTGTAAACTAAATGTTTATGGTGGTTTTTTATTTCATCAAACAACCACATATTTCATGAAATCAGTATCCTCAAGATACCTATTCGGATACCTGATTTTAATTTTCATTCAGGTATCCAGACCTTTTAAAAAACGATATAATATATTGATAATCAATTGATATATTTTGACACTTTTTGTCTATTTTAAAAATAATGTCAATTTTATTTCGTATCTTTACTGAAATTAAAACAGGTATCTAACAATGGTAAAAAATTTAAACATTCTGTTCTACATCAGAAAAGACAAGGCTGACAGCCTGGGCAATGCTCCCATTTATTGTAGAATCACAGTTGACGGAAAGAGAAGTGAACTTGCAATAAAGCGAGAAACACCAATCGAAAGATGGGTTCCCGGAAATGAAATCATCAAAGGTTCAAGCGAGGAATTCAAAAGCATCAATACTTATATTGATACAGTGCGCACAAAAATTTATGACCATCATCGCATGTTGGAAGATGCAAACAAAACTGTTACAGCAGAGGCGATAAAAAATTCTTACCTCGGAATTTCTACCAAGTCAAAAAGTTTGTTCACAATATTCGAAGACCACAACGCAAAAGTAAAGTCCTTAGTAGGTCAGGATTTCGCAGCCGGTACTTTAGATAGATATACAACATGCTTACATCACTTGCGTGAATTCGTTTTGTCGCGTTACAATAAATCAGATTTCTTTTTGTGTGATATAGATAACGAGTTCATCACTGAACTTGATTACTATCTGCGCTCAGTTCGCAAGTGTGCGAACAACACCACCATCAAATACATTAAGAACTTCAAGAAAATCATTCGCATTGCCATTGCGAATGGTTGGTTGCTTCGGGACCCATTCTTAAACTACAAACCCAAGTTGAAAAAAGTTGACCGCGGATATTTAACACAGGAAGAATTAGACAAACTCGCAGCGAAAACTTTTTCCATTCCAAGAATGCAGCAGGTGAAAGATGCTTTTCTTTTCCAGTGTTACACAGGTTTGGCTTATGCTGATGTCAATAAATTAAAACCGGAACACATTGTAAAAGGGGCGGATGGTGAGCTTTGGATAAGCACGCACCGCACGAAAACAAATTCAAATGTGAATGTTCCATTGCTTCCCGAAGCACTGGAAATTTTGAACAGGTACAAAGAAAATCCGATGTGCATCAATAAAGGATTGTTGCTTCCTGTTCTCAGTAATCAAAAGATGAACGCTTACTTAAAAGAAATTGGTGACTTGTGTGAAATCAATAAAAATATTTCTTCACACCTTGCCCGTCACACATTTGCAACCACTGTTACACTTGCAAATGGCATCAGTTTGGAAGCCGTTTCAAAAATGCTCGCTCACTCAAACATGAACACCACAAAAATTTATGCTCGCATGATGGACAGCCGCGTATCTGATGAAATGCAAGGTTTAAAATCAAGAATGAAAAACAGAAACTTGAAAATTGCTTAATTGAAATAGAGTTTAAGAGGGTAAGAATATTTTACGATTTACCTAAAAATACATTGAAATATATTAGGAAAATCCAGATATTCTACTTACCTTTGCATAAGCAAAATGAGGTAAGTTTTACCTCTGAAACTGCCAAATAGACAAAACCATAAATTAGCATGGTTTTTGCTATAGTTCTTTGACAGCGGGGTTTTTAATACACCCCGACAAATGAGTTTGGAAGAATAAGAATTTGGGATTGGTTATCCCTCATTCTTAGAATATTGATAATTAAAATTTTTAACTGAATGGATATAGACTTAGTAACTAAAGCAGACATTCTTCAACTGAAGAATGAAATTATTTCGCTTCTTTCAGAAGCGCTCAGCAATACCAGTAACACTGGCAGAAGATATTTAAAGAGTAGTGATGTAATGGAGATGCTCGGCATCTCGGCATCCAGCTTGCAAACCCTTAGAATCAACGGGTCTATCCCGTTTACCAAGCTTGGAGGAACCATATATTACGACTACGAAGAAATCCAAAAAATTTTACAGCGGAACAAAAGAAACTGTGCATGACAATTAACTTTTAAAAAAAAGGAGGTAACATTTATGACATAACGAAAATCAGGAAGCTCAAAAGCGGCACCCGCTTTACAGGTGATTTGAAACAGAAATTTTTTATAATTTAAAACCATATTAATGGTCAATTTGGAAATAGAAAACCTTCTTCAGCAGGTTTTAATAAAGCTGGAACAGATTATTAAGTTGATGCCGAAGGATGGCGAACAGTATGATAAGAATTTTCAATATATTGACAATTCTGATTTACTGAAATTATTGAAAATCAGCGCGAGGACTGCGCAGGATTACAGAGACAGGGGAATACTTCCTCACTCGAAAATTCAAAGTAAGTTATTTTATAAACTCAGCGACATCGAACAAATGATGATGAAGCATTTTAACAAAAAAGTGAATCAATGATTCAAGTAAACAAAATAATAACAGCGGGACACCCGCAAGGAGAGAATTGGTATGACATGAAGGAAACAGCCAAGATTATTAGTGTAAATGGAATTGGGCGCACGAAGCTCTTCAAATTCCTGAGAGATAACCAAGTGATTAATGGTTCTAATGAACCATATCAGCAATTTATTGACAGAGGATATTTTAAGTATGTGATTAAGGATATTACTAACAGCTATGGCAAAATCTTGTTTGTCCAAACTGTTACACTGGTATCATTAAAAGGAATGGAATACATCAAACAATTATTAACTAACAACCAAAGCAATTATGCAACAAGCTAATTTATTAAAACCGGAATCTCCATTGGAGATTTTACTATTAGATACAAAGATAATTCCCGCTGTAGCGGAGGTAATTTCAGAAGCAGCCCCGGTAGAGCGGCTGCCTGAAACAGAATCAGAAATGAGCCACTCCAACATTGACATCATGGAGGCGCACCTCAACAAGCGATTCGATTTCCGTTACAACAAAGTAATAGGGCAGATAGAATACAAATTCAAAGAAGAGAGTAAGTATAAAATCCTATCGGATTACATTGCTAATTCTATTCTTCGTGAACTTCAGAAAAACAAAATTGGAGCTTACAGCACTTCACTTCGTTCGTTGCTGAACTCCAACTTCTCAGAAGTTTACGACCCATTCGTTGAATACTTCAACTCATTACCGGAATGGGATGGCCAAACAGACCACATCGCAGCTCTCGCTGCTACTGTAAAAACCAACGACGATGAGCTTTGGCAAGCTTGCTTCAAAAAATGGTTAGTAGCAATGGTCGCTTGCGCTCTCGACGATGAAACAATCAATCACACTGTGATTGTTTTTTCAGGTAAGCAGGGTGTAGGTAAAACAACTTGGATGCTCAACCTTATTCCTGATCAACTGAAAACTTACAAGTTCTCAGGTACTATTAATCCGAACAATAAGGATACAATCATTCAGCTCTCCGAGTGCATGTTGATTAACCTTGACGAATTGGAAAACCTGAACAAATCCGAAATCGGGAGCTTGAAAGAATTGATTACCAAAAACGGAATTCGCATTCGCCGTCCATACGGGATTAACAATGAGAACCTGCCTCGCCGCGCTTCATTCGCTGGCTCGGTTAACTGTAAACAATTCCTCAATGACACCACGGGTTCCAGAAGATTCCTTTGCTTTGAATCGCTTGAAATAAATTTCAATCACGGAATTGATTTGAGTAAGGTTTATGCTCAGGCATATCACCTTTTCAAATCGAAAGAGTTTAAGTTTTGGTTCGACCAGGAAGAGATTGAAAAGATTTCTGCAAACAACGAACAGTATAGTGTGATATCAGTTGAAGAAGAATTATTACTTTCTAATTACGAACCGGCAGAAGTAGAAGGATGCAACCTTTTTCTTTCAGCCACCGAAATTGCAACTGCTCTTGCAGAGAAAGCAAATTCGAGTATCTCTAATTCAATGGTTAACAAACTCGGTAAGGCATTGAGGGAATATAAGTTTCCTCGTCTCAAACGCGGTAGCCGTTATGTATATGCTATGAAGACGAAAGATGCAGAGATAGTCGGTTATCAGTCAAGGTTTCGATTGGAGTCAGATTTACCCGTATAAGGTAAGATAGGTAAGATAATTCCATCAAACTTTTAGTGTTAAATGCAAAGCGCTCACCTCATCAAGGTGGGCGTTTTTGCTTTTAGCAAAAACAACTTGCCCACCTTACCCCCTTTTTATTTTCAACATTCACTGTTTCGCAGTTTATGTTTCAATTCCATTCATTAGTATTGACACTTCGTGTCAAATCCTAATAATCCAACCTCCCTTAGCGAATTGCTTCGCAATCTTCGCATGAGAAAAAAAATCTCACTTACACTCGCTGCCGCTCATTTGCGCATTGACATTGGCTTGCTGAGCAAGATGGAAAGAGGTGAAAGAAATATCAGTAGAAAACTTCTCCCGAAATTTGCTGCGCTCTACAAAGCCAGTGAAAGAAAATTAGTGATTCAGTTTCTCAGTGAAAAAATCGTTTCCGATTTATCACATGAAAAATTTGGTAGAGCAGCATTAAAAAAAGCTACTGATGAATTCAAGTACATTCCACCAAAAAAAAATCTTTCCAAAAAAAGATAAAGAGATTCGATTCCTAAATACTTTGCAGGGCGAAAAACTTTTTTCGATTTCTATTCATAACGGTAAGCATGGCTTTCTACAACGAAAAGATTTTATTAAGCGATAAGAAATTTTTATCAGGTAATCTTCAGATTATTGCTTGCGCTGGTTCGGGCAAAACTGAATTTGTTTCAGAGCGAATCGCTTTTCAAATAGCAAAGGGAATTGCAAAGCCGGAACAAATTGTTGCTTTCACCTTTACAGAAAAAGCTGCTGAAGAATTAAAGTTCAGAGTCCGTTCGAAGATTCAGGAACTTATGGGCAAGCAGCCAGACATAGGCGATATGTTCATTGGAACAATTCACGCTTTCGCTTTTAAACTGCTGCAAGATTTCATTCCTAAATACAGAGCTTTTGATATGCTCGATGAAATCAGAAGGTTAGCATTTCTTTCTTCAATCAAGAGAGATATTGATGTTGATTACCTGACTAATTCTCTTCAAAAGAGATTTAGTAAACCTTACGGAAGAACAACTCAAAGTTGGGTCTTCAATACATTCATCAGAGATGCAGATATTTTTAGAGAAGAAGGTCTTGCCCCGGATGCTGCTGTATCAGACAGTTTCAGAAATGCTTTTAAGGTTTATGTAAATAAGTTGGAGGAAAAAAGATTTCTTGATTTCTCAAGCATCTTAAAAATTACAGTTGACACATTGCAAGATGACCAATCTGTTTTGAAAAAAGTTCAGAGTCAATTCAAGTTTTTCACTGTTGATGAATATCAGGATGTAAATCCCATTCAGGAAAAACTGATTCAACTTATTTCAGGAATGAAAAATGTTTGTGTAGTGGGTGATGATGACCAATCCATTTATCAATGGAGAGGTGCTGATGTAGGCAACATCATCACATTTAAAAATCGCTATTCAAAAGTTTCCGTTTACGCTTTGGATATTAATCGCAGAAGCACTGATGCAATTGTGCGGACTGCTGATGAACTCATAAGTAGAAACAATCCTGACCGTCTTCAGAAAATAATTAAAGACAAAGGAGTTGTATCACAGCAAGGCGACCTCTACAAAATCATTTTTGAAAAACAGGAAGAAGAAGTTGAATGGATAATTGAAAAAATAAAATCACTTGTCGGAAAAGAATTTCAGGAAGGTGACAGAATCAGAAAACTAAAGTATTCCGATTTTGCTTTCATGTTCCGCTCCATTGCTAATGAAGCCACTCCATACATCGAAGCAATGGAAGCAGAAGGTATTCCTGTAATCTATTCCGGCGTGGGTGGTTTATTCGACACTCCCGAAGTCACTTCAATCATGAAGTTATTGCAATACATCAGTGAAGTAGATAAAGATGTTTTGTATGACGAAGTTTTTCTTCGCGACATATTTGATAATCTACATGAAGGTTTCAAAATCAAATTCAGAGATTTTGAAAACAATGTTCACGCAATTCGTGAAACAGCACGAAATGAAAAACGATTATCACTGCAAGGTCTTTACATCAGCATCCTTTCAATGTTAGGTTTATCAGATGTTTCATTTCATGAAAGCACTGATGATGTGATGCTTTACAACCTTGGCAGATTAAGTCAGGCAGTTTCTGATTACGAAGGATCAAGAGAATATCTAACATTCAACAGCATCAAAGATTTCATTTGGTTCATTCGGTTACACGCTGAGAATTCTTACGACAGCGGCGAAACCAACGCTATGGCGGGCTTGATAGATGCAGTGCAGATTCTGACAATGCATGGAACCAAGGGACTTGGTTTTCCCGTTGTGTTCCTTCCAAGCCACTTTCGGCAAAACAGAGAACCGGATTTCGGTGCAACATTAATTGACACAACAAAATTTAATGATGAGCGATTTCTCAATCATGTAGATGATGAGCGCAGATTATATTATGTCGCGTTAACACGCTCTAAGAAATTTTTATTTGTCACCTCAGCAGATTTTAAAATTGGCGGCAAGCGCAAAGCATCACGCGGAAATATGTTTGCTGAAATTCCCGAAACACATTTCATCACTGATGAAATTCCCGACCCGACAAAAAGAAAAAACTGCAATGTAGATGCGGTCTCAAATGAAATTCAGTTCCCCACCAGTTACAGCGAGTTAGCATACTATCTCAACTGCGGATACGATTACAAGATGCGATTCATTTTTGGTTTCAATCCTGAATTAGTTCCTGCACTTGGTTTCGGAAAACAAGTTCACAATGTTATCAATCTGTTACACAAACAATTCGAAGACACACAAACAATTCCTACAAAAGCAAATATCAGAGAGGTTGTTGAAGAACATTTTTATCTCCGCTACGCTTCCGATAATGTGAGCGCACGATTAAGAGAAGGAGCAATAAAAAGTTTAGAGAAGTATGTTAAAATGTGGGAACGCGATTTCTCGCTCTCAGTAAAAACTGAAAGACCTTTCGAATTGGAATTCGAAAACTCTTTGATAGCAGGTTCCATTGACATGATTAAAAGACAGGATGGTGAAGAATCAGTTTTGGAAGTCATTGATTTCAAAACCGGAAAACCTGATAATGAATTAATGCACCGCTATGAGTTGCAGGTGCAACTCTACACCATTGCTGCGCAAGAAGCATTAGGAATTAATACACAGAGTGCGCTCATTCATTTTATTGATACCAATAAAAATGAGCGACTCCAAGTTGAAACTTCTGCCCCTGCATTGGAGAATGCAAAAACTGAAATCAGTTTTGCGCTCAATGGAATTACTTCTGCTACATTTAATCGCGATTCGCGACAGGATAAAATTTGTAAAGAGTGCGACTGGAAAAATATTTGTCCGAAAAGAAAAAGATTTAGAGCATGACAAGTGAAACTACTTCAGCAGGTCACAGAGAAAGATTAAGAGAGCGATTTACTAAAAGTGGTTTCGATGGATTTCATGATTATGAAGTAATGGAATTCTTACTCACTTTTATTTTTCGCCAAGGCGATGTAAAACCAGTTGCAAAAGATTTAATAAAAACTTTCGGCTCATTTTCAAAAGCACTCGATGCACCTGTTGATGAACTTGCCGAAGTAAATGGAATGGGAAAATCTTCTGCAATAAGTTTAGCAGCATTCCGGCAAGCGATGGCTTTTTATTTTCAGGAACATGCTTACGAGCAACCGTTACAGTTAACTAAAATGACTGCCTTGGTTGAAATGCTCAGGGCAAACATTGGGCACGAATCAAATGAAGTGTTCTTTGCCATTTTTCTCAACGCAAAGAATGAAGCGTTGTTGACTAAAAAACTTTCTGAAGGAACAGTTTCACAGGCATCTGCATTCCCAAGAAAAATTGTAGAAGAAGCATTAAAACAAAAAGCCACTTCAATTATTCTTGCACACAATCACCCCGGCGGTGTGAATGAACCAAGCGAACACGACATTGCAATTACAAGTGAAATACAAAAAGCATTGGCATTAGTTGAAATCACTTTGCAGGAGCACATCATCTTAGCCGACAACAATTATTATTCATTTAGCAGAACAGGATTACTATGAACAACGAAGAAATAAAAAACGAATTACCCCTCGGTCTTTATTGGAAAGACAAGAAAACAACTGTTGACCGCATCGTGCTTCCCTTCCAGAGTTTGGAGGTTATAGAAACAATTAACGAAAGCCGAGCAACAAGAGAAAAAGAAAAAAGTGGTTTCTTCAAAACCACTCCATCTATAACTGAAGGTGAGTGGCGCAACAAATTAATTTGGGGAGATAACAAATATGTAATGAATGCTCTCTTGGAAAAATACGCAGGTCAAATTGACCTCATTTACATTGACCCACCTTTTGCGACAGGTGCAAATTTTAGCACCACAGTTACAATTGGTGATAATGAGGTAGAGCATACGAAAGAGGCAAGTGCTATTGAAGAATTAGCTTATCGTGATACATGGGGGAAAGGTGTTGATAGCTTCTTGCAAATGATTTATGACAGATTGGTTTTAATGAGAGAATTGCTTTCTGACAAAGGTTCAATTTATGTTCATGTTGATTATAGAATGTGTTCTTTTATTCGTTTAATTCTTGATGAAATTTTTGGAACAAAAAATTTTATAAACGAGTGTGTTTGGCATTATAAAAGATGGAGTAATGTATCAGGAACATATCAAAAAATGCATGATAATATTTACTTCTATTCTAAGACTCCGAAATATACTTTTAATCTATTGCTGCAAGAATATGCAAATCC
>CAMDDP010000004.1 GCA_945892775.1 Chitinophaga pinensis
TTCTTTTTATTTTTTCTTTTATAAAAAATGCGTGTACAATTAGAAATAAAATTAATGCGCCGGTTGCACGGATAAAAATGGCTCCGAAGGGCTGAATGAAAACAGGAACAATATCTTTTGCGATGGTAAAACTGACTCCGTAAATAAGATTAGCTAGAAATAAAAAAAAATGCGCTCTAAAATTTTTACTCATTTACACAAATGTAAAAGGTGTAAAACAGGGATAAAAATAGATTCGTTTTTTTTCATTAAAAGTCGGTGCCGATAGAGAAATACCAAAGGCCTTTATTTAATACTCCACTATCCCATCCTCGCGCATAATCTAATTTTACAAAGTATCCAAAAAGATTAGATCGTGCACCACCGCCAATGCCCGCCACTAATGGCTCACGGAAATAATTTACCTGAACAGTAATTGGCCCCTCATTAATTATAGCGGTATTAAAGGGATTATTTTCGCTGTATGGTGAAACCCCTTGCCAAGCCGTTCCAGCATCAACAAAGCCAACCAATTGAAAATTGCGAATAAATTCTGATCTAATTGGTGAGTTAAATAAATAACTAAAAATAGGAAAGCGAATTTCAGTATTCACTAATGCAAATGAATTTCCATTTCGAATATTTTGATCAAACCCACGGAGATTAGTGGCTAAAGCTTGAAAAGCATAATTAGCCGTTTGACTTACTTCCGTATTTGTGTTAAATTTTGGAATGAACCAACCATCAATTCCTCCAACATAGTATACTACCTTTCCATCTCCCCATGATGAGGCACCACAGAGTCTTGTTGCCCAAATTATATTACGATGAATTCTTTGGTAGCGGCGATAATCTATGCCTGCTACAAAAAGAAATGGACCACTCTTTTTTGCTAACCGCATGACATCAGCATAAATTTTATATCGGGATCCATTTAAAATATTTGTTTGCAATTTTAACGTGTTATCAAACACGTATTCACCTCTGATCGAAGTCCAATTTTCTGTATAATTATTTACGCCCAAGCTAAAGCTATCAGAGGCAAGAAATACGAGCCGCTCCATTCTGTAAGAGGCAATTCCTCTAATACTTTTGGTGTAATCAATTGGATAGCGATAAGTCGCCTCAAAATAATTTGTTTTTGATTTTGCATAAACCGGGTAAGCCCAGAATGGAGCAGCATTATATTGTTTGGCATCCACTCTTCTATAGAAGGTATATTTTTTGTCTAATCTTTTTTTAACATCGTCAAACGAAAAGAAATATTCGCTTCCACCTAAACTTGTTGGAATTCTGAACCCCCCAGTCAAACGATAGTCTTCAAACAAATCAGTGGTGCTCAGTTTTATTAATCCGTTTATTCCAGGATTAACAAATTGTCCGCCGTTGGGAGCATAGCTTTGATAGCGGTTGATGAATAAATTATTGTCGAGTTGCGATACCACATAATCGGTTGCGAATCGAGGTGTGTAGGGAAGTATTTTACTTAACTTAAGTCTCCAGTCTTTTTTGAGGTTGGTTTCTGTTTTTTCTTTTTCAATGGATTTAATTATTGGCGTGGGATTTTGTGAAAAATCACTTTGAAAAATGTAATTGTTTATATCAATTTTAGTTGAATCTTTTATTGTTTTTGAATCATAAACCGCAACGGCAGGGGACATTTTATTTTTATTAACTTCAATCGTTTCTTTGTCAATTATTTGTTGGATATATCTTGTGTTTGGAAATGCAGGTTGATGGATTGTGTCCACCTCTTTTAAATTGGTTGTTTCAGCGAATAAATATTTTCCTTTATTAAAAAATAATTCGGCCATCTTGTTTGTATTCAAAGCATTCTCTTGTTCAAGCAGACTATTATCATAATTGGTGTTACTGAATGAATACGCCACATCTCGATAGATAGGAATTTTTTTTGTTGAGTCAGGAATAGTATTTCTGATTACAATCAAGGAATCGATATTATATTTTGGATTCAGCACAATAGAATCAGAGAAATAATAATAATGATTATAATGGTCGAATACACTATCGATATAGGCAACATATCGATTATCGACTCCATTTTTATCACTTGTGTAAGCGAAGAAATTTTCGTTATAACCCGTTGCATTTTTTTCGTTGGCATTGGGAGTGTTGGTCACTCTGGTTAAAATCTTATCTTTTGTTTTAAGATTGAAATAAAATAAATCGAAATTACCCAAGGGCATTATGGTGTCTAACTGAACCGTTCGAAGCGTGTCGTCTCTTCGGTTTGAACTCCACAAAACAATTGTTCGATTTGCCAATTTTACAAAGTGTGGATTTAGATCATCGTAAAAATCATTCGTAATCTGCTCGATTTTACCTGAGAGATATTTTAGTATAAAAATATCGCTTTGACTCTTATTCACTGCGCTCATTACTATATAATTTGGATCGACGCCAAACGAAATGCTTAGAATTTTTTGGAAGTTGGTAATTTCTCTTTCTGTTTTTTTCTGTTTCTCAAAATCATAAACCGCAAGAAACACCTTCCCCTTTTTCTCGGTTACCATTGCCAGCTTATTTCCTGTTTGATCCCATGCGGTAAGCGGATAAGAATAATCAATCGGTTGTGTGATGTTTTTAAATCCCCCACGCAAATAAGTGTGTCGATTTTTACTCCCAAGGTCATAAACTTTTACCTTATATTTTCCCAATTCATTCTCGCAATAAGCAACTCTTTTAAAGTCGGGGTCGGGTTTAAATTGGTAATATTTTCTTCCCCCTCTGGTTTTTATTAAAATCTTTTTTAGCGCAGCTGGATATTGTTTTGCCGACTGTTCTAATGCGTATTGATTACCATAATAATTATTTAAATCGGCAACTAATTGTTTTAAAGTTTTACCAATCACGAAATTAAATCCACTCTCGAGGCTTCGGTTTATTCGGGTGAGGTATAAAATGTTTGGAATAGAAGAAGCGCCATAATTTTGGGCGATGTAGTACCATAGGGCTTGACCTGCAAACTTTGCCTCATCTCCCGATAGGCGGTTTAAGTTTTTATATTTTCCAGAAAGAATTCCAATTCGAAGTCGGTTATCTAATTCTGTGCTCCATTTTTTTCCAATATAGGCCGACAATCCCTCGGTGTACCAAAAGGGTAAATTTAACAACACCGCATTTTGTAATACCTCTTGAATATTTCCGCCGAACATCATATTGTCTAAACAGATTTTTGCAATCCCTTCTCGTATCTGGTTTAATAAATCATTGTGATTACCATTGAAGTAAACAAATATTTTATTGCCAATAATTTTTGTGGTTCCCCCCGTATTATTTTGTTCAATTCCATAGCCAATATTCGATTGTTTCAAATCGCTGAGATTATTGTAAATCAGAATATCAATATTGTCGTTCACTTTATACTCTAAGGCATTTTCTACACTCTCAATTTGTCGCTCGCCCTCAGTGATTACAAATTTTCCAAGGTCTTGACCACCGAGGTAGAAGTAAACCGCAAATCGATCTGATTTATAAAATGACCATATAAAATCACTGTACTGAACACGATTTTGCCCAAACTCTTCTTGTGTTGTTTGCGCGTACAAAGGCAAACTCAAAACAGAAAATACGATGAAAAAAAATAAGGTAACCATTAGTTTCATTTCTGTACAAATGTAATCACTGTAAACCCATCAACTAATGACAACGAAGTAACATTTATTATTGTTTTTATTTGGTGTATTGTAAATAAATTATCCTGGAATCACATTTTCCTTTACTCTAATATTTTATTAGGGGACAAATAAATTAATTCTTATCAGAATTTAAAACCATTTTTTATTGAAAGTTCAGGTGTTTAAATTTCTTTAAACTGCAAAAAACTATATTTGTGGTTCAAAAATAAAGAACCCTCTAGCCCACTTTATGAAAAGAAAAAACCTGATTACAATTATTGCCACATCTTCTATTGCACTGATTTTTGTTTTTCTGACAACAGATAGTTATACAAAAATTTTAAAGCCACCGACTAACGCAACTGGTGCTCCATCAGAAAACACTTGCGGCAAATCCGGATGTCACAATACCACTCCGAATTCCTTTACCGGAACATTAGATGTTTCAATCAATCAACCATTTTACAAGCCGGATTCAACCTATGAAGTCACCGTTTCAACTAACGAATCCGGAATGGCCCGTTTTGGATTTTCATCAACCCTTCTTGATGGCTCTGGTGTGAAACAAGGAATTTGGTCGTTGAGTAATGTTATAAACACTTCTATACAAACAGCTGCGAATAATCGGGCTTATGTTGGGCATCAATCTGCAAATACCACTAATTCATGGACATTTAATTGGCAAGCTCCACCATCTAATGTTGGGGATGTAACTATTTATGTCGCCTCAATATGTGGCAACGCAAATAATTCATCTGCAGGCGACCATTGCTATACCACATCATTAATATTTCAGCCAGACCCTTTTAGTGCTGTTTCGGAATTGAAAGACGAAAACAATTCTTTACTTGTTCAAAATCCGGTTACAGACAAATTGTGTGTGAGCTTTAGAAACGCTATTGCCGGAAACACAAAAATTACACTAATAGATATGCAAGGAAAAGTGGTTTCCATTTTAATAAATGAAGATCAAACTGCAGGAACCCACACTCAATCTTTTGAAAAACCATTTGCTTCAGGTATGTATCTTATTGACTATTCAAACGGAAATGTTCATGAAGTAAAAAAGGTAATTGTGCTTTAGTCTTGGTTAACTAAAAACCGAATCAGGCTGCTTTGAAAACTCAAAGCAGCTTTTTTATTTCCGTTTGATTAAAAAAATTTATTTCAAGACTATACAATTCTTGTTGTTGAAAACCGTTAGTTGTAACCTAAAGGGGCTTTCTATTTTTGGTCACCCAAAATAAAATAATCAGCGTGGATAGCGATAAACCGGTGCAGCAATCGTTCAGGCTGATTTTATATACAGCTGTTATTGTTTCCTGCCTGTCGTTTATTATAACCGATTTCAGTATTGGGAAATTTACTGCAAAAAAAACTGATTTCTTCAGTGACCTGAGAACAAAACCAATTATAAAAACTAAGAAGTTTAAAAAAGTTATTCCGCCCCCAACTCCTCCATCTAAAGATTCTTTAGCAAAAAAAACGGGGGTGTTGCTGTTCGAACAATATGAAGGCGATACTTCTACAGGGTGGAAACATTTTTTTACAAAATTGCAACAGGTTGAAAAAGGAGATAAAACAATTGTGCGTATTGCTTGGTTTGGTGATTCCTTAATTGAAGGGGACCTCATCACACAGAATGTTCGAAATGAATTGCAGAAAAAATTTGGGGGCAAGGGAGTTGGGTTTGTTCCCATTACCACACATGTTCCGGGATTTAGACAAACAGTCGGATGGACTTTCTCTGAGAACTGGAAAACCTATTCGCTTACCGATTCGGTAAAACATAAGGTTCCTTATGGTGCCAACGGACAGGTTTATGTTCCACGAAACATGAGTGGCGTAACAGATTCTGTTGCCATTGAAAAAGAAGCGAGCAAAGTAAAATATAGTGGCGCCTATTCAACTTCACTCGATGGATTGAGCCCTCTTTACAATGTGTCGTTGTTGTACAGTCATGCTGATTCAGGCGACTATTTTTTATTCAAATTGAATAATGGTACAGAACATAAGATGGAATTAAAACCAGGGGATAAAATCAATCGCTTAATCATCAACCAGAACAATCCTGTTAATTCAATTGAAGTTCGGTTTGTGCCGCAGGATACTTTATTTATTTATGGTTTCTCCATTGAATATGAAAAAGGAATTTTAGTTGATAATTATTCCTTGCGTGGTTCATCAGGTATTCATTTGTCCGGAGTAAAAAGTGGAGTGCTAAATCAAATTCAGCAGGCACTTAATTATGATTTGATAGTGATGCAGTATGGAGTGAATGTGGCGACGGCAACAACAGATGATTATAGTTGGTACGAGCGAAGTATTACGAAAACCATTAACTATCTCGAAACCATTTTCACTACAACACCTGTTCTTGTTATTGGTTGTAGCGACAGAAGTATTAAACAGGGTGGTACATATATAACCATGCCAACACTTCCTTCGCTGATTTCGTCGCAACGAAAAATTGCTGTAAATACAAAATCCTCCTTCTGGGATTTATTTGCTGTAATGGGTGGCGAGGGCTCAATTATAAAAATGGCAGATGCAAAACCAGCACTGGCAAATAAAGATTATACTCATTTTAAAACTGCCGGCGGCAGTGTGATTGCAAAACTATTCGTGCAATCATTATTGTTTGAATACGATTGGTATTTATCAAAATCAGAAAAAAAGAAATCGCTTTGAAAAAATATCTATTCACCTCTTTTATCATTTTTATTTTTGTGAATGTTGATTCAAAAGCCCAATCAACTGAAGAGTTTACCAGACCCTATACTTTCATTCGCGATACATTAAACAAACTGATTAATGAGTCGGCTTTAAAGGGGTTTTATAAAAAGTTGGATGAATTACAAAACGGAACTCGCGATAAAGTAGTGGTCGTTCACATCGGCGACTCACACATTCAGGCAGATTATTTCTCCGGAATAATGCGCGAACAGTTGCAGAGGAAATTCGGAAATGCCGGAAGAGGTTTAGTGTTTCCGTATCGTGCTGCAAAAACAAATGAGCCAAGAAATTATTCTACATCAACAAATGTCACGTGGGAAGCCAAGCGAAATACTTTTCCGAAAATACCATTGCCCATTGGCATTAGTGGCATCACCATCCGCACTTATGATTCATCGGCATATCTTGATTTTAATATTCAGGATGCGGATAGTTTGAATTATGCGTTCAATAAAATAAAAGTGTTTCACTACAAAGCACCCGATGCTTTTGATTTAGCTGTAACAGACGAAACACAAACCAATCTCGCTTACCTCAATTCGCGAATTACTACTCCCGATTTTTTTACAACAGAAATTTCATTGCGCGATACCATGCATAATTTTCAGTTGCACATGATAAAGAGCGACAGCACACAATTGCAATCCATGATTTACGGAGTGGAATTACAGAATTCTCAAAAAGGCTTGGTATACGATATGATTGGCGTTAACGGCGCCATGTTCGCGCACTACGATAGTTCGGTGTACTTTGTTGATCAGTTGGTTTCACTTAAACCTGATTTGATTATTGTTTCACTCGGTACTAATGAAGCTTTCACAAAATACTTTAACGAAACAGAGTTTGCAGATAATATCACTAATTTGATTACAAAAATCGGTGCGGTGCTGCCGGATGCAAATTTCCTGCTCACCTCTCCACCTGATGGTTATCGTTATCGCAAGTACAAAAATGCAAGTGTGGCAAAAGCAGTTGCTGTTCAAAAATATTTCTGTGAACACAACAATGCTGCCTTCTGGGATTTTTATCACCTGATGGGAGGCTTCGGCTCCATTTACAAATGGTACACAAAAGGATTAGCGCAACGAGATTACCTGCACTTAACAAGAGCAGGTTACGAACTGCAGGGGCATATGTTATTTAACGCATTGATGGAATCATACAATAAGAATAGAGTTCAGTAAAAGATGTTCGATAAAATTCTTCATCAGCTTACTTATCATCAGAATGAGCCCATGCTCTTCAACACCGGAATATTTTTGTTCCTGTTTCTGGTGTTGCTGTTCTTTTATCAGTTCGTTTACAAAAAAGAAAATGCACGCATCACTTACCTCACGCTCTTCTCGCTTTACTTTTATTACAAGTGTGGCGGTTGGTTTTTTCTGCTGCTCATTCTTTCTACGGTTATTGATTACACCATTGCCAATTTCATTTACAAATCAAACTCGAAACGCAACCGCACAGCGTGGCTCGTGATTAGCTTGGTTATCAATCTCGGATTTCTTGCATACTTCAAGTACACCAATTTTTTACTCGGCATCATCAACGATTTACAACTTGGAAATTTTCAGGTGGTGGATATTGTGTTGCCCGTCGGCATTTCGTTTTACACTTTCCAGGTGCTCAGTTACACCATTGATGTGTATCGCGGATTGCTGAAGCCCGCAAAAAATATTTTCGACTTTGGTTTTTACATCAGCTTCTTTCCGCATCTCGTGGCGGGACCCATTGTTCGGGCTTCGCTTTTTCTTCCGCAGATTCATACCGATATAAAAATCACGAAAGACGACCGCGCAACTGCCGTATTCCTCATTCTCACCGGTCTGTTTAAGAAAGCAGTAATCAGCGATTACATCAGCGTCAATTTTGTTGACCGCGTGTTCGATGCGCCAGCGCTTTACACCGGCTTCGAAAATCTGATGGCAGTGTATGGCTATGCCATGCAGATTTACTGCGACTTCAGCGGCTATAGCGATATGGCAATCGGAGTGGCATTGTTGCTCGGTTATCGGTTAGGAATAAATTTCAATCATCCGTATCAGAGCTCGAGCATCACAGAGTTCTGGCGACGGTGGCATATTTCGCTCAGCAGTTGGCTGCGCGATTATTTATATGTGCCGCTTGGCGGAAACCGTAAAGGCAAACTGCGGCAGTATGTAAACCTGTTCATCACCATGTTGCTCGGCGGCTTGTGGCATGGCGCTTCGTGGAACTTTGTGTTCTGGGGATTTCTGCACGGAGTAGCTCTCGCAATAGATAAATTATTCCGCACTGTTGTTAATGTGCCTAAAACATTTCTGATGCGCGCACTCGGTGTGATTGTAACTTTTCATTTCGTTTGCCTCTGCTGGATATTTTTTCGCGCGCAGGATTTTGCCACGGTAACAGAAATGCTCTCGCGCATTTTCCAAAACTTTGAAGGCGCCATAGCCATACAGTGGATGAGTGGTTATGCCTTTGTGTTTGCGCTCATCGTTTTCGGATACCTCACACATTTTATTCCGGCAAAGTGGAACACACTTTCAGAAACTGTTTTATCGCGCGCACCCATCATCGTGCAATCACTTGCGCTGGTGATTGTGATTTGGATAGTGATACAAGTGAAGAGCGCAGAGATACAGCCGTTTATTTATTTTCAGTTTTAGTTCTGAAGGGAAAAGGAATTGCTTTTATCTGAATAAAAAAAATATTTCTTCTTCTTGTTATTTCTTTTTTTTATTGGGGAGAATTGCGAAGCGCAGAATCTTGTTACGAATCCGAGCTTTGAGGAATCGGACATCACCGCTTCCGTATTTAGCAGTTCTATTATTTCTGATAAAACAAACTGAACAACCGTTTCAGAGACATTTGTAGCTGACTACACATATTTATATATTATAGGTTTTTTTTACTTCCTTAAACTTTATTTTAGTGATGGAGGTAAAGAAGTTTGTGAAGGAGTGATTTATTTTTCCAGTGCCCTTCTCAAATAATTTATCTGACCGGTGTGATAAGCCAGATGTGCAGTAAGATGTAACAGAAAGAATGCCTTGGTTGACCGCTGGCTCCATTTATCAATGGGGTATTCTTTATACAGGTCTTGGTCTGTTAAGGTGCTCATGGCATGCTTCACGGCTTCAATGGTTTTATTAATTTCTTCAATCAAATCGGCTCTTGCAATATTTTTTTGCGAAAACTCAGCATCGCGGTTGCGTATGTATCCGCTGTTGCCAAGAACGGCGCCTATAAAATGCTGCAGATTTCCGCACAAATGCAATGCAAGATTTCCCGATGAGTTAGAAATGCATCCCTCCACTTTCCAGATATTTTCTTCTGATTGAAATGCATTCAGCTCCGCTGAAAGTTTTTGCAGGTCGCGCACGATGATCTCGCAAACATTATTGGCGATCATTGAAGCCATTTCGAAATTTTTATTTTGTTATCAATTGAAAATTTTCCTGCCCCGGCAATTAAAAAAAATAATGAAACGCTCATTAAATCAAACGCATGCGATGCTTCACCGAATCCATCTCCATCATGTATGTGCATGTAAAAGGCAATGAACATAGTGAAAGCTAAAAGAAAAGAATTGAGTCGTGTAAAAAATCCAACCCCGATAAACAATGCACTGAAGAACTCAGCAAATGCAGCCATGAATCCCCAGAACACTGGTGCGAAAGTCATTCCGATTAACTCCATGTTGCTTCCGAGTTTCATCCATTTATCAATGTCTCCAGTTATTTTTCCCCAGCCATGTGCATACGCAATTGAAAAAGCAAATGCAAGCCGGAGCAAAAGCAATGCAATATCAATTATATATTTTTTCATGAATGTAATTTGTGCTTTGAAAAATCAAATCTACACTTTCAATAGTTTCTCTGCTGCCTTCTCCAATGTTTCGTTCTCTTTTGCAAAACAAAAGCGCAACTGATTATGGTCGTTGTTGTGATTATAAAATACAGAAACGGGTACCGATGCTATTCCAAATTCTTTCACTAACCGAACCGCAAAGTCAGTATCTTTTTCATTGGTGATGACTGAGTAATCGAGTATCTGAAAATAACTTCCTGCTGCCGGAACATATTTAAATCGTGAACCATCAATTAGTTTCAGAAACAGATTTCTTTTCTGTTCAAAAAAATCTTTCAGGTCGAGGTACAGTTTTTTTCGTTTCATGATTTGTGCAAAAGCATGTTGCAAAGGAGTGTTTGCACTGAATACAATAAACTGATGCACTTTCCGGAATTCATTCATCAGTGTTTCGGGGGCCAAACAATAACCCATTTTCCAGCCGGTGTTGTGATAAGTTTTTCCGAAAGAATAAATCACAAAACTTCTTTCTGCCAGTCGCGGATACTTCAACACACTTTGATGTTCGAGCGCATCGAATATGATATGCTCATACACTTCATCACTGGTAATTATGATGTCAGTATCGTGAGTGAGTTTTTCCAACTGCAACATATCATCATGCGACCACACGGTTCCCGTTGGGTTGTGCGGCGTGTTAATCATAATCATTCGCGTGCGCGGATTAATGCGCTTGCGCACCTGCTCCCACGGAATTTTATATTCAGGTGGTTCCAATGAAATGTAAACCGGAATGCCCTTGCACAATTCAATTGCCGGCGCATAACAATCATAAGCAGGCTCGAAAATAATTACTTCATCTCCTTCATTAATTACTGCCGTGATGGCTGCATATATGGCTTCTGTTCCTCCGGCTGTTATTGTAATTTCTGATGCCGGATTAAAATCTGCACCGTACAATTCGTTTGCTTTTTCAGCAATACACTCACGCAACGAAAGCAAGCCGGGCATGGGTGCATACTGATTCAACCCTTTTTGCATGGCTTCATCGGCATACTTCAACAAATCAGGATGGCACATAAAATCAGGAAACCCCTGACCAAGATTTACAGCATTGTGTTCAGCCGCCAGCGCCGACATTACAGTGAATATAGTAGTGCCAACTCTTGGTAATTTACTTCTGACTTTGTTTGGAAATTGAGGCATTAAAATATTTTTAATAAAAACATAAAACCATTAATCAAATGAAAACAGCGTTTCTAACACAGGGTAGAAGTTTTATTCAATTTTACAAAAACTTATCGCCCTTCTGTCTTTTTATATCGGCTACAATTTGTTTGATTTCTTGTTCGCGCTCTTTTGGACTTATGAGTAGTACATCATCGGTGTCAACTATTATAAAATCTTCAAGCCCCTGTAACACTACTAATTTTTTATCGGGCACCATCACCATACAATTGTTGGTGTCGAACACGACTACATTTTTTCCGCTCACGGCATTGCCCATGTAATCTTTCTGATGAAGATTATATAACGATGCCCATGTTCCTAAATCGCTCCAGCCAAATTTTGCAGGCATCACCAATACATTTTTTGCCTTTTCCATTACCCCAATGTCGATGGAAATATTCTGACATAGTGTATAAACTTTATTGATAAATTCTTTTTCTTTCTTCGTGTTGTAATGAGTTTTTCCTCTTTGAAAAATATCAAACAACTCTGGTTGGTGTAATTGAAAAGCGCGCAACCATGATTTTACACTACCTATAAATATTCCTGAGTTCCATAAAAAATCGCCGCTTTGATAAAATGTTTTTGCAATGTCAAGAGTAGGTTTTTCTACAAATGTTTTCACTTTATGCGCGCCGTTCTCATCACTTCCTTCAATGAATTGAATGTAGCCATAACCAGTGTCGGGTCGTGTTGGCATAATGCCAAGAGTGAGTAAAACATCTTTGCTCGATGCAATGTTCTTTGCTTTGTCCAGTACCTCCCCAAACATTTTTTCATTCAATATAATATGGTCTGATGGGGCAACAATTAAATTAGCAGTGCTATGCAATGCAGCAATTTTATGAGCGGCATAGGCAACGCATGGAGCGGTGTTTTTTCGTGCGGGCTCTAAAAGAATATTGGTTTCTTTCAGTTTAGGTATTTGCTCTCGCACAAAATCTTTGTAAGCATCATTGGTAACAACAAAAATATTTTCAAAGGGAACGACTTCTTCAAACCGTTCAAAAGTTTGTTGCAATAAAGTTTTGCCCGTACCAAGCACATCTAAAAATTGCTTTGGCTTTTTATTCTTACTCAACGGCCAAAATCGGCTTCCGATTCCGCCGGCCATAATCAATACATAATTTTGAGTTGGCATTTAGTTGTTTTGCTTTTACAAAGAAAAAAACAATCGGGTAAATGTTTTTATGTTTTACAATAATCCTTCTTGCAATAAATCATGAACGTGCATCATCCCTGCGTATTGCTGTTTATTCATTACAATTATTTGCGTGATATTATTCTCACGCATCTGTTGTAAAGCATTTACGGCAAGCTCATTCAGTTGAATTGTTTTTGGATTTTTGCTCATTACTTCACCGGCAGTTAACTTAAAGTAGGTTACATTTTTTTCAATCATTCTTCTTAAATCACCATCAGTAATAATTCCTTTCAGTTTCCCCTTTTTATCCAATACAGCTGTAGCCCCTAATCTTCCTCCGGTCATAGCAACAATTACCTTGCTGATGTTATCGCTTTCCACTACAACTGGCTTTGTGTGTTGCGCAGAAAGATCTTCCACTTTCAGATATAATTTTTTTCCTAATGTTCCCCCCGGATGAACTCGTGCAAAATCTTTTGAGTTAAATCCTCGCATTTCTTGCAAGCAAACCGCAAGCGCATCACCCATTGCCATTTGAGCAGTAGTGCTAGTAGTTGGCGCCAGATTGTTTGAACATGCTTCCTTCTCAACTGTTGTATTTAAAATCGAGTCAGAATTTTTTGAAAGAAAAGATTTTTTATTTCCTACTAATCCAATTAAAAAATTTTGGGAATGTTTTAACAAAGGAATTAAAACTTTAATTTCTGCACTCTCGCCACTTTTTGAAATACAAATGATTACATCGTCTTTCTGAATCATTCCCAAATCGCCATGAATGGCGTCTGCCGCATGCATATACAATGCTGGTGTTCCTGTTGAATTAAAGGTGGAAACAATTTTTTGAGCAATGATGGCGCTTTTTCCTATTCCTGTTACCACTACTCTTCCTTTAGAAGAAAAAATTTTCTTTACGGCAAGAATAAAATCTTCGTTCAAATACCCTATCAAATTCTTAATAGCATTTGCTTCAATTGTGAAGGTTCGTTTAGCCGAATCAATTATTTTCTTGTCAGTCAATTGCAACTTATAAATAGTTTAAAATTCTTTTGAAAGGTGTAAAAGTAAAAATTACTGCCATGAAGAACATTTTGAGCAATTATTTATTAAATTTGGAGAAAATAGAGAACAACCCCACAATTTTTTTTTCTAATAATGTCATAATCTTAATTGTTTTGGTATTGATAAAAATTGGGGTAAAAAAAATATAAATGAAAAACACAGTTAGTAAGGTTAAGGAAAAAGTAAGCTTAACCAAGTCGCTTAAAGATCATTTCGGTTTTAGTAAGTTTAAAGGAAATCAGGAAAAAATAATTCAAAGTTTGCTTGATGGGAAAGACACCTTTGTTATTATGCCAACGGGCGGTGGAAAATCTTTGTGCTATCAATTGCCTGCTTTAATGAGTGAAGGAACCGCCATTATTATTTCTCCGCTTATTGCGTTAATGAAAAATCAGGTGGATCAGATTCGCTCTTATAGCGACAAAGATCATGTAGCACATTTTCTAAATTCGTCTCTTTCCAAAACTCAAGCAACACAAGTTAAAAAAGATATTACCGACGGCAAAACAAAAATGCTTTATGTGGCACCTGAAACACTGGGAAAGGATGTAAACATTAAATTTTTCTCCGAAATAAATATTTCGTTTATAGCCGTTGATGAGGCGCATTGTATTTCAGAATGGGGACATGATTTTCGACCGGATTATCGTCGAATCAAAGCAGTAGTTGAGGCTATCGACCATCGCATTCCAATAATTGCATTAACTGCAACCGCAACTCCTAAAGTTCAGTTGGATATTGTGAAAACAATGGGCATGGAAGACCCAAATATTTTTATCAGCTCATTCAACCGACCGAATTTATATTATGAAGTTCGCCCGAAAGGACCGAAGGATGGATTATTGAAAAATATTATAAAATTTATTAAACAGAACGAAGGAAAGTCGGGAATTATTTACACACTTAGCCGGAAATCAACCGAAGAAATTGCTGAGACGCTTCAGGTAAATGGCATTCTCGCTGTAGCCTATCATGCAGGGTTAGAAGCTAATTTGCGAGCGGAACGGCAAGATCAATTTATTAATGAAGACATTCATGTAATTGTTGCAACCATTGCTTTTGGAATGGGAATAGATAAGCCGGATGTTCGATTTGTATTGCATTATAATATTCCCAAAAGCATTGAAAATTATTATCAGGAAACAGGCCGCGCTGGCCGGGATGGTTTAGAAGGTAATTGTATTGCCTATTATAATTATATGGACATACAAAAGCTTGAAAAATTTATGCGCGACAAGGGAAGTTCGGAGCGCGAATTTGGTGGACATTTACTTGTAGAAACAATGGCTTATGCAGAAACTTCGGTTTGCCGCAGAAAATTTATTCTCCATTATTTTGGTGAGGAATTACCGGATAAAAATTGTGGTAACTGCGACAACTGTTTACATCCTAAAGAACAGATTGATGGCGCACAATACATAAAGGCGGTGCTTGAGGCTGTATCTGGAATAAAGGAGAGTTTCACTATACCATACATTGTAAATATTTTGATTGGTGCTAAAAATCAGGAGGTGGCAAATTATCGTCACGACAAGCTAAAAGTTTTTGGAATAGGAAAAGAAAAAGACGATCATTTTTGGAATAGTATTGTTCGTCAGGCTTTGATAAATAATTTTATTATAAAGGACATTGAAAATTATGGTGTCATTGCTTTAAGCGATAAGGGTAAACAATTTCTTAAGAAGCCAACTAAAATCATGGTTTCTCTCAATCATGATTTTGAAGGGTTGGGCGCAACCAATGATGACGAAGGAGGAGGAGGCGCATCAGCGCTTGATCCTGTGCTTTTCAAAATGCTGAAAGATTTGACAAAGGAAGTTGGCAAGGCAAATAATCTTCCACACTTTGTAATTTTCCAAGAGCCTTCATTAATTGATATGTCAACTCACTATCCAACAACCATGGAAGAACTTGCAAATATCAGTGGGGTGAGTAGGGGAAAGGCAGAAAGATACGGGGAGCAATTTGTTGAAATGATTGCACAATATGTTGAAGACAATGACATTGATAAAGCATCTGATGTGGTGGTAAAATCTGTGGTGAATAAAAGCGCTATGAAAATCTACATCATTCAAAATATTGATAAAAAAATTCCATTTGAACAAATTGCAAGAGGAAAGGGGTTAAAATTGGATGATGTATTGCAAGAAATGGAAACTATTATTCTATCTGGAACAAAGCTTAATCTGAATTATTATATTAATGATATGATGGAGAAGGAAAGACAGGAAGAGGTGGTAGAGTATTTTAGAACTGCAGAGAGCGACTCCTTTGATGATGCAATGGCAGAACTAGGCGAAGAAAATTATTCCAATGAAGAATTAAAACTCATGCGCCTCAAATTTTTGAGCGACATGGGGAATTAAATTCAGTGAAAAACTAAAAGTTAAAAAAGAATTTTTTTTTCACTTTCTTGATTATAAAACTATCGCCTTCAATTTTTAACGTTTAATTTTTCTTTTCCTTGTTGCCCCCTTCATTACGAAAAGCTAAAACATCAAAATTCGATAAGGAGAATTTTTTTGAAAAGGTGTTTGTAGTTGTAAAAAAAATTCCACGAGGCCGCGTAACAAATTATGGTTCGATTGCAAATTATTTAGGAACAGGATTAAGTGCACGAACAGTTGGTTGGGCAATGAACAGTAGTCACATGGTAGTTCCGCCCATTCCGGCACATCGAGTTGTAAACAGAAATGGATTGCTCACCGGAAAAAATAATTTTGCGACCCCCACTTTAATGGAAGAACTTTTACAGGCAGAAGGAGTGGATGTTGTGGATGATAAAGTCCAAAACTTCGAACAACTGTTTTGGAATCCAATGATAGAATTGAATGTCAAAAAGAAATCAATGCAAAAAGCATAATTGAATATTAAATTCGCCTTCACACATTCAATAATATATTAATGGCAGAAAAAACATTCGATTCCTTTAAAGAAGCAGTGAAGGATTCTGCATTTGATAAAGAGATGCACCGAAAGCTCAGTTGGAATATTGGGAAGTATGCCGATACTGTAGTGAAGGGGAAATTGCAATACGAAGATTTAGAAAGTGCAAAAATGCGCTCGAAGAATTTGAAGTGGAAAGCAATGGAGAATCTTGATAAATATTTATTGGAGTTCGAATCAAATTTTACAAAGCGTGGAGGAAGAGTAGTTTGGGCCGAAACTGCTGAAGAAGCATTGGCTGAAATTGAAGCCGTTATGATTCGCGCAGAAGCTAAAAGTGTAGTCAAATCAAAATCAATGACAACTGAAGAAGTTCATCTCAATAGTTTTTTAGAAAAAATTGGGGTGGAGGTTGTTGAAACAGATTTAGGCGAATACATACAACAGTTAGATGGGGAACCGCCTTTTCATATTGTAACTCCTGCCATGCATAAGTCGAAAGAAGATGTGGCGAAAGTTTTTAATAAACATTTGGGAACCGACATTAATAGCACACCAGAACAACTGACAATGGTGGCGCGAAAAATTTTACGTGATAAATATATTAAAGCTGATGTTGGTATTACTGGAGCAAATTTTATTCTTCCTGATATTGGTGGAGTAGTAGTAACTGAAAACGAAGGTAACGCAAGGCTTACTGTTACTTTTCCAAAAATACATATTGTCATTGTTGGAATTGAAAAAGTTATTCCCTCTGTTAATGATTTGCATTTATTTCTACCACTACTTGCCACATTCGGAACCGGCCAGCAGGTAACTGTTTACAACACCATTTTTACAGGACCTAAACAGGAAGGAGAGATTGACGGCCCTGAAGAAATGATTGTGATTTTGATGGATAATGGGCGCACTAATTTATTGGCCGAAGCAGAACAGCGACAGGCTTTATATTGCATAAGATGCGGCGCCTGTTTAAATGCGTGTCCGGTTTATAAAAACATTGGGGGATTTAGTTATCAAACTACTTATAGTGGCCCTATCGGAAGTGTCATTACTCCTCACTTTAAAGGCATGGAAGATTTCAAACATTTAAGTGGCGCATCATCGCTCTGCGGAAACTGCACTGAAGTTTGTCCAATGAAAATTGAACTACATAATCTTTTAGTGATGAACCGAAAAGATGCAGTGAACCAAGGCTATTACAACCACAGTGAAAAATTTGGATGGATGTTTTGGAAGCGTGCAATGCTTAATAGAAAAATGATGAATATTGGAGGGGCAGGAATAAAAAATTTTATGATGAATTTATTATTTAAAAAAACCTGGGGGGGAAAAAGAGAGATGCCTGTAATAGCGAAAAAATCTTTTAATCAACTTTGGAAAGAGAAAGGTAAATTGGAATAGTTTTAATAAAATTTATTGCGTTGTTTTAAACAACAAATATAACTGATGAATAAAAGACCTGTCCAAAAAATATTTGGAGTTTGTGTGTTAGGTGATTGCTTTAATATAGAGACTACAATTATCCGAATATTATTTTTGACTTCAGTGTTATTATTGGGTATCTGTCGATTTTTCTATATAATAACGGAGCCAACAATCTCTAAAGAACTTTCTTAAATTTTTACCAGTTATTTATTGCCGTACATTCAAGATTATTGGCTTCAATATTCTTAACCTTCCTAATACCTGTATAAAATATTTGCAGCAACAATAAGGGGCTATATCATTTTTCTTCTACCAAAAGAAAGAGAAGTAAAGCCTTTGCATCATTCGGGCTAGTAATTTTCCTATTTTATTTTTCATTGTTTTTTTGTAAGCCCAATAATACTTTCAATACTAATTAGTTATATCTAATTATATAAAAGGTTGTTAGTTATATGATTGTTAAAAACCTTTAGGTCTGGACAGGTAATATTTAGAGGGACAATAACAGCCCGTTTTTCTAATAGTTAACATTTTAGGCTACCTTTAACTTTTTAAAAATTATTTGATGGATAAATTTTTACAAAAATATATTTTATTATCGGGTGTTTTTTTCGTTTTTATCTCTACTTTGGGCAAAGCTCAATGCCCATTTACAACATCAGGAGTAGTTACAAATGTTTCTTGTTTTGGGTTTAATAATGGTTCTATCGATTTATCGATAGCAGGCGGTTCAGGGGGGAGTAACCCAACCTATTGTTTGCCGACCTACACTAATCCAGGCTGTAATTGCAACATTACTTGGGATAAAATAAATAATTTCTCTACAACAGGAGGGTCAACAAATATTTCTAATTTAAACTCTGGTTGTAATGGCGTTTTGCCAAACAACTTTAATTATTTTTCCGCAATGACAGTAACTGTCAATCCCGGTCAGACTTTTAATTTTGCAGTACAATGTGCTAATTCTGGCTGTTCAAACACATTTCAGCAAGGATTCAGAGTGTGGGTTGACTGGAATAATAATGGAAGTTTTTTAGATGCAGGCGAAAACATCTGGGGAGCAGGACCTGGATTTCAGGTTTTTAATGGTTCCGCAACCGTTCCTGCAAATACTTCCTGTGGACTAAAGAGAATGAGAGTTCGTTGTGCTTACGCAACAATTCCAACAGCTCCTTGTTCACAATATTCATATGGTGAAACCGAAGATTATAATGTGATGGTTGGTGCGCCTTATACTTATGGATGGAGCAATGGAGCTACAACCGAAGATATTTCAAATCTTGCTGCAGGCACTTATACCGTTACCGTTTCAAGTGGTGGAACATCCGCGATGGATACATTTATTGTAACCGAGCCCCCTGCCTTTAATGTTACAATAACTCCTTCAGGGGCAATAACTTTTTGTCAGGGCGATAGTGTAATTCTTTCTTCATCTCAAGCAACAACTTATGCATGGAGCAACGGGGGAAATACAATTTCAACAACCGCTTTAACAAGTGGAACCTATTCAGTTACTTGTACATCAGCAACAGGGTGCACTTCATCAGCATCAATTTTAATTACAGTTAACCCGCTTCCACCCATCCCAAATATTTCAGCATCGGGCGGTACATTTTTCTGTACCGGCGGAACTGTAACTCTAACTTCAGATGCAGGGGCTAATTCAGTTTGGCAGCCCGGAGGTACAATTGGATCAACATTAGTTGTTAATTCATCAGGAAATTATACAGCAACTATTACTGATGCCAATGGATGCATATCAACCGCTGCACCAATAACAATAACTGTTATTGCTCAACCGGTTGCCATAATTGCAGCAAGTGGTCCCACTACTTTTTGTCAGGGAGGTAGCGTTACGCTTACTGCAAATTACCCAACAGGAATTTTGTGGAATACCGGATCTACTGCCACCTCGCTGTCTATAACCTCTTCTGGAACATTTTCATACATTGTTGATTTAGGAAACGGTTGTGCTGATACTTCTGCAAATACAATAGTAACTGTCAATCCAAATCCAACACCTTTAATTACAGCCAGCGGCCCTGTTTCTTTTTGTCAGGGAGGATCTGTTACACTTAACTCAAATTATAATAATGGAAACTTGTGGAGCAGCGGCGCGAATACAAGTTCAATTAATGTAATCGCATCAGGTTCATTTACAATAACAGTTACAGATGCCAACGGTTGTTCAGGAGTTTCACCTTCAGTAAATGTTACAGTAAATCCGATTCCTGCAGCGCCTGTAATTACTCCTTCAGGTGCAACCACTTTTTGTCAGGGAGGTAGTGTAAATCTATCTTCAAATTATCCGACCGGAAATCTTTGGAGTACTGGTGCAAACACATCTTCAATTAATGTTGTTAGTAGCGGAAATTATTCCGTTGCTTATACTGACGGGAGTGGATGTACTTCTCCTTCTTCAAATATTCAGGTTACTGTTAATCCTGTTCCAACCGCAAATATTGGAGCCGCTCCAAATGCAATATGTTTAGTTAATTCTACTACACTTACTTATGTAGGCAGCGCAAGTGCAGCAGCCAATTATGTTTGGAATTTTGGCGGAGGAAATGTTCTTTCAGGAAGTGGTCAGGGGCCATATAACATTAGTTACAATACATCAGGAAGCTATACTGTTACGCTTTCGGTAACAGAACTTGGCTGTACAAGTAATCCAGCAAGCACCAGCATTACCGTATACGGAACACCATCCTCTTCTTTTTTAATGTCTGACGATACAATATGTGCGGGCGAAATCATTACAATACAATACAATGGGAGTTCAGCTTCCACCTCAAACTATATTTGGAATACAGGGTCAGGGATAATTGTTAGTGGCACTGGTCAAGGACCTGTTTCTGTTCAAATCAACACCCCTGGTTTAAATACCATTTCATTGGTAGTTTCTGAAAATGGGTGTGTTTCTAACACAACAAATCATTCGATTTTGGTAAATGCATTGCCAATCGTTAGTATTAATGCACAGCCACACTCCGCTTGTGATTCATTAACTACAACCTTTACAACTACCACTCCAGGGCTTTCTTATTTTTGGTCTTTAGGTGACGGGGAAACAGAAATCGCCACCACTTTTCAGCATTTTTATTCAAGTGGTCTTTATGATGTTTCTCTTACAGTTATCGATAATAATAATTGTGCCGCAACATTAACAATAGTGGGATATATAATTGTTTTACCCACACCCATTGCCGCCTTTACTTATAATCCAACAACAGATTCTGCAATAGATTTATCTGGGGGCACTATTTATTTTAGTAATCATTCAACCAATGCAACTTCTTATTCATGGAATTTTGGAGATGGCGGAAGCAGTAGTTTAACGAATCCATATTATGTTTATAACGACACGGGAAGTTTTGAAGTTTTGATGTATGCAATAAACGAACTAGGATGTTACGACAGCGCAACAGCAGGATATTTTATTATAAAACCAAATCCCGATTTTTTTATCCCAAATACTTTTACTCCTAATAATGATGGAACAAATGATGTGTTTAAAGTTTATGGAAGCAGGGTGTTTAATTTAGAAATAAATATTTTTTCGCGACTTGGCGAAAGAGTTTTTACTATAAAAAACATAGGGGATGGTTGGGACGGAACTTATCAAGGAATAAAATTAAATACTGGCGTGTATGTTTATACTGGAACAGTGGAATTTGATTCAGGAAAGAAAAAGAAAGTGAAAGGAGATATTACCCTGCTTAAGTAGTGGTTTATTTTTTTATAGGAGCAGGATTTTCACCCAATAAGATTAACAAGAAATTTTTATAGGTAGACTCTACTGAATGAAATTTTTCAGTTTTCATTCTTGCATTTGTTCCTAATTTTTTTCTTAATGATTCATCATTTATTAACCGGATAATTTGTTTCTCCCAATCCTCAATATTATCTGCCAGCAAAACATCTTCTTCGTCTTCAAACTTAGACGATAAGCCAAATCTAGAAGCAACAATTGGTAATGCTGCCGCTCCGTATTCAATACTTTTATACGCTACTTTTCCTTCTGTATATATTGTTTGATTCATGGCAGGATAGATGGCAATGTCCGCCTCATACAACTCTGTTAAAAAAGTTTTTTCGTTCCACTCTAAGTGCTGAATGATTGAGTTTTTATAGCCGCCATTTGTTCTACATATCATTTTTAATTGTAGCGGGTAATTCAAATTTATTTTTTCTAATATTGGAATAATTTCTTTCAAATGAACTGCGTTTGCTTCGCTTCCAGTCCAGAAAATATTGATCGGATCATGAGGTAAATAAATTGATTTGGCGTTATAGCGCCTTACATCTACTGCTAAATTATTCAAACAAACATTTGAATTTAGATTGATAAAATATTGATAAAGATATTCATTAACAACTGCAACTTTATTGCAGATTATGGCCGTTGCATCTACTAATTTTTTATTACGGCCATAATCTGCATCAAAAAAATCAACTGTGACATTCTTGTTTAGTTTGCATAGCAACTTCTCTAGATAGGGGGTATATTGATCGTGATATTCAGGAAACAACCCTCGCTGAAAGAATACAGCACGATAATTTACAGCGCTCATTACTTGAAACAACCGCCGCCAAAAAGAGCGAGCCAAAAACAAATATTCATTTGCTCTTGATTTGGATTTAAAAAAAATTTTTTGCTCTTCTCTCGCGCTCCAGGTATAGTAAATATCAAAGGAGTATTTATCTCTTTCCAAAAAAGGAAGAAAAATTTCAAACCTTGTTATTACACCGGCATTATCTTTATGGGCATATGGAAAAAAAAGAAAATCTTTTTTGGGATTCTTTTTTTTAAGGATAAATGGCAATGCGGTAAACAATACAGCAACTAGCCTCCCAACAACTAAAGAGCAAAGTAGAAAAATGTATGCTACGCGTTCAATTTGCTTTAATAAAAAGGAAGGGTTCTTTTTCAAGGTAGAGTTATTCGCAAGAATACTTCGTTCACATTATCTTTCAAAGGCAGTTTCGCCATAAATTTATTTATTAGACTAAAGTCATTTGTATCCACAATAGTTTTATCCATTAAAGTTGCTTGTTAATTATTGCCATTAGAAAGTCAATGTATTTATTTTCGTTGGCATTGAATGAATAATGGCGCAGTATTTTTTCATGTGCCTTTTTCCCAATATCTGAAAAGTGAATGCGTTGTTCAACAACATTAAATAAGATTTTTTGCCAATCATTTTTATTAAACACTAAAAATCCATTCTCGTTATTGTCAACAATTTCGTTAGTAATAGTGACTGCGCTGCTAATGCTGACCAAGCCAGAACCCATGTATTGTATTAGTTTAAAACCACATTTCCCTTTTGATACAGCGGAATCGTTTAGGGGCATTAAACCGACATCTATTTTTTGAAGCAGTTCAATGTCTCGATCAAGACTCCATGAATAATTAATAATTTCAAAATTCACTTTTCTCGAAAAGACCAAATCGCTAATAATTATCAGGCGTATTTTGTATTGTAACGAAAGCAAGTTAAGCGCGTCTAATAATTCGTCGAGGTAAAAAAAATTCCAACTATTTCCTATCCACCCAAAATCAATGTATTCTTTTGTTGTGGAATATTCTTTCAATGGAAACATTTCATAATTAACGCAGGTGGGTATAACATTTATTTTTTTCGGGTTTGAGGCAGGTGAATATTGATTCACTAGTTGTTTTAGGTAATCGCTACCAACAATAAAATATTTATAAAGGCGAAGTGAGGATTGAAATTTTGTTGGATGCTCGAGCATTAGTTTTCCGTAGAAACTTATTTTTCGAGGCTCATTTTTTGCGGCAGAAATATCATCATCAAAATCAAGTACCACATTCTTATTTATAGAAAGTAAAAATTTTTCGAGAAAAAGATTTCCATAATCATTAAACAAAAGCAATTCGCGCCGCACGATTATCAGATTGTAATTAAAAGCTTTGAGGCAACGAAAAAATTGACGAATTAGAAAAAGAAAATGGTAGAAGGGCTGGCTAATTTTTCCACTGTGTAGCTCTCCGTGCAATTGTTCATCAAATACAAAAGTAATTTTTACCTTAAATCCTTTGTTGCGCAATTTTTCTGCCCAAAGTTGACATCTATAGTAATAACCAGCATTATTGGGGAAAATTGGTTCAAGAAAAATAACCGAATGCATTCCCTTTAAACGCATTTGAGTGAGAGAATCAATTTTAAAAACCTGAAAAATTATTGTGAGTAGTCGTATAAAAACCCACAACAACCAAAAACAAATCAGGTATAAAAAATTTACAGACTTGCGAATTAATTTATTTATTAATCTTATAGAATTATTATTCATTTTATCAAATCGGTTTCTTTGCCGTTATAGTCATGCGCCAGCCTGGAAAAAAATTTGAAATCGCATTCAGAATTTGTTGCTTTCTGCCGGAAGGTTTTAACAGCATTGGAACATTTTGATCTGTCACCGGCATTGAAATTTCATCCTTTAAAATTTCAGCTACAGGTATTTGTTTTCTTTTTGATTGAATACACTCAGTAATTGATAGTAAGAATTGGGGATAATAAAAGGAAGTATTAATAATTCTGAATCCGTGTTTTTCCAATGCACCCGAAAGAGTTTTCGCATTGAAATGAACTAGGTGCCTGGGTAAATCATAAGAAAGAATTTTTCGTTCACGACTGTAAATCATATCGAATGAATTGATATTTGGAACTTCAATCACTAACAATCCTCCCGGATTTAACCACTGAAAACATTGCTCCATTACGCTATTAGGATCAGGTAAATGCTCGAATGTTTGATACAGACAAATGGCGTCAAATTTTACTTTAGGTTTATAATCTTTTGCCACACCGCAAAATATTTCTATACCATATTCTTTTTTTCCGGCTACGGCTGCGTCAGCTGAAATATCAATTCCATAAACATTCCACCCTCTGTTTTTCATGCTTTTAAGAAAGCTTCCATTGGCTGCACCAATCTCTAGTAATGCTCCTCTTTTTTCTATCCAGCTTTCAATGTCACTTATTTTATTCCACTCAATGGCATTTGGGTTATAAGTCGGATTTAAAAAACGGTCGCCCGAAAAATATTTATCATTATAATAGTGCGGAAGTGCTTCTGAAGTTGGTCGCGGATTAGTATAACAGGTTTTGCAATTCTGGCAGCGCATAATTGTCCAGCCATTATATTTTGTAAATTTTTTTGAATTTGATTTACCGCAAATCGGGCAGGAAACCTCTTCAATCATTTTTGATAAGTCCATTTCAACTTGAATTAATGTTTTCACTTGCACAAAAATTCAGGGGCAAGAATACTTAGTTCGTACCCTCTTTCAAAGAAAGTTTCACTATAACCTTATTACCCTTTTCCAGGTATTGCATGTTTAAATATGAATTTACAATTGCAATTCCCCTACCATGATTGTCAAAAATTCGCGAATCATCAAAGCGAAGAAATTTTTCAAACTCAAATCCACTTCCCTCATCTTCAATTACCAAATGAATGGTTCCTTTTTCTTTTTTCATGGAGACCTTAACTTTCCGATCCCTGTATTCTTCATCAACTAATCGCTTTTCAATTTCCTCCTGTAATGTTCCATTATCAATTAACACTGTTTTTTCCTCGTAGCTAATACCAAGATTTCCATGTTCTACCGCATTGGCTAATAGTTCAGAAACATACATTGCCTCTTCGGGTATGGCGCAAATATTTGCAATGCGAACGGCTAAAAATTCTCCTTCAACAACTGTGTGAAAATGAAATACCGCCTCTTCTAAAAGTCGAAAGGAATTTTCAGCAAGTTTTAATTTAGTGAGCAGTTCTTTTTGGTGTTCATGATCTTGTATAGCGGCATGAATAGTGGATAGCAATACCTCTCGCTTGACGGGTTTTGTTAAATAATAATAGGCGCCGGCATCAATTCCTTCCTTTATGTTTTCAGGTTTATCCATTCCGGTTTGCATAATCACTTGAAGGGTTTCAAATTTTGATTGTTCTCGTATCCATTTCAACAAGTCTATACCGCTCATGCTTGGCATTTCCCAATCCAACAACACAACTGAAATTTGTTCACTTTTATGAAGAAGTATTTCTTGTGCATCTTTTGCACTTAACGCAGTGATTAATAAAAACCCTTCTTTAGATAAGAGGGGAGAAATGAGTTTTATAAAAAGCGGATCATCATCAACAAGAAGTATTGTTTGTATCATCTCTCTTTTTTCTTTTTTATTCCACCTAAGCCCAAAAATTAATATTATTTTCCTGCCAGCACACAAATTTTCTTTTCATGATTTACACTTCCAGTTAAATCAAAATATTCAAAGAAGATAATGTATACGCCAATTTCAGCGCGAAGGTTTTCATTTGTAATTCCATCCCAATTAAAAAAACCTTTTTGCTCGAGCAATGTATTTTGAACAAGTGTTCGAATTTGAAATCCACGCTCATTAAATATGGAAACATTTGCAACATAACCAGGCTTATCAAAATTATAAAGAATAGATACTACATCATTGTATCCATCTTGGTCAGGGGAAAAAACTTGCGGGGCAATTGTGATTTTACTATCCCCTTCCAGATTTTTATATTGTGAATTCATGTAAGCAGGTGTTCCGAATCCAATAGTGGATGCGGCCGAATGCCAGTTCAGAGAATCTTGTGTTGCTGCATCTGGATTTATTCTTTCAAGCGAAACGCCTTCGTTATTATTTAACAAGGCAAACTGCCAACTATTGTTGTAATGTAATTCATCTAAAACATTTCCATTTAAGGTACTAAGCACAATAGTTCCTTCATCGTCGTTGAATGATGCCAAGGTGCTTACTGTTAAAACATTTTGGGGAGCTGGAGTAAAATAATTTATTGTTACCCAATCAGCATTTTCAGTTAGGGCAACATATTCACCGGGCAGCAATAAAAAACCATCGCTGCATTGAGCCGGCTCAATGATTGCACCAGTGTCATTTCGGGATGCGATGTACAATTGTTTCAAATCCAAAATTTTATTGGAGCGATTATAAAGCTCCACATAATCAGACCCGCCTGTTGTGGGGTTGTAAAGAATTTCATTAACGATAATGTCTAATGAGTCTGGATTTTCTGCAATAGCAAACGGTGCAGAATTGTCGTCGGCAATCACATTGCCAGTGCAATCAGAAATGTTTTGACAAGTGATGGTGTAAATAATTGATTGCTGAATGGGAAGTGAAAATGAAACAACCACAACCGAAAAATCATTTTGTGGAGAAGCAGAAACAAGAGCGCTTAGTGATGGCGACACAGAATAATTTGATACAAGAGAGGCGACGGCGCTGTCAAGAGATTCGTTGAAAAACAATTTGATTGTTTGATTGTCAATAATTGTAGCTCGTAATAATTGTGGTGGCGCTGAATCGGGATTATTTGCATTCACTGAATTTATTTTTCCGGGGGTTCCTCCTGAAAGATTAGTGCTTGCTTTCCAGTTTGTACTTCCTGCACATGGATTGGCAACATCAATTCTTTCGAGCGACCAACCGCCTGCATCTTTTAAAGCGTCGTGATACCACGATGAAGAATAGTTGACTGCATTAATCAGTTTTCCAGTTTCATTCCTCAATTTCAAACTATCTCCATCATCATTTAATGTTGGAGTTGAAGAAAGAGCAAGTGTGTTTCCTAATTGTGAGAATAAAGAGTAACTGGAAGCACTACATAAAATTACAAAGCTATCTGGCTGAATGGTGTAGGATGAAATTGTATAAGTGTTTGTTGCGTCGCTAATAGTCCAGTTGTTTATATTAATAGGAAAACTGCTATGATTAAAAAGCTCAATATATTCTGCATCGGGTAGCGCAACAATTGGATTCGGATTTGCCATTATCTCGTTGATCAGCACATCATATTGTTGTGGTTGATAAAAACTAAACGGTATAGTTGTTCCTGGCGTGCTGTTTCCTGAAAAATCTTTTATACCAATTCCAGTCAGATTATAATTGGTTGCGTTAATTAATGAATTACCAAGTGTTAAATGAACCATTGAAAGATTTGCAATATCACGAAGAGCTATAGAAACAATAATTCCGTTGTTGATTAGGTAGTTTAAATTGTTTTGTGAGGTCGCAGAATCAACCGCTTCACTGAAAATAACATCAATATGATTGTCATCTATTATGTTAACAGAAGAGATTACTGGCGGAATTATGTCAACTATAATTGCGCCGACATACATATCGTCCAAATAGTATTTAGTGTTATTGCTGGCTGAATATTTAACGACCACACCCAAATAACTACTGCTATTAAATGTTAAGTCTGTTATTGTTCCCTGTAAAAGATAATTTGAACCAGTACCGGTGTTGTCGAGATACAATGAGAAGGTTCCGGTCATGTCACGGATAACCTTGACTTTTATAGGGTTGTTGGATGAACTTGCAACAGTTCCATCTACCCCATCAATAATAATAGTTGCCACCCCAGCAATTTTTTTATACAAACTAACTTCATCAGGGGTATTTCCAATTTTTATAAAGTATCCGCTGTTGCTTCCCTCTAAATTTGCTGAATCTGATGTGAGATATACCTCCATAAAGTTTCCAGAACTCGTTGCACATTTCGCATTTGCAAAAAATTCCCATTGACAATTTGAAAACAAAGTCGAAGTTGTTGAAAGATAAATAGTTGTTGGTGTGACCGCTGGGCCATTGGTGTTTAATTCACCGTTATTAACCGTCCATTCTGAGTTATCGCCACTCCACACTGTTCCAATAGTAAAATCATTATCATTGAAATTATCATTCACTTGCGCGAACAGAATAGTTGGTAGAACGAAAAAAAGGAGTAAAAAGGCTTTCTGGAATATCGGTCTCATGGTGTTGAAAAGGAATTCAATATTAAGCAACGCTATTCAGATTATGTGGGAGTAATTTAGCCAAAATTTTATTTAATGAAAGTTGCTCTTGTTGGCGCTACTGGTTTGGTGGGTTGTGAAATGTTAAAAGTACTGGAGGAACGGAATTTTCCTATTGAAGAGTTGATTCCGGTTGCCTCTGAAAATTCTGTGGGCAAAAAAATTTCTTTCAAAGGCAAAGAATATTCAGTTATCACTATTGAGGAAGCCGTTAAAAGAAAACCAGCCATTGCATTATTCTCCGCCGGCTCAACTGTTTCATTGATGTATGCACCAAAGTTTGCCGAAGCCAGAACAACCGTAATTGATAATTCATCGGCATGGCGAATGCATCCCGAAAAAAAATTAATTGTTCCGGAAATAAATGGACAGGTGCTGATGGTTACAGATAAAATTATTGCAAACCCAAATTGCTCTACCATTCAATTAGTGATGGTGCTGAATCCACTGCACAAAAAATATCAGATAAAAAGAATTGTGGTTTCTACTTACCAATCGGTTAGCGGAACCGGAAAAGCCGCAGTCAATCAGTTGATGAACGAACGCAATAATGTGAAAGGCGAAATGGCCTATCCGTACCGGATTGATCTGAATTGTTTGCCGCAGGTGGATGTGTTTCTCGATAACGATTACACTAAAGAGGAAATGAAAATGGTGAACGAAACAAAAAAAATTATGATGGACAACAGCATCGCTCTCACCGCCACTTGTGTGCGTGTGCCAGTAATGGGAGGGCACAGCCAGGCGGTAAACATTACTTTCGAAAAAGATTTTGATTTAACTGAAGTTAGAAAAATTCTCAGCAATACCTCAGGTGTAACAGTGCAGGATGATATTGCCAATAAAATTTATCCGATGCCGGTTAATGCCCATGGAAAAGATGATGTGTTCGTTGGAAGAATCCGCCGTGATGAATCGCTTGCTAGCTCACTTAACTGCTGGATTGTATCTGATAATCTTCGTAAGGGCGCAGCTACAAATACTGTACAGATTGCTGAATATTTAGTTGATCATAAATTGGTTTGATGGACTTAGCTACCCTTCCAGTTTACACCCGCTCGCAACTTGCACTCCGCAACGGGCAAGACAAACCTGAAATATGGATTGCGTTTCAAAAAATTATTTACGATGTAACTGACAGCCGCCTCTGGCGAAATGGTCGCCACTACGAACACTGGGCAGGGCAGGATTTAACAGAAGAATTAGAACAGGCACCACACACACTAAAAGTTTTTGAACGGTTTAAAGCGATTGGAAGATTGGAGGGGTGATTCAATTATTTAATCATAAAAGTCTTCATATATTTTAAATGATCCAAGGCTTAATTCAACTGTTCGCCTAATTTTTCAATGCCCCAAATTTTCTTCGCCAACTCTTCATACAATTCTTGTCTTTCAAGCAATGCTTTCTTGTCAAAATTGTTATATGATTTGAAGTTTAAATTTTCTCCTTCATAAAATCTTTTGAATTGTGGATTGTTTTTGTAGCAGTCTTGATTCAAAGATTTTGCAAGTAAGTTTTCGCCAAAATAAATTGGTAGTTTCTTGTCAAAGGTCAAGTCGTTCAAACTTCTGTTTTTGTCCATTGGCAAAATCAAGAGTCCGCCAAACTTGTTGCGGTGCTTGTCAAAGTCGTCTTTCTCTTTGTAGTCGTTTACAAACCAATCGTGATGGTCGCAAATTATATGTTCAATGTCATAAGGATTTTTTATTTCACGATTGATATAGTTTGCAAAGTTGGAAGTCATTCCACTTTGCGTTTCTGTGTAGTCGGTAACTCGGGAAAGAATGTGTAACATATATCTGATTGTCCAACCATTTAAACGGAAGTCGTCAATTGTTTCTAATTGAAATTCCATTTCAATTATTTCCTTTCTCAATGTGTCAAGCAATTCGGGCAAAGGTTTTCTTCTAATCTTTTTTGAGAGCATGAAAACATTATACACGATAGAGGAGTAGTCAACTGTTTTGTAATTGAAAATTCTCCGTGTGAAATACAAGTCAAGGAAACACGAAACCAATTTTATTTTTTGGTCTGAAACTTCTTTGGTTTCCTCTGGGTCAATGGCTGCAAGAATTAACTGAAACTGTAAAGTGAAATTTCTGTTTGCATTGAAGAACACATATTCAAAACCTTTCGTTAAAGTTGCTGCATACTTTTTCAGCTCAATGTAAATCTGGCTGAACTTGTCAAACTTTTTCAAAATAAAATCTTCGTAGTCCTTGCTCTTTATCAATTTCATTTGGGTGTTGTGTTCTCTTACCCATTTGTGAAATGCAGTTCCGATAATGTCAAAGTCGCCTGGCAATGCGTTCTTTTTTCTTTCACGAATTGTTTCCGCAAACTGTGAACGAATCCAATTTTTAATAAAGTCGCTTTCTTCTTCTTTGCCAATAATTTTGAGTTCAAGAATTCTTTTCTTCCAAAGTTCGTTGGCTTGTTGGCGAATGGAGTCGCTTTCAATCTTGCTCAACAAATATCCTTTCAACATTTCGGTTGGAGTTAAACTCAAACCTCTGTCATTCATAGAAACAAATATCTTGTGTGCATCCTGTTCGGTTTGTGCAACTATCCGAATGAAGTCAACATTGTCAATGAGCCAATCTTTGAAAATATCTAACGCCTCTTTTTTATACTCCTTAAACATATCATTCATCATTGCCGCCATTTCGTGATAGCGGTTGTAAATGTTCCGTATGGTTTCCGCTTGCTTGCTTACATCCATGTATTCGTCTTGAAGCAATGCGTTCATCACATTATAGCGTTCAGGCATTTCAGGAACATGAATGTTGAAAGTTTTTGTTCCTGCTTTCTTGGAGTAAATCAATTGCAAAACTTCAGCTCGTTCTTCTTCGTCTTCTAAATGGTGGTAGAGATAAATCAACAGAAGCGTTAAAGAAGTTAGGCGTTGTTGTCCGTCAATGATTGCGTTATCGTCTGCGGTTAAAACTATTGAACCCATAAAGTAATGTCCATAGTCCAAAACTTTTCCTCTCTCATCTTCTTCGGAATAGAACTCAAAAAATTCCTCTGATAAATCGTCAAGCAATTCTTGAACTTGTTTAGTCTGCCATTGATATTCTCGTTGGTAATAATGAATGGTGTATTTAACTCCCGTAAAGAGTTCACGAATTGTCTTTGGTGTTCCGTCTATTTTTTTCATTCAAAATATTTTTAGAGTTTAACCCCCAACCAACTCATCGCATTCTCCCTCACCAATTTTTCTCTCACACTTTCAGAAAAATTCATGCCCTCAATTAATTTTCCCGGAGATAATTCTCCCAATGGAAAAGGATAATCGGTTCCCAAACAAACTTTATCGTCGCCCATCATTTTAATAATGATGTTGAGCATATCGGCATCGTGTACTAAAGAGTCGAGCCAGAATTTTCCGAGATAATGACGAGGTGTAACAGTATTGTCAACTGCAACCAAATCAGGACGCACATTAAATCCGTGTTCTATTCTTCCGAAAGTTGCAGGGAAACTTCCGCCTCCATGCGCAAACGCAACTCTGAGTTTCGGAAATTTTTCGAACACACCACCGAATATCATGTTGCAGATGGCGAGTGAAGTTTCAGCAGGCATTCCCACCAACCACGGCAACCAGTACTTCGGCATTTTTTCTTTCCCCATCATGTCCCACGGGTGAACAAAAATTGCCGCGCCTAATTCTTCGGCGGCAGCATACACCGGAAATAATTCCGGCGCATTCAGATTCCAGTCGTTGATGTGCGAACCGATTTCTACTCCGGGCAATTTTAATTCTTTCACACAGCGCTCTAATTCCTTCACAGCTAATTCAGGCGACTGTAACGGTAGTGTTCCCAATCCGATAAAGCGGTCGGGATAATTATTTACAACTGAAGCAATGTGGTCGTTAAAAAATCGTGAAGTATCATTCGCATCTTGCGCTTTTGCCCAGTAATGAAACAACACCGGTATGGTGCTGATCACCTGCACACCAACTTTGTGTTCATCGCATTCGTGCATGCGCACTTTCGGATCCCAGCAATTGCTTTCAATCTCACGAAAAAATTTATCGTCAATCATCATCTTCGCACAGCAGTCTTTGTGATGTTCGAGATGAATGAATCCGCCATAACCAAATTTCTCAGCCCATCTCGGAACCTTTTCGGGAATGATGTGTGTATGAATATCAATTTTACCTACGTGCATTCAAAAATATTGAGCTGAAATGTAGCAGATAAATTGTCAAACAGAAAGTATTACTGCTGCTCCACCTTACTGCGCTCAATCACGAGGCGATAATACTCTTCGTACTCCGGAAGAATTTTATGTACATCAAATTCATTCGCTTGTTTCAGTGCATTTTGTTTAAAGAGATTCAGCTTGTTCTCATCTATTAATAACGAAATAGAATTTTCAGCCATCCCACCTACATCACCAACCGCACTCATGTAGCCCGTTACACCATCAATATTTACTTCTGGAATTCCTCCTGCGTTTGTGCTAATAATCGGAACCTGGCAGGCCATTGCTTCCAATGCCGCCAATCCAAAACTTTCTGTTTCAGAGGGAAACAAAAACAAATCGCTCACTGCTAATAATTCTTCTACAGCTTCCTGTTTACCAAGAAAACGAACATGATCCATTACTTGCAAATCTCTGCATAACTGTTCCATGGTCTGCCTTTCGGGCCCATCTCCCACCAATAATAATTTAGAGGGAATTTTATTTAACACTTTTTTAAAAATTTTCACTACATCATCAGTTCGTTTTACCTGACGAAAATTGGAAGTGTGTATTAAAATTTTTTCACCAAGTGGAGCAATTGCTTTTTTAAAATGTTCTTTTTTCGCTCTATGAAAACGACCAAGATCAATAAAATTGTTGATCACTTTTATCTCTTGATCAATAGCAAAACTTTTATAGGTTTCTTCTTTCAGAAATTCTGAGACGGCGGTTACGCCATCTGATTTATTAATAGAAAAAGTAACTACAGGTTCGTAAGTAGCATCTTTTCCTACGAGGGTAATATCCGTTCCATGCAGGGTGGTAATGTAAGGGAGATAAATATTTTTTGTCTTCAGAATCTCACGCGCGAAGTAAGCAGTTGCAGCGTGTGGAATAGCATAATGCACATGCAGAATATCGAGTTTAGCGTGTAATACCGTGTCAACAATTTTACTGGTGAGTGCTGATTCGTAAGGAGCACGCTCGAACAGCGGATAATCAGCAAAATTTACTTCATGAAAAAAAATATTCTCAACAAATGAATCCAATCGAGCAGGCACACGATATGAAATAAAATGAACTTCGTGACCCTTCTGCGCTAATGCTTTTCCTAATTCAGTTGCCACCACGCCACTTCCACCGTAAGTTGGATAACAAACAATTCCTATTTTCATTCTTTACAAAGATTATGATAATTAACTAACAAAATCAATCATTATTGGGTCAAAGTTATTTGCTAAAAACTTCTTTTCGAAACTATTGAAATTTTAATTGAAATTTGAACTCACAATTTATAAAATGAAGTTCAGTTCCAATTCCATTACTACTGCCATGCTTGCGCTTGTGCTCATCTGTTTCTTTCTTCCATTTGCCGAGATCAGCTGCAATAATGTTTCGTTTATATCATTAAGCGGAAAAGATTTGTTGCGCGGAAAAGAAGTGACAAAGGATTTGTTATTAGATTATGCAAAAAGAAGTGATTATGAAGAGGAATTTAAAACTGCGACTGAAAATCAAAATTCATTATTTGATTTTAAAAAATTTAACGATAAACTTCCATCTAACCCTTGGGCAGTAGTTGCCTTTGTAATAGGGGCCATTGGCATTTTATCAGGGGTATTGTTGCGTCGGTTTGGAACTATAATACATCTCGTTACCTCTATTACAACTGTTATTGCTTTAGTGGGATTACAACTTTCATTGAACAGTGAATTTTCAAAACCCAATTCCTTCATTAAGATAGCTATGGATGTAAAATTTCTTGCGGGCTATTGGATGAGCTTAATTATAAGCGGGCTTGTAGCTGGGATAAGTATAATTGCCTTTATTGTAGAAAGGAAAAAAGAAGCTCAGGAGATAAATATTTCTTCAGGTTCAACTATACAGAAATCCCCTCCGATTGACACGCCTGTTGAATGAAAATTTGAAATTCTCTTACGGCATTAATTGCAGTGGTTATTTTAGCGCGCTAATAAAAAAATATGCAAAGAGATAATTTACTTTTTGGTCTTATCGGCGAAGAATTAGAAAGGCAGCGCCACGGCATTGAATTAATTGCTTCTGAAAATTTTGTGAGTCAACAAGTGTTGGAAGCAATGGGTTCATGTCTTACCAATAAATATGCTGAAGGGTATCCCGGCCGCAGGTATTATGGTGGTTGCGAAGTGGTTGATAAGGTGGAACAATTGGCCATTGACAGAATCAAGCAACTCTTCGGAGCCGAGTATGCGAATGTTCAACCGCACTCCGGTGCTCAGGCAAATGCAGCGGTAATGCTGGCAGTATTACAAGCGGGAGATAAAATTTTAGGATTGGATTTGGCACATGGGGGGCATCTCACGCATGGTTCAGCGGCAAATTTTTCCGGAAAATTATATAAGCCATCTTTTTACAGGGTTGAAAAAGAAACTGGCCGTATTAATATGGATGAAGTGGAGCGTATTGCTATTGCAGAAAATCCGAAGCTGATTATATGCGGTGCATCTGCATATTCTCGTGATTATGATTTTCCTCGTTTTCGTGCTATTGCAGATAAGGTTGGAGCATTGTTAATGGCAGATATTGCACATCCCGCAGGATTGATTGCAACAAAATATTTAAGTGATCCCTTACCGCATTGTCATTTCGTTACATCCACTACTCATAAAACTTTGCGCGGACCGCGGGGCGGAATTATTTTAATGGGAAAAGATTTTATTAATCCTTTTGGCTTAACAACACCGAAAGGCGAAGTGCGAATGATGAGTTCAATATTAGATGGTGCGGTTTTTCCGGGCACACAAGGCGGCCCGCTTGAACATGTGATTGCATCAAAAGCGGTTGCATTTGGCGAAGCACTCACACCTGAGTACAAAGAATATTGCGGACAAATAATTAAGAACGCGCAGGCTCTTGCCAAAGCAATGATGGCTCGCGGATTTGAAATTGTAAGCGGTGGAACTGATAATCATTTAATGCTGATTGATCTTCACAACAAAAATATTTCGGGTAAAAAGGCGGAGAACACTTTGGTGCGTGCTGAAATTACTTTGAATAAAAATATGGTTCCGTATGATGATAAATCTCCGTTTGTTACATCAGGAATCCGCATTGGCACTGCAGCAATTACTTCGAGAGGAATGAAAGAACAACACATGGATCAGATTGCTGAATGGATAAATATTGTTTTGATGGATGCAGATAATGAAGCAACAATTGCCTATGTAAAAAGTGAAGTAAATAAATTCATGAAGCAATTTCCATTGTATGCATAATGAGATTCAAAAGTTAAAATTCAAAAGGGTAAAAAATTTTCGTGCTAAGAAATTATTCTTCATTTTTAGTTTTTCACTTTTCACTTTACACTTTTCCTCCTGCACACAGTTTTGGTTTGGCGGAATTCAGGATCAGGCTGATGAACTGGTGATTCAGTTTTATTCGCACGATAAGAATAAACCTGACCCGGTTCAAATAGACATTACCGATAAAACAACTATTGATAATATTTCTTCCTATATAGAAAAAGCAGAACCGGAAAAAAAAGACTGCGGTTACGATGGAGTTTTCAAATATAAATCGAAAGGCAAAGACTTATTGGATGTAGAATTTGCCATTGTTGATACCTGCAACTATGTTGCATTTGTGCTTAACAGCCATGTGAATTACAGAAAACTAAGTATTGAAGGAGTTAAGTATTTGAAAGAGTTGAATCAGTAAATTATTTTCAGATATTTCGATCTGAATAAAAAAAGCCGCTCTCAACACTGAAAGCGGCTTTCGTTTTTTAAAAAATAATCTATTCCTTAATAAAACTCTTTACTCGTTTATTTCCCATTTCATCTTTCAGAGAAATAAAATAAACACCTGAATTAAGTGTGCTAACATCTAATTTATAGTTCGTCGAAATAAGTTCAAGATTGGTAGCAGGCTGACTTATAATTATTCTTCCCAATAAATCCGAAACTTCAATCACCACCGACAAATCATTCTTTTCTTTTTGTTTGATTGTTATTTGGTGAATGGCCGGATTCGGATAAACATCAAAATCCTGTGCAAAAATATTCCCTCCTGTTCCTCCTCCTTGCCCGGTATCGGCAGTTGTGACGAAAACATTCTTCGAACTGTAAACAGAACAATTTGCTTTCACTTTCCAATCATATGATGTACTGGGATTCAATGGTGATGCATAAAAATTATTATAAAATGCAGTGCCCAGTAAAGTATAAGCGGTAGTTCCGGTTACACGAAAGTAAACTGAATAATAAGCGGCACCTGAAACTGCTGTCCAAGTTAAGTATGCCCATGTGCCTCCAATGTATTGCGCTGCTAATCCAGTTGGTTTAACACAGGCTGTAACCGGGGTAGAGAAAGTTGCAACACTTGTATACTGCGAACAATTTGCTTTTACCCGCCATTTGTAAGTTACTGAGCCAAATAACCCGGTCAAAGAATAAAAATTATTTGTTGTTACACCTGCGGTTGTCCATGTTGTTGTAACTGATAATCTGTATTGCACTACATAGCTTGTTGCGCCAGAAACTGCAGCCCAATTTAACTGTGCACTTGTTGCTGTAATATTTGTAGATGTTAAACCAGTTGGTTTTAAACAGGTATAATTTGATGTGGTGAAATTTCCGTTGGCTGTAAAATTTGAGCAATCAGTTTTCACATGCCAGTTGTAAGCAGTATTCACAACGAGATTATATAAAGGCACAGAAGTGGAAGAGGTATTCCCGGCAGAAGTCCATATAGTTGAAGCGGCAGTTTTATATTCAACAGTATAATTAGTAACACCAGCAACCGGATTCCAACTCAGTGTTGCAGTACTTGCACTCAAACCTGAAACAGATAATCCTGAAGGAAGGGTTCCTACTGCATTAACACAATTTGCTGCAATTGTTCTTGCTCTTATTAAATCACCAGGCTGTGTACCAAATCCATTGTTAAAATTAATACCAACTCCACCAACAAGATGGCAATAGCTCATAACTGTTCCGCCTCCAACCGGAGTTGGACCATTTGCACAACCTCCTTCTGTCGGATAACCTGCAGTAGGACCACAATCGTCCAAAGCACCACCTATCCATGAACAACTGTGTGTATGCGGTGAACCGAAATTGTGCCCCATTTCATGACTGATAACTTCAACACTCCATGAATAAGTTGGAACAGTATTATATGAATTATAAATGCCACTTACTGCAAAGTTTGAATATTGCGAACACAATACATTCAGCCATGCAACTCCACCTCCAATACTTCTTGTACTTAAAAAATGCCCGAGATTGGCGGTAGTGAATGGAGAATGTGCAGAGGCAAACGGAGAAAGAATTGAACTGGCTGTTGTTAATCCTACATAAGGATCTGCTGCAGTCCACACATAAACTGATTGAAGTATCACAACAATATTTTCATTGGCATACATGGTTGCAACCTGACCGAATAATCCGGTTACATAATTCACAACATTGGTCACATTGCTTCCTTTATCTAAGTACATCTGGTAATCACACTCGAAATAAACAGAAACTTCTTTGCAACCAACTCCACGATCGATAGAATTTATTTCAATCTGATAGTTTGAATCGTCTGTTTCACAATTCATCACAGGATGATAATTTGATTTTGTGGAATTGTAAATCACATAATCTTCTGATTCATCATTTAATTTTCCAACTGTAAATGTTCCTTCGCTGTTCGAAAACACGCCAATCATTTCATTTTGGAAAAAACTTATAGTAGCAGTTGAATTTTCATCACCCTTAATTATGCCACGATAAAATATTCCAGGAGAATAATTAAAATCCTTTGTTCCATTTGATGATTTTGTTGAAACATTAAAATCAGATGTCAGAATATTTACTTCTGCTAATTGTAAAATGATAGTTGAATTATTTGTTGAAGGAATTTCCAATTCCATAGTTGCGGGTTCATCGGAGATAACCGAATTAAGTGCATCAGGCAACAAAGAAACTTTTACCATTTCACCGAAAACCGGATCAATCTTTTTTTCGCGTAAATCAGAATTAAAAACTTTGTAAGAAGGAAACAAATCTTCGCGTGGAGTAGCAGCAATCTGCTGCATCCATTTTGAAATGTTATTGGTGTTTTGGGCAAAAGAGAAATTAATTGTAACCATCATTATCATGAAAGCAGCAGCGAGCAACTTTTGATTTTTTATCATAAATCAAAATTAGCCTTAAAAACTCTATTGAAAGAGGTAATGTTTTTTGACTATTACAATTCAAGATTAGAAAAATCTTCAATGCAATCGCAATATTTTGTAATAATGGAAACAAATGAATGGGGCTTATTTCGAACAATCCAAGATTTTTGTTTTGTATTTATAGTTGAAGAAGTGTTTCCAACTGGCAAAACAAAATTATTTTTGCACCTATTATGAGTCAACTTACTATTACAAACAGTTTCACACGAGCAAAGGAAATATTTGAACCGTTACACGCGCCACATGTGGGCATGTATGTGTGCGGCCCCACTGTGAGCGGCGAAACACACCTTGGTCACGCAAGACCCTACATCACTTTCGATGTGGTGTTTCGTTACCTGAAATATCTCGGATACAAAGTGCGCTATGTGCGCAACATTACCGATGCCGGACACTTTGAAGAAGAAGGGCGCGAAGCGGAAGATAAGGTGGCGAACAAGGCGAAGCTCGAAATGCTGGAGCCAATGGAACTGGTAACCAAGTACACCAATATTTATCACGACATGATGGCGCTACTCAACACCGAGCGACCATCTATTGAGCCAATTGCAACCGGACACATTGTGGAGCAGATTGAAATGATAAAAGATTTAATGGCGAAAGGTTTTGCGTACGAAGCAAACGGCTCTGTTTATTTTGATGTGCTGAAGTATGCGAAGAATCATGACTACGGGAAACTGAGTGGCCGCATTCTCGATGATATGATTGCTGGTTCGCGCGAATTAGAAAATCAGGAGGAGAAAAGAAATGCCGCCGATTTTTCGCTCTGGAAAAAAGCAGCGCCCGAACACATTATGCAATGGAACTCGCCATGGGGAATGGGTTTTCCGGGCTGGCATATTGAGTGCTCGGCAATGGCGACGAAGTATCTGGGAACCACTTTCGATATTCATGGTGGTGGAATGGATTTGCAATTTCCGCATCACGAAAGTGAAATTGCCCAGTCGAATATTTCGAACGGAAAACAACCGGTGAAGTACTGGATGCATAATAACATGATAACCGTGATGGGAAAAAAAATGGGAAAGAGTTATGGCAACACCATTACCTTAAACCAGCTTTTTACCGGAACTCATCCAATGCTCGAACAGGCCTATTCGCCAATGACGGTTCGCTTTTTCATTTTGCAAACACATTACCGCAGCACACTTGATTTTACGAACACCGGATTGCAGGCAGCAGAAAAAGGTTTGCAAAGACTGATGAATGCAGGCACAGCTTTAAAATCGCTTGAGTATGCCGGAGTTAAATCCAAAGACAGCAGTGAAGAAGAAGCTGTAAAAAAACTGATTGCCGACCTGCGCGACCAGATGAATGATGATTTGAATACTGCCATGGTAATGGCTACTCTTTTTGAACTGAGCGGAAAAATAAATGCATGGAAAAACGGGCAGCAGCCAATGAGTGTTACCGAGGAAACTTTTCATTTATTGAAAAAGAATTTTTACAATTTCACCGAAGTGATTCTTGGATTGAAAGATGAAAGTGCCGCTGATAATTCGAATATGGATAATGTGATGCAACTGGTTATCGCGCTGCGCAAACAAGCTCGCGAGAAAAAAGATTTCGCTACATCCGATATTATTCGTGATGAGCTATTGAAAGCTGGTATTCAGCTGAAGGATGGAAAAGATGGAACGAGCTGGGGGAAGAGTTGAAAATAAATTAACTATTTATCCCCTACTTTATTACTCCCAACTCTTTTCCAATTTTTGTAAAGGCTGCAATAGCTTTATCTAAATGGTGTTGTTCGTGCGCGGCACTAATCTGCACTCGAATGCGCGCATTGCCCTTCGCAACTACTGGAAAGAAAAACCCGATGGCATAAATGCCTTCTGGCAGTAGTCGCTCAGAAAACTTTTGCGCCAGCACCGCATCGTACAACATAATTGGTACAATTGGATGTTCGCCGGGCTTAATATCAAAACCTGTTTCTGTAATTTTTGTCCGGAAATATTTTGTGTTTGCTTCCAGTTTATCGCGCAGCGCAGTGTTTTCACTTAGCATATCCAACACAGCAATGGAAGCTCCGGTAATAGATGGAGCCAATGCATTCGAAAACAAGTAGGGTCGCGACCGCTGACGAAGCAATTCAATAATTTCTTTTTTACCTGAAGTGAAACCGCCCGATGCGCCACCAAGCGCCTTGCCATAAGTGCCGGTAATAATATCAATGCGCCCCATCACGCCACGGTGCTCGTGCGTACCGCGCCCAGTTTTTCCCATGAAGCCGCTCGCGTGGCATTCATCAATCATCACCATCGCGTTGTATTTATCGGCGAGGGCGCAGATTTTATCTAGTTGCGCAATGGTGCCATCCATACTGAACACGCCGTCGGTAATAATTATTCTGCTTCGTGCTGTAGAAGATTCATTCAGTTTCTCTTCCAGATCGTTCATGTCGTTGTGCTTGTAACGAAGCCGCTGCGATTTGGTGAGTCGCACACCATCAATAATACTTGCGTGATTCAGCTCATCACTTATCAGCGCATCATCTTCATTGAACAATGGTTCGAACACACCGCCATTGGCATCGAAGGCGGCGGCATACAAAATAGTGTCTTCCGTACCGAGAAAATCCGAAGTTTTTTGTTCCAGTGTTTTATGTAAATCCTGAGTGCCGCAAATGAACCGCACACTGCTCATGCCGTATCCATGTGTATCAATCGCCTGCTTTGCCGCCGCAATAACTTTCGGATGCGAACTCAATCCGAGATAATTATTTGCACAAAAATTTAAAACGGTTTTTCCGTTCACTGTAATCTCTGCTCCCTGAGGAGAAGTGATGATTCGCTCGTTCTTAAACAAGCCGTTGGTTTTTATTTCATCCAGTTCTTTTTGCAGGCGCGATTGTGTGCTGTACATGTTTTTTAAAAAAATGGGTGGTGAAACTAATTACGATTTGAAAAGCTTAGGGGTGCTTAACTTATTTCAATTACAAAACGCAGGAGTAAAAAATTAATCAATTACAAAACGAATAACAGCCACATCAGTGTCGCTAATTATTTTACAGAAATAAATTCCGGCAATTGCATTGGTTAGTTGCAGTGAATTCATTGTGCGGTTAAAATCTGTTTTTTGAATTTGACCTGAAGCATTCATCACCTGAATTTCACGAATGATTTTATTATGAGTCGCCTTCAGCGAAATATGTTGATTGCCTGCTGCCGGGTTTGGAAACAGCTGATAGTTGATATCCGCAGTTGCAGGAGATTCAATCCCCTCCGGGTCAAAACTGTTATTGTATCGCGAAACAGCAAGATACAACGGACCACATGTTCCGTTGGCGCAGGTGCGGGTGTAACCGGCCAGTACAATTTTTCCGTTTGCATCCATATCCATTCCGCCACTGCTGCTGTTGTTGTTCTGATTAAAAATATTTAAGAACACGCCATCGGGAGCAAATGAATTATCGCGGTCGCCATTACCCTTAATCATTAACAAACAAAAATGAATCGTGTCGCCCGAACCCTGATTTCCGGTTATTAAAATTCTTCCGTCGGGTAAAACAGCGCTGTTTAAACTGTATTCGTTGTCGTTGTTAAAAGTTAAATCATAAAGCGCCCATCCATTGGTGCCGAAAGCATTATCGGGGGTACCGTTGTTGTTTAGTTTCAAAGCAGTATAATCATAATCGTTATTGTCGTAAGCACTTCCTGTAACCATGTATTTATTACCATTCATAACATGAATGTTCATGCCCTCATTATAATTAGCGGCGGCACTGTTGTACAAACCAATACCACCAGTAGCAAATGTATTATCAAGCACACCATTGGTATTAAACCGCGCTACCAGTGTGTTGCGGAAATCGGCAATGGTGCTTCCGTTGTTTGCTTTTTCTTTCCGGCCTGATATCAGCACTTTATTATTTCCATCTACAACAATATCCATGGTTTTAAACCAGTGATCATTATTTCCTGTTGGAACAGATACCATTCCGTCTGAATCAAAAGTATTATCAAAAGCACCATCACTTTTCAGTTTCATAACATAAAAATCGGTGAAGAAGCTGGAGCCTGTCATGTAAATGTTGCCTGCATTATCAGTGGTAAGGGCATTAGAAGTAAACAGAGAAGGAAATTCTTTTATTCCGTTTACCCCGAAGGTGGTGAGAAATGAACCGTTGGCAGTAATGGCGGCAACATACGGATAGGTATTTGTGCCACCGATGTTGGTAGAAGTAGTTCCGCATATGTAAATGGTATTGTTATGCATTACCATTCCGTTTATTCGCGTTGCCACTTCCATGATTGAAACAGTAATGGAACCGCCGCTGCCATAAGTTGCATCAACACTTCCGTCAACATTAAACCGCTTGATGTATACATAGCCGTTTCCAAACGGATTGCAGGCAACCAGGATTTTACCATCACTCTGAACAATTACATGGTCGCCCAACCTGTTGCCATCGCTCACCAGTTTTCCGTCGCTGTCAAATGTGTTATCTAAACTGCATGGTATCTGAGCCGAAGCAACAGATGTAAATAACAGTATCAGTAAAAGTGTAATAGAATTTTTCATAGGGCATTGTAGTTTTTTTATAACAAAGTAAATATAAAGCTTATATTAATTTATTTGCTGAAAGAGTAAAAAACGATTTACATTTCTTGCAAAATATTTTTGGGTTAATGAGTAAGAAACCAGAAAAAGGACAGAAAAAAAAGCCTCAACAGCAGCCACAACCATCGTTTCAGAAATGGATTTGGCTCGCTGTAATCTTGATTCTCACGTACATTTCTTTTGCTCCATCAATGGACAACGAGTGGACCAACTGGGATGACCCAGTTTATGTTTTGGAAAATTCATTGATTACCAATCCTAATACTCCAATAAAAGATTTAATTACCAAACCTGTTTCGCTCAACTATCATCCTCTCACTATGCTTAGTTTGAAATGGAATTACGAGAGTGTGAAAACCGCTCCGCATGCTTATCACTTAACCAATGTGCTGTTACACCTCATTAACACGGCGTTGGTTTTCTTTTTTATTTTGATGCTGAGTGAAAGTTTAGTGATGGCGATTTTTGTTTCGGCATTGTTCGGTGTTCATCCCATGCATGTTGAAAGCGTGAGTTGGATTTCGGAGCGGAAAGATGTGTTGTATGTTTTGTTCTTCGTGCTCGGAATGATTTGCTATCTGAAATATCTCGCCACAAAAAAAGTATTGTGGATGATTGTTACTGTAACAGTTTTTGTTCTTTCGTGTTTATCAAAAGCAATGGCGGTTGCGTTTCCTGTTGTGTTGTTGCTGATTGATTATTTAAAAAACAGAGAACTGAATTTGAAATTGGTGATGGAAAAAATTCCGCTCTTTATTATTTCATTCATTGTCGGTATCGCTGCATTTACCATTCAGGCAACTGATGCCATGGCGAAACCTGAAACCTTCACCATCCTGCAACGGATAATGTTTGCTTCGTATGGTGCGTGGTTGTATGTGGTGAAGTTTTTTGTTCCCGTTGGTCTTTCTGCTTTCTATCCATATCCTTTGTCCGACAACGGAGTTTCTGTTTCCATTGAATATTATCTCGCACCTGTTGCGTGGCTCGCTGTTGCTGCCATTGTATTTTTCTTTTTCAGAAAACATAAACCCATTGTATTTGGTTTACTTTTCTACTTCGCAAGTGTGGTGTTGGTGCTTCAGTTTATTTCTGTTGGTAGCGCCATTGCCGCCGATCGTTACAGTTATCTTTCTTATATCGGCCTGGCCTATATTCTTGGTTGGCTATTGAATCAGTTTTTTGTGAAGGGAAATAAATTATATAACATGCGGATGGTTGCTGCTTCTGTTACTTCCATCTGCATTCTTGTTTTTGCGTATCAGACAAATGCAAGAACAAAAGTGTGGAAGAATACTGAAACACTCTGGACCGATGTCATTAATCAATATCCCAATCGGATTGAAGTGGCATATAAAAACCGTGGAAATTATTATGGAAAAGAAAAGGGAATGCTGAAAGAATCATTGGCGGATTATAAAGTTTTGCTTTCTATGAAAACCAAGGACAGCAAAATTTTCAGCAACCTTGGAAATATTTATGGGCTGATGAAGAAAGGCGACAGCGCTATATGGGCTTACAACACAGCGCTTCAGATGGATGATAAAAATACTGATGCTTATGTGAACCGCGCCATTACTTACAGCAGCGCAGCAAAATATGATCTCGCGTTTCCCGATTATATCAAGGCATTGCAGATTGATCCCAATATATTTTCGGTTTATATGAATCGTGGATATGCTTATCTCGCTTCCGGAAAACTGAATGAAGCACTTGCTGATTTCAATTCCTATTTAAATTATGATCCTAACAATGCTGCTTGCTATTATTATCGCGGACTCACTTACACCTCAATGCGAAATACAGCGAATGCGAAAAACGATTTCTTAAGGGCGCAATCACTTGGATTTAAAGTGGACCAGAAATATTTGCAGTAGCTGATTTTTATCATGATGGTTTTGTTATTCTGATTTACTTTTGCTACATGTCCTGCTTACATCAGGAATACCAATATGAAATCATTTCAGACCCTACTTTTCTACAAGTATGCGCGCGTTGATAATGCAGAGGCATACAAGAATCAACACCTTAACTTTTGTAAATCTCTTAATCTGATGGGGCGTGTACTCATTGGCGACGAAGGAATTAACGGAACTGTGAGCGGAACCATTGAAAGTTGCAAACAGTACAAGGATTATCTGAGCAATGATTCGCGCTTTGCCGGAATTGAATTTAAGGTTGATGAAGAAGATGCACCGTCATTTTCAAAAATGCATGTGCGCTATAAAAAAGAAATCGTGCACTTCGGTCAGCCCGATGTGAATGTGTGGGAAATGACCGGCAGATATTTAGAACCCGACGAATGGCAAAAGCAAATGCACGACCCCGATGCAGTTGTGATTGACATGCGCAACAAAGTAGAGTGGGAAGCGGGTAAATTTAAAAACGCTGTTACTCTTGATGTGGACACCTTCCGCGATATTCCGGATCACCTGGATGAACTGGAACAATACAAGGACAAAAAAATTCTTGCCTATTGCACGGGCGGAATCCGCTGCGAGAAAGCAACTGCCTTTTTAATTCAGAAGGGATTTAAAAATGTTTTTCATCTGCATGGCGGAATCATCCGTTACGGAAAAGAAGCAGGCGGAAAAGATTTTGACGGCAAGTGTTATGTGTTCGATAACCGCTTGACGGTTGAGGTGAACACAGTAAATCCAGAAATTATTTCGCATTGCCGCAGGTGTAATGCAACTTCTGTTCATTTTATTAATTGTGCTAATCCTGAATGCAATGAGCATTTTATTTTGTGTAAAACCTGCGCTACTGAAATGGAAGGAAGTTGTAGCGAAGAATGCAAATCGCATCCACGCCGAAGAATTTATGATGGGACGGGTTACTACCAAAAACACAATCAGGAATATCAAACGGAGAACGCACGGAAGAAGTGGATGATGAAGTGATTTTTAAATTAGATTCTGTAAGACTTAGAACTGACTTCATTTTTTTTAAAAAATTAAAACAATGAAAATATTTTTTCATAAAGCAGATACAAGAGGCAAGGCAGATCATGGATGGTTAAAAACAAATCTTACGTTCAGTTTTGCTGATTATTATAATCCTACACGAATGCACTTTGGTGTGTTGCGGGTTTTGAATGATGATATGATTGCAGGCGGAACAGGTTTTGGAATGCACCCACACGACAATATGGAAATCATCACCATCATGCTTGAAGGTGCATTGGAACACAAAGACAGCATGGGAAATATCGGCGTGATAAAACCAGGCGAAATTCAGGTGATGAGTGCAGGGACCGGTATTCACCATAGCGAATACAATCACAGCAAAGAAAATCCAGCAAAACTTTTACAGATATGGCTTTTCCCTAATGAACGCGACATAAAACCTCGTTATGATCAAATGATCCTTGAGTTAAGTGAACGAAAAAACAGATGGCAGAAAATAGTAGAACCGGGTCCAATTGAGAAAGGTTTATGGATTAAGCAAGATGCATGGTTTCATGTTGGGCAGTTTGATAAAGGAGAAGAAACGCATTATAAAATTCAGCGCGAAGGAAATGGGGCCTACATTTTTGTAATTGAAGGAAGTGTAACAATTGAAGGGCAACAGCTAAATCGCCGTGATGGAATGGGAATATGGGAAACCAATATTATAAGCCTGATCGCAACAAGCGATGCTGAAGTTTTGATTATGGATTTGCCAATGGTTTAGTATAAATTGTTTAAAAAATTTATTTACGAAACAAAAAAAATCAGGATTAGCAATTTCATTAAATTTTTAGAACCGAACTCCGATTGTAAATCCTGCTCTTAAACTTGAAGAATTCATAACTGAAAAAACATCAGAGGCAGAACCCAATGAATAGTTTTGCTTGAAACCTGATAAACTGGCATTCTTATCATAAAAATCCCAGCTTCCGATACTGCTTTGTAATTGTGTTCCAAAGTATAAATCAAATACAAAATGAGAAGTATTTGCCGTTTGTACCCCTAACAATAAGCCGGCCCCGTTGGTAGTTTCTGTATAAGTATTACTGTAATCAATATAATTAGGATTGCTATATGAATCGTAATCTGATTTAGATTGAAAACTTCTGTACTTATAAAACAGACTGAAATAATTCTCAAGTTTCATTTTTTTACTTTCATAGAAATAATATCTCATTGAAGGATATATAACATGAGATGAAACTGATTTTGAATCGCTGGATATACTGGTTGAGGCAGTATTGGCCTTACTTCCCATTCTAAAAGCACCTTCCAATTGAAACGCAACATGTTCATTCAATCTTCTTTCATAAGCAAAGGATGGGTATGAAAAGGCTGCGTTCATCAAATTCATTTTTACCGCATTTTTTAAACGACCATCCACCTTCATAGAATTTATTAACTTAGGGGAGTTTTGCGCCGAGATATTTTGTTGAAAAGCAACAATAAAAAGAGTAAGGAAAATGAAAGAAATGTTTTTCATGCGATTTTTTTATAGGACAAAGGAAACAAAAACTTATTGAAAAGAGTTGATTTAAGTCAAGTCAAGTAATATTTTTGATGCATAAATTTAAGTCCGCGCACTATTTTATCTTTCGCAAAAATTCTTACTACCCATGAAGAAATTCTTCCTTCATCTCTCGTTTGTTTTCTCTGTTTTATTTTTAAATTATCACCTTTCCTTTTCGCAATCCATTCTTCCGACACCTGCTACTGACCGTATAGCTGGAATTGAGAAAAGAAAATCGCTGGAAGAAAATTCACTGCTGAAAAATATGGCGTTCACAAGTATTGGTCCGAGCATTATGAGCGGACGATGTGTTGATTTAGAGGTGAACCCCAACGACCCGACAGAGTTTTATGTAGCCTATGCAAGTGGTGGGTTGTGGCATACAACAAATAATGGTCAGTCATTCACTCCGATTTTTGATAACGAAAATGTTTTGTCAATTGGTGATTTTGCTGTTGACTGGAATCATAACAAACAAATTTGGGTGGGAACGGGCGAATCAAACAGCAGTCGTTCATCGTATTCTGGAATTGGAATTTATAAAAGTTTTGATGGGGGCAAAAGTTGGCAGTACAAAGGTTTGCCTGAATCGCACCACATCGGAAAAATTTTATTGAGCGTAGCAGATACCAATACAATACTCGTTGGTGCAATGGGGCACTTGTATTCTTCAAATAAAGAAAGAGGAATTTATAAAACTACCGATGGAGGAAATACATGGATACAAGTATTGTATGTAAACGATTTAACTGGCGGTGCCGATTTGATTACCGACCCTTTAAATGCACAAATCATTTATGCGAGTATGTGGCAACGCGACCGTCGCGCATGGAATTTTTCAGAAAGCGGTGAAGGCAGCGGCCTTTACAAATCAACTGATGGCGGCGAAACATGGAAACTGATTACAACTTCCTCAATAGGTTTTCCGCACGATGCAGGAGTTGGAAGAATTGGTTTGGCCGTGTCTCATCAGAATTCAAATGTGTTGTATGCGATTCTCGATAATCAAAACCACAAAGTGAAAGAAAAAGAAACCGATACCACAGCTTACACGGTTGATGATTTGAAAAATATCACTAAAGAAAATTTTCTTTTGCTTAACAACGACAAACTAAAAATTTTTTTAGTTGAAAATGGATTTCCTGAAAAATATTCTGTCGATAAAGTGAAGGAGATGGTGAAGAAGGAAAAAATAAAGCCGGGGGCACTCATTGATTATCTCAACGATGCAAATAATTCACTATTTAATACGCCCATCATCGGCGCTGAATTATATCGTAGTGATGATGCTGGAGCAACATGGAAAAAAATTGACACAGTAAAATTGACCGGCCTTGTTTACACTTACGGTTATTATTTCGGGAAAATATTTCTATCGCCGTTAGACGATAAAAAAATTGTATTGTGTGGGGTGCCAATGATAATGTCGAAAGATGGCGGCACCACCTTCAAAACAATTGACGGCGATAACACACACGGCGATCATCATGCAGTTTGGTTCGATGCAAAGAAGGATGGACACATGATTATTGGAAATGATGGTGGGGTAAACATTTCTTACGATTTTGGTGAAAACTGGTTCAAGTGTAACACTCCTGCAGTCGGACAGTTTTATAGTGTAACCGTTGACAATGACAAACCATACAATGTGTATGGTGGCTTGCAGGATAATGGGGTGTGGACGGGTTCTTCCGATTACACCCAGTCAACTAATTGGATGCAGGAAGGACAATATCCTTACAAATTTATTTATGGGGGTGATGGAATGCAGGTGCAGGTGGATACGCGCGACAATACAACCGTGTATGCGGGCTCGCAGTTTGGTTACTACGGAAAAATAAATAAGACCACAACCGAATCAGAAGAAGTGCGACCAACAATTGATTTAGGTGAAAGTCCGTTGCGCTATAATTGGCAAACTCCGATTCTCCTTTCGAAATTCAATCAGGATATTCTCTATTTCGGCACCAACAAATTATATCGAAGCATGAATCAGGGGAAATCATTCGAACCCATTTCAGCTGACTTAACTAATCACGATAAAACCGGAGATGTGCCTTACAACACAATCACTACAATTTCTGAATCGCCGCTTCGCTTCGGAGAAATTTATATCGGTACTGATGATGGAAACATTCAACTCACAAAAGATGGCGGCAACACTTGGATAAAAATCTCTTCTTCGCTTCCGCAAAATCTTTATGTAAGCCGCGTGACTGCATCTACATTTTCTGAGAGCAGAATTTATATTTCGATGAATGGTTATCGCTTCGATAATTTTTCTCCGTACTTGTATATGAGTGATGATTTCGGAAAAACATGGAAACAAATCGGAACTGATTTACCATTTGAGCCAATCAATGTGGTGAAAGAAGACCCGAAGAATGAAAACATTATTTATGTGGGAACTGATAATGGATTGTATGTATCACTCAGCCGCGGAAAAAATTTCATGGCAATGAATGGTGCGCTGCCAAGAGTGGCAATTCATGACATTGCGATTCAAACCACGGCAAATGAAATTGTGCTGGGCACTCATGGTCGCTCGCTTTACAAAACAAGTTTGGCTTTGATTCAGCAGCTGACCGATAGTGTGTTGAATGAAAACATTCATCCGTTCACCATCAATGATTTTAACTATAACAAAAATCTCGGGAAGAAATTTTCTTCGTTCTACGAACCAGTGCAAATGAAAATTTCTATTCCGTTTTATGTAAAGCAAAAAGGAAGCACCACTCTTCAGATAAAATCTGACAGCGGAATTGTGGTTGCAACTATAAAAGACACCAGCGAAGCAGGAATCAATTTCGTGAAATACAATTTAGCAGTTGATGCAAATGCAATTGATGTATTTAAAAATTCACTACCCGAAAAAGACAAAAATAATTTTGTGAAAGCCGATGATGGAAATTATTATCTTACTCCCGGCAAGTACACCGTTCAATTTACAACTGCTGATGGTGTAACAGCGAAAACTTCTTTCGCCATAAAGAAAAAAGAGAAGAAGGAAAAAATAGAGGAGAGAGAGGTTGAGGGGATTTAAAATTTTCCCGGTCAGTTCAAAGCGCTTGCAGCGTTTGAGCCGGTTTTTAAAAACCCTACTGCACAGGAACACTATCAACAGTAGATTCCACAGTACTCTGAATAGAAGTTGAAACCGTCGAAAGAAAATCATATCCGGTAAGAGACTCAATATTGTCAACCGAAGTGCGATAATAATCCCAAGTGTGCGCAGTTACCGTTTGAGTATTCGGAAGATCAATCGCAATCACTCTTGTTTGTGCACTCACGCGCGATGCATCATTTGTTCCAAGTGGAAGTACCACCACAACTTTCCAGACATGAGCAGGAACATTTATGTTTCCGTTTGAAATGGTGTAAGTCACACCACCATTACTTCCTGTTCCGCCGCTACCGTAACCGCCGCTGATGATGTACAATTCATTTCCCTGATACAAAAGAGTGCGGCAGTAGTTTTCAAAATTCGCCCAGGTCTGCTGATTATTCTGTGGCGCTTGCGGAACAATATTATCCATCTGAAAAGTTGCGGCATTGTCCACATTATTCAAGTCGCGATCTTCAGAAGGACACATGTGTCCACGATCGAAACCAGAACCGGTGTAGTTAGAAGTAGTGGCAATAAAAAACGAAGAAGGCAATCCGTAATCAGGACTGAAACAATTGCAACGCAGAGCCGCACCCTTCCACGCAAGACTCAAGTGCCAGCTCACCCAATTGGGTTCGCCTTTCGAATTGTTGTACGACAAAATGTATTGTGGTTTTGATTGCAGATAATTATCCGGCGAATTAATATCTGTAACTGCGCCCGAAGGATTTCCCATTTCTAAATTGTTATCTTCAGTGGGCGCACTGCCGTAATCATAAACTGTAAACTCATCAACGTTTAATTTTCCTCCGCTCGATTTTCTCAGTTCGAAACGAATGTTGCCGGTGATGTTTACCTGAAAAGTTGCTGTGTTCAATGTTGTACTGCTTGTTGTAATGGTGCTCCCGGTTTGCGTCCAGCTCATTCCGCTGTTGGTTGAATAATATAATTTCCATGAGCTGTTAGATTCAGAGCCGTACTTAGCGTGACGAACATTTACTTGACTTGCGCCATTGCTCAGGTTAAATTTCATAGTGAGCTTTCCGCTGTTTTGAATTCTCGCGCTTTTTGTTCCTACTTTTCTGTCACTCGTTGAGGTTCCAATCAGTACATCACTTAAATTCCAAATTCCGGTTGTGAGCGTTACATCAGCAGCGGTGTAAGATGTTTTAGTTCCTGCTTCAAATCCTTCAGGAAAACCACCGTCATATAATCTGAAGGAGGAAAAATTATTCTTAAAACTATTTGCGGGGTGATTGGTTTCTTTTTGACAAGAAAAAAAGATCACCGAGATAGTTAATGCAGTTGCTGTAAATCTGAAAATTGTTTTTTTCATTGCGAGAATTTCTTGATTGTAAATATATACTGTTGTTTTCTTGCTTCGATTATACAAGATTTTTGATTTTGTTTTCGGTAATTATTTATTGTATTTTTTTCCGGAAAACAAATTCTCTGTTCAGTCCGGATTTCAGCCACGATGAAATAATTATTCCGGTTGAAAATCCCGGGACTCAAGTCGGGTCTTATAGTCGGTTTTATTGAGGGCGGAGATTTTCTTCCCCGCCGCGTCTAAGTATTGCCTTGAGTTGTGTGAGGACACGGTGGAACAAAGCGCGCAAACCGCCGTGGCCACCCCACGCCTAATTCCAATGTTGCGGTGAGACATGGTGGGACCAACAATCTAAGCTCTTTTTAAAAATTTTTTTTCTTCTCTTTCAAATCATTTTTATCTTGCTCTCATGAATACATATCCTGAAAACTTTACAGTGAAGCATTGGGCAGAAGAAGATCAGCCGCGCGAAAAATTATTGTTGAAAGGAAAACAAGCTTTAAGCGATGCCGAGTTAATTGCAATCCTTCTAAGAAGTGGTGTGCGAAATGAACCTGTTACGGAAGTTTCAAAAAAAATATTAAATGCAGTTGGCAATAATTTAAATAAACTTGGCAAACTTTCGGTTCAGGAATTGTTAGAAAAAAAAATAAAAGGAATCGGCGAAACAAAAGCTATCACCATAGTTGCGGCATTAGAATTAGGCAGAAGACGACAAAAATCAGAGGCGCTGGAATTAAATAAAGTAACTGCAAGCCGTGATGTTTTTAATTTCATGCAACCAACTATTGGCGAGCTTAATCATGAAGAGTTTCATGTGTTATTTATGAATAGAGCCAATAAAGTAATTCAGAGTGAACGAATTAGTTCTGGTGGAATTACAGGAACTGTAGCTGATGCGCGTATTATTTTCAATTATGCAGTTCGTTACAATGCGGTTTCAATTATTCTTTGTCACAATCACCCTTCTGGCAATTTAAAGCCGAGCGAAAAGGATCTTGATATGACGAATAAAATGGTGGCGGCCGGAAAGATGCTCGATATAAAAGTGCTCGATCATATTATAGTTTCTGAAAAAGCGTACTATAGTTTTGCCGATGAAGGGCTTATTAGTTTCTGATTTTATTTTGATAGTGTTATAAAAAACAAAACCCCGATTCGTATGAATCAGGGTTGTGTTTTTTGTCTTTTTTAAAAATTATTTTGGAGTAGTTCCTAGGTTTTGTGTTCCCATCACTTCTTTTTGGGCCTCCACTTTTTTCTTATCATTTTTTACTGAGGGTGTGCTAGCAGTACTGCTTGCTCCTGCGCAGGCAGATGCGCCTGTTTTTTTCTGACAACAAGTAGGGGTCTCTTTTGTTGCAGTACAAGTGCGGGTACCTGCTTCTGTTTTTTTTGAGTCAGGTGTATTCACACTTGAAGTGCTAATTACTTGATCTTTTTTAGGAGAAACAGTCTCCTTTTTTTGTTTATCAGTACTTACTGAAGTTTGTGCGCTTGAAGTTCCAACTTGGATAAAGCAAAGCACCATTGCAAGATAAAAAATTTTTTTCATGGGGTTCTTAATTTTGTTTTCATATCAAATGTAATTCAATTTGATTAAAATCACCCAATATTATTTTTAAAACTGAGCAATTATGCTTTCTCCCCCCTTTACCACTTGCTGAAGGGTCACCTCTACTTTTGAACCTATGGGCAAAAACAAGTCTACTCGCGACCCGAACTTAATAAAACCCATTTCAGAGCCTTGCAAAACCGTTTCTCCGCCCTTTAAATAACAAACAATTTTACGAGCAACTTTCCCTGCAATCTGCCTAAATAGAACCGAAGCCAATCTGTTGCTTATTACTACAGTATTTCGTTCATTTTCAGTAGAAGATTTCGGGTGCCAGGCCACCAAGTACTTGCCGGGATGATATTTTACATAATCTACCCTTCCTTTTATTGGATTTCGATTGATATGTACATTAGCAGGCGACATAAAAATTGAAATCTGAATTCGGCGGTCATTAAAATATTCACGCTCTTCGGTTTCTTCAATTACCACCACCTTTCCATCACACGGCGAAACAATAAACCCATCGTTCTGAATTAAACTTCTTTTAGGATTTCTGAAAAATGAAGCGACCATTAAAAAGAAAGTTGCTGAGGCACAGATCAAAATAAGGTGAATAGTGGTTTCAGTACTTAGTGCCCAATAAACTCCCAAATTTATAGCAACTAAAATAATGGCCAGTAGGATAAGAGTGGTAAAACCTTCTTTATGTATGTACATCAGTAATAATTTCTTTCACAAATTTAAAACAAGATTGTGGTGTAAAAAGGCATGATCTTCTTATTGAAAAACATTATAAAAAAAAAGTTAAAAGCAGATAGGCAAAAACAAATGGAATACAAAAAATAAAAGCATCGAATCGATCCAGAAAGCCGCCATGGCCAGGCATTATACTTCCCGAATCTTTTATTCCTAAGTTTCTTTTTAGCATACTCTCAAACAAATCACCAAGGGTTCCCACAACAGAAGCAATGAGTGCAATCACTATCCAGTCTTGCAGTTTTATGGTGTCAAGCAACATTGAAATTAAAAACGCAACAATAAGTGTCATTATCGTTCCGCCAAAAAAACCCTCCCAACTTTTTTTTGGTGAAATAGAAGAAAATAATTTATGCCGGCCAAATAATGACCCTGTGATATAGGCAAAAGTGTCGTTGGTCCAGATTAAAAGTAATAACCCGAGCACAGCATTTATTTTTCCAGGAAACCAAGGGCAATTATGGTCCGATACAAAAAAAACTATTAAATGAAGAAGGCCAAATGGAATGGATATATAAAAAATCCCCAATAAATTAAATGATGTATTTTGAAAAGTTCTTTGTTCTCCTGAAAAAAGTTCAACACAAAACATTAAGAACAAAAGAGGAATTATCATTAAAATAAGTCCTGATAAAAAAAAGTTTAAGAAGGGGAAAAGAAAAAATGCATAAGCCGTTAACCCAAATAATGTTGAAAGGATGCGAAATGTTTTTTTCTTTCTTTCAGAATAACTTTGAATAGTACTAATAAGTCCGAAATACTCCCACAAACATCCACCACAAATCAAAGTGGTTAAAACAATAAAACTAAGTTGATTAAATAGTAACCCTCCAAGCATTACCACTCCAAATACAATAGCAGAGAGAATTCGAGTTATAAAAACTTTTTTATCCATAGTTATTGTCGGGAAAGATTGAGTCGGGAATTATTTCTGGTTCGGTTTTTTTTTCTATCACCCGTTTACGATATACAATTATAAGCAAGCCCAACATGATTAACGAAAATAAAAGCGTGATAGACCATGGCATGCTTTCATCACTTTGAGCATCAAAAGAAATTATTCCGCTTTGAAAAAGATAAACCATTATTACTTGTGAAGCATTGTTGATGAAGTGTGCCCCAATATTTACAAGCATGCTATTGCTCCAAAAGAATAAATATCCAAGCAAGGCACCAAGTAAAACGCGGGGAATAAATCCATAAAAATCAAGATGTATAAAACTGAATAACATAGCAGTTATCCAAATTGATAAGTGAACACTTTTAAAACTTTCTCTTAATAATTGTTGAATAACCCCTCTAAAAAAAAGTTCTTCAGCAATAGCTGGTATTAAAGCGATAACAAAAACATTAATTATTAAATCTTGTGCCTTTGGCATAAATAAAAATAAATCAGTTAGCAGTTTGTTTCCTTTTTCCGATTCTAAAAATCCTTTTCCTAAACCACCAAGCCATTCGGGATCAATCATTTTATTCAGAGTATAAATTTCATTGACCAATGGAGCCGATAAAAAAATGAGCGCCATGCCAAGCCCCAACATTAAGATTGATGGTTTAGTTTTTATTTTTAAAAAATCAATTCCAATTCCTTTTGTTAATCCGAATATTAACGCAGGAATTAAAAATGTTCCGATGGTTGAAAAAAGCTGAATGAGTTTTATGGCATTCACATCGTTGCCGTTCTCTTTTATTCCTTCTGAATCTTTCATTACTTTTGTTAGCAACGTATCGGCGCCGTCAATTCCAAAGAGTGGACCTACGAGCATCATGGCTGCAATAGTGAAAATATAAGTGCAGGCAAATACCAAAAACAACAACAACATCAATTGAATAAAAACAGGCTGTCGATTTAAAAATCCTTTTTGTTCGATCATAAAAATAGAATGGGGTAAATTTACACGCACAATTCAAATGGTACGGATAGATAAAATAGAATTAGGGGAATTTCCATTGCTGCTCGCTCCAATGGAGGATGTGAGTGATCCGCCTTTCAGAATGGTGTGTAAGCAAAATGGCGCTGACCTCATGTACACCGAATTTATTTCGTCGGAAGGATTAATTCGCCATGCCCAGAAGAGTGTGATGAAACTCGATATTTATGATGAGGAGCGGCCAATAGGCATTCAGTTTTTCGGAGGAGAAATCGATACCATGGTGGGGTGTGTTGAAATTATTGAAGAGGCTAAACCTGATTTGATAGATATTAATTATGGCTGTCCTGTTAAAAAAGTTGCTTGTCGCGGTGCCGGTGCTGCTATTCTTCAGGATGTTCCGAAGATGGTGCGAATGACTTCTGAAATTATTAAGCGTGCAACCTTGCCAGTTACCGTTAAAACTCGTTTGGGCTGGGATGATAGCACTAAGAATGTGGTTGAAGTGGCTGAACGATTACAGGACATTGGTATTGCAGCACTAAGTATTCATGGTCGCACTCGCGCTCAATTGTATAAAGGTTCCGCTGACTGGACTTTGATTGAAAAAGTGAAAAACAATCAGCGCATGAAAATTCCTATCTTTTGCAATGGCGATATTGATACAGTAGAAAAAATTCGCTTTGTAAAAAATTCATTGGGATTGGATGGCGCTATGATAGGCCGTGCTGCAATTGGCTATCCCTGGTTTTTCAGAGAGGCAAAACATTTTTTGGCAACCGGAGAACAACTTGCTCCTCCAACTGTAGTTGAACGAGTGGAAGTTTGCCGCACCCATTTAACACATAGCATGAAATGGAAGGGCGATATGCTTGGCATATTGGAAATGCGCCGCCACTACACCAATTACTTTAAAGGGTTTCCTTACATAAAGCACTTTCGCGACAAGCTTGTAGTACTTACAACTTATGAAGAAATAAATACTGTATTGAATGAAATTGTTGTGAAGTATGAAGGCACACAGCCTGAAAGGGTTTTAGCAGCAGCATATTCTGCCGAATAAAAAATAAAAAAAAGGGGCAGCAATTTTCATTGCTCCCCCTTTGGTGTTTTAAGAAAATATTTTATTGCTTAACTACTTTAACCGTTTTCACAGCATCGCCACTGTAAACATTTACCAGGTAAGTTCCTGATGCTAATTCGTTAAACTTATTATCAGTTCCGGCCCAAACAAACTGGTGTGCACCTACTGTAATTGTTTCGTTGCAAATAACATTTACCTCTCTTCCTAAAATATCTGTTACCACAATTTTAACAGGAGCAGTTTGTGCTACTGAAACATTAATGAAAGAAAATTCGCTGAATGGATTTGGTTGTGTTGAAACGGTAGTTGCTGAAATTTCACTTACATTTTCAACAGCAACTGAAGTTCCTAATTCGGTTTCAGCACCATTGATAATCGGAATATTTGTAATGTCAACAACACTGCCATTGGCAGCATATTTATTTACGAAAGCAGCAATTTTAACATTCGATGCATTCCAGGTTGAAGGAATGGTGAATGAATATGATTTGCTGTAAGAATTACCAGCGGTAACTGAAGCCGGAATAATTCCTGCATCGCCAAAGTTGTCGGCTGACAGGCAAGCACGAACAACATCCTTTTGCATGTAATTCGGAATAGGATTTCCCATGTTATACCAAGGTGATGATTGGTCAGCATTCATGTAATTAGACTGGCTTGATGAAATATCGTTTTCGGCTAACAAACATGTTATGCGCAAATCGCCGGTTTCAGCACCAACAAAATTTGCACTAACAGTAATGTTTGCAACACGGGTAGTGGTATTATAACTTGAAATAATTCCAACATTGCACGATGCAGTTTGATTAATGCGGGCTGCAACTGCTCCGGCCCAGTGACCACGACTCATAACAAATGCATTACCACCAGAGTAATTTACACGGTCAACTCCTGCACGGGGATATCCATTAACCTGCAATGCAGTATCAATAACTGTGGTGTAAGCAAAATCCCACTGGTCGCCGATATGCATTCCAAGAGCTACAATGCGACCCGGATTTGCAGTTTCAATTCCTTCAAGAATAGTTAATCCATCAGGGCAGTAACCGCACCAGGTACCTGTAAATTCTTCAATTACAATATTGCGCTGTGCCTGACCGAACGAGAAGGTAACGGTGAATAAAAAGAGAAGAGTAAGTTGAATTCTTTTCATAGAAATTTTAATTTTGTTTAATGCAATTTAGTTAAATTAAGAATGTTTTTAAAATAAAAATTCGAATAAAAATTTATGACATCAGTATTTGCACTTTCTCCTTCACCATTTCCCGCACTGCATCAGCAATGTTAGTGGCGCTGAAGCCACAGTATTCGTATTGTTGAGCGGGCGAACCGTGCTCAATAAATTTATCGGGTATGCCGAGGCGACGCACGTCAGCATGGTAGTGGTGGTCGCTCATAAATTCAAGCACCGCGCTGCCGAAGCCACCCATCTTGACCCCATCTTCTACCGTAATTATTTTTTTGAATCGTGTAAAAACCGAGTGTAACAAGTCTGCATCAAGCGGTTTTACAAAGCGCATGTCGTAATGCGCTGGCTGTATTCCGTCGGTAATTAATTCGCGGCAGGCATTCATCACAAAATTTCCAGGGTGCCCAAAGGAGAGGATACAAACCTCATCGCCATCACAAATCATTCTGCCCTTGCCAATTTCCAGTTCAGAAAATGGCTTGCGCCAATCGGGCATCACCCCTTCGCCACGAGGGTATCGTATGCTAAATGGAAAATTGTTTTTCGCGAGTTGCGCGGTATACATCAGATTGCGCAATTCTTCTTCATTCATAGGAGCGCTCACCACAATGTTTGGCAGACATCGCAGAAAAGCGATATCAAATTCGCCTTGGTGAGTGGCGCCATCTTCGCCCACCAATCCTCCGCGGTCCAAACAAAAAACAACATGTAATTTTTGTAGCACCACATCGTGTATCAATTGGTCGTAGCCGCGCTGCATAAATGACGAATAAATATTACAAAAAGGAATGAGTCCCTGCGTGGCCAATCCGGCACTAAATGTAACTGCGTGTTGCTCAGCAATACCCACATCAAATGCGCGATGCGGCATCGCTTTCATCATAATATTTAATGAAGAACCAGAAGGCATAGCAGGGGTAATGGCGACAATCTTTTCATTCTGCTCAGCAAGTTCCACTATTGTGTTTCCAAACACATCCTGGTATTTCGGCGGCCTAATTTCAATAGAAACGTTCTTTTTTATTTCTCCTGTTGCTGCATCAAACAAGCCTGGTGCGTGCCATTTAGTTTGATCCTTCTCGGCAAGTTGGTACCCCTTTCCTTTTACGGTTACTATGTGCAGAATTTTTGGACCAGGAATTTTTTTAAGGTCGTTGAATATTTCAGCCATGTGATTTACATCATGACCATCAATCGGGCCGAAGTATCGAATATTCAATGCTTCAAAAATATTTGAACTCTTCGATAGGATTCCTTTCAATGATGCTTCTACCTTACTAATTCGCGCCTGCGCTCGTTTGCCACCAATTTTTCCGAGTATATCCCATATTTCATTTCGGGTTCGATTATATGTTTTTGAAGTAGTGATGTCAGTGAGATATTCTTTCAGAGCGCCCACATTCGGATCAATGCTCATGCAATTGTCATTCAGTACTATTAGTAAATTGGAATTTGATATGCCTGCATGATTCATTGCTTCAAAAGCTAATCCCGCAGTCATAGCACCATCACCAATCACAGCAATGTGTTGCTTATCTTTTATGTTTTGATATTTCGAAGCCACGGCCATACCGAGTGCAGCAGAAATAGAAGTGGAGGAGTGGCCTACACCGAAGGTATCGTACTCACTTTCGCTTCTAGCTGGAAACCCTGCCAATCCCTTCCATTTTCTATTGGTCTGAAAATTTTTTCTTCGACCGGTTAAAATCTTATGGCCATAAGCCTGATGGCCAACATCCCAAACGAGTTGGTCGTAAGGAGTGTTAAAAACATAATGCAATGCAACAGTTAATTCTACTACACCCAAGCTAGCTCCAAAGTGACCTCCGTAAACAGATACTGAATCAATAATGTATTGACGAAGTTCTTTACATACCTCCACCAATTTGTCTTTCGGAATTTTTCGAAGATCAGAAGGAATATCAATTTTATCGAGAAGCGGGCCGGCCTGTATTTTCATTTAGTAAATAATAGTGCTGGTTTTTAAACAAATGTAAATGAATAATTGTTTTAGAGAATAGAAATAACTAACCATGATTTAAGGCACCCCAGTTTTTGTTACTGTTTCAAATGAAGGATATAAATTGGCACCCTATAAAACAACTTGTTTTGAATAAGTAATTTTAATTTTTTTTCAGAATTCAGCTTTGGCGGCTATATAAATTAAATGGTGTTTCTTTGAACATTGAAATCATTATATTCTCAATACAAAATTTGAAATGAGGCGGAGGTGTTTACTATTCTTTTTTTATTTACTCTTATCTGTAGAAGGTTATGCCACTCATATTATTGGGGGAGAAATCACTTATCAGTATCTTGGAAATAACAATTATAAAATTACGCTGAAAGTTTATCGCGATTGCAATACTGGTCAGGCGCCATTTGACGACCCAGCGGTACTCGGAGTTTTTAACGGACAAGGGGCCTTACTTTCTACTATTAATCTTGGAAATCCAACTGTTCTCATTATCCCTCCGAATCTAAATAATCCGTGTATCACTATTCCACCTGATGTTTGTGTCGAACAGGCAATTTATAATTCAACACAAAATTTGCCGCCTATTTCTGGGGGGCACCAACTCGTTTATCAGCGGTGTTGCAGAAATGGATCAATTGTAAATATTAATGATCCTGGTAATGTTGGCTCCACTTATATAGCTAAAATTCCTGACGTGAGTGTGTTTGGATATAACAGTAGTCCGGTTTTTACAAATTATCCTCCCATTGCAGTTTGTGAAGGAATGGAATTAGTGTTCGATCATTCGGCCACCGATCTAGATGGTGATGTTTTAGTTTATTCTTTTTGTACTCCATATGAAGGAGCAACTGCAAGCAATCCAATGCCTCAACCGCCAAGCGGACCTCCTTTTGGAACTATTATTTGGATTCCACCCTTCAGTATGACAAATCAAATAAGTAGCACACCACAAATGTCAATAAACGCAACGACAGGATTGCTTACTGCGAATCCAGATGCCGTTGGTCAGTATGTAGTTGGTGTTTGTGTTAAAGAATATCGCAATGGAATTTTTTTAGGCGAAGACCGTAGGGATTTTCAATTTAATGTCACTCAGTGCAACCCCGTGGTTTTGGCAAATTTCACAACCAATATTGGAAATTTAGATACCGTTCTTTCGTGTGGAGAGTATGCAATAAAATTTAATGATGCGAGCATCGGCGATCAAAATCTTGTTTGGAATTTTGGCGATTTAAGTACTCTGCTTGATGTTTCAACTGGGCAACATCCTCTTTATGTATTTCCAGGAGTTGGAAATTATACGGTCACTTTAATTGTTAACCCTGGATTACCTTGTAGTGATACGACTATAAAAGTTATCAGTATTCATAATCCAATTCAAACAGATTTTTCATTCGATACCGCTTGTGTTTTTTCTCCAACCAGTTTTTATGATGAGTCCATTACCCTTGAAGGGATAATGAGTTTCTGGAGTTGGAATTTTGCTGATGGCACAGGGTCGACTATTCAAAATCTTACAACCTCATATCAACAAGATGGAATTTACGATGTCACTTTAATTTCAGGAAATAATTTTGGGTGTAGGGACACGACTAAACAATTGGTTATGGTTTATGCTTTACCAATTCCCAATGCAGGAACCGACACGATGATTTGTGATATTGACAGTGTTCAACTTTTTGCTCAAAACGGAATCAATTATTCATGGAGTCCGAATTATAATTTAAGTAATGCAACCATTTCTGATCCTATGGTTCAGCCCGACGTAAATACAACCTATTTTGTAACAGTAACTGATTTCCATAACTGTGTGAATATTGATTCTGTTATTATTCTGGTTGTTGATACTGTAATATCTATTGCGGGCTTCGATACTACAATTTGTGCGAATCAACCACTTCAATTATTTTCAAGCAACGCAATTTATTATCAATGGGAACCAGCAGCTCTCACTTCCAATCCAAATGTCATTGCCCCATTTGTTTATCCTTTATTGAATACCACATTTACCGTTACTTCATACATTGGTTCTTGTTTCGATATTGATTCAGTTACCGTGAATGTAAATCCAATCCCTATTGCTAATGCCGGACCTGGAGGAACAATTAACCAAGGAGAAAATTTTCAGTTGAACGGCTCAGGAGGGGGTAATTATTTATGGCAACCATCTGAGAATTTGAATGATCCAACTTTAGATTGGCCGGTCGTATTTCCCCTGAATACTACAACCTATACGCTACTTGTTACAAATGAATTCGGATGCAGCGTTCAGGATACTGCGGTATTGTTTGTCACACACATTCATGAATTGTATGTTCCAAATGCCTTTAGTCCGAATGGCGATGGCACAAATGATTTCTTCATCTATTTTACAAAAGGAATCAGAAAAATAAACGAATTAAAAATTTATAATCGCTGGGGTCAAATTGTATATTCTACTAATGGGTATGACGAAACACCATGGGAGGGAATCTCTCTAAAGGGACTTGCCTCTCCATTTGGCGTTTATGTTTATTATATAGTTGCCGAAACTTATGATGGAGATTTGCTCACTAAAAAAGGAAACATCACATTGCTTCGGTAATTATTTTACTTATTTAGGATGGATAAAATAAAATAAAAATTTGCACGATTTCATCTTGCGATTAAATTTGCAATCGCTTAAAATTCCAATATTCATATTGGCATACATAATTTTCCGAATTTTAAACTTTAAATTATATATATGAAACAGTATCGAGTGGTTAGCATGATGACCGGAACATCCATGGATGGTGTAGATTTAGCTTATTGTATTATTGAGGAAAATGGTGGTAAGTACACTTACAAAATTGAAGTGGCTGATTGTATTCCATTTCCGCAAAAATGGAAATTGCGTTTGCAAAGTTTAGTGCTTCAAAATGCAGTTACTTATTTGAAGACCGATGCGTTCTTCGGTCATTACCTTGGAGAAGTAGCCAAAGCTTTTATTGAAGAAAAAGAATTGGGGGGAAAGGTTGATTTCATTACTTCACATGGTCAAACCGTATTCCATCAGCCAGAAAATCAAATGACTAGCCAGATTGGTGATGGAGCGGCTATTGCTGCAGAAACTGGTTTGCCAGTTATTTGTAATTTCCGAACTACTGATGTTGCACTTAACGGGCAAGGAACTCCGATTGCACCAATTGGAGATAAGTTGTTTTATGGCAATTTTAGATTTTGCCTGAACCTTGGCGGGATTTCTAATTTATCAGCAAAGTTAGATGATGGAAGAATATTGGGTTGGGATGTTTCAGGTTGCAATATGGTTCTTAATCATTTAGCTGGTGAAATGGATCTTGAAGTTGATAAGGATGGCTTAATTGCGCGAGAAGGGAAAATTCATGAAGAATTATTAAATGACTTAAATGCGCAGTGGTACTATGAAAAAGCTTATCCAAAATCATTAGGTGGCGGATGGGTGACTAAAGTATTTATGCCAATGTTTCGCAAGTATCGTATTAGTAATGAAGATAAATTAGCTACTGCTGTTGAACATATTGCCATGCAAATAGGCAAAGACCTTAATGCAGTAATGACCGCTGAAAATATTTCAAAAGAGGCTGGACATCAGATGCTGGTTACAGGTGGTGGTGCTTTCAATAAATTTTTAATTGAAAGAATTAAAACTCATTCTCCGGTTCAATTAGCCGTGCCCGATGCTGCAACTATAAAGTTTAAAGAAGCATTAATTATTGCGTTAATGGGAGTGCTTCGTTTGCGTGGCGAAATGAATGTGTTGGCATCTGCTACTGGTGCAACCAGCGATAGTTGCGGTGGTGAAGTTTACCAAGGCACCAAGCAAATGATTTCGGTATAAAATGAAAAAGAAGTATTTTAATTCTCTTATAGCATTTTTTTAATGATGTCATCCGTTTCTATTCCTTCAGCTTCAGCCTTATAATTTCGGACAATGCGATGGCGAAGTACTGGTGCAGCAATTGCTTTCACATCTTCAATGTCGGGCGAATATTTATTGTTAATAGCCGCATGACACTTTGCACCAAGCACTAAAAATTGCGATGCTCGTGGCCCAGCTCCCCATTGGAGATATTGATTTGCTTCGGTTGTTCCTGCGGGCGTATTGGGGCGTGTTTTATGAACCAAGCCAACTGCATATTGCAACACATTTTCAGTCACGGGAATTTTACGAATCAACTGCTGATAATAAAGAATATCATGCGCGGATAATATTTTTTTCATTTCTGGTTTAACATTCGTTGTTGTGCTTTTTACCATTTGCACTTCGTCAGTAAAGTTGAGGTAGGTGAGAATGATGTTGAACATGAATCGATCGAGTTGTGCTTCCGGTAATGGATAAGTTCCCTCTTGTTCAATTGGATTTTGTGTGGCTAAAACAAAGAAAGGTTTATCAAGTGTATGTGTGTTTGAACCATATGTTACCGATCGCTCTTGCATAGCCTCTAATAAGGCGGCCTGTGTTTTAGGTGGCGTACGATTTATTTCATCAGCCAATATTATGTGTGAAAATATTGGCCCTCTGTTAAAATGAAATTGTCTGTTCTCATTTAGAATTTCAGAGCCGGTAATATCACTTGGCATTAAATCAGGGGTGAATTGAATGCGTTTGAAAGAAAGGTCAAGCACATCAGCAATGGTTTTTACTAATAGGGTTTTTGCTAATCCAGGTACACCAACTAATAAACTATGTCCGTCACACATAATAGAGGTAAGAACTAAGTCGACAACTTCCTCTTGCCCAACAATTACTTTGCTGATTTCATTTTTTAGTTGTTTGAAATGCGCGGCGAGTCCGTCAATAGCTTCTGCATCTGATTTATACTGCATCATGGTTTTTGTGCTGCTTGTTTCCATCTATTCATTGTTTCACAATCAATAAATTGCGAATCAATGAATGTATAGCTACGTGCAATTTTTTCTATTATCCAAGTGTTAAAAATATCTGCTTGCCTTTGTGAGAGGGCAGCTGATTGAAATTTATTATAATCATCCTTCATATTACCTTTATGGGCAATAGATTCTGATTTAAGAAAAACAATTCGGCACATCATTTTACCATCTTTCCCCTTAAACAATTCAGGCCTTGAATACTCGCCACTTTTTAAACTATCAATTGTAAAAACAAGACTTTTATCATTTTCGCCTAAATCGGGAATGGAAAAAAAAGTATTTCCGCTATTATTGTTTACCAGCATTCCTCCATTGTTTTTACCCTCTTCATCTTCTGAAAATTTATTGACCGCATCAGTAAAAGAAATTTGTGCAGCTAATAATTTCTGGTATAAAGTATCGGCACGCAACTGAGCCTTTCCTAAATCAAAAGTTGTTGTTCTAGGTGTAATAAGAATGTGCCGAACATTAATTCGCTCTCCTCTGCGCTCAATCAATTGAATAAAATGATATCCAAAACTTGATTCTATAACTTGTGAAATATCGCCGGGAACTTTTAATGAGAAAGCAGCGCCTTCAAAATTCGGATCCATTTCGCCGCGATTAAAAAACCCAAGTTCGCCACCCTTATCTATTGAGCCCGGATCTTCAGTATATAAACTTGCAAGCGTGGCGAAATCTTCGCCTTTTAGGGCGCGTGCACGCAACTCGTTAATTTTATCAATGGCAAATTGTTTCATTTCAGGAATAACCCGTGGCTTAAAAATAATTTGACCTACCTGAACTTCCGCGTCATAAAATGGAAGGCTGTCGGATGGAATTTTATTAAAGAATGTTTTCACATCAGCAGGATTAACTTTTGCATCGGCAATAATATTTTGCTGTTCTTTGGTTGAGAGCATTTGGTCTTTAATCTCGGTTCTGAATTCGTCTTTTATTTCAACTATTGATTTACCATAATATTCTTCTAACTTCTCTATTCCTCCAGTCATATTACTGAAGTAACGAATTCTTTTATCTAATTCATTGTCTACATCTTCATCAGCAATTTCAACACTATCTAATATGGATTGAGCAAGCATTAATTTTTGAATCATTGCCTGATCAAGCAATTCGCACTTTAAATTTTCTGGTGTATTCGCTCCATATTCCTGAATGTATTGTTGGTATTGTGATTCGATATCTGACAGTAAAATAATTTTATCGTTCACGACTCCCACAATCTTGTCAACTACTTTTTGAGCGGAAGAAGATAGAACGATAAGGCAAAGAATACCAGTGGTAATGAATCGCATGTTAGAAGGTTTCAAATTTTTTATTTTGCAACGCATCTTCATAAATGCTATTGTGAATATTGCTTAAGTAAGTAAGTTTTCTTTTGTTTAAAATCACATTAATAATGTCTTTTCGAACATACTGAATGGGAGAAATATTCCCCTTTAATTTAAAATCATCAAAACTAACAAGGTATTGGTAAGAGGAGTCACGCATTACATAAAACGATTTTTTGTAAGGCGCATTTTCAAGATTGTTTTCTTTTAAGGGGAGTACGAAATTTAATTCGTCAATAGAAAACCAAGCGCTATCAGAGATTTGATACTTTACTGCATTATCAATGCAAAAATTCTGAAGCTTTGATAAATTAATTTCATTTTGTTTTTTAATCCAGGCAATGGCTGAATCTGTTTTTACTTTTATTGAATTTGAAAACATTACATAGCGCATTTTTGAAACTGTTGTTTTCAAGTCAAAATTATCATGGTACTTAGTGTAGTATTTATTAATTTCTTCTTCATTAACAACAGTATCTAATTTTTGCTTTATCAATTCTTTTTCATAATAAAAAATAGTTAATGATTCGCGATAATCAGTTAGTTGTTTTTCTAAATCGATATTGTTTTCAGAAAGATTTTCTTCTGCGTAATGAAGAATGAGATTGTGCCTTACCCACGTGTCAATATAGTTTTTTACTGCTTGAATACTGTCTTCAGGTTTAGCGAATCCCCTTCCTACCCCCAACACATCCCCTTCAAATAACTGCTTATCGTAAACACGTGCAATCGGATTTCCCTGTTCCGAATTATTATTTGAAAAGATTGAACACGATTGAAGTGTTACGGCAACGCAAAGAATAAGACGAACAAGGATATTCAAAAGTTATTTTTTGATTATGGTGGTTAGTACATCTTCATTAATATGAACAGGATATTTTTCACGAAGTGATTGAATCCAATCCTTTTCTAATTTCTCCTGAAAATCTGCAACAACATAGCCCCGCGCTTCCTCCAAAGGTTTTGGCATAACTGGAATTAGATTAATGACCTTTAAAATTTCAACCGCTCCATTATCACCATTATTGGTTTTTGTTGAACCAATTTTCCATTCCAAGCCTGAATTTTCATTTTCAAACAGTGTTCGTTTATAAGTACTTATTTCAAAGCGGAACATTGTGCTGTCTTTTTTATTCAACTTTATTTTAATTGCATTGTCATCCATTCCTTTAGCGGATAATTTGTTAAAAGCAGTAGTGGCAGTTACATTTTTAAAAGTATATGTTTTAACAGTAATTTTTTCTTCTTCAGGATATTTTGCTTTATTTTCTGAATAGTAGGCGCGTAAGCCTGTTGTGTCTTTTACAGCTTTTGACCACACTTTCTGATCAGTTAGTTCAAATAATAAAATGCCATCCATATATTCTTTCATTAGGTCGGCAAATGCAGGATATTCTTTGTCTAATCTTTGTTCTTGAAAATTAATTAAACTCGCTTCAACAAATGCATTTAACATTTTATTAAACATAATTGACTTATCATTTGGTTGCATGTACTTGCGTTGGTTCTTTTCAATAAAATCAGTCAATTCAGCTTGAGTATAATTTTTCACTTCAGATTTTAAAACCTTATCTGTTAATGTGAAAAGAATTTTATTTAATCCGGTAGCTTGTTCAGATTTCCACAACCCTTTCATTAAACTTGAATCCATTTTTGAAAACAATTCAGTTTTTGCAGCCGCATTTTCAGTAAAGTTAAATTTAGCCTTAGCTTTTAAAATGTAAGAGGTTTTTGCCACTTCAGCACGGGAGTCTTTTTCAACTTGCTTGCGCAAAGTTTCTTTGTATGCATCTAATGAAGGCGTTGCAATCTTATTAATTAATTTAATTATATGCCATCCGTACTTACTCATAATTGGTTTAGAATAATCCCCAACATTTTTTAAAGAAAATGCTGCGCTTTCAAAATCAGGCACCATTTTACCAGTTCCGAAAGTCGGCAATTTGCCACCTTCACCAGCAGATGTTTTATCTTCAGATTCTGTTTTTGCAATGTCTTCAAAATTTTCGCCTTCAGATAATCGCTGGAAAGCCTGATTAATTTTTGCTTTTGCTTTTAGGGAATCGTCGTGTGTAGAATTCTTTGTTAATTTAACAAATATGTGTTCAACTTGAATGGTTCCCCGTGATGTACGAATATCCAATACTTTAATAATATGGTAACCAAATCGAGTGCGAAATGGTTTGCTTAACTGTCCAATAGGAGTGTTGTAGGTTGCATTTTCAAATGGATAGACAACTTGTAAGGCAGTAATGTAGCCAAGGTCGCCACCGTTATCTTTTGCACTTGGATCCCCTGAGGAATCCTTTGCCATTTTGTTAAAATCTTTTCCTTTAACCAGCATATTGTAAATGGTAGTTGCTTTTAAATACGTTTTCAAAGAATCGGCTGGAGTAGCGTTCTGATCGCACTTAATAAGGATGTGTTCAACACGAATTTCTTTTCCAAGTCGAGCATAAGCCTCGTTCACTAATAGATCAGTAACTTCCTTGTCTATCAAATAACTCTTTGCTAGGGTTGTTCTGTATGTTGCTAGTTCATTATTAACTGAAGATGCAGTATCCATTTTCATGTCACGAGCTTCCTTCACTTTCTCGCGAAAATTGATGTAGAGGTTCAGGTAATCTTTTACAGCACTTTCACTGTAATCAATTTCTTTGCCCATGTTGTTCTTTTTGTAAACATTCAGAAACTCATCGAGTTCGATGTTTTCATTTCCAACAGAAAAAAGTGATTTGGTTGTTTGTGCCTCGGCTTGCATGAAAAAAGCAAGGAAAAGAATTAGTGCAGACAATTTCATAAGTTTCATAAAAAATAGATTAAATCAGTTTGGGGTTTAAAGGGGGGGCAAATCTATACATTTTTGGTTGACAGCAACTTTCAATCGTAAAACTTTAATCATAGATAATAAATCAGAACATTACGGATTCAGTATGTTTAATTTGCCGTCTGCAAATAACAACAATTAAGCCGAAGGATTAAAAACTTCTTTTCTTTTAAAGAATTTTTTTAAAAGCCCAGATATGAAGCAAAAGAGAGGAAGCATTTTAGAAAATATTGAAATAACAGCTTATGCAAATGAGGGTAGAAGTCTGGCTCGGATAAATAATAAAGTGTTGTTTGTTGATGGAGCAGTGCCCGGTGATGTGGTCAATATCAAGCTGCAAAAATCAAAAAAGGATTGGATGGAAGGGCGCATTGATAAACTTATATCCCCCTCGCCTGAAAGGATTGATTCGTTTTGCAAACACTTTGGTACATGTGGCGGATGTAAGTGGCAGTTTTTGGATTACTCATCGCAATTAAAGTATAAACAACAATCAGTATTAGATTCATTACAACGAATTGGTAAGGTGGAAGCAAGAGAAGTTCTACCAATAATTGGTTCTATCAATCAAAGATATTATCGGAACAAATTAGATTATTCGGCAGGTGACCGCGCCTGGGTTACAAAGGAAGAATTGGAGACAGAAGATAGGGTGTATAAACCTGCGCTTGGGTTTCATGTGGCCGGAAATTTTACAACTGTTCTTGATTTAGATGAATGTTTTCTGCAACCAGAACCTTCAAACAGAATAAGATTAGTTGTAAAAGCTTTTTCGTTGAAACATGACATGAGCTTTTATGACAATTGGAATAAGCATGGCTTTTTACGAACCATGATTGTGCGCAATAACCTGAAGGGAGAATTTATGGTGATTGTAGTTGTTGGTGAAATGAGAGAAGATTGGTTGTTTCCGTTGCTAGATGAAATCAAATCAAATTTTCCGGAAGTGGTTTCATTGCATTACATCGTTAACACAAAGGTGAATGATACTATTTATGATCAGGAGGTGATTACTTATTTCGGTGATGGCTATATTATAGAGTCAATGGAAAATTTAAAATTTCAGATTAGTCCGAAATCATTTTTTCAAACCAACCCCACTCAAGCATTAGAATTATATAAAGTAGTTCGCTCGTTTGCAGGACTAACTGGAAACGAATTAGTGTATGATTTATATACAGGAACGGGAAGTATTGCATTATTTATTGCAGCTCAAGCAAAACAGGTGGTTGGAATTGAACAGGTAGAAGATTCCATTCGCGATGCTCGGTTAAATGCGCAATTGAACGGGATATCGAATGTGAAATTTTATACCTCTGATTTACGCGATGCGCTTACCCCAAAATTTGTTGCCGAACATGGTCAGCCCAATGTAATAATTACTGACCCCCCGCGCGCAGGTATGCATCCTGATGTGGTGCGTGAATTATTGAATACTGAAAGCAAGCGAATTGTTTATGTGAGTTGCAATCCCGCATCACAAGCGCGCGACTTGCAAATGCTTTCGTTGAAATATGGTTTATTAAAAATTCAACCCGTTGATATGTTTCCGCACACACATCATATTGAGAATGTGGCATTATTGGAATTAAAAAATTAATTTTCTCAACCGGACAATTTCCCGCACATTTCTTCGGGCCTTACCCATTCATCAAATTCTTCGGCAGTTAGATAGCCAAGTTTGATAGCCGTTTCTTTTAATGTACTTCCATTTTTGTGTGCAGTCTGTGCAATTTCTGCCGCCTTGTAGTAACCAATTTTTGTATTGAGTGCAGTCACGAGCATCAATGAATTATTTACATGTGCCCGAATATTTTCTTCAATTGGTTCTAATCCCACAGCACATTTATCATTGAACGACACACACACATCACCAATCAATCGGGCCGAATGAATGAAATTATAAATCATCACGGGTTTAAATACATTTAGTTCAAAATGGCCATTGCTACCTCCAATATTGATAGTCACATCATTTCCCATTACTTGCGCAGCCACCATAGTCATTGCTTCGCATTGAGTAGGATTTACTTTGCCTGGCATAATGGAAGAACCGGGTTCATTATCAGGAATAAATAATTCACCAATTCCGCTTCGTGGTCCTGATGCGAGTAGGCGAATATCATTGGCAATTTTCATCATACTTACTGCAACAGTTTTTAAAGCACCATGTGCCTCAACAATTCCATCACACGATGCAAGTGCTTCAAATTTATTTTCAGCGGTAATGAATGGAAATCCTGTGAGGGCAGCAATTTTTTCTGCAACCTTAACATCATACCCGTTAGGAGTATTAATGCCAGTACCCACTGCAGTTCCGCCGAGAGCAAGTTCAGAAAGATGGGCGAGTGAATTTTTTATTGTTCTTATTCCGTGATCAAGTTGCGAAACATATCCGCTGATTTCTTGACCGAGCGTGAGAGGTGTTGCATCCATTAAATGGGTGCGACCAATCTTAACCACCTTCATAAAATCTTTCGATTTGTTATGCAAAGTGTCGCGTAGTTTCTGGATTCCAGGGAGGGTTACCTCCATTAGAATTGTATATGCGGCAATGTGCATCGCTGTCGGAAAGGTATCGTTGCTCGATTGAGATTTGTTTACATCATCATTGGGATGAAGAATTTTTTTTTCGTCCATCAAACTTCCACCTTGCAATACATGACCGCGATAAGCAATCACTTCATTCACATTCATATTGCTTTGTGTTCCGCTTCCCGTTTGCCAAACCACTAATGGAAATTCAGCGTCTAATTTTCCTTCGAGAATTTCATCGCAAATTTTCCCAATCAAAATAGCTTTGTCGTTAGCAAGTACTCCACAATCAAAATTGGTAAAGGCCGCCGCTTTTTTTAAATAAGCAAAGGCGCGAATAATTTCGAGGGGCATTCGATTTATGTCTTGCGCAATTTTAAAATTATCGATGGATCGTTGTGTTTGCGCGCCGTAATATTTATCAGCAGGAACTTGAACAGCTCCCATTGTATCTTTTTCAGTTCTCAATAGTATTGATTTTAATTTTGTCTGTAAAAATAGTAACGCGTAGTTGAGATTTTTACATGACAACTATTTTTTATGAACCGAAATATTAATTACAGCCCTTTGAACTCGGCTTTTCTTTTTTCTAAAAAAGCATTTGTGCCTTCTTTAAAATCATTAGTATCAAAACAATTTCCGAATTCATCAATCTCTAATTCAAAACCATCTTCAGTTTTATTGTAGTATGAATTGGCGCAGGCAATTATCTGGTCAATCACCAATGACGATTTGCTCATAATCTTTTGCAAAATCTGCTTGCATTTCGGAATTAATTCATCAAGTGTAGTTACATGATTCACTAACCCTAATCGCAATGCTTCTTCAGCATTAATCATATCGGCAGTTAGCAGCAATTCAATTCCTTTTCCCTTTCCAACATAGCGAAGTAATCGCTGCGTACCACCATAACCTGGTATCACTCCAAGTGTAACTTCAGGCTGACCGAATTTTGCATTTTCACTGGCCAATCGCATGTGACAACTCATGGCCAGTTCGCAACCACCACCTAATGCAAACCCATTCACTGCAGCAATCACAGGTTTCGAACACGATTCAATTTTATTGAAAATACGATGTCCATTTGCACTCATTTCTTTTGCTTTCTCCGAATTAAAATTGCTGAACTCGGCAATGTCTGCACCAGCCGCAAATGCTTTCGATCCAGAGCCTGTGATAATGACTCCGCGCACTTTATCATTATCATAAATCTCATCAAACGCTTTATCAAGGTCACTTAGCAACTGAATATTCAACGCATTCATTTTATCGGGGCGATTGATGGTGATGGTTGTGATTCCATCTTCTGAATTAACCGTAATCAATGAGAAATTCATTTCTGTTTGTATGATTTTAATTTTGAATTGAAGTTTTTAGGGAGCATTAAAAAGGTCTGTTCTGTTTTACCCAATCTTTTATATAGCTGACAATATCGTTGGTATGGGCACCTGGAGGAAATAATTTTCCAACTCCTATTTCATTTAAAATATTCATGTCTTTGTCAGGAATGATTCCGCCACCCGTTACTAATACATCGTTCATTTCTTTTTCTTTAATCAGCTTCATTATTTTGGGGAAAACGGTCATGTGTGCGCCGGATAAAATACTGACACCAATTGCATCCACATCTTCCTGTAAAGCGCTATTCACAACCATTTCAGGAGTTTGTCTCAAGCCGGTATAAATTACTTCCATGCCTGCATCACGCAATGCACTGGCAATAAATTTTGCTCCTCGGTCGTGACCATCCAAACCAACTTTTGCAACTAAAACTCTAATGGGACGAGGTTTTATTTGTGCTCTACTCATTTTTTATTTAAGAAATCATTTAGTTTATCATCAGAAATGCTTGAAAATAAAGGATCGAATTAATTGAAGGGGATGGCTAATTCCTGCAATGTCTTCTTTCTTTTTTGATTTCTTTTTCATGCTAAAATCAATTTATCAAATTCTATTTCTGCTTTTTCAATTCGCGCCAAGCTTTTTTCTTTTCCGAGTAGTGAGGCAATTTCAAAAACGGCCGGACCGTTTTTTGTCCCACTCAGCATGATTCGTAAAACAGGAAGCACATCACCAGTGGTCAGATTTTTTTCTTGGACGAATGAATGCAAAAAAGAATCAAGTGCTGAAAATGAAAAATCAGATTGTGCTGAAAGTAAAGATCTCAACTCTTTCATAATTGCTTTTGTTTTTTCAGACCACTTTTTTTTCACAATCTGTTCGTCGTACTGTATTGGCTCAGTGAAAAAATAAAAACTATTGTCCCAGAATTCTGAAACAAAAGTGCAACGCTGTTTCAATGAATTGCAGATGGCAACAATGTGATCATCTGTATCAGAAATATTTTTTTCAGCAAGAATGGTTTTGAATTCAGCAGCAAGAATATGGCTGTCTGCTTTTTTCATGTATTCGTGATTGAACCACTTAGCTTTTTCAAAATCAAATTTAGCACCCGACTTTCCGATGTGCTCAATGGTGAAGAGTTGAATCATTTCTTCCATTGAAAAAAGTTCTTGTTGTACACTTCCCGGATGCCAGCCGAGTAATGAAATCATATTTGCAAATGCCTCAGGAAAAAATCCGCGTTCGCGGAATCCTACACTATTTTCTTTTGTTTCAGGATCAGTCCAGTTGAGCGGAAAAACTGGAAAACCCAACCGGTCGCCGTCGCGTTTGCTCAACTTTCCATTTCCATCAGGGCGAAGAATCAATGGCAAGTGCGCAAATTTCGGCATCACATCTTCCCATCCTAAACATTTATATAACAGTACATGTAACGGTGCAGAAGGCAGCCATTCTTCACCACGAATAACGTGTGTAATTTTCATTAGGTAATCATCCACCACATTTGCCAAATGATAAGTTGGCATTCCATCACTTTTGAATAAAACTTTATCATCTAATTGCGACGATTGAAACACCACCCACCCACGAATTAAATCCTGCAGTTTTATTTCTTCTTTGCGGGGCATTTTTATCCGAATAACAAACTGGTCGCCATTAGCTAACCTTGATTTTACCTCATCGTGCGGAAGCACCAATGAGTTTTTCATGTAATCGCGTGTTGCTGCTCCATACTGTGGATTCGGAATGCCTGATGCCTTCATTCGGTCACGCATGGCTTCCAATTCTTCTGGGGTATCAAATGCATAATAGGCATGACCGCTTTCAATCAATTGGTCGGCGTATTGACGGTATAAATGTTTGCGTTCACTTTGTTTATACGGACCATAATCACCTCCAACGCCAGGGCCTTCATCGTGTATGATGCCACACCATTTTAATGATTCGAGCATATAATTTTCTGCTCCCTCTACAAATCGTGCTTGATCTGTATCTTCAATTCTTATAATGAATGTCCCTTTTTGTTTTTTAGCAAAAAGATAATTATACAATGCAGTACGAACCCCTCCGAGGTGTTGTGGTCCCGTAGGACTTGGTGCATATCTAACTCTTACCGAATTTTCCATATTGAACCGCAAAAATAACTAAAGGCAAAGGATAGGCAATTGAAAGAAATTAATCAGGTAAAAATTCTACTTCCTTAAATCCATAAGCACTCCATCCGGTTTTTGTTTCGAGCAATATTTTCCCTTCAGGATTTAAACCGACAATTTTTGCTTTAATTTTTCCAGCGGATGTTTTATAGGAATGTTCTTCTTCTAATCTGTAAAGTGCCGCCATATAATCTCGTTGTAATTGTTGAAGTTCATTTCTTCGTAATTGTAAATAACGGACTTCAATCTGTTCTACAATTTTTTCTAAAACACTTTCTATAAAATATTCTTTCTTTCCAATCGTTTTAAGAGAGATCGGATTGCCTGCTGAATCAGGAAATTCTGTTTGATTTACATTAACACCAATTCCAATGATTGAATGTTGCAACCAATTTCCAGATATGCTATTTTCGATAAGTATTCCGCATAATTTTTTATCGTTTAGAACAATATCATTTGGCCACTTGAGTTTTAAATCTTTTTCTGTTAAAATTTTTAAAGCAGCATAAATTCCCAGTGAAACGGCCTGATTTAAAAAAAATTGATTTTTAGCTTTGATAAAATGGGGTTTATAAATAATACTCGCTAACAAATTTTTTCCAGGCTCACTTTGCCATACACTGCCCGAATAGCCTCGCCCAGAAGTTTGGTTTTCAGCAATGACAATGGTTCCTTCAGCAATGTTTTTTTGTTGCAATAAAAGCGAAGCAAAAAGATTGGTCGAAAGTGTTTCATCTAAGCGATGAATAACTTTTCCGGTGAAAAGAGTGTTGCGAAATGAGGCAATCAATTTGGAATGATTAAATTTGTTATCAAGTCACCAAAAATAAAGCAATTAAAAGTTTTGAAAGTAGCAAAAAAGATAACAACAAAAAAAACAGAAACCAAGGCTGTAGGGAAAGTGGCAGCTAAAAAGAAAATCGCAAAGAAAACCGTAGCAAAACGGCAGATAAAAATAAAATCGGCAATTTTATCAGTCAATGATGTCATAATTGCAAGCATCTTGGAAAAAAAAGGAGAAAAAATTACAAGCATTGACTTTAAAAAAATTCCAGATACAGCCGCTCGATATTTTATCATTTGTCAGGCAGATTCAACAACCCAGGTTCGTGCGATAGCCCATAATGTTACTGCAAAAACAAAGGAAACGCTCAACGAAATTGCTTGGCACACCGAAGGGATTGCACAATCGGAATGGGTATTGATAGACTATGTGACCACGGTGGTTCACATTTTTTTAAAAGCGACAAGAGAATTTTATCAACTAGAAGATTTGTGGAGCGATGGAATAGTAAAAGAACATAATGATTAATATTTTGTTAAACAATAACTTACTCATAACTAATGGAAGAAAATCAGAAAGAGGAAGGTGAAAAACTAAAAGGCAAACTCAATATAAAACCACCCAAAATTAATATCTACTGGGTCTATGGAATCATTGCAGTTATTCTGCTTGGAATGCAGTTCATAGGATTTAAACCAGCTTCAGTTCCTATCAGCTGGGAAAGATTTAATAATGATATGCTTCAAACCCATGATGTAGAAAAGTTAGAGGTGGTGAATAGTAAAACGGTTGAAATTTATATTAAGAAAGATAGTTTGGTGAACGAAAAATATAAGGCGGTTTCAAAAACAAATATTAACACTGCTAATGAAGGGCCTCATTATTCTTTCAATATTTTAAGCCCTGACGATTTTTCAAAAAAATTAGAAGCAGCGCAAGCAAATTTTTCTGAGAATGAAAGAGTTCCTTATTTAGTTGTTGAGCGTGCGAATTGGGGTGATTGGGTCGGAATCGTTCTCCCAATTATTATCATTGTTGGCTTATGGTTTTTTGTAATGCGTAAAGTATCCGGCGGCATGGGCGGCGGTGGGGGGCAGATTTTTAATTTTGGAAAATCAAAAGCCACATTATTTGATAAGAATACAAAAGTTAATGTCACTTTTAACGATGTTGCAGGTTTAGATGAAGCAAAGGAAGAAGTAATGGAAATTGTTGACTTCTTAAAAAACCCTAAAAAATATACTTCCCTTGGCGGAAAAATTCCTAAAGGAGTTTTGTTAGTTGGTTCACCTGGAACAGGAAAAACATTATTGGCAAAAGCAATGGCAGGTGAGGCGCAGGTTCCATTCTTTTCTATTTCAGGCTCTGATTTTGTGGAACTGTTTGTTGGAATTGGGGCATCGCGTGTTCGTGATTTATTTAAGCAGGCAAGAGAGAAAGCACCCTGTGTAATTTTTATGGATGAAATAGATGCGATTGGTCGTGCGCGTGGTCGCAATGTGATGCAGGGCGGAAACGATGAGAGAGAAAACACTTTGAATGCATTGTTAGTTGAGATGGATGGATTTGCAACAGATGCGGGAGTTATTATTCTCGCGGCTACAAATCGTCCTGATGTATTGGACCCTGCTTTAATGCGCCCAGGAAGATTTGATCGTCAGATTTCTATTGACAAACCAGATATTGTTGGTCGCGAACAAATATTTAAAGTGCATGTAAAAAATGTAAAAACACAGGAAAACATTAATGTAAAAGGATTGGCCGAACAAACCCCAGGATTTGTAGGGGCTGATATTGCCAATGTATGTAATGAAGCTGCTTTGATTGCTGCGCGGCGTGGAAAAAAAGAAGTTGAATTGGCTGACTTCCAAGATGCCATTGACCGAGTGATTGGGGGCTTGGAAAAGAAAAATAAAATCATTAGCCCTGACGAGAAAAAAATTGTTGCTTATCACGAAGCTGGCCATGCTATTTGCGGATGGTTTTTAGAATACGCTGACCCATTAGTGAAAGTAAGTATCATTCCTCGAGGTGTTGCCGCCCTTGGTTACGCTCAATATAATCCGAAGGAACAATACCTATATACTACCGACCAAATGAAGGATATGCTTTGTATGACTTTAGGTGGGCGCGCTGCTGAAGAAATTGTTTTCGGAAAAATTTCAACAGGGGCACAAAATGACTTAGAGAAAATTACTAAAATGACTTATGCCATGATTACTATTTATGGTATGAATGATAAAGTGGGTAATGTCTCTTACTACGATCCCAACAATGAATATGGATTTACTAAGCCATACTCTGAAGAAACGGCTAAAATTATTGATCAAGAAGTTCGAAAATTGATTGATGAAATGTATGTGCGCACAAAAAAAATACTAACGGAAAAACGAGAACAGGTAGAATTATTGGCGCAAGAATTATTGAGGAAAGAAGTTTTATTTCAAGTTGATTTAGAAAGATTGATTGGAAAACGCCAATGGGAAATAAAGCAGCCACCTGTTATAGAAGCACCTAAAGAGGTAGCGGAAGAAAAGAAAACTGAAACGATTGCAGAACCATCAGTACAAGCAAAAATTGATTGGGATTCAAAGTTGAATCCACCACTTGCTTAGAAAGTTATTGGCTGATTTGTTATTTGTAATTCATCAATTTTTAAAAATTGAAAAGGCAATCAGTAATGACTGCCTTTTTTTATTTTCAATATAGAAGCTTCACTTCATTCCATTTACTTTGCACGCTTCATGAATTTCAAACTCATTTCTCCTTTTAAACCAACCGGCGATCAGCCCGAAGCCATTGAACAATTAGTTCAGGGCATAAAAGAAGGGGATCACTCGCAGGTGTTACTGGGTGTAACTGGTTCTGGAAAAACTTTTACTATTGCCAATGTGATTGAAAAGCTGAATAGACCCACGCTTGTACTCAGTCACAACAAAACATTGGTAGCGCAGTTGTATGGCGAGTTTAAACAATTTTTTCCAGAGAATGCAGTAGAGTACTTTGTTTCATACTACGACTACTATCAACCTGAAGCATACATTCCTTCATCGGGTTTATACATTGAAAAAGATTTGCAGGTAAATGCTGAAGTGGAAAAACTGCGGTTAAAAACCACCACCTCACTAATGAGTGGCCGCCGAGATATAATTGTGGTGGCTTCGGTATCTTGCATTTATGGAATGGGAAATCCAACGGAGTACAGTAAAAATATTATTCGAGTTCAGGAAAAGGATGTAATAGGTCGCAATGGATTTCTTCATAAATTAGTCAACAGTTTATACTCGCGATCAACCGGCGAATTCAAGCGCGGAAATTTTCGTGTGCAGGGCGATATTGTTGATGTGTTTTTGCCTTATGCCGATTATGCGTATCGATTTTCTTTTTTTGGAGATTTGATTGAAGAGATTTCAACCTTTGATGTAGAGACCGGAAAAAAAATTGGAAACACCGAACACGCGGCCATTTTTCCAGCCAATATGTATCTAGCACCACGCGATCAGTTCAATGTGATTATGGCTGACATTCAGGATGAGATGAAAGCACAAAGTGAATACTTTGATTCCATTGGAAGAACACAGGAGGCGCTGCGACTTCGCGAGCGCGTGACTTTTGATCTGGAAATGATTAAGGAGTTAGGATATTGTTCTGGAATTGAAAACTATTCTCGCTTTCTCGATCGTCGTCTTCCGGGTGAGCGACCGTTTTGTTTGATAGATTATTTTCCAAAAGATTTTTTATTGGTCGTGGATGAAAGTCATGCAACGCTTCCGCAGGTGCGCGGAATGTATGGCGGTGATAGAAGTCGCAAACAAAATTTGGTGGAGTATGGATTCCGATTGCCATCGGCAATGGATAATCGTCCGCTCAATTTTAATGAGTTTGAAAAAATGATTCCGCAGGCAATTTATGTGAGCGCCACACCTGCTGATTATGAAATGGAACAAACAGGGGGTGTGTTTGTTGAACAGGTTGTTCGACCAACAGGATTACTCGAACCTTCAATTGATATACGACCGAGCCTTAATCAGGTGGATGACTTATTGGAAGAAATAGACAACACTACAAAAAAAGGCGAGCGCACATTAGTTACAACCCTAACTAAACGCATGGCAGAAGAGTTGAGCAAGTACATGACACGACTCAATGTAAATTGCCGTTACATACATTCTGAAGTAGAAACATTAGAGCGGGTTGAAATTTTGCGTGACTTACGACTTGGAGTTTTTGATGTGTTGATAGGAGTAAATCTTTTGCGCGAAGGATTGGATTTACCTGAAGTATCACTGGTTGCAATAATGGATGCTGATAAAGAAGGTTTCCTGCGTAACCAACGCTCACTTACTCAAATTGCGGGTCGTGCAGCACGAAATGCAAATGGAAGAGTGATTATGTATGCCGATAATATTACTGGCAGCATGCAACGAACGATTGATGAAACAAACCGTCGTCGCGAAAAACAAATTGCGTACAACCTTAAGCACAATATTGTACCGATGACTATTCTAAAAACACGCGCACAAATTCTTGATCAGAGTGCAGTGTTGCAAATAAGACCGATGGAAGCAGGTGCTTATATTGAAAGCAATGAAGCAAGTTTGGTTGCCGACCCAGTTGTGAAATACATGAGTCGTGATCAGTTAGAAAAATCAATTCGCGATACAAGAAAAAATATGGAGAAGAGCGCTAAAGACCTTGATTTTATTCAAGCCGCTCGTTACCGCGATGAAATGTTTGCGTTGGATAAAATTATAAAGGAGCGATTTGGAAATTGACTACCTCAGATTTTCCTTCACTGCTTTTCTCTCTCTTCTTCTGGTCACACGGGCAGCTACGAATATACTTGTTTCATACAGCCCATATAACGGAAAAGTAACTATTAATTGGCTGAACATATCTGGCGATGGGGTAATGATGGCAGCAAGAAACAGGCAAACCACTAGAGCGTATTTTCTGAATTTCCGCAAAGTTTTATCGGTCAAAATTCCAAGCGTCGCTAAAAAATAAATAATTAACGGGAACTCAAACACCAATCCTGATGTGAGCGATAAACCACTAACTGTTTCCATGTATGAATCGAGACTAAAAATATTTGATACTAAAGTGCTCACTTGGTATCCCCCTAAAAAAATGACGGTGAAAGGAGCTATGATATAATACCCGAAAAGCAATCCAACATAAAACAATAACGATCCAACAATTACTACTCCGTTTACCTTACTTCTTTCGGTTTCATATAAAGCCGGACTTACAAACCGCCAGAATTCCCAAAGCACATAAGGGAATGTGATAATCAGCCCGGTCATGAATGATGCTTTCATGTGAATCATAAATTGCGATGTCAGTTCAATGCTTGCCAGTTGAAATTGTATAGCACCTGTACACAAACTATCATCCATCCCCAACATGTGACCGAGTTTACAAAATAATTTGTAGGTCGGAAAGTCAGAATGTATCGGGCCGAGAATAATCGTATCGAACAAAAAGGATTTATTCAGAAATAAAATAATTGCGGCAAATAGAATAGCGCCGAGCGCACGAGCAATGTGCCATCGCAATTCCTCAATGTGATCGAGGAACGACATATCACCCTTTTCAGAACCTTTACGCTTATTAAGTAAATCGAGTAGCCACATTTTAATTAGGGCAACAAATATATTCTTCGGCTACTATTTGTTTTCCAAAATACTATTTATTTCAGTGAGGTTGGGCTGCAGAATAATTTCAGTCCTGCGATTTTTTCCTCTTCCATCGGCATTTTCATTTAAAGCAACAGGTTCTGTATCTGCTCTGCCCGATGCGGTAATTCGTGCATCATCAACTTTTCCATCAACCATTAATATCCTTGCTACAGATGTAGCGCGAAACACACTTAAATCCCAATTGTCTTTCATTGCACCTGTGCCTGCAAGTTTTACATTATCAGTATGACCCTCCACTAAAATTTTAATGTCGGTGTTTTTGTTCAGTACTTCAGCTAATTTTTGCAATGCATCTTTTCCTTTCGGGTCAACAACGATGCTTCCTGATTTGAACAACAGATTTTCAGAAAGTGATACATACACTTTTCCGTTTTTGGTATAAACTTTTAAATCACCCGAATTTTCAAAACCCATCAACGCATCCGATACTTTATTTTTCAGTGCATTCATGAGCGAATCATTTTTTGTCAAGGCACTTTCCAACTCCATTACTTTTTTATTCTTCGCTTCCAAATCACTTTTTAATTGGTCTAAATCTGTTTGTTGTTTTTGCAATGTTGATTGTAATTCGTTCAGTGTTTTTTCTTTCTCATCTAATTGGTTTGATTTCTCTGCTAACTGCGATTGAAATTTCTGTGATTCGTTGGTGCTGTTATTCAGCAACGCTTTATTCTGATCAATTACTTTTTCATACAAAGTATTTAACTCTTTATTCATCGACATGATTTTTCTATATTGAATTCCGTAGTTGGTGGTATCATCTACTAAATCTTTTCTTGCGTTTGTTAGTTCATTAAACTGCTTATTCAATTCATCTATTTTAGCTATAAGCCCATCTGTTTTTTCTTTACAGATTTTATTTTCTGTATTTAATTTTTCTATCATGGCTTGTGCATCTTCAAATTTTCGGGCTGAAACACAGGAAGCCAATACGCTCACGCAAAAAAGACCAATTAGAATTATATTCTTATTCATAGCTTTAAATTTTGTTCAAAGAAAGTAGTTGATTGTTATAAGAAGGGCCTATGGAGGGGCATATTTCTAACCAATAAAAAATTCATGTTCGATTAAGTTGACACAAAAAAAGAAGCCCTCCCGATTGCTCAAGAGGACTTCTGATTTAGGTTGGTGCCTTACCTATTTATTTTTCCATTATGAAACGCTTAATAGTAGCAGTTGTGCCGTTATTAATTTCAAGAATATAAAATCCATTATCAAGGAAGTTGAAATCTTGGTAGTAGGTATTTGAACCCACATTAGCTGTATTCATCTCACTATAAACTTTTCTTCCTAATACATCATATGCATTGATAGTGATGTTTTCGCTAATCATTGTATTGTAATCAACAATTAATTTATTGGCAGTTGGATTCGGATACAAATTCAAAGTAGTTTCAGTTGGATTGATTTCTACTGCTCCACCTTGTATGGTGCGGAAATTTGTTGCGCCGGTTAGTACAGTTAATGTGTAACAACTTGTTGCACTTGAACCACTGTATGGATAAACTTTTATTTTATAAGTACCAATTACTGAGGTTGTGTTATAAATAATTGTTTCACTTGTAGTGCTGCTGTTTTGAGATGTGGCAAGTAATGTTCCGCTTGGATTATACAATTTCACATCATAATCAAAAGGAAGATTTGTTAAAGTGATTTTGATTTTTGAAGCAGAAGATGAATTGGTAAACGAAAACCAGTCAATATCTGAAGTGGTGGAAATTAAACCGGTGATGCTTCCATTGTTGGTGATTGGTTTTGCAGTAGTAGAAGTATTATTTGATTCATAAATATCAGTGCACCCTCCGCCTGACGATAAAGTGGTGAATGAAGCAACAGAAGAGTAAGCACCTGTTGTGGCGCAAACAGCTTGCACCTGAAAATTATAAGTAGTGTTAGCTGTTAATCCGGTTAATGATTTAGTTGGAGTTGTTGATGTGGTAGTTGTCCATGTTGATGCTGAAGAAACTTTATATTGAACATTATAAGAAGTTGCGCCACTAATAGCAGCCCAGCTTAAAGTAGCAGCAGATGTTGTAACACCACTTGTGCTTAAACTAACTGGAGTACCGCATGTTCCGCCGCCGCCAGGCGCGGCACAACCCAATGAAGTTGTTAAAGAATAATGACCGCCACCTGAAGCTAATGTTGCGTTCATTCTTGCAGACTGACCGATTGAGAAAATATTCATGCAATTATCATAAGTGTAATCCATGTAATTCATAAACATATCTCCGTTAGCTCCATTGCTGCATGTTGTATGAGGAAATGCAGGACATCCGCCATTTGAAGTTTGTTGTGTTGGTGTATCATTTACCTGATCATTTCCACAAGTGGCATCTCCCCAAATGTGCCATAGATTCAAATAATGTCCTACTTCATGAGTAGCAGTTCTACCTAATGCATAATTTGTTGCAGTACCAGGACTTAACATACTTCCGATAGAAGAATACAACAACACAACTCCGTCAGTAGCCGCAGGACCACCTGGAAACTGGGCATAACCTAAAAGACCTCCACTTAAATTTCCTGACCAGATGTTTAAATATGAACTTGCATTCCAAGCATTCAATCCGCCATTAGCATAATATTTAATGGCATTATTTGATGAGAAGGAAGTGGTAGTAGTGCTTCTGCGCTCAATACCTGTTGTGGCATTTCCGCTTGGATCACGCTGAGCGAGACAGAATTGTATTTGAGTATTTGAACCAAGACTTTGAAATGCAGCAGGAGTATTTGAAGCATCTGTATTCAGTCGTGCAAAATCTAAATTGAGCTGACTTATCTGCGCCTGACATTTTGCATCAGTAATATTTTGTGCCGAAGTATTATATACAATGTGAAACACAACAGGTATGGTAATAACTGCACGCTCCTGATTTGGATGGTTGGAAATATAATCCTGAGTGAATTGTTCAATCTGCTGCATGCGGTCGGCAAGAGTTGGATCTTGTAGCAAAAGCATGTTTAGATTTTCCATGGAACCACAATTTCTTGGGTCAACTGAATTTTGTCCAAACGATGTAAATGATACAACGAGCACAACGAGGGATAGAAAAATTTTCTTCATTTTTATTGAGGCTTTTTAATTTATTAATTCAAATATAAATTATATCGTTCCATTATACCAAATAAAAGTTGGTGCCGTTAGTCAAATAGCTTGAGGATAGTGTAAAACCAAGAATCAATATCTGGGGTGCTGTCACTTTATTTTATTAACAATAAAAAACTTGTCACCACTTTCTTATGTTCGTGCATTCGAATGAGTAAAGTCAGAACTGTTTTTTATTGCTCTAATTGCGGGGCTCAAGCCGCCAAGTGGATTGGCAAATGTGCTAGTTGTAATGAGTGGAACACTTATGTGGAAGAGGTGATTGAGCGGGATAAGTCAGCTACTCCGTGGAAGAAAAAAGAAAAACATGAGGCCACAAAACCCAAAACTATTCAGGAAATAAAACCAATTCCTGATGAAAGAATAGTTACTCCCGATAATGAACTGAATCGTGTTTTAGGAGGAGGAATTGTGCCGGGCTCATTAATTTTAGTAGGTGGTGAACCTGGAATTGGGAAGTCGACCTTGCTTTTACAACTCGCACTCCGAATGGAAGGAGTGAAAGTTTTATATTTATCAGGAGAAGAAAGCGATCATCAGATAAGGATGCGCGCCGAACGAATCGGAACAAAAAATAAAGAGTGTTACATTTTACCTGAAACATCAACAGCATTAATATTTAGGCACATTCAGGAATTGCAACCTGAAGTGGTAATCGTAGATTCTATTCAAACAATGCAAACCGAATTAGTGGAGTCAACCTCTGGGAGTGTTTCACAAATTAGAGAATGCGCTGGCGAGTTTCAGCGATATGCAAAACAAAGTGGGGTTCCTGTTTTTTTGATTGGTCATATTACTAAGGAAGGGATTATTGCAGGACCCAAAATTCTTGAGCACATGGTTGATACGGTTTTGCAATTTGAAGGCGATAGGCATTACTCTTATCGCATTTTGCGCACAGTAAAAAATCGGTTTGGTTCGTCAAGTGAATTAGGAATTTATGAAATGCAGGGAAGCGGATTGAGTGAAGTAAGTAACCCATCAGAAATATTATTGACACAGCGTGATGAGATGCTCAGCGGAATTGCCATTGCCGCAACCATGGAGGGTATGCGACCTTTGTTAGTAGAAACACAAGCGCTCGTTACACAAGCGGTATATGGAACTCCGCAACGAACAACCACCGGATTTGATTTACAGCGAATGAGAATGTTGCTTGCCGTTTTAGAAAAACGATGTGGATTTTTCTTTGGTGTAAAGGATGTGTTCTTAAATATTGCGGGTGGAATTCGGGTGGAAGATCCTGCAATTGACTTAGGAGTAGTAGCGGCTATACTTTCTTCTTATGAAGATAAATCACTCGCACCAAACATATGTTTTTGTGGCGAAGTTGGATTAAGCGGAGAAATTCGTACTGTGAATCGTATTGAACAGCGCATAAGTGAAGCCGCAAAACTTGGGTTCGAAAAAATATTTATTTCGGGCTACAACAAAAAAAGCTTGAACTTAAGCAAACTCGGTATTGAGGTTGTGCTTGTCAATAAGGTGGAAGATTTGATTCGAAGGATATTGTAAACTTCTGGACTTATAAAATCGTGGTTGAACCTCAACAATCATAAATGTGATAATTAGAAATATTCCTAAAAAGAATAACCCGAATGAAGTCCATTCTCTCGAAATTTCTTTTCCTAAAAATTTATACATCACCCCCTCTCTTTTTTGAAGTCGGGAATAACTGATTGCTCCAAAGGAGGCAGCAAAAATGCCTAGGGCGAGAATGAGGTAAATCATTTATGAATTTTTTTGGTAAAGTTGTATCAGTAATATTTATTTCTCAACAAAATCTTTATCTTTCCTTCAATAAAATTAATAGGCCAATGGAAAATCGATTTAATTTCATTCGACAACCTATTGAAGATTTACTCTATCTATTTTTCCCTTCAGCGTGTGTTGCCTGTGGAACGGGTTTGGTGCAACAAGAACAAGTTATTTGCACCACTTGCCGGTTCAAATTACCCCTAACTAATTACCATAAATGGATAGGCAATCCAATGGAAAAACATTTCTGGGGACGGGTGAATTTTGAAAAAGCCATCGCGTATTTATATTTTGGAAAAGAAACAAGGGTGCAGGAATTATTGCACCATTTAAAATATAAAGGGCGCGATGATGTTGGAACTTACATTGGAGAATTATATGGGTCGGATTTAAAACGAGATCATGCAGTTGACGATGTTGATTTTATTATTCCTGTTCCACTACATCCATCACGAGAAAGATTTAGAGGGTACAATCAGGCATTCATGATTGGAAAAGGAATTTCAGAAGCTACAGGTATTACTATGCGAAATGATTTTTTATTAAGGGGAATTGCTTCAACTACTCAAACAAAAAAAACAAGATTTGAACGATGGAAAAATGTGGAGGAAATTTTTTATACCGAAAAGACGGAACAATGGAAAGGGAAACACTTATTAATTGTGGATGATGTGATGACTACAGGTAGCACCCTAGAAGCATGTAGTCGTGCACTGTTAAACAGTGCTGATGTTAAATTAAGCTGTGCAACAATTGCTGTTGCCATGTGATAAAAAAATATTTCTGATTGACTATTTGCAATTTCCTTTCAACTTTGTCGTTCTTCGCTGCTGATGAAAATTAAAAACCTGATTTTATTTAGTGCAATTCTGTTCTCGATGGCTTCGTGCCGCAAGGATGTTTTTCTCACTGACTCTTCTGTTAAATTAAGTTTCAGTAAAGACACATTGACATTCGATACCGTATTTACTTCCATTGGTTCAGCTACCAGGTATTTTAAAATTTATAACAAGGAGAATAAGAAAATAAAAATCAGCGATATCAAATTAGCCGGAGGAGTTGATTCTCATTTTAGAATTAATGTGGATGGCATTGCCGGCATTGAAGCAAAAGATGTGGAGATAGCAGCCAACGACAGCCTGTACATTTTCGCAGCAGTAACTGTTGACCCAAACAATCTTGCCAATCCATTTGTGATTGAAGATTCAATATTGTTTAATACAAATGGAAATAATCAATCAGTAATTTTAAATGCTTGGGGGCAAAATGCTCATTTTATATACGATTCAATTATTCAAACTAATCAAACCTGGATTAATGATTTGCCATATGTGATAATAAACTCAATGCTCGTTGATACAGGTGTAACATTAACAATTGAAAGTGGTTGTAGAATATATAACCACCCCAATTCAAGAATATATGTTGCCGGAACCTTACTTGTAAATCCAAATTGTGCTGACTCTGTTATTTTTCAAGGGGATAGACTAGAACCGTATTTTCAGGACCTGCCAGGACGGTGGCAGGGCATTCATTTTCTGAAAGGAAGTATTAATAATGAAATTGATTGTGCAATAATAAAGGATGCCGAAATAGGGGTTAGGGTTGATTCATTACCAGTCAATGGATTGCCAAATCTTTTTATGCGACGAGTAAAAATTAAAAACATGTTATATAGTGGTATCCTTGGAATAACAGCGGTTATTAGAGGTGAAAATTTATTGGTTTTTAACTGCGGACAAAACAATTGCTTTCAAACCATTCTCGGTGGCGACTATCAATTCGATAATTGCACTTTTGCTGATTACAGCACCACGGTTATTAATCACCAGGAACCCGCAGTTTATTTGAGTAATTATTATGCTATTAATAATGTGATTTATGGATTGGCATCATGCAACGCAATTTTTAATAATTGCATAATCTGGGGCGGGTTGGAACAGGAAATTTCATTGGATTTTTTAGGTACAGCTGTTGGAAATGCAATTTTCAATTCATGTTGTATAAAATCAGATTCCACATTGCAGGGAAGTTGGTTTAAGAACGATCCATTATTCATTAATTTTTCTGAAGAGGATTATCATTTGTCTTCAGGTTCACCCTGTATTAATGGGGGGATTGATATTCCGTTATTAGTGACTGATTTAGAAGGAAATCCTCGAATAGCAGGTTTGTATGACATTGGCGCATATGAAAAGTAGTAGGACACAAAAACATTTTTCTGTTTAATTATAAGGACTATTTTTTCTGAATAACAAATTATTTTTCAATCTTAAAACAAAGGACACCATTTTTTCGTATTCTCTTATACCTTAATAAAAAGTGCAAATAGTTAAAAATATTTATTGGTCTTTTCCTGTGCAATTATTGTTACTGCATTTGCGAAGAAATTTATTTTTAGTCCTTTCTTTCATCATTCTAATTCTTTTTGTTACAAAGAATTTGGCTGCCCTTTATGGTTTGGCTTATCTCTTTTTAGATCCTGAATATTTAGGCGAAGTAAATTTTTGGAGTTTTTTTTTAGTAGGCTGTGGCTTTGGGGGTTTTGTGCTTATCTGGAATATTACAAGTTATATATTAAGCGCACATCGGTTTCCATTTCTTGCAACTTTTGAAAAACCTTTTAGAAGTTATTGTTTTAACAACTGCTTGATTCCATTGTTATTTGTTGCTATTTATATAATAGAGCTTGTTTTTTTTCAGGCACAATTTGAAGGAAAAGCCTGGTATAATATAGTTCTAAGTATTTTAGGGCTGTTATTGGGCGGCGTTTTAATCCTTGCCATTTCCTTTTCAAAATCATTGAATTCTCATTACAATAATACAGCGAATCATAAGAAAACAAATCATAATCCTATGAAGCGATGGAGTTTTAATCAGCCCATTGAAAAAAATAAATTACGGGTTGATTATGTTTTAATCTATCCAGGGAAGATGCGAAGGGTTAGAGAGGTTGATCACTATGATGAAGAAAAATTATTAACTGTTTTTAAGCAACACCATCGCAATGCATTGGTACTTGAGCTAATTGCGTTAGAAGTAATTGTTCTGTTGGGGTTTCTGATGGACTATCCCTTTTTTCGTGTACCGGCAGCAGCGAGTATATTTTTATTATTTAGCATTTTGGTGGCTCCAATAGGGGCATTCGCTTATTATCTTAAGACCTGGGGGACACCTGTTTTTATAATTTTAGCTATATGTTTCAGCCTGATGCTTCACTTTGATTTTATGAATCATAAGAATAAAGCTTTCGGATTAAATTATAAAGCTGAAAAGCGAATCGATTATAATCTTTCTACTATAGAAAGTAAAAGTGACTCAGCAACTTTTTACCATGACAAACAACTTGAATTGGCTTCCCTAAATAAATGGAGACAAAAGTTAGTAACAGCGGATTCATCAAAGCCAACTATGATTTTAATTAATTGTAGTGGGGGGGGGTTGCGATCAACAGTTTGGAGTTTTTATGTGATGCAGGTTTTGGACAGCATAACCCAAGACCAATTTTTAAAACACTCAAAATTAATTTCTGGGGCTTCCGGTGGAACTTTAGGTGCCGCATATTACCGTGAACTTTTTCTGGAAAAACAAAATGGAAAAAAAATAGATTTAAGTCAGAATGAATACCTGAACAACATATCACGCGATATGTTAAATGCGGTTTCGTTTTCTTTTGTAGTTAATGATTTAATAATTCCATGGCAGCGATTTAGGGTAGGTAAAAATCAATATCGGAAAGATAGAGGGTATATGTGGGAAGAGCAGTTAAATGAAAACACAAAGGGGGTTTTAAAAAAATCTATTTCTGATTATGCTTCTGCTGAACAACAGGGAATTATTCCGATGATGGTATTTACTCCTTCAATTATTGATGATGGGCGAAGATTAAATATTGCCTCACAACCGGTGGCTTATTTAAATAGACCATCCAATTTTGAAGATAAAAAAAAGGCTTCAAAGGTTGATGCAATTGATTTACAAAACTTTTTTTTAAATCAGGATGGACCTCTCCTGCAATTCACTACTGCCATCAGGATGAACGCCACTTTCCCTTATATAATGCCAAATATTTTTCTTCCAACAACACCTGAAATTCAAACAATGGATGCGGGCTTGCGCGATAATTTTGGAACCGAAACATCAATGAGATATCTTGATGTTTTTAAAGAATGGATTAATGAAAATGTAGGAAGTGTGGTGATTGTACAAATGCGAGACATGAAAAAAAATATTGAACCCAAGGTTAGTTTGCACCAATCCTTAATGAGTAAAATAATTGACCCACTCAGTAGTATTTATATTAATTGGAGTGATTTTCAGGACTTTCATTTTGATGAACAAATAAATAGTTCGGCCACTTGGCTAAAGCCTGATTTACATGTTGTCACTTTTGAATACACCCCCTCCGAATTAAATAGCGCAGCAAGTATGACCTGGCATTTAACCACTAAAGAAAAATTAGATGTGCTGAATGCCATTAAAAATAATCACAATCAAACGGAGTTGAAAAAAATTATCTCTTTGTTGAAATGAAAAAAAATACAAGCCTTGTTTTTCTTTCACTATTTCTTCTTTTTTCTTGTAAAAAATATCCAAATGGTCCCACATTCAGCTTGCGCTCACCAATTCAACGAATAGTAGGTGCGTGGAGCTTAAAGTCTTACTTAATTAACGGAAATGATTCGACAGTTGTTTTTAATAATTACACCTTGATTCCTGGCATCGATTTAAATGATCCGGGGCTTTCTGATACTTCGAGCTATTTAATAAGAGGGGGAGTGGACTCCGCTTATTATGTAACCAACATAGGGTGGTATGAGTTTAAAAATAAAAAAACAGAATTGGTATTAATCGCCACTAAAGTTGTAAATGATTTAAATATGGCTGGGCCACTAATTAGTTCATCAGTGGTAACTTATAAAATTTTACGACTAACAAAAAAAGAACTTTGGCTACAAACGGAATATAATGAGCGTAATTATGAGCTGCACTATGAACGGGCCGAGTGATTAATTAGCAATAATATCAAAATGGCCATTCGCTAATTCTTCGGCGGAAAGTATGGGGTCGATGATTTTATAATCATTTTCTTGCAACCAATTTAATAATGAAAGAGCCGAATCTCCTTGTTTTTTTAACAGCTCATTATCCAACTCAATAAATAATTTCGGATGAAATTGCTTTATGCTTTTTTCTGCACCCTTGAGCACTTTTAATTCATATCCTTCTACATCTAATTTTATTAAATCAATTTTTGAAATATTTTTCTCAATTACAACTACATCCAATTTTTGCAGTTCAATTTTTTCGCCTGAATTCGAAATTGAATTCATACCAAAATTGTTTTTGTCATTTACTTCTAAAAAACCACTTGTTGTATTTTCTCCTAAGCCGAATGAATACAATTCGATTGTTTTTATAAGGGGTTCATTCAAAGAAATATTGCGCGAACATTTATGGTGGTTAGTTGATGAAGGCTCAAATGAAAATACTTTTCCATTTTCTCCCACTCTTTTTGCCATGTTTAAAGTGATTTCTCCAACGTTAGCTCCAATATCAATAACAGTCATTCCGTGTCTCACGATAGAAAATAATTTTTCACGAGGCTCAACTTCATTCTTGAAATAAATATTCCATTCCACCCAATCACTTAAATCAAGTTGGTAATTAATTCCTTTTCTTGTAACGAGCCTGTAAGTTTCTTTTTGGTAAAATGTATGTAGGGGCATGCAGGCAATTGCACAATGGTTAAGCAACGGAATATTTCTGAATACTAAAACAATTTTTTCACCCGTAGGATTAGCAAATATTTTCTTTATAAAATTGGGAGCGGGCACTGCAACTGATATTTTAATGTGATATTAAAACCGATAGTTATTTATTAAAAAAAATGTGTTTTGTAAGGGTAACGAATTTCGTATTGCTCTTTCACTTTACTAAAAATCAAATCGCGCAATGAATTGATGTTTTCTTTTTTTGTAGCTGAAATAAATACGGCGCTGTTATTTGATTTTATCTGCCAACTCTTTTTTAGTTCCTCCATTAATTCAATTTTTACTTCTTCTGGAAGCATTTCATCAAAATAGTTTTTTTCATATAAATCTATTTTATTGAAAACATAAATTGTTGGCTTGCCTGATGCACCAATTTCGGTAATGGTTTTATTAACTACTTCAAGTTGTTCTTCAAATTTTGTATGCGAAAGGTCAATAACATGAATGAGAATATCCGATTCACGCACTTCATCTAATGTGCTTTTAAAGCTTTCAATCAGATGGTGCGGAAGTTTGCGAATGAATCCTACGGTGTCACTCATCAAAAAAGGCATTCGCTCAAATACAACTTTGCGAGTAGTGGTATCAAGTGTAGCAAATAATTTGTTTTCAGCAAAAACATCCGACTTGCTCAATAAATTCATCAAGGTGCTCTTGCCTACATTGGTATAACCAACCAACGCCACACGAATTAATTCGCCACGACCTTTTCGTTGAGTGAAACTTTGTTTGTCAATTTTTTCGAGTTGCTCTTTTAATAATGAAATCTGATACTTCACAATCCGGCGGTCAGTTTCAATTTCCTTTTCACCGGGGCCGCGCATTCCTATTCCACCTTTTTGTCTTTCTAAGTGAGTCCACAAACCTTTTAATCGGGGTAACAAATATTGTAATTGAGCTAATTCTACTTGGGCTCGGGCTTGTGCAGTCATTGCTCTGCTAGCAAATATGTCTAGAATGAGATTGCTTCTGTCAACGATTTTAATTTTTAGTTCTTTTTCAATATTTCTAATTTGAGATCCGCTTAAGTCATCATCAAAAATCACTAAATCAATTTCTTTTTCCTCTACATAGGTTTTTATCTCTTGCAATTTTCCTGAACCAATAAAGGTGGCGCTATCAGGCGATTTTAATCTTTGCGTAAAACTTTTAATTGTAACTGCACCAGCAGTTTCAGCTAAAAACGCCAACTCATCCATAAACTCTTCTATCTGTTCTTCTTTTTGTCCAGGAAGTATCAGGCTTACTAAAATTGCTTTCTCTTCGCGATGAGTTGAATTGGGTACTAACGACATTTGTTTCTTTATTGAAAAATAAACCTGCCCAAAGATATTTTCAGGAAGTGTAAATCAAACTTTATTAGGCCCAATAAAAAAAGCCTTGGTCGCGCAAGATTTTCGCCAGATTATTTTTTCAAAGTAATTTTTTATCCACTGCACATGATACAGTTGCCTTCATCGTCCAATGTGCAACTTGCTCCATCAGTATAATCTGCTGGTGCGCCTTTTACTTCGAATAAATCAGCACTTTCATTTGCTACAGCTAAAGTTCCCGTTAGTTGAGTGGTTAATTGTTGTTGCATGGCTTCATGAGTAACCGTAAACTTCACTGCGCTTGAAGCGGCTTTTGTGCGCAGATAGTACATCCCTGTTTTTAATCCTCTTTTCCAAGAGTAGAAATGCATACTGGTTAGCTTGCTGATGGTCGCATCCTGAATAAATAAATTCAACGATTGTGATTGACAGATGTAGGCACCACGATCGGCAGCCATATCAATGATGTTGCGCTGTTTTATTTCCCAAACTGTTTTATAAAGGTGTTTTATTTCTTCTGGAATTTCTGCGATGTTTTGAATGGATCCTTCAGCAGCAATAATTTTATTTTTCATTCCGTCATTCCATAAGTTTAAGCGCACTAAGTCTTTAAGCAAATGTTTATTCACGATAGTGAATTCACCACTTAATACCCTGCGACTATATAAATTAGAAGTGTAAGGTTCAAAACATTCGTTGTTGCCAAGAATTTGTGAGGTGCTGGCAGTTGGCATTGGTGCGAGTAATAATGAATTCCGCACGCCGTATGTTTTTACCTCTTCTTTTAACACACTCCATTCCCAACGATTGGTTGGTGTAACGCCCCACATATCGAATTGGAAAATTCCTTTTGAAACTGGGGAGCCAGGATAACTTTCATAATGACCATGCTGTTTCGCCAAATCTTTTGAAGCAGTCATGGAAGCATAATAAATGGTTTCAAAAATATCTTTATTCAGTTGCTTGGCTTCAGCACTTTCAAAAGCATGACGCATTAAAATAAAAGCATCGGCTAATCCTTGTACGCCAATTCCAATTGGACGATGACGCATGTTGCTATTGCGGGCCTCTTCAATTGGATAATAGTTATTGTCAATAATTTTATTGAGGTTGAGAGTGATTTGATAAGTCACTTCAAACAAACGATTGAAATCAAAGGCGCCATCTTTTACAAATCGGGGCAACGCAACAGAAGCAAGATTGCAAACGGCAACTTCATCTTTTGAAGTGAACTCAACTATTTCAGTACAAAGATTTGAACTGCGAATGGTTCCGAGATTTTGCTGATTGCTCTTGCTGTTACAAGCATCTTTATAAAGTAAGTACGGAGTTCCAGTTTCAACCTGTGATTCAACAATCTTAAACCATAAGTCTTGCGCTTTGATTGTGCGTCGAGCCTTTCCTTCGTTCTCATATTTTTCGTAAAGCGCTTCGAATTCAGGGCCCCAACAGTCAGCAAGTCCAGGTGATTCGTTCGGACAGAAGAGTGACCATTCGCCGTTTTCTTCCACGCGCTTCATAAATAAATCGGGCATCCACATTGCAAAAAATAAATCACGCGCGCGCATTTCTTCCTTGCCATGATTCTTTTTCAATTCAAGGAAATCAAAAATATCGTTGTGCCACGGCTCGAGATAAATTGCGAAAGAACCTTTGCGTTTTCCTCCACCTTGATCAACATATCTTGCGGTGTCATTGAACACACGAAGCATTGGTACAATTCCGTTTGATGTTCCGTTGGTTCCTTTAATGTAAGAACCTGTAGCGCGAATGTTGTGAATGCTCAATCCAATTCCACCAGCACTCTGCGAAATTTTTGCGCACTGTTTCAGCGTTTCATAAATTCCATCAATACTATCATCCTGCATAGTCAATAAAAAGCAACTCGACATTTGTGCTTTCGGTGTTCCTGCATTGAACAAAGTAGGTGTAGCGTGAATAAACCAGCGCTCACTCATCATGTTGTAGGTCTTAATCACTGATTCAATATCATCACGGTGAATGCCGACACACACGCGCATGTACATGTGTTGCGGACGCTCCACTACATTGCCATATAATTTCAGCAAGTATGATTTCTCTAAAGTTTTAAATCCGAAATAATCGAAACCAAAATCGCGGTCGTGAATGATAGAGCTATCGAGTTCAGCAGCATTCTCTTCAATCACTTTCATAATATCATCTGCAATTAACTTAGCAGGTTGCCCGCTGCGTGGGTCAATGTAATCATGCAAAGCACGCATGGTTTGCGAGAACGACTTGTTGGTGTTCTTGTGTAGATTGGAAATAGCAATGCGTGAAGCAAGCAATGCATAGTCAGGATGTTTAGTGGTTAAACTAGCCGCAGTTTCTGCAGCAAGATTGTCGAGTTCAGAAGTAGTAACGCCATCATATATTCCATTGATGACTTTTTTTGCTACTTCAATTGGTTCAACATGTTTCGTGTCAAGACCATAACAAAGCTTGTCAATTCGTGCTGTAATTTTATCGAATTTTACTTGTTCTTGTTTTCCGTCTCTTTTAATTACATACATAGCTACAGAGTTTTTTTTAGATTAAAATCTTTTTTAAAAATGATTATAAGAACAGAAAGATTAATTAAAAGTCGGCCTCAGTTGTGAAAACATTTTCTTCTTTCTTGCTCATCACTCCACTTTTTTGGTAATCCCCCACACGCTTTTCGAAGAAATTTGTTTTCCCTTGTAATGAAATTAATTCCATGAAATCGAAAGGATTTGTAGTGTTGTACAATTTCGGATAACCGAGTTGATGTAACCAATGGTCAGCCACATATTCAATGTATTGGGCCATCAACTTTGCATTCATTCCAATTAAACTAACAGGTAGTGCATCAGTGATAAACTCCTTTTCAATTTTCACTGCATCACTGATTATTTCATACACCGCTTCTTTTGATAATTTATTTTCAATGTGCTTATATAATAAACATGCAAACTCGCAATGCAATGCCTCGTCGCGACTGATTAATTCGTTACTAAAACTTAACCCCGGCATCAATCCTCTTTTCTTCAGCCAATAAATTGAACAAAAACTCCCACTGAAAAATATTCCTTCCACCGCAGCAAAAGCAACTAAGCGTTCAGTAAACGAACCTCCATTGATCCAACGCAATGCCCACTCTGCTTTTTTCTTTACACAATCAACGGTATCAATAGCATGAAGCAAACGGTCTTTCTCTTCGGCGTTCTTTATATAAGTATCAATAAGTAACGCATAAGTTTCGGAGTGAATATTTTCCATCATAATTTGGAATCCATAAAAGCACCGCGCTTCTGGAACTTGAACCTCCTTCATAAAATTGGTGGCTAGGTTTTCATTTACAATTCCATCACTCGCAGCGAAGAAGGCGAGAACATGAGATATAAAATGTTTTTCATTTTTATTCAGCGTATCCCAATCCTTTAAGTCGGGCGATAAATCAATTTCTTCTGCAGTCCAAAAGCTTGCTTCGTGTTTCTTATACATTTCCCACATATCGGGATATTTAATAGGAAGTAAAACGAAGCGATCCTTGTTTTCTTTTAGCAGTACTTCGTTTTGTAGATGTTCGTTCATTTAATATATATTTTTTAGTTAAGATTACTGTTTTCGGATGAATTAAAGGAGACGATTTCTTTTGTTTTTTTCAAAAGAAAAAAACATTGGTGCAATCATTTTCTCAAATTGTATTTGGATTGGAGTGGAGGTTTTTTTCACTAATTATTGTAGCCTTTTCTCTACTCGCAATACAAGTATAACTTTTTACAAATCAGAAAAGCAACGGTGTTAATTAACCTTTACGCACAACAGCCTGTTCAAATTCTATTTCAGTGGGGTAATCATACTGAAATTGTGATACTTATGAGTTTTTAATGTGTTGAAATTTTTTTTAATAAAAATTTATTCACATCGCTTTCAATTTTCAAAAAAATTATTATAAAGAACTAAAGTGTGACTAAAAAGATCAATGAAATGAATTGAACAACTCATCCAATAAATTTCAGTTTGAAGTTTAGTTTTGCGTTCTTAAGAAAAAATAATGGTTGAAAATAATATTGAACGAAAATCAACAATCAATGTGGCAATTTCTTTAGATGAGAAATTGATTCCTGAAAAAATTGAATGGGATGCAACAGACTCAAGCGTTGATGGTTGGAAAGAATGCAAAGCGATTATGCTTTCTATGTGGGATCATAAAGCATCAAGTGGATTGAGTATCGAACTATGGACGAAAGAAATGACCGTGGAAGAAATGAATTTATTTTTCTTTCAAACTCTTATGACCATGAGCGATACTTTTGAGCGCGCAACCATGAATAAAGAATCAGCAAATGATTTAAAAGATTTTGCAAAATCTTTTTTCGAAAAAATAAAAGCGAAGGAAAAGAAAACTGCTTTATAATAATTTTAAGGATTGAGAATTTGGTTTTTATCGAGACCTTAATTAAAAAAAACGAGCTGATTTCTATGAAATAAAAAAAGCAACTACCACAATTGCTATCATTATTGCAATTCGCTGAATAAAGGGAAGCGCAGCAGTTATTCGTTTCAGAAATATTCCAATTATAGCTCCAATCAAACCAACCACAACTCCACCACCAACCGATTGTGCATCAATCAAATGAATGGAGTTGTTTAATCGGTAAAACAGAATTACTGATGCAAACACAAACCCCGGTGTCCACAAAAACTCCATTGATGTTGGTTTCGTTTTTCTACTCATAAAAAATTATTGCTGCAATCTGCGAAAAATATTTCTTAACAAAAACAATTCAATTAATAATTCACCAAAACGGAAACATAATTTCGTCGCATGAATTTTTTGGATGAACTGAACGGAATGCAGCGCCAAGCTGTGGAGGCAACAGACGGACCTGTAATGATTATTGCCGGTCCCGGTTCAGGAAAAACACGCGTGCTTACTTTCCGCATTGCCTACCTGTTACAGCAGGGTGTTGACCCGTTTAATATTCTCTCGCTCACCTTTACCAACAAAGCATCAGCCGAAATGCGCGAACGGATTGAGAAGCTAACAAACATCGAAGCCCGCAATCTGTACATGGGTACTTTTCACTCGGTGTTTGCGCGCGTGCTTCGCTACCATGCCGACCGCATTGGCTATCCAACCAACTTCAGCATTTACGATACCGATGATTCACGCAGTCTGTTGAAAGCAATTATCAAGGAACTTGGTTTGAACGATTCGCTTTACAAACCCAATGTGGTTCACAACCGAATCTCTTCTTCAAAAAACAGTTTAGTTGGTCCGGCTGAATACCAGCAGGATTTTAATATTCAAGGCGACGATAGTTCTTCAGGTCGCCCGCGCATTGGCGAGATTTATGAAATATACCAACGCCGAATGCAGCAAGCCGGTGCAATGGATTTTGATGATCTGCTTTTCAAGATGCACCACATGCTTGAAAATTTTCCCGACATACTTTACAAATACCAGCAGCGGTTCAAATACATTTTGATTGATGAGTTTCAGGATACCAACTACGCTCAATACAGCATTGTAAAAAAACTCGGCGATGTGCATCAGAATATTTGCGTGGTGGGTGATGATGCGCAAAGTATTTATTCTTTCCGTGGCGCCACTATCGCCAATATTCTAAACTTTGAGCGCGATTATCCTGAAGTGCAGACTTTTAAACTCGAACAGAATTACCGCAGCACACAACACATTGTTAAAGCCGCCAACAAAGTTATCGGCAATAACAAGCTGCAGATTAATAAAGAAATCTGGACCGAAAATCTCGAAGGCGAAAAAATAAAACTCATTCGCGCACTCAGCGACAACGACGAAGGCAAGCTCGTTGCCGACAGTATTTTCGAAGAGAAGATGCGCCACCAGCGCCATCACAACGAGTTCGCTATTCTCTATCGCACCAATGCACAGAGTCGCGCGTTTGAAGAAGCCATGCGCCGCCTCAATATTCCGTATGTCATTTACGGCGGACTAAGCTTTTATCAGCGCAAAGAAATCAAAGACCTTGTCGGCTACCTCCGCCTCTGCGTCAATCATCACGACGAAGAAGCCCTCAAGCGCGTTATCAATTACCCCGCGCGCGGCATCGGGCAAACTTCCATTGACAAAGCAATGGTCATTGCCAAAGAAAAATCAATGCGACTGTGGGATGTGCTGCTCAATGCAGCCACCGAAATGCCCGGCAACCGCAGCAACGGCAACATCGAAAGTTTTATGTACATGGTAAAAAACTGGGCGAACCAGTTAACCATTCTCAATGCCTACGATGCCGCAGCGCTCGTGGCAAAAAACAGCGGTATACTCAAAGAACTCTACGACGACAAAACAGTTGAAGGGCTCAGCCGCTACGAAAACCTGCAGGAGTTGCTCAATGGCATAAAAGAATTTACCGACAGCGAAGCGCCCGACATCACAGCCGATGGCGAAATAAAAGATGAACTCACCAGAGATAAATCGCTCGCCGCCTACCTGCAAAATATTTCGCTGCTTACTGATGCCGACAAAGACACCAACGACCACGACCGTGTGCGCATGATGACCATTCACTCCGCCAAGGGGTTAGAGTTTCAGTGTGTGTATGTGGTTGGGCTTGAGGAAAATCTTTTCCCTGGCGCCATGTCGCTCAACAGCCGCGAAGACCTTGAAGAAGAGCGCCGCCTGTTCTATGTCGCCATCACGCGCGCCAAACAAAAGCTCACGCTCTCCTATGCCAACACGCGCTACCGTTATGGCTCCCTCACTTACTGCGACCCCAGCCGCTTCATTGATGAAATTGACCCCAAGAGCATTGATAATATTTATTCAGCGCCGCAAAAAAATTTTTCGCACCCCAATTTTCTCGGCGAAGACACTTACAGCAAGCCTGGTTATTACTCCAATAAAAAATCGTCCACATCCGCTAACACGCAAAAACCCGCCGCACCAAAATTTACTCCGCCGCCCTTTGCTTACAAACCCGCTGTTGATTTCAAGCCCGACGATTTCCGCGAAATAAAAGAAGCCATGGAAGTAGAGCACCAGCGCTTCGGCATCGGAAAAATTCTGAAACTCGAAGGCAGCGAGTTCGAGCGCATCGCCACCATCGAATTCAGCGAAGCAGGCACAAAAAAAATATTACTCAAGTACGCCAAGCTGCGGATATTGAATAAGGCGGAGTGAAAACTGATTTGATGATTTGAAAATCACAGTTTCTACTGAGAATGGGTTGGATAAGTATGTTGCAATAAAATTTCTTAATAGTGTCGAATCACTTTTTTAAAAAGGATTTGATTGCGAATATTCAAGTGATATAATTAGAAAGTATTTACAGAACGCGAGTTAAATAATTTTTATCCCGTTCATTTATCTTCTTATTCGCATCAAAAATAATGAATGCTCAACTCCAGTATTTGAAGGCATCCGAATATAAAAGGATGTTCCTTTTTCAAATTCATTTTTAGCGCCATTCTTGTAAATCGGCTCACCATTATTTGTCCCAACAATATCACCAAGATAATAACGAGTATCCATCTCTTTAACAGATGAGAGATAAAATTCATTGTCAACAAAAAAGAATTGAGATGAATTATCAGAAAGAGAAAAAGCTAAATAATTTCTAAAATGAAGCGGTGAATTGTTTAGAGAAAATTCTTCCTTGCAAATTGTTGCCTTATTTTCAGGTATGCTGCTGCATGGAACAACATCTTTTTGACAATCAAGTTTTAGTTGATAATAACTAATTGGCAGTAAATAAAATTGCGACCTGTAATAATTGGAATGAGGTGGAATAAATGTTTCTCTTTCAGGTTTAACAGTTGACGATACTGAACTTTGCACACCTTGATTAATTGTATATCCGGATTTCAGCAAAGGACCAGTATAAAAATACCCGCCGTAGTATGCAGCAGACTTTGTTTGAGTTTCATCCACCCAATAATTTAGTTTATTGTCGTTATAGATGAATGAAGAATTTTTCCAGTCAATATAAATCGGCTTATCTAATTTATTGTAAACTGCAAATGACATAACTCCTTTATTCGTCCAAAAAGAATAAGTGATTTTAACTGTATCTGTTTCATAAACGAAACACTCATTTTCTATTTTTGTGTTTGTTAAGTTTGAAGAATTGGTTTCAAATATTTGAATGTATTTCTTAGCACAACTTGTAAATAGAACTGATAGGATGATGAAGGGTATAATTTTTTCATTTCTAAAAAAGTATGTTGTTTGTTTTCATTTACTCGTCTTCGTAGCACAAAATAACTTTTTCCTAAAAACAAAAACATGGAAAAAATTTTACTCTGCGCCTCTGCGGTAAAGTATTTTTCACCATCACCACATCAATACCAATTCAACAAATAGAAGTCATTAATTTATTAGGCGAAAAAGTTTATTCGCTCCGATGTAACACTCCAACACAAACCCTGCACCTCACCACACTCAGCAAGGGTGTTTATTTCATCCGCCTCAAAACCGCCGGCGGCTTGGTAATGAAGAAGGTGGTAATTGAGTAGCTCGTAAAACTCCCTTGTATTTACCCCTATAG
>CAMDDP010000005.1:0-22500 GCA_945892775.1 Chitinophaga pinensis
TTTTATTTTTTGAATATTCGCTCCATTTTTTACTCTAAATTATTTACAATTATCTTACAAAAAGAAAATCTAATTTACATTTGTTACACCAACCCAAACCAAAATGAATTCAAGCGACACGGTACTCGTAATAGGTGCATGCGGCCAAATAGGTTCTGAGCTCACACTTGCACTTCGACAATTATATAAAAATGTAATAGCAGCAGATTTAAAAAACCCCGAAGGCGAATTAAAAGAAAGTGGCCAATTTGAAAGATTGGATGTTTTAAATAAAAATCAGTTGGCTGAACTGATTCAGAAAAATAAAGTCACACAAATTTATCACCTCGCAGCAATTCTTTCAGCAACCGGAGAAAAAAATCCTGAACTCGCATGGAGAGTGAATATGATAGGACTGCTGAATGTATTGGATGTTGCTTCTGAAGCTGGGATTAAAAAATTATTCTGGCCCAGCACAATTGCAGTTTTCGGTCCGACTACACCAATGAAAAACACGCCCCAGTGGACAATAATGGAACCAAACACCATTTACGGAATCAGCAAGCAAGCCGGTGAACGGTGGTGCGATTATTACTGGCAGAAAAAAAATCTGGATGTGCGCAGTGTTCGTTATCCGGGTTTAATCAGTTACAAAACTCTAGGTGGTGGTGGCACCACTGATTATGCTATTGATATTTATTTCGAAGCGAAAAAGAAAGGGGAGTACACTAGTTTTATAGCTGCGGAAACTCGTTTACCAATGATGTACATGCCCGATGCCATCCGCGGAACTATCGAATTGATGGAAGCGCCTATTGAAAAAATAAAAGTTCGTAGCTCATATAATATTTCTTCGATGAGTTTTAATCCGAGAGAAGTTGCGGAGAGTATTATAAAAGTGATTCCTGAATTTGAAATTTCTTATGCGCCTGACTTCCGTCAAAAAATTGCAGAAAGCTGGCCTGAAAGTATTGACGATTCTGTAGCAAGAAAAGATTGGGGATGGGAACACAATTTCGATTTGGATGCAATGACTAAGGACATGCTGAAGCATATACCTAGTGCAATTGCCGTTCATTAAGATTGTGTAGTTTTTTAAAACTAACTTTTGATTCAAACTTTTGATTTTATCCAATGCCTTTACTATTCCATTTACACAAAGAAGATTATGAATTGGCAGCCTGGAAAATTGATGAAGAACCTTCCTACTTTGTATCACGATTACAGTTAAATGATGAAGAAAAACTTTTTCTTCAAAATATAAAGGCGCAGAATAAAAGATTGCAGTGGCTTGCTTCACGGCATCTGATAAGAGTATTACTGAAAACCGATTTGTTTATTGACAGCAATTACAAGCAACACGGAAAACCGGAACTGCTCAGTCATAAAAAAGAAATTTCCATATCACACACCGATGATGTTTGTGCAGTAATCATGAGCGAAAACAAAAAAGTCGGAGTGGATATTGAGCCCGAATACAGGGATGTTTCAGTTATTGCTCACAAGTATATTTCAGAAGCTGAAAAACAAAATCGTGTTTTCACCAACGAACAAAATCTTTTTATCTGGTGCGCTAAAGAGGCGCTCTTTAAATTGTATGCAAAAGGAGAAGTTTCTTTTCAAAATGATTTGTTTGTTCTGTTACCCGAATTAAAAACAGAAGGAACCGCAAATGCCGAAATAAAAAAAACGGACATGAATATTTCTCTTAAAATAAATTATCAATTTTTGACAGAAGGATATTTAATCTGTTGGTGTAACACCTAACTTATTTCACAATCACGATACTGGTTTCAGCAGCTATTTGTTTTCTCAAATCGTTCAGAGTTTTGCGAATCTGCAACTGCTTCATCAACTCTTCTTCATTACCTAATTTTTCCGACTCCTTCATTTCTTTGGAATTGGCAGCAATCATGCGGTCAATAGTGCGAAGATTGTACCTTTGCAATGCGCTACTTGCATCTTTTTTATAATTATTTTCTTTATCAGTAATAAATATCTCGTGCATTTTTTCCCAGTTCTCGCTCAGTTCATAATTCTGATGACGCAAATTGATTACTGATTGTTTCACCTGCTCATTTTTATGTTCCATGAAAAAGCTATCAGGTGGAAAAATATTCTCAGCATTCAGATAACCCACAATTTCATTCATCAACATTAAATAAGTAGGATGCTCAAACGGATGATCTGAAATACTACTTATAATGTAATTCGCTATAGTAGTATCGTCGTTATATTTTTTATTTCCTGACTCTAATAATATGCGAATAAGGTCGCGCTCAGCCATAAAATCTTCGCGTGAGAAATGCATTTGCTCCTCCGCTGCATCATTTAGCATTTTTTGTTCAGGCAATGATGGCTTCAGTTCTTTATCGTGAGTTTTTCGACGCAACTTATTTACCTCAGCAATCAATATGCGTTCGTCCAAGAGCATGGTGGTTGAACATTCCTTTAACAACATTTGCCGTTTAATTGGATCGCTAACATGGGCAAGTGTTCCAACAATTTCTCGTATTGCTCCAGCTTTTCTGATAGGATCGTTACCGGTTTCTTTATTTAATAAGTTTGCCTGAAACAAAACAACATTGGTTGCATTTTTTTGAACAAATTCTCTAAATGGTGTGGTACCATGCTTCTGCACAAATGAATCAGGATCTTCACCTTCAGGTAACAAAACCAGTCGCACATTCAAATCCTCATCCAATAAAACATTCATTCCACGCAAGGCGGCTTTCATTCCTGCAGCATCACCATCATATAGTATTGTAATGTTGGATGAAAATCGTTTCATCAAACGAGCTTGCTCAATAGTGAGGGAAGTTCCACTTGATGCCACTACATTTTCAATTCCTGCCTGATGCATAGAAATAACATCTGTATATCCTTCCACCAGATAACATTCTTCATGCTGACGAATGGCATTGCGCGCCTGAAATAAACCGAACAGTGTGCGGCTCTTATCGTAAATAGAAGTCTGGGGAGAGTTGATGTATTTGGGCGAATTTTCTTCCTTCTTCAAATATCTTCCGGCAAACGCAATCACTTTTCCCGAAAGATTGTGAATCGGAAAAATCACCCGCCCTCTGAAAAAGTCAATGAAATTTTCTTTGCGCTCGGCAATCAAGCCAACTTCAGTCAATAACTGCTCGTTATATCCTTTCTCTTTCGCAGTTTTATAAAAAGCATCCCACGAATTAAGGGCATATCCCAACTGAAATTTTTCAATCAAATTATCTCGGTATCCACGCTCGTGAAAATAGGAAAGACCAACACTCCTTCCTTCATCATTATCAAATAAGAGCTTTGAATAATATTGCTGCGCAAACCCTGTAACCACATACAAGCCGTCTTCCATCTGCTTCTTGGCAACAGTATCAGCATCCTCAACAATTTCTTCAATTTTTATATTGTAACGACGTGCTAAAAATTCTAATGATTCAGGATAAGATAATTTTTCGTGCTCTTTTAAAAAAGAAATAGCATCACCTGCCTTACCACAACCAAAACATTTATAAATATTTTTTGACGGCGAAACATTAAACGACGGTGTTCGCTCATTATGAAATGGACACAAACCAATAAAATTCTGTCCGCGCTTTTTGAGTGTGACAAAATCGCCAACCACATCTTCAACACGTGTCACATCCATTATTTCTCGTATGGTTCTATCGCTTATCATTTTTTTTAGGGACAGCAAATTAAATCGATTGATTCATATGAATATTTTTATTTTTAAAAATCATATATCCGCTTCAAATAAATGAAAAAAACAGTTGTTAAATATTTTGGCATACAACTTGGCTTATAGCCAATCATATTTCTGAACTTTAAAAACTAATTGTTATGAAAAAGAAAATTTTACAAATCGTTTTGCTGGTTGCGATTAACCATAATGTAAAAGCGGATCACTACACTTCAACAATAAATATCTGCAATCACGATAATGACCTAATTAGTGTACTGATTGATGGAATTCAATATCCGAATGCTGTGAATGAATTTCATCTTTCAGGAATCATACCCGGTCGCCACAAAGTAAAAGTTTTCACACGCGAAAATTTCGGTTATAATTATTCAAAATTTGCCCACCTTGCCTACAGTGGTTTCGTAATTCTCAAACCCGATGAAGAAATTTTTGCGGTGATTGATCCATACAATCAATTGAGGATAAAAAGAGTGGTGACTATAATGCCCGCGCCTGTTTCTGTAATAAAGCCCATACATAGTTATTACACTTCATACAATACAAACTACTACGAAGGGAATTATCATCAGGAAAATTGCAGTAATCACTATAGTTACGGGCCATATGCAATGGATAAATCTTCCTACTTTACTTTAAAACAATGCATCGCCGATAAATGGTTCGATAGTTCAAAATCAGAAGTGGCACAAATGGCAATGCGCAACAATTACTTCACCACCCAACAGATTGCCGGAATCATGAACCTTTTCGATTTCGAGTCAACAAAATTAGAGTTTGCAAAAATGGCTTACAGTCATGTAGTTGACCATCAGAATTACTGGATGGTGAATGATGCGTTCAGTTTCAGTTCAAGTATTAGCAGTTTACAAGGGTTTATTGGTTATTAATTGGTTCATTATTGGGTTAAAAGGGCTGTTCTATGATTGTGGAACAGCCCTTATTTTTTTAGTGAATAGTGAAAAAATAAAACGCGCAAACAGTTTTTTGACCTCCTGACCAACAACACTACATTTGTTTTATGAAATACATTTTCGTTTCGCTTGTGTTGATTTTTTGCGCTTGTAAAACCACAAAAAAAAGCTCGTCAGCTGAATTGCCGGTTTTTATAAAAGATAAGATTTTACAATTTCAACAATCTGCTGTTCCAAATCCACCACGAAGTATTTATTCATTTAAATACAATGGGAAAACAACATATTTCATTTCAGCACCTTGCTGTGATATTCCAAGTCAATTATTTGACGAAACTGGAGTTTTAATATGTCAACCAGATGGTGGTATAACTGGAAATGGCGATGGCAGGTGTTCTGATTTTTTTCAGACCCGAACAGATGAAAAATTAGTCTGGAAGGATTCGAGAAATACCCTGAAATAATTCTGATGGAATTTTTTACAAAATTTTTTGTTCAGGATAGCATACAATTTTGAGTTCTGTTCAGTCAGTTTAAATTTACCCTCTACAAAACACCCAATCACAATCATGCACGAAGTTTATATCATGTCAATTGCCCGAACACCAATCGGAAGCATTGGTGGTTCATTGGCCTCTTTAACAGCACCTCAATTGGGTGCAGCAGCAATGAAGGCGGCAATAGAGCGGGCAAAAATTTCTGCCAATCAGGTGCAGGAAGTTTTTATGGGAAATGTTATCAGCGCTAATATTGGTCAGGCACCAGCCCAACAAGCCAGCATCGCGGCTGGTATTCCAACTTCTGTTCCATGTACAACTATAAATAAAGTTTGCGCATCAGGAATGAAAGCCATAATGCTTGGAGCTGAATCAATAATGCTGGGTATTAATGATATAGTGGTAGCTGGTGGAATGGAAAGCATGAGCAATGTTCCATACTATTTAGATAAAGCACGCAACGGATATCGCCTCGGTAACGGAACTATTACTGATGGAATTATTCGCGACGGTTTGTGGGATCCGTATTCTGATTTTCATATGGGAAATGCAGCCGAAGTATGTGCTAAAGAACATAAAATCACACGCGAAGACCAGGACAATTACGCCATTGAATCATATACGCGTGCCACCGCCGCTTACGAATCAAAATCTTTTGCCGATGAAATTGTTCCGATTGAGGTGACTGTTGGAAAAGAAAAAATGATGGTGAGCGATGATGAAGAATACAAGAAAGTAAAATTTGATAAAATAAAAACACTTCGTTCTGCTTTTCAAAAAGATGGAACTATCACCGCAGCAAATGCAAGTAAATTAAATGACGGAGCCGCTGCAATTGTAATGATGAGTGCTACAAAAGCAAAAGAACTTGGATTAAAACCACTAGCTAAAATTACTGGTTTCGCTGACGCATCTCAAGATCCGACCTGGTTCACTACTACTCCGGCAATCGCAATTCCAAAAGCGCTGAAGATGGCTGGAAAAAACATTGAAGATGTGGACTACGCTGAAATCAACGAGGCATTTTCTGTTGTCTCCATCATCAACAATCGCTTATTAAATCTGAACCCTGAAAAAGTAAACATTCATGGTGGCGGTGTTTCACTCGGCCATCCCATTGGCTCTTCGGGTGCTCGAATTGCAGTAACACTCACTAGCATTTTAAAAAATAAAAATGCAAAAGTTGGTGTTGCTGGAATTTGCAACGGTGGTGGCGGTGCCTCGGCTATTGTTATTGAGAATGTGAATTAGATAGAATTTATTGAATCAATTCACCCGCATGAATACACTTTGTTCATTGATGGAAATAAAATTGATACAAAGACTATGAATCTAACGAAGTAAAATTTAATAGTCAGAAAATAAAAATCCACTCTGAAAGTTTCGGAGTGGATTTTTTATGTCAACTATTTTTTTGCTGTTGATATTCATTCTTCCTTGCCTTCGATTTTTGAATTTTATTATCGAAACTTTGCCTAAGCAATTTCTTCAGTAGAAATCCGTTTTAATTTTTTCTGTTCCTAAAATAAAACTTTGAATCTGTGGCAATAATCCGAAACCTGCTTTTAGTGTTGGTGCTGATTTTTTCATTCAGTAATAAATCGATTGCAGGAATCGCTCCTGAAGATTTGCAAACAATCCGCACATATGAGGATTCGCTTTCAATTTTAGCTGACTCAATTGTAAATGGATCAGAACAAGGAGTCAGGCAATTAGCTTGCTATGAATTTATTCCAATGCTTATTAAAGCATTAAAAGTTAAAAATTCATTTGAATATCCATTCGATAGTCTGAGGCAAATCAATATTATGTACTCTGACGATAAAAGCTTTCGCATTTTTAATTGGAATTTACAGAAAACAACGGGGGTGTATCGGTACTATGGGGCTATTCAAAAAAAATCTTCTTCACTCAAAATATGGCCTTTGTATGACTATTCCGATTACATAAAAAATTCGCAAGACACTATCACATCAAGTGAAAAATGGTTTGGCGTATTATACTATCAAATCAAACAAATTGGAAAACAATACTTGTTGTTCGGTTGGGATGGGAACACCTTACTCAGCAATAAAAAAATAATTGATGTGCTGAGTTTCGATAAAAAAGGAAATCCTGTTTTTGGTTCAAAAATTTTTAACATCGGAACCATTGAAGAACCAAAGTATGTAGCGCGATTTATGATTGAGTACAAAGAAATAGCTCAAACCATTATGCGATACGATAACAATTTGCAATTAATAATTTACGATCACCTTATTCCCATTGACCCAAAGGCAGAGGGCATTTATTCATATTATGTACCCGATGGAAGTTACGAAGCATTTGAATTAAAGAAAAAAAAATGGAATCATGTTTCTTCTATTTTTAATTCAACACAAGACCAAGCGCCTACACCTGAACCTATTGATTTTGATAAAAAAAATAAAAAGAATAACAGGCAATAAGCGGTTAGCCACTATTTTATCTCTCCTCTAATTATTTACCCCCAAATTCATCAGTCGACTTCTAACTGAACATTTCAGATTTACTTTTACTTTTGCTGTTCTAAATACATTTATCTAATGAAATTTATCTCTATTGCCATTCCTGCTAAAACCGATGCCATTGTTGTTCTTGCAAATAAGAAAACCGATTGGAAAAAGTTGAAAATTATTCATCGCAATGACATCCACATCATTGAATCGAATTTAAAAGCCGACATTAAAAATTTCATTCTTCAGGGAGGAATAGTTCCCGTAATGATTTCAATAACTGAAGACAAAAAAGAAATTAATAAAACAAACGAGGCCATTCGCAAATCAGGTAATGCTGTTTGTGGAATTGCTAATCGCTATAAAATAAAAACCATGGCAGTTACCAACGAAAGCGGAATTGCAACAGCGCAATTTTCTTTTTGCGAAGGGTTAGCCATGAGTAATTATCAATTCATCAAACATCGCAAAGACGAAAAAAAAGTTGCAAATAGTCTTCGTGAAATAAAATTATTAATAAAGGATTCATCAAAACAAGAAGTTAAAAAATTACAAGCCATTATTGAAGCCATTTTCTTAGTTCGTGATTTAGTAAACGAACCAGTCAATCATTTAAATGCAACTGATCTTGCCAATGCTATAAAAGCAGCAGGTGAAGTGGTCGGTTACACAACCACAATTTACAACAAAAAGAAAATCGAAGAATTGAAAATGGGTGGTTTGCTTTCAGTGAATCAAGGAAGCATTGACCCTCCTACTTTCAGTATCATGGAATACAAACCAGCAAATGCGGTTAACAAAAATCCCATTGTATTAATTGGAAAGGGGGTGGTGTATGATACAGGTGGACTTTCGCTGAAGCCAACAGGCAACAGCATGGATTACATGAAGTGCGATATGGGTGGCGCCGCTACCATAACAGGCGCATTATACATTGCAGCCAAAACGGCATTGCCTTTACATATTATTGGGCTCGTTCCATCAACTGATAATCGGCTGAACGGAAATGCCTTTGCACCAGGCGATATTATTCGCATGTACGATGGAAGTACAGTTGAAATGTTAAATTCTGATGCTGAAGGAAGAATGATTTTGGCCGACGCACTTGCATTTGCAAAACAATACAAACCAGAATTAGTAATTGATATGGCAACCCTTACAGGGGCAGCACATCGAGCACTTGGCGATTTTGCAATTGCCTACATGGGTACTGCCGATGCTCAAAAGAAAAATCAGCTGGAAGAAAGTGGCCATGAAGTATATGAACGCCTGGTTGGGTTTCCATTATGGGATGAATATGGCGACCTTTTGAAAAGCGATATTGCCGATATGAAAAATGTTGGCGGCCCCTTAGCAGGTCATATCACCGCTGGAAAATTTTTAGAAAAATTTACTGACTATCCTTGGTTGCATTTAGACATTGCCGGTGTTGCATTTTTTCAAAGCAACCAGGGCTACAAGGGAAAACACGCATCGGCTTTCGGTGTGCGTTTATTATTTCGTTTCTTAGAAAAATTAGCAACTACAACTAATGGCTGAACATAAACCAATTATTGGAATTACGAATGGAGATGTGAATGGAATTGGATTAGAAACAATTCTAAAAACACTGAGCGACAATAGAATTATGGAATTATGTACGCCTGTTATTTATAGTTCTGCAAAAGTTGTTTCATTTCATCGAAAGGCAATCAATTTAGCTAACCTTAATTATTCGCAAAGCACTTCGATTGAAAATTTGCAACCCAACACCATCAATATTATTAATTGTTGGGAAGAAGAAGTAGCTGTTCAGTTAGGAATTGATAATGCCATTGGAGGAAAATATGCATTCAAAAGTTTAAATGCCTGCACCTTTGATTGGGTGGAAGGAAAAATTCAGGGTATGGTAACGGCCCCCATCAATAAACACAACATGCCTGCCGACGAATTTAAATACAAAGGGCATACAGAATATTTGGCAAGCAAAACCGATGGCGACCCAATGATGATTATGTGCAGTGATGAATTAAAAGTTGGATTGGTGAGTGGCCATGTTCCTGTGAGTGAAATTGCTGGGAAGGTGAAGAAAGAAATGATTCTAAAAAAATTACACCTGCTGAAAGACTCGTTGCAAAAAGACTTCGGAATTGATAAGCCAAAGATTGCAGTGCTTGGTTTAAATCCACACAATGGCGATAACGGATTAATTGGTAATGACGAAAACACAGAAGTAATTCCTGCCATCAACGACGCAAAAACAAAAAACATTTTATGCTTCGGTCCTTTCAGTGCCGATGGATTTTTTGGAACCCGACAATTTGCAAAGTATGATGCCGTGCTCGCCATGTATCACGATCAGGGATTGGTTCCGTTTAAAACAATCAGCTTTGAAAGTGGTGTGAATTTTACAGCCGGATTACCTTTTGTTCGTACATCTCCCGACCACGGACCAGCCTATGATTTAGCAGGTCGCAATCTAGCCTCTGAAGAATCTTTTCGAAGTGCTCTTTTTATGTGCTTAGATATTTATCGTCAGCGAAAAGGATATGCTCAAATGCACTTCAATCCAATTAAACATAAAGAATTGGAAAGAGAAAGAAGATAGCTTTTTTCAGCAAAAAAAATGATTCATCAACTGTGCTTTGAAATATTTTTATGGCTATTAAAAAAAAGGAAGTCGTAAAGCAAAAATTTAAAGTTCAAAATCAATCGGCCCATAGCAACCGATTTTATCTGGTACTGCTATTCATTTTTACTTTTTTAGTTTATTGTAACACACTGCAAAATGATTATGCGCTCGACGATGGAATTGTTATTACCAAAAATCAATTTGTACAAAAAGGAGTAGCTGGTATTGCAGAAATTTTTACCCACGATTCATTTTATGGTTGGTTAAAGGGAGCAAATAATGATGTGGCAGGTGGTCGATACCGCCCACTTTCATTGGTCAGTTTCGCTATTGAACATTCAATGTTCGGAAACAATCCATCAGCAAGCCACTTCATCAACATTTTATTATTTGCACTTTTAGGAATGGCGATTTTCACATTCTTGAAACGATTATTAATTGATCAGCCTACAAAGTATTCTTACCTTACCCACCTTCCATTCATAACGGCATTGCTCTTTATTGTTCATCCTATTCATACAGAAGCAGTAGCAAATATTAAAGGTCGAGACGAAATACTTTCCATGCTTTTCTCAGTTATTTCTATTACGCAGTTCCTTAAATATTCAGATGAAAAAAGAAACAATAAAACTCTTTTTCTAGCTTCTTTTTATTTACTGCTTGCCATGTTATCAAAGGAAAATGCAATTACATTTTTCTTAATCATTCCAATCGCCACTTGGTTTTTCAGATCCATCACATTTAAAAAATTTGCACCCGTAATGTGCGCAATCGTTACAGCAACTTTAATTTTTCTTTTGCTGCGACAATTATTTGCAAATGCCTCGATAAACATTGAGATTACTGAATTGATGAACAACCCATTTTATGGAATGACAATGATGCAGAAATATGCCACCATCATTTTCACATTCGGCAAATACTTATTGTTACTGGTGCTACCGATAACTTTAACCAATGATTATTATCCTTATCAAATTTCCATTCATTCATTCACTAGTATTGAAACAATTGCAAGCCTTGTAATTTGTTTGGTCGTCCTATCTATTGCCATTATTAATATTCAAAGAAAAACAATGAGTTCATTTGCCATTTTATACTTTGTCATAACCTTTTCAATTGTTTCAAATCTATTTTTTACCGTTGGAACTTTTATGTCCGAACGATTTTTATTCATGCCATCACTCGCCTACTGCCTGCTTCTTGCTTACGGCATCTCACTTCTTCCATTCTACAAAATCAATTCTTTTTCTTTCATAAAACTACCGCTCTCTTCAAAAATTATGGAGGGATTTTTTTTTAAAAAAAGAAGTATCCAAATTATTCTTTTGTTTATAGTTGGGAGCTATTCAGCAAGAACTTTTATTCGTAATTTCGATTGGGAAAACAACCTCACTCTTTTTTCGGCAGATTTATACAATTCACCTAACAGCGCTAATTCACATCACGCCATAGCAACTGAGTACCGCAAAGCGGGTGAGAAGAGTAATTATAAAATAAAACAAATTGATTATTATAAAAAAGCAATAAGCGAGGATAAAAAAGCAGTTGAAATACATCCAAATTTTGCACAGGCCTATTACAACATAGGAGTTGTCTTTTTACAAATGGAAATAGTTGATTCCGCTAAAATTGCTTTTCGAAAAGCAATTTTCATAGCCCCAAAATATGCCGATGCTTTAAATAATCTTGGCTATTGTTTCATTCAAGAAAACAAACTCGACTCGGCAATTATGCTTTGCAATATCGCTTCAAAAATTGACACTAATTATTTCAGACCTTATAGCAATCTAGGAGCAGCTTATCTTAAAAAAATGGATATTGAAAAGGGGCATTACTTTTTTCAAAAAGCACATAATTTAGAGCCCAATGATATTCCCACTACTAAAGCATTTGAAGAGATAAGCGCAATCTTGCAAAATCCCAATTAAACATTGCCTACAATGGCATTTTAGGGGTATTTTAGGTTCGTTTACGAGCTTTTTGCCTTCCCTTAAGTTTCGCTTTTATATTTCATACATTTCTTTACATTTGTACCCCCTTAGAAAAACCTGCCTGTGAACCTGTTTCGTGAGTTTGATATTGCGTTTGTTGGATTAAAGTCGGGAAAGCACAGGTTTCATTACAAAATTGATAATAAATTTTTTGAGCTCTTTGAACAATCACCAGTAAGTCGCGCAAAGGTTAGCGTTGATTTGGATTTTGATAAGAAGAATAATTTCTTCCTGCTCACTTTTCAAGTTTCGGGAACTATTCATGTTGCATGCGACCGTTGTGCCGATGAAATTGATTTTCCAATTGATGCCGATTATTCGCTCGTTGTAAAATTTGACGATCACCGCGAAGAAATAAACGACGATAGTTTTGCTGATGTGGTGTACATCAAATATTCAGAAGCTATCTTTAATGTAGGCCAACTCATTTATGAATTCATCATTTTGAGTGTGCCATTAGGAAGAATTACCTGCTTAAGTGTTCCATCAAAAGGAAAGTGTAATAAAGAAACTTTAAAATTATTAAATAACCTCAGCCCCGAGTCAGACAACAAACCAGACCCGAGATGGGACTCATTAAAAAAAATTAAAAACAAGTAACTATGCCAAATCCAAAACGACGACACTCAAGAACTCGCCGAGACAAAAGAAGAGGACACGATAAAGCAATTGAACCTACAGTGTCAATTGACCAGACTACTGGTATGCCCCATCTTCGTCATCGGGCTCATTGGAATGAAGACAAGCTTTTTTACAAAGGCAATATCATTCTTGATAAATCTGCCACATCATAATTTAACTAAAGCATTTCCCTCTAACACACCATGCGACTAGGAATAGATGCAATGGGTGGCGATTTTGCCCCGTTGGAGTGCATTAAAGGTGCTAAACTCTTTTGCCAGGAAAACACTTCTGGAAAGTACGAGTTGGTTCTTTTTGGTGATGAAAATAGTATGCGCCCAATTATTGAATCAGAGGTAGGATTAGATTCATACATTTCCATTGTGCACACAACAGAAATTATAGAAATGAGTGAGTCGCCTACAAGGGCGCTTGCCTCAAAACCTAACAGCAGTATTGCCGTTGGGTTTCAATATTTAAAAGAGGGGAAAATAGATGCCTTTGCCAGTGCAGGAAATACAGGGGCGATGTTGGTTGGTGCCATGTACTCAATCAAAACTATTCCTGGTGTAATTCGACCGGCTCTTGCCACATTGATTCCACACGAAAATGGAAAGACGGGTTTGTTATTAGATGTTGGAGCAAATGCAGATTGTAAACCTGAAATGTTAAATCAGTTTGCAATACTTGGCGCCCTCTATCAAAAATATGTCTACCACATTGAGAGTCCAAGGGTAGCATTAATGAATATTGGTGAAGAGGAAGGAAAAGGGAACAAACTCGCTCAGGATGCTTTTACTCTATTAAAAGAAAACGACAAGATAAATTTCATCGGAAACTTAGAGGGAAGAGATATTTTTCTCGATAAAGCTGATGTATTTGTCACCGATGGTTTTACTGGAAATATAATTCTAAAAATGGGGGAATCATTTTATGAATTAATTAAAGCAAGAAAAATCAGCGACGAGTATTTCGATTCATTCAACTATGAAAACCATGGTGGCTCAGCAATTCTTGGGACAAATGCTCCAGTAATTGTTGCCCACGGAATTTCAAACGCCCTCGCTTTTAAAAATATGATTGCACTCACACAAGAAGTAGTAGCAAGCAATCTTATTAATAAATTCAAGGAGGCATTCATGAACAATCAAATCCTTCAGGATTAAGAATCCTCCACCCAAATGCAAAAAACCAGAGCCGCCATTACAGGAGTTCAGGGATATGTTCCCGAATATGTTCTAACCAATGCTGAATTAGAGAAAATGGTTGACACCACTGATGAGTGGATCACCTCACGCACTGGTGTAAAAGAAAGAAGAATATTAAAAGGTGCTGGCCTCGGCACTTCCGATATGGGAAAAGAAGCGGTGCTTGGCCTTCTAAAAAAAACAAATACCAATCCACTCGATATTGATTTAATTATTTGTGCGACTACTACACCCGATATGCAATTTCCTGCCACAGCAAATATTATTGCTGATAAATGCGGATTAAAAAATTCATTTGGCTTTGATATCAACGCAGCTTGTTCAGGATTTATTTATGCTTTGCACACTGCCGCAAGATTTATTGAATCCGGTTCATCAAAAAAAATAATAGTAGTTGGTGGCGATAAAATGTCGTCCATCATTGATTATAGTGACCGCCAAACCTGCGTAATTTTTGGTGATGGTGCCGGTGCTGTTTTGCTAGAACCAAATAATGATGGCATCGGAATCATGGATGCGGTGCTTGGCAGTGATGGTGCTGGAAGAGTTCATTTGCATCAAAAAGCCGGAGGAAGTGCTATGCCCGCAACAGCTGAAACAGTAGAGAAAAAACTGCATTATGTTTACCAGGAAGGCCAGGCAGTTTTCAAATTTGCCGTAACCAAAATGGCTGATGCTGCAGAAGAAATAATGAAACGCAATAACTTACATAGCGATGATGTTGCATGGCTCATTCCACACCAAGCAAATAAAAGAATCATTGACGCTACTGCCAGAAGAATGGGATTAGATGATGCAAAAGTAATGATCAACATTGAGCGTTATGGTAATACAACCAATGGAACCATTCCACTCTGCATCTGGGAATGGGAAAACAAAATGCACAAAGGAGACAACATTGTTCTTGCAGCTTTCGGTGGAGGTTTCACATGGGGAGCCATATACATGAAGTGGGCTTATGATAGTAAATAGGCTGACTCAATTTTTAAAATTAAAAAATCAATAAATGGCAAATACAACCGACATAAAAAAAGGATTGACAATTGAACTGAATAAAGACTTGTGGACCATTGTTGACTTTCAGCATGTGAAACCTGGAAAAGGCGGCGCATTTGTTCGCACAAAACTGAAAAGTTTAACAAGTGGCAAAGTGGTGGACAACACTTTCAATAGTGGTGAATCATTAACCTTGGTTAGCATTGAAAGAAGAAAACATCAGTTTTTATATAAAGATTTAACTGGTTATAATTTCATGGACACCAGCACTTTTGAGCAGGTCACTCTTGCTGAAGATATGATTGATGGATATGAGTTCTTAAAAGAAGGACAAGAAGTTGAAATTATCTTTCAGGCCGATAACGATCGAATTCTTGGCTGTGACTTACCACTTTTTGTTATCTTAGAAGTTACTTATTCTGAACCAGGACTGAAAGGAGACACCGCAAATATGCCAATGAAAAATGCCACACTAGAAACAGGTGCAATTATTCAGGTTCCGCTTTTTGTTGAGTCGGGAATTAAAGTAAAAGTTGATACCGTGAAGAAAGCTTATGTTGAGCGAGTGACCTCAGGAAATTTTCGCGGCTAATTTTTTACACTAAAAAAACATTAAAAGATCCATTTAAAAAAATCATCCTGTTATTAAAAAAACACTTTTTATATTTCGTTCATCAAATCTGAAAAATCAACATGGATATTAAAGACATACAAGAACTCATCAAGCAGGTAAACAAGCTGAACCTTGCTGAAGTTACGATTGAGAAGAAAGATATAAAACTTACTATTCGCACTCACGAACCTGGTATGCCGTCAACTTATACGGTTATGCCACAGCAAGGAATGCAATTGCCATCTTCCCAACCAATGGGAATTCCAAATGTTGCACCACCGCTACAAACTTTTGCTGCCGCTGAAACGAAAGCCATTGAATCTGTTGAATCAAATCTGATTACAATAAAGTCTCCAATGATTGGAACATTCTATCGTTCCTCAGGCCCTGATAAGCCTGTCTGTATTAATGTTGGTGATGAAATAAAAATCGGTTCAGTGCTCTGCATTATTGAGGCCATGAAACTATTCAATGAAATAGAATCAGAACAAACCGGTCGCATCGTAAAAATATTAGTAGAAAATGCAAAGCCTGTTGAATACGATCAACCTCTTTTTCTAATCGCACCAATGTAAATGCTTATTTGAATATGAAATGATTTGAAAATTCTTGGTCCGCTCGATTTTCAATTTGTATTCAGTTTCAAATTCCTAAATTTTCAAATCGACAATCCATGTTTAAAAAAATATTAATTGCAAACAGAGGGGAAATTGCATTGCGAATTATTCGCACTTGCAAAGAGATGAATATTCGCACAGTCGCATTATACTCCACCGCCGATCGCGAAAGTTTACATGTAAAATTTGCTGATGAAGCGGTCTGCATTGGCCCGCCCAAAAGTTCTGAAAGTTATTTGAACATGGCGCGCATCATGAGTGCCGTTGAAATTACAGGGGCAGATGCCATTCATCCCGGATACGGTTTTTTAGCCGAGAACGAAAAATTCGCAGAGATATGCAATGAATATGGAGTGAAGTTTATTGGTCCTACTGCAAGTATGATTGCACGTATGGGGGATAAAATAAGTGCTAAAGACACCATGAAAAAAGCTGGCGTTCCTGTTATTCCAGGAAGTGATGGGCTGCTTACGGATTTAAAAGACGCAAAAAAAATCGCAAAAAAAATAGGATATCCTGTAATACTAAAGGCAACTGCTGGTGGTGGCGGAAAAGGCATGCGCGTGGTTTGGAAAGAAGAAGATTTAGAAACACAATGGTCGAATGCAAGAGCTGAAGCCGGTGCATCATTCGGGAACGATGGTGTATACATGGAAAAATACATTGAAGAACCTCGTCACATAGAAATTCAGGTTGCAGGTGATCAGTATGGAAAAGCATGTCACCTATCAGAGCGAGATTGTTCTATTCAACGCCGACATCAAAAATTATTTGAGGAATCACCATCCCCATTTATGACTGACGAGTTGAGAACTAAGATGGGCGATGCAGCTATCAAAGCATGTAATGCTATCAGTTACGAAGGTGTTGGAACCATAGAATTTCTAGTGGACAAATACAGAAATTTTTATTTCATGGAAATGAATACACGAATTCAGGTGGAGCATACTGTAACTGAAGAGGTAATCAATTATGATTTAATAAAAGAACAAATAAAAATTGCAAATGGAGAACCAATATCTGGAAAAAACTATTTTCCAGCAATGCATGCATTAGAGTGCCGAATAAATGCCGAAGACCCCGCAAATGATTTTCGGCCTTGCCCTGGAAGAATCACTAATCTGCACACTCCTGGTGGGCATGGCGTTCGAATTGATTCGCACATTTATGCTGGCTATACAATTCCACCCTACTACGATTCTATGATTGCAAAAATTATAACAGTTGCACAAACCCGCCTTGAAGCAATAGAAACAATGGAGCGAGCTTTAAGTGAATATGTAATTGAAGGAATAAAAACCACTATCCCTTTTCATCAACAACTAATGAAGAACAAAGATTTTAGAGAAGGGAATTTTACAACAGCATTCATTAATACTTTTCAGTTTAAATCATAAATAATAAAACAGCAAGTAGCACATTATCACTGCTAATTTTTACTCCTCCATCGCATGCACGACCACCCACATAACGAAGAACATTTCAAAAGCCCAGCTATGGTGCGCGATATTGTGATTGGCATGGCTGATGGTTTAACAGTGCCTTTTGCCCTTGCGGCAGGTCTGAGTGGCGTAGTTCAAGCTAACAATATTATTATTACTGCAGGTGTTGCAGAAATTGTAGCTGGTAGTATTGCAATGGGATTAGGTGGATATTTATCCGCAAGAACTGAAAGCGACCATTATAAAGCAGAATTAAAACGAGAGTATTTTGAAGTTGAAAGAGTGCCCCATAAAGAGAAAGAAGAAATCCATGAAGTGTTGGAAACTTATGGTATCAGCGAAGCAACAAGAATAAAAGTAGCTGATGAACTAGCCCTTGATAAAGACAAGTGGGTCGATTTTATGATGAAGTATGAATTAGGTTTGGAACAACCTGATGACAAACGCGCCCGTAAAAGCGCCGCAAACATCTCCATCTCCTATATAGTTGGTGGTTTTATTCCGCTCACTGCTTATTTATTTACATCACATCCACACGAAGGCTTATTATATTCCTCTGTCATCACACTCCTTGCATTATTTATTTTCGGATATTTTAAAAGCAAGGCAACCGGACAGTCACCACTTGCGGGTGCATTGCGAACAACTTTTATTGGTGCGGCAGCCGCAACAGCTGCCTTCGGAATTGCTTCGCTTATTAAATTTTAATCGCCTTCACTCCTAAATTACCCTTAAACTATTTTCATTATTAGGAAAATAGTTCTTCTTATTTCTTTTAATTAATAAAAGCAAAAGAAACTTGCTTCGGTGTAACTACTTCAATTTAAATGCTTTCTTCACCTTAGCTACATAATCTAATTTCTCCCAGGTAAACAATTCAACTTTTATAATTTTAGTACGACCATCCGGTTGAATAAAAGTTTTTGTCACCACCTCATTCTTGCGCCCCATGTGACCGTACGATGCAGTTTCTGAATAAATTGGGTTGCGTAATTTCAATCGGGTTTCAATGGCATATGGGCGCATGTCGAATAAATTTTCAACCATACGGCTAATCGCACTGTCAGTCATTTTTACTTTTGCAGTTCCATAAGTATCAACAAAAATCCCCATCGGCTTTGCAACACCAATGGCATACGACACCTGAACTAAAATTTCATCACACACACCTGCTGCCACCATATTTTTAGCAATATGTCGGGTTGCATAAGCGGCAGAACGATCAACCTTTGAAGGATCTTTTCCTGAAAAAGCACCACCACCATGTGCTCCTTTTCCCCCGTAAGTATCAACAATTATTTTACGCCCCGTTAGTCCTGTGTCACCATGTGGTCCACCTATTACAAATTTTCCTGTCGGATTAATGTGATACTGAATCTTATTATTAAAAAGGTGTTTGTATTTAGGATATTTTTTTATCACCCGAGGAATTAATATCTCAACAATATCCTTTTTAATTTTTGCAAGCATCTTTGAATCGTTTTTATCAAAGTCATCGTGCTGAGTACTTATCACAATAGCCTCTATACGTGAAGGCTTTCCTTTATCATCGTACTCTAGTGTAACCTGACTCTTTGCATCAGGACGCAGGTATTTTATTTCTTTGTTTTCCCTACGAATTACAGCCAATTCTATTAATAATTTATGAGCAAGATCTAATGGCAAAGGCATAAAATCAGCTGTTTCGTTTGATGCATATCCAAACATCATTCCCTGATCACCTGCTCCCTGATCCATTTTGTTTTTTCGCTCAACACCACGATTTATATCATCACTTTGTTCATGAATAGCAGAAAGAATTCCACACGAATTTGCCTCAAACATATATTCACTTTTGGTGTACCCGATGCGTGTAATCACATCACGAGCAATCTTCTGTACATCCAAATAAGTTTTTGATTTTACTTCCCCAGCAAGTACAACCTGTCCGGTAGTTACTAAAGTTTCACAAGCCACTTTCGAACTTGGATCGAAAGCAAGAAAGTTATCAATCAATGCATCTGAAATCTGGTCAGCCACTTTATCGGGATGACCTTCCGAAACCGATTCTGAAGTAAACAAATAAGCCATTTATTTTATTTTTTATGAGTGGACAAATGTAAAAATGTAAGGCCAATTTTTATGTGCTATTTTTATTTATTCTTTTCAAGAAAAATAATCGAATTGTTTTAATTGAAAACAATTCTTTTATAAAAAAATACAGGAAAGTTTATTCTTTGAAATTAGAACTTTGATTTCTAATCTTGAACTTTAATATTTTATTTAAATAACACTCCTAAAGAATATGCTCCAACGAGTACAATCTATTTATCTAACAGCTGGGCTAATTTGCACTGGCTTACTTTTTTATTTCACTCTTAGAAATGGTAAAGAAACAAGCTCCTTTTCATCCTTAGAAGCAAACTCTAATTTATATCTATCACTACTCTTATCCCTTATCGGATCAATTCAATTGATAAATATATTTTTGTTCAGAAATAGAAAGATTCAATTAAAATTTTGTTTTACTTCCATTCTACTAGCAGTAGGCTATACCTCATTTTTTTTTATTCTATTCAAACAGGAAAACAAAGTGCTAACAAATTTTAGTTCAGAAACTCAATGGGCCATAATACTACCCTTACTTATAATTTTGCTTACATATTTAGCAATGCGAAGCATTCGAAAAGATGAAGAACTCATTCGCAGTACGAATAGATTGCGTTAATTGTATCCTAAAAATATTATTGTTCTAAAACTATCCAGGTGCCGTCAGATTTAAATTTTAGATGTGCAGCTTTTAGATCAATCGAAAATATCTTAACCGTGTTATCCCCTACAAACTCGCAGTGATCCTGTCCATTAATAGTTGTAAAAATCTTGTAATCAACTTCAAATTCTGCCTTCTTATAAATTTTAACTTCAAAAATTTCAGGAGTCATTCTTGAACCAATTAGCACCTCAGTCTTCCCATCGTTATCAATATCAAACTCACTCGTTTGACCAAAGACACAATCAAAACAAGGATCAACCATCGTAGTTGTCTTGCCATTTTTAACCATTTCAAAATTCATCCCCTCTTCCGTATTCTTCATCATTATCATTTCACCAGTCTTAAACCGAACTTGAGGAAAAGCCGAACTCCCTTTTTTAAGAAAAGAAGTATTCTTCGGCCCCTTAATAATTTCTTGTGCATTCGATATCGAAACAATTAAAAACAAAATTGCGAAAAGAAATAAGTTAATTTTTTTCATGCTTTTTTTCTACGTATTGAAAAAATTATGCCGTTAATTTAATTAACGAAATTAAATAATAAATTTATAAATTAAATATATAGAAATAATAAGTGTCAATTAAAAATAAAAAAACCCTGATCCAGCGAGCTGAATCAGGGTTATAGATATGGCGACGACCTACTCTCCCACATTGTTGTGCAGTACCATCGGCGCAGCGGAGCTTAACTTCTCTGTTCGGTAAGGGAAGAGGTGAACCTCCGCGCTAAAGCCACCATAAACTCTTAAAAAGTTTATGACATATAGTTTAGGTAGAAAAGAAAATTTAAAAAAATGAAAGCTAAAGGGCAATTAGTATGGCTCGGCTTTGATGTTGCCACCTTTACACCTGCCACCTATCAAAGTAATAGTCTATTACAGCCCCGGAAAATCTCATCTTGAGGAGTGTTTCGCGCTTAGATGCTTTCAGCGCTTATCACTTCCGAACTTAGCTAATCGGCGCTGCAGCTGGCGCCACAACCGATACACCAGAGGTTCGTACAACCCGGTCCTCTCGTACTAGGGTCATGTCCTCTCAAATTTCCTACGCCCACTACAGATAGAGACCGAACTGTCTTGCGACGTTCTGAACCCAGTTCACGTGCCACTTTAATGAGCGAACAGCTCAACCCTTGGGACCTTCTCCAGCCCCAGGATGTGACGAACCGACATCGAGGTGCCAAACCTCACCGTCGATATGAGCTCTTGGGTGAGATCAGCCTGTTATCCCCAGCGTACCTTTTATCCTTTGAGCGATGGCCCTTCCATGCGGAACCACCGGATCACTTTATCCGACTTTCGTCCCTGCTCGACTTGTTTGTCTTGCAGTCAAGCACCCTTGTGCTAATGCGCTCTAAGCACGGTTACCAAGCGTGCTGAGGGTACCTTTGAAAGCCTCCGTTACTTTTTAGGAGGCGACCACCCCAGTCAAACTACCCGCCTAACACTGTTTCCCATTTTTATGGGATTAGAACCTAAATAAATAAAGGGTGGTATTTCAACGATGACTCCATTCTGACTAGCGTCAAAACTTCAAAGTCTCCCACCTATTCTACACATTATTTGTTCAAATCCAATGTTAAGTTATAGTGAAGGTGCATGGGGTCTTTTCGTCCCGTAGCGGGAAACCGGCATCTTCACCGGTACTACAATTTCACCGAGCTCGTGGTCGAGACAGTGCCCAGATCGTTAGACCATTCGTGCAGGTCGGAACTTACCCGACAAGGAATTTCGCTACCTTAGGACCGTTATAGTTACGGCCGCCGTTTACCGGGGCTTCAGTCACTAGCTTCGCCTTGCGGCTGACCAGCTTCCTTAACCTTCCGGCACCGGGCAGGTATCAGGCCATATACTTCATCTTTCGATTTTGCATAGCCCTGTGTTTTTGTTAAACAGTCGCCTGGGCCTTTTAACTGCGGCCCTGATTGCTCAGGGCGTCCTTTATTCCGAAGTTACAGGACTAATTTGCCGAGTTCCTTAACCACGGCTCACTCGAGCGCCTTAGGATATTCTCCTCGACTACCTGTGTCGGTTTACGGTACGGGCAGCTTTCAACTGAAGCTTAGAGGTTTTTCTAGGAA
>CAMDDP010000005.1:27500-96003 GCA_945892775.1 Chitinophaga pinensis
CCTGAAAAAATAAAGTAGAAACTAATCGCCAAATATTCATATCCCCTTCAACGAAACAATTAATAAAACATGTTTTATGTTTTTGAAGATTAAAAAATTAATAGCTAGGATACAAAGACGACAAAATTTTATTCATCATAAATAAATCACGCATTTTGGTGTTGCAATTGAAAAAATATCCGTAAATTATTTTAAATAAAATCTTGACATTTTTAAGTTTTGAATCTACTAAGTTTGCTAAAATTTAAGTTTACTAAATGATAAATATTCTTGCCAACGATGGGTTGGACAAAAGCGCGATTGACCGCCTGACCGCAAGCGGGTTTGCAGTAACTACCATTAAAATTTCACAAGAGAATTTAGCCAGCCATATTCAAAATTATGATGTCGTTGTTGTTCGTAGTGCAACCAAAATAAGAAAGCAGGAACTGGAAGCAGCGAGCAAATTAAAACTAGTAGTACGCGGTGGTGTGGGGGTTGATAATATTGATATTGCATTTGCTGAAACAAAAAAGATTTCCGTTCGAAACACCCCACTTGCTTCATCTAATTCAGTTGCCGAAATGGTTTTTGCGCATCTGTTTTGTTGTGCAAGATTCTTGTATGATTCTAATCGTGAAATGTATTTAAATGGCGAACTACAATTTAAAGAATTAAAGACAAAGTATTCAAAAGGAATTGAATTGCGTGGAAAAACATTAGGTATAATTGGATTCGGAAATATTGGAATTGAAGTGGCTCGCATTGCCTATGGTTTGGGAATGCAAGTGCTTGCTTATGACCTGCGCGCGAATACAGTAGAAATGAAAATGGATTTTCCCGGGAACCCGCCGATACTTATATCAACGAGTACTATTGATAAAGATTTCTTATTAGCAAACAGCGATTTCATTTCGGTGCATGTTTCTGGCAACTATGAGGTGCTGAATAAAAGCGATTTCGAAAAAATGAAAAAAGGTGTTGGCATTATTAATTGTTCGCGTGGGGGTGTGGTAAACGAAAGTGATTTAATTGAATTTTTAAACGCTGGGCAAATTGCATTTGCAGGGATTGATGTATTTTTAAATGAACCTACTCCACGAGAAGATTTATTAAAACACAAACGAGTATCGCTGAGCCCACACATTGCGGCTTCTACTTTAGAAGGGCAGGAAAGAATTGGTAATGAAGTAGCAGATATTATCATCAATTATTTTAAAAAATAACTTTTAGTAAATGGATAGAATAATTCCTTTTAGAGGAATAAGACCCATTAAATCATTGGCGGAAAAAGTGGCAGTGTTTCCGAATAATTTAATGAACGAACCCGAACGAAGAGAAGAAGCAAAAAAAAATCAATATTCATTTGCGCACATTGTAAAACCAAAAATTGATTTTGCTGATTCTATTTTAAAATCTGACCCACAATTATTTGAGTATGCAAAAAAATATTTCGATAAATTATTAGATGATAAAATTCTAATAGAAGAAAAGACAGAATGTTTTTATGTGTATCGACAAATGTTGGATGGCAGAAGTCAAACAGGAGTTGTAGTTTGTTATCATGTAGATGAATATTTCAACAACCAAATAAAAAAACACGAGAATACCCGAGAAGAAAAAGAACTAGAGAATGTGGAGCACATAATGGTGACAGGTATGAGTTCAAACCCTATTTTTCTAGCGTACAATCCGGTGAATGAAATTGATACTTTAATAAATCAGGTAAAAGCTACTGTGCCTGAATATCATTTTATTTCTGATAACGATGCCTATCATTCGTTGTGGGTGGTAAATGATGAGGATATTATTTCGCGCCTAAAAATTTTATTTAACTCAAAAGTGGATGTCAGTTACATTGCCGATGGCCACCATCGCGCTGCCTCGGCTGCAAGAGCTGCCAAACTCATGCGTGAAGCAAATCCACATCATAGTGGTGCCGAACCTTACAATTATTTACTAAGCTGTTTATTTCCATCCAATCAATTAAAAATTTACGATTACAACCGAGTCGTAAAAGATTTGAACGGTTTGAGTGAAGAGGAATTGATTGAAAAAGTGAAAGAGAATTTTGATGTGGTGGAAATAAAAGAAAAAGAATTTGCTCCATCATCACTTCATAAAATCGGAATGTATTTAGGTGAACATTGGTTTGAACTTACTCCCAAACCAAACACCTTTAAAAATGACCCTGTTAACAGATTGGTTGTTTCCATTCTTCAGAATAATATTTTAGATCCGATACTCGGAATTAAAGATCCGCGAACTGACAAACGCATGGATTTTTATCCAGGCACAAAGGGATTAACCTCCATAGAAAAAAGAGTGGACAAAGGAAAATCTGCTGTTGCATTTGCTTTATATCCGGTGAGCATGCAACAACTTTTTGATGTGAGCGATGTTGGAGAAATTATGCCGCCAAAAAGCACCTGGTTTGAACCTAAACTTTTAAGTGGTTTGATTATTTATTCGATAAAGTGATTAGAATGTGCTTAGAAACATCCTATAAAAAATAAAGGTTTTTCTATTACAATTTATTTTTTAATTTCGCACCAAATATAAAAAAAACACAATGAAAAAAATTTACGCTTTTTGCATTTTAGTTGTTGCACTAACATTTACTTCAAAGGCTCAGACCATTATATTGTCTGAAAACTTTGAAGACACTACAACCTACGTTAATATTATCATTACTACTCCAACAGGTAACGATACCACCTGGATTGATGCTGACCTTGATGGTTTAGCGGACGCAAGTGGTGGAACTCGTCCTGATGAGTGGTTCATAACAAGAGGATTTGCTGATGTTGATTCATTAAACACGGTAATGGCAAGTAACTCCTGGACCAATGATGGATCTCAAACCGTAAATAATTATTTAATTACTCCGCCTATTCATTTAAATGATGCATCAGGAATGTTGTATTGGAAAAACGCACCTCGTCAAACTCCTCGATATGTGGATGGTTTACAGGTTCTTGTTTCTACCACTCAAAATTTTGATGTGAACTTTACTGACACATTAAAATATTATGCTGAGTATCTTTCAGGGGCAGCCCTACCAAATGATAGCGGATTCTTTTCAGGTGGCTATGATTTTTCAAATGGCTTTGTTTTTGGTTCTGATGGAGAATGGATTGAAAATCACGGTGATTCTGCAAGATGGATAGGTGTTTTAAGACCAGATAGCGCGAGTTTGGCTGGGTACGCAGGTCAAACTATTTACATTGCATTTTGTAGTGGAACAACTGATGATAACCTAAATAGTATCGATGATATTTTAGTAACTGGCAACGGAACAGTACTTGCTTTTATTCCATCAGACAATAATTTTTCACTTTCTACTTTTCCAAATCCTACTAGCGATAAATTTACTCTGCAATATTCATTACCATCTACAGGCGCCGTTGACTTAAGCGTGTTTGATGTGACAGGTAGAAAAGTAAAAACTATTTTAAATAATATGTCCGTAAAAGGTGATTATACTTTTAATGTAAATATAAAAGACCTTCCAGCTGGAAATTACAATGTGGTATTAAAAACACTTCAAGGAGAAAGTGTTTCAAAAATCACCAAGCTATAATCTTATAAAATAATAAACTGAAAAGTCCCTTACAATATTGTAAGGGACTTTTTTTTTACATTTCATCAAAAAAAATGATTGGAGCAAAATGCTTTCTTTTGCCTTGCAAAAAATAATATAAAATGAAATTCGGAACTAAAGTATTACACGCAGGTATAGAACCTGACCCAACAACCGGAGCCATTATGACTCCTATATTTCAAACCAGTACTTATGTTCAGGCAGCACCTGGAAATCATAAAGGATATGAATATGCCCGCACACAAAACCCAACTCGAAATGCTTTACAAAACAATCTTGCCGCTTTAGAAAATGGAAAATTCGGTTTGTGTTTCAGTAGTGGAATGGGAGCAACTGATGCCATTATAAAATTACTTTCTCCAGGGGATGAAGTAATAAGTACTAATGATTTATATGGCGGAACCTACCGGATATTCACTAAAGTATTTGAGAAATACGGAATCAAATTTCATTTCATTCCAATGAATGAAGTTGGTGGCATTGAAAAGCTCATCAACTCAAAAACAAAACTCATTTGGGTGGAAACACCAACCAACCCGATGATGAATATTATTGACATCGCAGCAGTTTCTAAAATTTCCAAGAGTAAAAATATTATGCTTTGCGTTGATAATACTTTTGCTTCACCATATCTTCAAAACCCTCTGGATCAAGGTGCTGATTTGGTTCTTCATTCCGTAACAAAATATTTAGGTGGACATAGCGATGTAGTAATGGGGGCGATCATCACAAACAATGAAAAGATTCATGAAGATTTAAAATTCATACAAAATGCATGCGGTGCAGTACCAGGACCGCAGGACTGTTTTTTGGTTTTACGTGGTGTGAAAACTTTGCATTTGAGAATGGAACGACATTGTTCAAACGCAAAACAGATTGTAAACTTTTTAAGCAATCATGCTAAAGTTGAAAAAATATTTTATCCAGGCTTAATCTCTCATCCAAATCACGATGTAGCAAAAAAACAAATGCGTGATTTTGGCGGCATGCTTTCATTTACATTGAAAGGAAATAAAATGGATGATGCGTTAAAAATTTTATCCGGCACAAAATTGTTTTCATTAGCAGAATCACTGGGTGGAGTAGAATCACTAATTGGACATCCTGCAACTATGACTCACGCATCTATTCCAAAAGAAGAAAGAGAAAAAAGCGGTTTGGTTGACACTCTAATAAGATTGAGTGTTGGTGTTGAAGACATTGAAGACTTAATTGCTGATTTAGACCAGGCACTAGCAACTATTTAAATAAATTTTCTATTCAATGAGTTCATAATCTTGACTTAAATAAATTGCGTTAAACAACATTATGTTTTCGTCAGGAAAAGAAATTTTATCTAAGAAACAGCATTTCTCTATACTTTGGCAACGACCATAAATCATCGCTTACCATTAATTCAAGCTTATCCGCATGGTATCGAATCTCATTAAAGAAAGGTTTCACTTTTTCACAATAGGCAATTGCTTTATCGCGAGCACCTTCAATCTCGTTTGCTTTCTTACGAGCCTTGGTCATTTCTTCTACCTCCTTAATAATTACTGAAATGTGTTCCGCTACTTCATTTAACAAATCCTTTTGCCCCTTCAGATTTTTTTCTTTAACGCCCATTATTTCTGCTGACTGAATAGATTGTGCTAATTGCTGTTGGTAACGTATTGCTGATGGAATGATATAAGTCATTGACACCTCTCCCATCATTCTACTTTCTATCTGCACCATTTTCATATATTTTTCCAATTCAATTTCGTGGCGCGCTTCAACTTCTTTATGGCTAAAAACTTTATTCTCTGTCATTACCTTTATTGCTTTTTCAGAAACATAGAAGTCCAATGCATAAGGGGTTGTTTTTATATTATTGAGTCCACGCTTCTTTGCCTCTTTCTCCCATTCATCGCTGTAATTATTGCCTTCAAAACAAATACGCTTGCTACTAGTAATATATTGTTGTAAAACTTTCAGTATAGCAGAATCTTTTGTTTCACCACTCTTCATTAAACCATCAACTTCTATTTTAAATTTCTTTAATTGATCAGCCACAATTGTGTTTAACACAGTCATTGTTGAGCTACAATTTGCAGATGAACCAACTGCGCGTACTTCAAATTTATTCCCTGTAAATGCAAAAGGCGATGTTCGATTGCGATCAGTATTATCCAACATAAGGTCAGGAATTTTATTATGAATATCCAATTTCAATAACTGATGGTCGGCTTCGTCCAAATTACCTTTCTTCACTCTTTGCTCTACTTCATTCAATACTTCTGTTAAATAACTACCAATAAAAACACTAATGATTGCTGGAGGTGCTTCATTAGCTCCCAAACGAAAATCATTTGCAGCACTGGCAATTGAAGCGCGTAACAAATCAGCATGTTCTTCCACTGCTTTAATAGTGTTTACAAAAAATGTAAGAAACATGAAATTTGTTTTGGGTGTACGACCAGGGCTTAGTAAATTTTTTCCTGTATCGGTCGCCATACTCCAATTATTATGTTTACCTGAACCATTTACCCCAGCAAAAGGTTTTTCGTGAAGCAACACCCTTAATTTATGACGGCGTGCTACTCTGTCCATTAAATCCATTAACAACTGATTGTGATCAATGGCAATATTTACTTCTTCAAAAAATGGAGCACACTCAAATTGAGAGGGGGCAACTTCATTGTGTCGGGTTTTTAACGGAATGCCTAATTTATAGCACTCATTTTCATAGTCAACCATGTAAGCTTGAACTCTCTCCGGAATAGATCCGAAATAATGATCATCTAATTGTTGCCCTTTAGCTGAACTATGACCAAACAATGTTCGTCCCGATGCAACCAAATCAGGACGAGCTTCATACAATGCCTCATCCACTAAAAAATATTCTTGCTCCCAACCTAAAGTTGGACTTACACGCGTAATATTTTTATCGAAGTAGTGACAAACTTCAACAGCGGCAGTTTCTAAAGCTTGCAAAGATTTTAATAATGGTGCTTTATAATCTAGCGCCTCACCATTGTAAGAAACAAAAATGGTTGGAATACAAAGTGTTTTACTATTACCAGCGTCCATAATAAAAGCAGGACTACTCGGATCCCATGCTGAATACCCCCTTGCTTCAAATGTTACCCTTAACCCTCCACTCGGAAAGCTTGAAGCATCTGGCTCCTGCTGCACTAAAGCGTTACCATCAAAAACTTCCAATCCTTTTCCAGTTGCAGTTTGCTGAAAAAATGCATCATGCTTTTCTGCTGTTGCTCCTGTTAATGGTTGAAACCAATGTGTATAATGTGTTACCTCACGGCTTATTGCCCATGACTTCATTGCACTTGCGACTTGTTCAGCAGTAGCCCGATCAATCTTACTTCCTGATTTTATTGCTTCCATAACAATATCAAAGGCATCCTTAGGCAAGTAGCTTTTCATCACATCTTCAGTAAAAACATTAATCGCATAGAAATCCGAAATTTTTTTTCCGGGAGCTTCAACTTTAGCAATATGATTTTCTGCAACCTTACTTAATGCCTGAAAGCGTGTGTTGGTCATAAATATTTTTTATGCTACAATATTAATATGGCCATTTTAAATAAACAGAAATATTTTATATTTATTTTAAATTTTTTGTTAAAAATCGATAAAAAAATTAAAAATTTTTATATTTTATTATATTTTTTGATAAAAAATAACCCAATAATAAATATTAATACATATATATATTTATTTAATATTTAAATATTTCCTAATTACCTCAACAGGAATCAAACTAATAATAGCTAGTACAAGAAAAAAAGTTCCTGTGCTTTTGTATCGAGAAAGCGCGCCTAAATTCGGAACAATCATTCCTAATAAAATATAAAGTGAAAGGGTATAGCCGATTGATAAATAAAATAAGTGGGGAACTAATTTTCGTTTTAAAATCGAATAAAAAATTAAAAAAAATAGCAGCGCAAATAAAAATAAATCTTGAAGCCCAATAACAAGCTGATAAATATTAACGACCTCCCAAGGCAATGGCTTCAAAAAAGAATGAATTATTGAAACAGGAATTATTCTAATAAAAGAAATTGCATTTGCATGAATAGTCGGAAGAGAAACGGAATTTTCTGTTACCGCCAAATCATTAAAAGCCGCCTGCCATTCAATTAATTTATTAAATGGTGTAATAGATGTTGTGATTGAACTAACCAGAAGTATTAATAAAATAAACCCTATAAATGTGGAGGAATAAAGCAAAAACAACCTTCTATCATTTTTTTTGTAAATAAGATAATCAAACAATAATGGAATTAAGATAACTATAATATATGAGCGAACTATGTATAATAGAATAAATCCCAAAAGTCCTACAATGAAATTTATAGGCGAGTATTTTACCCTGCTTTTAATTGAATGAAAAATTAAGCCAATAGCCAATAGAGCTAGGCCATCTTTATGAATCCCTGAAGTCCAAAAAACAACTGACGGTACTAGTACCAATCCTACTAAAATCAACATTTTTTTTTCTTTTAACTCGTTCTTAAATGCGGAATAAAGCATAGCTACCCCGGCAAAAGAAAGGATATTAAAAAATACCACATGTACATTATAAAATCCCCCTGAAATCAATGCAACTAATGCGTGAAAACGAACAATAAGATAATAACTTTCGTCGCCATAAGGAATAGAATTATAAGCCCATCTTGTGACGCCTTCATATGGCGGATAACTACAGGGCAAAAAAACCAGTTTAGAATAAACAATCAATCCATGATTATAAAGCAGGTTGTAAATCCTAATCCCCTGTTTAAAACCGTACAATGTATCACCGCCACCAAAACTTTGGAGGTGTATATAGCCATATAAAATTCCAACTAAAACTTTAAACAGAAAAATAGCAATCCACCAATGAATTTTTATTTCTGATTTTTTAAAAAATTTCATCCTGCTGATCCCCCAGCAAATAATAATTGAATAAAAAAAAATAAGTATCCACTGCATTGAGGCCAAAGATGAAAAAACAATTGGGCTATTAAAAATTTTGATTCATTCAATTACTTATAATCTGCAAGTATGATTTTCTCATCGCATGCCTCATATTCCCGTTCAATATTAGAAGCGATAATAACCAGCCTTTTTTTTGCATATTGACTCATTAAGCCTTTCCACCACTGCACCCCCTGTTCATCCAAATTTGTGGTTGGTTCATCCAATAATAAAATAGGTGATTCGGAAAATATCGCCACCATAAGTTTAGCACGTTGCTTCATTCCAGATGAGTACTGTTTTATTTGTCGATCGAATGACTTTTCAAATCCACTTAATTGAATTATATTTTTAATGGAAAGATTTGAATTGAATTTTTTAAATCCTGAATGAAATTGAAGTAGCTCTTCCAATGTCATTTCTTCAGGAAGTTCAAGATATGGTGCGGCAATACTTATATACTGAAAGAAATTTTCAGGTTCAATTATTTTTTCATTTTCGGAATAGAAAATTTCGCCTGTTGAAGGAATGATATTTCCCGCAACCACCTGCAACAGAGTTGATTTTCCACTGCCGTTTGGTCCAAGAATAGCGTAAGATTTATCCGTTTGAAAAGTGGAATTCAAATTTCGGAATATCCACTCGTAGTTATATCGCTTTCCGGCTGACTTAAGAGTTATCTTCATTTACAATGGAATCATATCCCTTGATAATTCCTTTTTCTGAATCGCGAATAAATTTTAAAATAACATCCCGTTCAGGTGAAGATTGAAATTTTGCTTCTAAAGCTTCAATCGCTTTTGTTACATTATCATGGTCAACAAAAATCACTCTATATATATTGTGTATCTCAGCAATTGATTCAACACTATACCCTCTTCTTTTTAATCCAACAGAATTTACACCAGCATATGAAAGAGGTTCTCTTGCAGCTTTAATGAATGGCGGCACATCTTTTCGAACCAAACTTCCACCTGTAATAAATGATTGGGTTCCAATTCTTAAAAACTGCTGAACAGCAGAAACGCCTCCAATATTTACAAAATCTTCAATAACAATATGGCCAGCGAGATTAACATTATTGGCTAAAACAACATTATTACCAATTACACAATCATGAGCTACATGCGAATAGGCCATCAGCAAACAATTATTACCAATCTCAGTTTTATTGCTCCATTTTGTACCCCGATTTACAGTAACACATTCTCTAATAACAGTATTGTCTCCTATCCTAGTGATAGTTTCTTCTCCTTCAAATTTCAAGTCCTGAGGTTCGGCACTGATTACAGCTCCCGGAAATATTTTGCAATTTTTTCCAATGCGAGCCCCATTCATAATAGTTGAATTCGGACCTATCCATGTTCCGTCCCCTACCTCAACATTGGCTGAAATAAAAGCAAACGCTTCTATAGTTACATTTTTTCCAATCTTAGCTTCTGGGTGAATTGAAGCGAGGTTTGATATCATATTCAGTAGTGGCTATTATTTTTAGTATTGCTTAAAGAGTCTGTTATTAGAATTTTAGTTGCACATTAGATTGGTTGTTTTCGAACAATTTGCGCAACAAGGTCAGCCTCAGTTACAATTTTGTTTCCTACATAAATTTTCCCATGCATTTCACAAATTCCCCTGCGAATAGGAGAAAGCAATTCAAGTTTCATTATTAATGTATCCCCTGGAATGACCTTGCTTTTGAATCTTGCATTATCAATTTTCAAAAAATAAGTATCCCAATTTTCAGGATCCTCTAAGGTGCTCATTACTAATATTCCACCTGTTTGTGCCATTGCTTCAATTTGTAAAACCCCAGGCATTACTGGATTTCCAGGAAAATGTCCCTGAAAAAAATTCTCATTGAAGGTTACATTTTTAATGCCTACAACACTATGGTCGGTGATTTCAATAATTTTATCAACCAATAAAAAAGGATACTTGTGAGGTAGAATCCTTTCAATCTGCCTGATGTCGAAAACAGGCGGAGCGGTTGGGTCATAGAATGGAGCAGTTTTTCCGTTTTTCATTTCTTTAATCATTGTCTTAATTTTTTTTGCAAAAGCTACATTTGTTGAATGTCCTGGACGCGAACCTGTGATGTGCGCTTTAACTGGAGAACCAATGAGGGCAAGATCTCCAACAACATCTAACAACTTATGTCTTGCTGGTTCATTATCGTATCGTAATTCCGTATTATTCAAATACCCTTCTTTATTCACATTCACATCATCACGGTCAAAAAGCTTTTTCAATTTAGAAAGCGTTTCAGCATCAGGCTTCTTTTCAACTACAACAATTGCATTTTCTAAATCTCCACCCTTTATTAAATTCTTTTTTACAAGCCCTTCAATTTCGTGAAGAAAACAAAAAGTTCTTGCTTGTCCAATTTCTTTGTTAAATTCTGAAATATTATTAAGACTCGCCTCCTGTTTTCCCAAAACATTTGAATCATAGTCAATAGTAACATCCACCCTGTATTCATCAGCAGGAACAGCATTCATCTGAACATTTTTTTCCGCATCATAGTGTGAAACAACTTCTGACAGTTTTATATAATGCCGAATAGCTTCTTGTTCAATAATTCCTGATTCATAAAATGCATCAATAAAAGCCGATGAACTTCCGTCCATGATCGGAATTTCAGGGCCATTAATTTCAATCAAAACATTATCTAATTCAGCTCCTACCAGTGCGGCAAGTACATGTTCAATGGTATGAACTCTTACTCCTTTATGTTCAATAGTGGTCCCTCGAGAAGTATCAACTACAAAATCCACATCGGCTTTTATAGTATTGTCACCTTTTAAATCCACTCGCTTAAAAACAAACCCATGATTGGGCGGTGCTTGTTTAAAAGTGATAGTTGCAGAAATACCAGTATGCAATCCTTTGCCGGAAAGTGAAATAGGCTTATTAATAGTTCGTTGCCTGATTATCATTTTTCTGTGGCCCTATTCTTCTTTAAATTTTCCAATTCTTTTTCGAGTTGTTCGATTTTTAAACGCAGCGAAGGTAATTGACGAAAGACAACTTGAGAACGCAATGATTCAAAATAATCAAAAGCAGGTGACCCTGAGAATGCTTTGCCTTGTTCTTCAATGCTTTTAGATACACCACTTTGGGCATTAATTCGTGTTCCGTCAGCAATTGTAATATGTCCAACAAAACCAACCTGCCCACCTATCAAACATTTTCTTCCGATTTTAGTAGACCCTGAAATTCCTGTTTGAGCTGCTATTACTGTATGTTCCCCTATTTCCACATTGTGTGCAATTTGTACAAGGTTATCAATTTTTACCCCGTGATGAATAATTGTGCTTCCCACTGTGGCTCGATCAATAGTGGAGTTGGAACCTATCTCCACATCATCTTCAATAATAACATTCCCCAACTGTGGAATTTTCATATATGAACCATCGAGCAATGGAGCGTGACCGAAACCATCGCTACCGATTACTACTCCTGCATGCACAATACACCGCTCACCGATTTTTGTATCAGCATAAATTTTTACTCCTGAATAAATAATGGTTCCATTTTTTATTACACACCTATCACCAATGGTAGCACTAGGAAAAACTTTAACACCATCTTCTATTATCGTGTTATCACCAATGTATGCAAATGCTGCAATGTACACATCAACCCCAATTTTGGCAGATGGTGAAATATAACTTGACTCTTCAATTCCTGTTTTATCAGCCAACACGGTGCTAAATTTCTGCATCACTCGCGCGAAAGCAATGTATGGTTCAGTCACTCGAATTATTGATTTCACTTTGGTTTCACTAACAGTAGTTGATTCAGCCAGTAAAAGCACCGATGCTTTGGTTGTGACTGCATACCCTATGTACTTGGGATTGGAAATAAATGATACAGATCCTTCATTCGCATCTTCAATTCGTGATGGATGAGTGATTATTGTTTCAGAGCTTCCTTCAAGGCGACCATTTAACCAATGGCACAATTCGCCTGCTGTAAAATTCATGGGCGTAAAAATAATTTAATTAAGGGCTAAATGAAACAAGAAAAAAGCCTATTTAATCTCTTTTGGCCAACACATATAATATTTAACTACAGGCTCAGAAAGCACAGAAATATTTAATTGGTCCGAAGCTTCAGCAATGTCTTTCACTTTTCCATCCTTTAATAAAATATTTATGGCATCACCCTTACGACTATAAGCGTTGTTACTCGTTGATTCTTCAATCAATAAATATTGCAACTCTTCTTTTTTCGTTCCAAATTTATTTGAAATTTTATTTTTAAGAGATTCAATTTTATTCTTGGAAAATGGTTGTGGCTGTAATTCAATGTGAAATAATTTTCGATTGATTAAACATTTGCTTAGGTAGGAAAGCACTTTGTCGTCGTGAGTTTGCCATACTTTTATTGCGTTCATTACATCAGTATCATCTAGTAACGCAAATTGTTCAAACACATTATCATTCTTATAAAAATCTTTAGTATTAAGGTTTTCTGAAATAAAAAAACTTAAAGCCGGAGAAGCAAAAACATCAGAGCCCCTTATACTTAATTCTCTTGCACGTTGTAAAATACGAACCAACATTTGCTCAGCCACTAATACAGTTTTGTGCAAATACACTTGCCAGTACATCAATCTTCGAGAAACAATAAATTTTTCAATACTATAAATCCCCTTTGCTTCCACAACCAATTCTCCTTTGTGAACTGAAAGCATTTTGATGATGCGGTCATACCCAATCACTCCTTCTGCTACTCCAGTAAAAAAACTATCTCGATTTAAATAATCCAATCTATCCACATCCAATTGACCACTCACTAACTGATGAAGAAATTTCTTCTTGTACTTATCCTGAAAAATTTTTGTCGCCAGTGAAAGCTTCCCGTTAAACTCTTTATTCAACCGATCCATAAACAAAGCTGACAACTCTTCATGGCTCATGCCCTGCACAATTGTTTTTTCAAGTGTGTGAGAAAAAGGCCCATGACCTATGTCATGCATTAAAATAGCAATTACCGTTGCCTCCCCTTCTTCTTCAGTAATTAAAATTCCTTTTGAGCGAAGCACTTCCAATGCCTGCTTCATTAGATGCATTGCGCCAATAGTGTGTTGAAACCGGGTGTGATTTCCACCTGGATAAACAAGACTGGTTAACCCTAATTGCTGAATCCTTCGCAATCGCTGAAACCAACGATGCTCAATGATGTCGAAAATTAATTCCGAAGGAATTGTAATAAATCCGTAAACCGGATCGTTGATGATTTTTCTTTTATTCACGATGCAAAAATAAAGTTAATGATGATAGCGACCTTAACAACTAATTTAGCCGACAAAAGTAATTATACTATGAACAGCTTGGCTACAATACTATGGTGCGACGATGAAATTGAATTATTGAAACCCCATTTGCTTTTTCTCCTCGAGAAAGGATACAACATAATTGAAGTTAGCAATGGCGTTGATGCTATTGAGAAATGTAAGAACCATATTATTGATGTGGTTTTTTTGGATGAACAAATGCCTGGTCTAAGTGGCCTCGAAACTCTTTCGCGCATAAAATCACTTTATCCAACATTGCCGATTGTAATGATAACAAAGAATGAGGAAGAGAATCTTATGGAACAAGCAATAGGCTCTCAAATAAGCGACTACCTTATTAAACCTGTCAAAAGCAATCAGATATTACTAACACTGAAAAAAATTCTTGAAAGTCGTCAACTCATAAGTTCCAAAACTACTTCTGATTACCAGAAAGAATTTCAGCAAATTATGATGCAAATGACTAATGGGTTGAACCAACAAGAGTGGGGAGATTTATATCGCAAACTTATTTATTGGGAATTAGAACTTGATAAATCAAAGAATAATGACATGCGCGATGTATTAAATATGCAGAAGAGTGAGGCCAATAGCGAGTTTTGCAAATTTGTTTCAAAAAACTATTTAAAATGGCTGAACAAACCAGATGAAACAGCGCCAACTCTTTCGCACACATTAATGCGCGAAAAAGTTTTACCATTTATTAATGATGAGGTGCCAACATTTTTTATCCTTATTGATAATCTTCGTTTTGACCAATGGAAAATCATACAACCATTACTAAGTGAAAATTTTAGAGTGAATGCTGAAGACCATTATTATTCTATTCTTCCAACGAGCACACAATATAGTCGAAATGCCATATTTGCTGGAATGACTCCACTTGATATTGAATCAAAATTTCCAAATTATTGGTTGAATGATGAAGAAGAAGGCGGTAAAAATTTGCATGAGCAAGATTTTCTTGGCGACCTAATTGTTCGCAGTAAGAAAGATATAAAATTCTCTTACACTAAAATCACCAACTCAAACGACGGGCAAAAAATGGTTGACAACATTCACAACATGCTGCAGAATCCATTCAATGTTATTGTTTATAATTTTGTTGACTTGTTATCACATGCACGAACTGAAATGCAGGTACTAAAGGAATTAGCAAACGATGAAACTTCCTACCGTTCAATTACACTTTCGTGGTTCGAGCATTCACCATTGTACCAAGCACTTATGAAATTGGCAGAAAAAAAAGTGAATCTGATTATTTCAACCGACCATGGAAGCATTCGGGTGAAAGAACCAATAAAGGTAATTGGCGATAGAGATACAACAACCAATCTTAGATACAAACACGGTCGCAATCTCAATTATAACCCTAGAGAAGTTTTTGAGGTTCGAAATCCATTTGAAGCAAAATTGCCGAAGCCACATGTAAGCAGTGCATTCATTTTTGCGAAAGCCGATACTTTTTTCGTGTATCCTAACAACTATAATTATCATGTCAATCACTTCAGAAACACATTCCAGCATGGAGGACTAAGTATGGAAGAAATGATTTGCCCAATTGTTCGATTAACCTCGAAGTAAGAATTATTATTTTTACGGCTGTATAAAAAAATGGTAGACAATGCAACCATAGAAGCCTCTTTTGAATTGCTAGGAAGACTAATGGAATTGCATGGAGAAAATTCATTTCGAGCCAAATCATATTTATCTGCTTCCTATAATATAAGTAAGATAAATGGTTCATTGAGCAAAATGACTGCTGAAGAAATGGCCGCCCTACCAACTATTAGTGAGATAATAAAGGAAAAAATCATTTCGCTTTTATCAACTGGCCACATCAAGCAACTGGATGCATTGTTAGAAAAAACTCCGCAGGGAGTTGTAGAAATGATGAGCATAAAGGGGCTTGGTCCTAAAAAAGTTTCTACTATTTGGAAAGATTTAGAAATTGAAAGCGTTGACGAATTACAATATGCCTGCCTGGAGAACAAATTGTTATTATTAAAAGGCTTTGGCGAAAAAACTCAAAAAACAGTTTTAGAAAATATAGAATTTTATATCAAACATAAAAACGAATTCCGTTTTGCTGATGTGGAAGAAGAAAGCCTATTGATGATTCAACTTCTGAAAAAATATTTTTCAGATGAAGAAATTTCTTCCACTGGAGAGTTTCGTCGCTATTGCGAAGTGCTCGATAAAATTAAAATTCTTACAACTGCTCCAATCCAAGAGGTCATTGAAATGCTAAGTCAATCTTCATTCGAGCAAATTGAAGAAATTGAAAACACCTTACTTTTCAAAACAACTGCAGGAACTTTATTTGAGATTTTATTTTGTGAAAAGAATAATTTCTATAAAAATCTCTTTATAACTACAGGGAATGACTCACATATTAAAGCAGTGAAAAAAAATATTCCAAACTTTGATTCAAAACAGTTTTCAAGCGAAGAAGCAATATATCAATCAGCTAGTTTAAGTTTTATTCTTCCTGAATTGCGTGAAGGACTTACCGAAATTGAATTAGCCCTCGAAAATAAATTGCCCGATTTGATTGCCCCTAATAATATTAAGGGAGTCGTTCATGCGCATTCTACTTGGAGTGACGGAAATAATACAATTGAAGAAATGGCCCGTTACAGTTTAAAGTTGGGTTATGAATATTTATGCATGAGCGACCACTCCCAGTCAGCCGTGTATGCAAAAGGACTTTCCATAGAACGAGTTCTACAACAACACGATGAGATTGACAAACTGAATCAGAAGTTATCGCCATTTAAAATATTTAAAGGAATTGAATCAGATATTTTAGGTGATGGCTCATTGGACTATGATGAAAATATTCTTTCTCAGTTTGATTTCGTCATTGCATCCATTCATCAGAATTTTAAAATGAGTGAAGAAAAAGCAACAGAAAGATTGAATCGTGCCATTCAAAATCCTTATACAACTATACTTGGTCACCCAACAGGCCGCCTACTTCTTTCCCGTAAAGGCTATCCGATAAATCACAAAACTGTTATTGAGGCCGCTGCTAAAAACAATGTGATTATTGAAATAAATGCGCACCCATGGCGATTAGATATAGACTGGCGCTGGATACAATTTGCAATAAAAAATGGAGTTCAAATCAGCATTAATCCTGATGCTCATAACCTGAATGGAATTCACGACATTCATTACGGAATGATTGTCGCACGCAAAGGAATGCTGACAAAACAAATGACTTTCAATTCAAGAAGTGTTAATGAAATGGAAGAATATTTTACTAATCGAAAAGCAAAAATAAAATCAATGGTGGCAAAACAATAATACTGATATAAATTTGCGATTTATGAAAGAACACATTAAAACACTTTCACTCATTGTTATTGCATTGAGTGTTTTCACCATTGCTCTTATTGATTTACTTAAACTAGCAATTCCTAAATCACAGGAATTTCCGTCCAATTTTATTGAAAATAAAAATTCGCCGGGTCCAGCTCAAAACATGATGGATCAAAATCCAGCAACGAACCAAAGATTAAGTGATTCTTCATTAACAACTATTGATTTTGCTGAAGAAGTATTCAACTTTGGAGATATTTATGAAGGTGACAAAGTCACACACGAATTCAAATTTAAAAACACTGGAAAAAATCCATTGATAATTAAAAGTGCTAAAGCTTCATGTGGTTGCACCATTCCTTCTTATCCCAAAGAACCAATTATGACTGGTAAAGAAGCAATTATTAAAGTCCTATTTAATTCGACGGGCAAAGGAGGGCAGCAACATAAATCAGTACACATAACTGCAAACACAATTCCTAATTATGTTTCTATCGAAATAAAAGCAAATGTGCTCAATAAGAAAAAATAGACAATGAAAAAATATTTCTATTTTATAAAATTTAGTCATACCATATTCGCTTTACCGTTTGCAATAATTGGATATTTCTTGGCCATTTCAAAAGAAGAATATTATTTTAATTGGAAAACTTTTTTTCTTGTTGTTGCTTGCATGATTTGTGCTCGAAGTGCTGCAATGGGCTTCAATCGTTATGCTGATAGAAAAATTGATGCAAAAAATCCACGCACAGCAGCAAGGGAAATTCCTGCAGGAAAAATTTCCTCATCAGCAGCTTTTTTATTCGTATTTTTTTTTTCAATCTTGTTTATTGTTTGCACCTGGCTTATTAATCCATTGTGTTTTTATCTATCGCCTATCGCATTACTTGTTGTCCTTGGGTATAGCTATACTAAAAGATTTACTCCACTCGCACATTTGTTTTTAGGTCTTGGCTTATCATTTGCTCCCATAGGAGCATATCTTGCTGTAACCAGCATATTTAGTTTGCTTCCGGTTTTATTTTCCTTCATAGTAATGAGTTGGGTTTCGGGTTTCGATATTATTTATGCTTTGCAAGATGAGGAGTTTGATCGGAAAGAAAATTTATTTAGTATTCCGGTTTGGCTTGGTAAAAAAAATGCTCTTGTCTTTTCAAGAACTCTTCATTTCGTAACTGCTTCGCTATTAATTTTTGCAGGATATTATGGTGGCTTTGGAATCAGTTACTGGATTGGAGCCATTATCTTTATTTCACTACTTGGCTACCAGCAAAAATTTGTTATACCTGATGATTTAAGCAAAATAGATATTGCATTTGCAACAACAAATGGAATCGCCAGTCTTATTTTTTCAGTTTTAGTTATCACTGATTTATACCTAAAATAAATGGGGCGACTTTTAGGAATTGATTACGGAGAAAAACGAGTTGGAATAGCCGTGACAGATTTATCAAAAATTATTTCTTCTTCACTCACTACTGTTCCCACACACGAGGCATTAAATTTTTTAAAAGATTATTGCAGTAAAGAACCAGTTGAAGTATTCGTAATTGGCGATCCGAAAACTTTGCGCAACGAAGACAACAAATTAAGTCCTAAAGTGAATTCATTTATTTTGTTGCTTCAAAAAGAATTTCCATTAGTCCCGATACACAAAGTAGACGAACGATTCACTTCAAAAATGGCTTCTGCCATAATTTTACAAAGCGGAATTGGAAAAATGAAGCGACAAAATAAAGACTTAGTTGATAAAGTGAGCGCAGCTATTATTTTACAAACTTTTCTTGACACCTATCCAAAATGATTTTACCTATTACTGCTTACGGCGATCCTGTTTTACGAAAAAGAAGTGCAGATATTGATGCGCAATACCCAAATCTTGCTGAGGTAATTTCAAACATGTGGGAAACCATGTACAATGCATCTGGCATCGGCTTGGCTGCACCTCAAATAAATTTACCTATTCGACTTTTTATGATTGATAGTGATTTCATTTTAAAGAAATTGGAAAATGAAGAAAATCAATCAGAAAATGATTTTGCAGGAGAAAAAGGAGTGACACAGATTTTCATCAACGCAAAAATTCATTCTCGTATTGGCGAAGAATGGTATTATACTGAGGGTTGTTTAAGTATTCCAAATATTCGTGAAGATGTTTTACGCCGCGACGAAATTGATATTGAATACTATGACATAAATTTTATAAGGCATCGCGAAAAATTCTCAGGATTAACCGGAAGAGTCATTCAACACGAATATGATCATATTGAAGGAATATTATTTACAGATCTTTTAAAACCTTTGAAAAAAAGATTGCTTAAAAATAAATTAGAAAGAATTTCAAAAGGCAATGTGACGGTTGATTATAAAATGAAATTTCCTGTAAAGAAATAATGTTTTAAAAAGAACAAAACGAGTTTTACAAGCTTAAGGTGAGCTTGTTATTTTTTATTTGGGTTTTTATACTTACCACTTTTCAGATCGCTAATAAATTGACTCCAGGCAAAAGCATTTAACAGACTAATTGGATGCGCCTGACCATAATAATATAATGTTTGGGAATAATTATTCATTACCATTCTTGCATTAATATTTGGATCTGCAGCTTGCGCTGATGCAAGAGAACGAAGATAATCCGGATTCAAATTTTTTCGTGCGCGTTCAAGGTCATCGTCAGGAATTGGCGTATGAATAAATGCATATGGAAATTGATCTAATGAACCCCATGGATAAACCATTGCTTCAGGCAACATATAAAATGTTGGATCTAAAAAAAAATTAGCCGCGTATTTATCCGCTATATTTTCTTTGGGTATTATAAATTGTTTAGTTTTAAATCCAAGAGTTGAAAAAAAAATAGTATCTCCTTCATATCCTACTAAACTAAAAAATCCTGTAAAATTACTTATTGCAATATAGCCAGTCGTATAATCATAAATTGTAGCAAAAGGTATGACCCTATGTGCGGTATCAGCCGAATACAGAACCCCACTAAACTGAATTATTTTTCTTTCTTGCGCTCTAATAAAAGAAAAAGAAGAAATAAAAATTAAAAGGATGAGTGTAAGTACTCTTTTAAATTTCATTGAGAAAATGTTGCCTCAACAAATGTATCCGTAAGCTGTAATTAAAAAAAGTATTACTCAGGATTTTTTAACTTTAGCATCAGTTTTCCGTTCCTTTCTTACGGGCATTTTAAATTTCTTTGATGCCGAAAAACCGGAAAGTGCTTGAACTAAAAAATATATTCCGGCTGGTAAAGCAAGGAATAATGAAAATACCCCAATGAATTTAGTTTGCTCATCCTCAGAGGTCATTAAAAAATAAGGTATAATTATTATAATAATTGCTGCTGCAAATTCACCTAAAAATACAATGTAGGGGGAAGTGTATGTGCTTTGATAAAATTTAGTCCTTAAAAATTCTTTATATGGAAGTCGAGCATGAACAGTGGCTCTTTCTCTTGCCACCATTAACCAACGTTTGAAGGGAGCGTAAGTTTCCGGATTATGATGTGTATTAAAATCTTCTTCAAACAACTCACGAGTTTTAGTGTGAATCAAAATATCGTACGCTTCATTTACGCTTATGAAATGTTGCTCGGCATCTGAAGCAGAATTAAATTCAGGATGGGTTTCCTTGGTTTTTTTTCTAAACGCCCCTTTAATTTCCATGGCGCTAGCATCGTGGCTTATATCTAAAACCTTGCAATAATCTTTAAACATGGATTAAAAATTTATTTAAAAGTAACAATATGTTGCATAAAGCTAATCCCAATTCTAATGCTTCCTAACAAAAAGATGTTAAAGTGTTTTAAGTAACGGACTAATTAAGATTGTATTGTCATTTGTCCGTTACATTTGTTGCTTCAAAAAAAATCATTCCACAGAATATGTCAAGTTCTTTTTTGCGTCGTCACATAGGCCCAACCCAAATTGAAACAAAAGAAATGCTTAAGGCAATTGGCGTTTCTTCAATAAATCAATTAATTAAAGAAACCATTCCAGCATCAATTCTTATAGATAAAAAATTAAATCTACCTGAGGCACTAAGTGAATTTGAATATTTGACAGAGATGAAAAAAATTGCTTCAAAGAATCAGGTGTTTCATTCCTACATAGGAATGGGGTATTACAACACTATAACCCCTTCCGTCATTCTTAGAAATATTTTTGAAAATCCAGGTTGGTACACTCAATATACTCCTTATCAAGCCGAAATTGCCCAGGGAAGATTGGAGATGTTGCTTAATTATCAAACATTAGTATGTGATTTAACGGGTTTGCCTGTAAGCAATGCTTCCTTATTAGATGAAGGAACTGCAGCGGGTGAAGCAATGACTTTATTATTTCACTCAAATGGAAAACAAGAAACTAAAAATATTTTTCTTGTTGCTGATAATTGCTTCCCTCAAACAATTGATATTTTAAAAACTAGAGCGCTCCCTTTGGAAATAGAGTTGGTGATTTGCGCTTCAGATAAATTTGTTTTCAATGAAAAAGTTTTTGGTTGCATTGTTCAATATCCTGATGGACTCGGTGGAGTGAATGATTATTCATCGTTAATAGAAGAAGCAAACAAATGTGAAGTAAAGGTTGTAATGGCTACCGACTTACTTGCATTAACACTTTTAATATCTCCCGGCGAATTAGGGGCAGATATTGCAATTGGCTCAGCACAACGATTCGGGGTTCCACTTGGATTCGGAGGTCCACATGCGGCTTTCTTTGCTGCAAAAGAAGAATACAAAAGATTAATGCCAGGAAGAATTATTGGCGTATCAATTGATGCTCAAGGTCAATCTGCTTACCGAATGAGTTTGCAAACTCGGGAGCAACACATCAGAAGAGAAAAAGCAACCTCAAACATTTGTACTGCACAGGCTTTGCTCGCCAACATGGCTGCGGCTTATGCCATTTATCACGGGGCTGATGGATTGAAAAATATTGCAACAAGAATTTCTTCCCTTGCACAAACACTTGCGGATTCACTTTCAAAAAATTCTTCTGTAAAAATTCTGAACAAAAATTTCTTTGACACACTTTATATCGAACTCGCCGATTCAATTTTAATAAAAGAAACAGCATTAAAAAACAAAATCAATTTCAGAATAATTGATAAAACTCATATCGGAATTTCATTGGATGAAACCACAACAGAAAAAGATTTGCTGGATATTCTGAAGGTTTTTTCTGTTTCAACAGAAATAAAAATTTCTACTGAATTAAAAAATATTCCTATCTCATTAAGAAGAGACTCGACCTATTTAACACATCCGGTTTTCAACCGCCATCATTCAGAATCGCAAATGATGCGCTACTTAAAACAATTAGAGAACAAAGACCTCTCACTCAATACAAGTATGATTTCATTGGGAAGTTGCACTATGAAACTAAATGCAGCTACTGAAATGATGCCTTTAAGTTGGCCAGAATTTTCTTCCATTCATCCATTTGCTCCCACTGAACAAACAAAAGGATACACTGAAATAATTTCTCAACTCGAAAACTATTTATGTGCCATCACTGGTTTTGATGCCTGTTCATTACAGCCCAATTCAGGTGCGCAAGGTGAATATGCTGGGCTGCTTGTTATCATGGCATATCATAATGACAGAAATGAAAGCCATAGAAATGTTGCTCTTATTCCTTCATCAGCTCACGGAACTAATCCCGCAAGTGCCGTTATGACCGGAATGAAAGTGGTGGTAACCAAGTGCGATGAAAAAGGAAATATTGATGTTGCCGATTTGAAATTAAAAGCCGAGGAACATAAAAATGACCTGGCTTGCTTGATGGTTACCTATCCTTCAACACATGGTGTATTTGAAGAAAGCATAAAAGAAATCTGTGAAATAATTCACACTAATGGTGGCTTGGTTTACATGGATGGTGCCAATATGAATGCGCAAGTTGGATTAACATCCCCTGCTACAATTGGTGCTGATGTGAATCATATTAATCTTCATAAAACTTTTTCAATTCCACATGGGGGTGGCGGCCCTGGTATGGGACCAATTTGTGTAAATAATAAATTAGCTCCTTACTTACCCGGGCATTCTGTAGTAAAAACAGGTGGAGAAAAAGCCATTCATTCTGTAAGTTCCGCTCCATGGGGTAGTGCTTCAATTTTATTAATATCATATGGATACATAAGATTATTAGGCGCTGATGGCTGTGCTGATGCAACACGATATGCAATCCTGAATGCAAATTACATGAAGACTATTCTCGAAAAAGAATTCAGTATTCTATTCCAGGGTTCTAACGGGAGATGCGCACATGAAATGATTGTAGACATGCGCGAGTTTAAAAAGTTTGGAGTAGAGGTTGTAGACATAGCTAAACGATTAATGGATTATTGTTTTCATGCGCCTACCGTTTCATTCCCGGTTGCTGGCACCCTCATGATTGAACCCACTGAAAGTGAAGACAAGGAAGAACTTGATCGCTTTTGTCAAGCATTAATTTTAATCAAAAAAGAGATTCTCGAAATTGCTGACGGCACTGCTGACAAGGAAAATAATTTATTGCACAACGCTCCGCATACTGCCGCTGTTGTTACAGGGGATGAATGGAATCATCCATATTCCAGAGCACGAGCTGCATTCCCTTTACCTTATGTTATAAAAAATAAATTCTGGGCTTCAGTTTCTCGCATCAACGACACGCATGGCGACCGTAATTTAATTTGCGTATGCCCGCCAATTGAGAGCTACATCGAAGAATCCATTAGTTAGGTTTTAATTAATTTGGTTTTATTTTTATTTAACAAGTCAAATGAAAGACAAAATAAAATTGATTGAATGCCCTCGTGATGCAATGCAGGGATTGAAAGCGTTCATTCCTACGGAAGAAAAAATTGCATACCTCAATTCACTATTAAAAATTGGCTTTGATACACTCGACTTTGGGAGTTTTGTTTCACCATCCGCAATTCCACAATTAGCTGATACAGCCTTGTTACTTCCGAAATTGGAATTAGATAATTCAAAAACAAAACTACTTGCCATCATTGCCAATGTTCGTGGCGCCAGAGAAGCAAGTATGTTTGAGCAAATTTCATTTTTAGGGTTCCCATTTTCTATCTCAGAAACTTTTCAGAAACGAAATACAAATTCTACAATTGAAGAATCATTATCGACTGTAGAACAGGCATTAACCATTTGTTCTAAAAGTGGAAAGCAATTAGTGCTTTATCTAAGCATGGGTTTTGGAAATCCATATGGCGATGTTTGGAATTCAGATATTGTATTGAAGTGGACGGAACGCCTTTTAGGCATGGGTATAAATATTATTTCTATTGCTGATACAGTTGGCCTTGCAAAAACAAATGACATTTCTCTTTTATATTCCCAGTTGATTCCTGATTTCCAAAAGGTAGAGTTTGGTGCTCACTTTCACACAAAACCAAATAAATGGAGAGAAAAAATTAATGCGGCATATAATAATGGATGCAGAAGATTTGATGGATCATTAAGAGGATACGGCGGTTGCCCAATGGCTAAAGATGAACTTACAGGGAATATGCCTACAGAAAATTTAATTTCTTTTATGGAAGAAAATAATAGCTCACTAGATTTAAATAAAATTGAGTTGTATTCATCATTAAAAGAAGCGGATAATTTATTTTCAAAATATAACACTCATTAAATAATATTATAGTATACAGATAATGAAACCACCTAACTTTTTTATAGTCGGTTCGGCTAAGTCAGGAACCACTTCCATATATAATTACTTAAAACAACATCCCGATATTTTCATGTCGCCTATAAAGGAGACCCATCATTTCTCCACTGATATTGATAGTTCTAAATTTCGATTAGATTATGCTGCGAACCTGAATATAAATATTGATGCATGGCTAGAAGGCGATCAAAAAAAAGAGATTTTTCATGCCTTTGTAAAAACTCAAAATAAATATGAAAAACTTTTTAAGCATGCTGAAAAACAAACGGCAGTTGGGGAAGTAACAAACTCTTATTTATACTCAACAGAAGCGGCAAAAAATATTGCGACTCGTTTTCCAGATGGTAAGATTATTATGATCCTACGAAATCCCGTTGAAAGAGCATTCAGCCATTTTCTAATGGATTTAAAAAGCGGATTAGAAAATGAAAGTTTTATTAATGCGTTTAAAAAAGATGTAGCCAAACCTGTAAAAGGTTGGGGAATTTCTAATGTGTACTTCGAAATTGGAATGTATTATGAACAAGTAAAAAGATATTTAGATACCTTCCCAAAAGAACAAATAAAAATCATTCTGTACGATGATTACAGAAGGGATGCGCGAATTACTTTAAAAGAAATTTGTAATTTTTTATCGGTTGATTCATCATTCAGATTTGAATTTTCAAAAGAACATAACAAAGCAATGATTCCAAGAACAAAAGTCGTTTCATTAATGATGCGCCAAAAAGGATTTAAGAATATTGTAAAAGAATTGTTTCCAAAATCGTGGAAAAAAGCAATATCAAAAATATTTTTTACTGATAAAAATCTACCAAAACTTACTATCGAAGATCGAAAATATTTAATCAAACTATACACTGAAGATATTCAAAAACTAAGTCAATTAATTAATCGTGATTTATCAGACTGGATAAAAAGTTAGCCTGCTATTTTTCGATCGCCAAAAATCACACTGCCCAATCTCACCAAATTACTTCCCTCATTCACTGCAATTCTGTAATCGCTACTCATTCCCATTGATAATATTTTAAATTCAATATTATCTGACGAATATTTAACACCAAGAGTATCAAACATTTTTTTTAATCCCTTAAATTCCTTCCCAATTTTTTTTTCATCATTCGTATTGGTTGCCATGCCCATTAAACCACTGATGTGAATATTCTTCAACCTTACGAACTCTTTATCCTCTAGAAGAGAGCAACATTCAGACTCGCTTAAACCGAATTTTGTTTTTTCATCCGCTATAAAAACTTGAAGCAATACATTTTGAATTCTACTATTTTTTATTGCCTGTTTATTTATTTTCTGAAGCAATTTAAAACTATCAACAGAATGAATGAGCGAAACAAAAGGAGTAACAAATTTTATTTTATTGGTTTGCAAGTGCCCTACAAAATGCCATTGCACATCAGGTGAAAATTGACATTCCTTCATGAGCAATTCCTGCACTTTATTTTCTCCAAAAATTCGTTGCCCTTGTTTATATAACAAATTAATACTTTCAACAGAATGAGTTTTACTAATAGCTACTAATTTTACATTTCGTTCATCACACCATTGTTTTATTTCCTTATAATTATTAATCATAGCTGTTCATTAATTTTCTAAAATTACTTTTGTCAAACTTAATGCAAATGAAAATTAAAACACCTGTACTACTACTTCTGCTCTTTGTTGCTTGCAATACTACAGCCCCTCCCCTTTCTTCAAAAGAAAAACTGAAGAAAGAAAAAATGGTAGCAATACTACTTGATGTTCATTTATTTGAATCCTCTTTCAATTTAATTGACCGAAATAAAGAAGATGCGGATTCAATAATGGCGAAAGAATATGCATTGATTTTTAAAAAAAACGACATAAAAGAAGAGGATTTTTTGAGCACGTATAATTATTATATAGCCAATCCAGCATTACTTGATTTTGCTTATGATGAACTGGTTACACAAATCACCACCTTACAAAGTCAATTACTTAAACAACCCCAACAAAAACTTGCGCCAGATATAATAAGATATAAAGACAGCTTGAAAAATCAAATGCATCATCGCTTGAAAGCACATAAAAAACAGTAGCCAATTATTATCTACTCATCTCCACTCACTTTTTCTATTTTTGTCAGCCAATATATTTTATAATGACTACAGTTTACAAAGATGCAGATAGCGCCCTCTTCGATCTTCAAGACAATCAAACATTTTTACTTGGTGGTTTTGGATTAAATGGCATCCCTGAAAATTGTATTGCTGCTCTTATTCGAAAAAAAGTGACTGGACTTACCTGTGTCAGTAACAATGCAGGTGTTGATGATTTCGGGTTAGGGTTATTATTGCAAACACGCCAAATAAAAAAAATGATTTCATCGTATGTAGGAGAGAATGCCGAGTTCGAACGACAAATGTTAAGTGGAGAATTAGAAGTTGATTTAGTTCCACAAGGCACGCTTGCCACTCGCATTGAAATGGCTGGAATGGGTATCCCCGCCTTTTTTACTCCGGCAGGCTACGGAACTGAAATAGCCATAGGTAAAGAAATTCGTGAGTTCAACGGGAAAAAATATTTAATGGAATTAGCACTCAATGGCGACTTTGCAATGGTAAAAGCATCAAAAGGAGATAAGTATGGCAATCTTGTATTTAATAAAACAACAAAAAACTTTTCTACTTCTATGGCAAAAGCTGGAAAAATTACGATTGCTGAAGTAGAACAATTAGTTGAACCAGGAGAAATTGGTCCTGAAGAAATTGATGTTGCCGGAGTGTATGTAACACGAATTTTCCAAGGAACGAATTATGAAAAGCGTATTGAAAGAAGAACGATTGCTATAAAAAAATAAAAATATAATTTATGGCACTCGATAAATACCAGATAGCAAAACGAATAGCGCAGGAATTGCGTGATGGTTACAATGTGAATCTTGGAATTGGAATTCCAACATTGGTTGCTAACTATATTCCAGTAGGAATGAAAATAATGTTGCAATCAGAAAATGGAATTCTCGGAATGGGCCCTTATCCACCTGAAGATAAAATTGATGCTGACCTGATAAATGCCGGAAAAGAAACTGTTACAATTCTTCCCGGCGGAAGTTTTTTTGATTCAGCAGAAAGTTTCGGAATGATACGCGCAGGAAAAATTGATATGACTGTTCTTGGTGCAATGGAAGTTTCAGAACAAGGTGATATTGCCAACTGGAAAATTCCGGGTAAGATGGTGAAAGGAATGGGTGGAGCAATGGACTTAGTAGCATCCGCACAAAATATTATTGTCGCCATGATGCACACTAATCCGAAAGGCGAATCAAAACTGTTGCCGAAATGTGATTTACCATTAACAGGAGTTCATTGTGTAAAAAGAATTGTAACTGATTTAGCAGTAGTAGATGTTACACCCGATGGATTTAAATTAGTGGAGCGCGCTCCCGGTGTTACAGTTGAAGAAATAAAATTAAAAACTGCAGGGCGGTTAATTGTAGAAGGAGAAATTCTAGAGATGAACTTTAATAAATAAATTAAAAATCCAAACAAGAATACATTTAACATAATGGAAACGCTAACTAAATCAAACGCAACAATCGACAAGGATTTTCTTCCGCTAAATGGAACTGACTACATAGAATTTTATGTCGGCAATGCAAAACAAGCATCTTACTTCTATCGTTCAGCCTTTGGATTTAGTTCGTTAGCATATGCAGGACCTGAAACCGGAGTGCGCGATCGCGTGAGTTATGTACTCCGACAAAATAAAATCACTTTAGTATTAACGACCCCACTACATCCTGGAAATGAAATTTCACAGCACATTGAAAAACATGGTGACGGAGTAAAAGTTCTTGCGCTTATGGTAGATGATGCGTACAAATCTTTTGAAGAAACAACTATGCGCGGAGCAATTCCATATCTGCAGCCACAAACTTTAAATGATGAGAAAGGTGAAGTTCGATTATCAGGAATTAAATTATATGGAGACACCGTTCATATTTTTGTAGAACGAAAAAACTATAAAGGAATATTTCTTCCAGGTTATAAAGCATGGAGTTCTAGTTTTGAAACAAAATCAGTTGGACTAAAACATGTTGATCATTGCGTTGGCAATGTTGGTTGGGGGGAAATGAATACCTGGGTTGAGTTTTATGAAAAAGTAATGGGCTTCAGAAATATTTTATCGTTTGATGATAAAGATATTTCAACTGAGTACTCAGCATTGATGAGTAAAGTAATGAGTAACGGAAATGGTTATGTAAAATTTCCAATCAACGAACCTGCTGAAGGAAAAAAGAAATCACAGATTGAAGAATACCTCGAGTTTTATCATTCTCAAGGTGTACAACACATTGCAATGGCAACAGAAAATATTATTGAAACGGTAGCCGAGTTAAGAAAAAGAGGCGTCGAATTTTTAAGTGTTCCAGATTCTTATTATGAGGAATTAACTGGTCGAGTTGGAATCATTGACGAAGATATTCAAATATTAAAAAGGTTAAATATTTTAGTTGATCGTGATGATGAAGGATATTTACTACAATTATTTTCAAAACCAGTTGAAGATCGCCCCACTTTATTTTTTGAAATTATTCAACGAAAGGGTGCGCAATCTTTTGGCAAAGGAAATTTCAAAGCGTTATTTGAATCAATTGAACGCGAACAAGAATTAAGAGGCAATTTATAATCAACACTTAATTTACGAATACATGAGAAATATGAATCAGTCAATAAAAGTCGTAGCTGTTTTCTTTTTTATTATCCTTTCATTGAAATCACAAGCCCAATTAACTTCTGAAGTAATGAAATCCCGACTTTGTAAAAGTTGGGGCTTATCAAAAATAGAAGACGAAACTAAAATTCAAATTGCCGATGAGGCACAAAAAGAATATCGCTTAATATTCAAAAAAGATTTTACGGTTGAACAAGGATTATCACCAGATGGTTTTATTCCTGGAACTTGGTCTATTGACGAACTAGGTTCTAATATTACTATCACCGATAAAACAACAAAGACTTCATACAAAATGAAAATCATCAAACTAACTACCGATACGCTAGTACTTCAACAAGCTGATAACACACGCACTATGATTATTTATTACAAGGCAACTTTATAATTTATTTAACAAGAAAATATTTTTCAAATCATTCCTTATTACACACCCGGACTTAAACTATCAAAGCCATTTCAATTAAAAAGCTTTGACAAATTATCTTCCGCAGTAAAAGTTATCTTAAAAAATAATATAGAAAAAATATCGTTTTCTAGAATTATATACTTCTCCCCCAACGAGCACCTAAAATCAACATTGATTAAAAAAATTACAGGGAATTAATCGCCAGCATCTTTTTATTTAAATTCATAAATATTTTTTTGTAATGATTAGTTAATATTATTTCAATTGAAAAAATCATATTTTTAATTGATGCATATTTTTTTGTGCTGATTAGTGAACATAATTTAAATTGAAAAAAAATTGTTTTTTTGAGAAAAAAAATATCGTCTCATTCATTTTATTTCTATAAAAAAAAAAAATACTGTGCTATTTATATTTTAATTGCTATTTCTGTAATGCTTACTGGCAAGCCATTTCAGAAGAATATAAAAAATAATCAATAATATTTATTAGTATCTTTTTATATAAAAACAAAAATTTTATCAATAGCTAAGTCATTATCGAATGCAAATGCTATGGCGACTAATTGAACAATAATCACTTTCAGTTAATCGCTATTCACAAACTAATGTGAATAAAGGATTAGATATTACTTCGACATATCGTCGAATACTATTAGAATTGTGATACCAAAATTTTTTAACTATGGCTACAAAAGCAAAAAAAGCTGCTAAGAAACCTGCTAAGAAGGCGAAAAAAGCGGCTAAGAAAAAGAAATAGATTTTCTTTTCTCTTGAAGAACTCAAAGGGCACCAGCGGTGCCCTTTAGTTTTTTATATAGGTTCCAGTTTATTTATTCCTGTTCTATTAAAACAATCATTCTCCCAATGAGAAATCAAATTTAAATCCCCTTTATTTTTTATCAATTCAATTGGCACTCTTTAAAAGACAAAGTTTAATGCAAGCACAATTGAATCATATAAATAAAATTATTCAGGATTTTTTTAAAAAAAATTAAAATCGTTTTCAGCGAAAAACAAATTGATAAACTCCTCTTTCACAAAATTTAAAGTGAAAGTCAATCTCATAAAAAATTCTTTTAAAAAAAGAATGAGTGTAATCAATTTCATCTTTCTTCAAAAATAAAAAGTAATATTCTATAAATAATATTAGTCTAATGCTTGCCCATTTCGCTCAGCAAGTTCAAGCACCTCTTGAAATTCTTCAGGTGTTAAATCACTATAAAAGAAATTAATTGGATTTATTTTTCGTCCATTTTTTATTACTTCATAATGACAATGTGGTCCTGTTGATTTTCCACTGTTGCCAACAAGTCCAATTAAATCGCCGCGATTTACTTTTTGTCCAATCTTAACTTTTACCCTACTCATGTGACCATATAAAGTCTGGTAACCATATCCATGAGTAATAATTACATGGTTGCCAAAACCTCTACTACCATAATCAACTAAACTAATCGTTCCGTTGCCAGTGGCATAAATCGGCGTTCCTATAGGAGCAGTAAAATCTATCCCTTCATGCATACGAGCCACTTTATAAATCGGGTCAATGCGCACTCCGAAACCTGAACCAATTCTTTTTAAATCTTTATTAGCCACTGGTTGAATCGCTGGTATAGATGCAAGCATTTCAGTTTTACTTTTAATTAATTTTGCTAACGCATCATAAGATTTAGATTGTATATACATCTTATAACGAGTTTGTAACAGTTTCGCCCAACTGCTTTTCATTAGCTCAGCATCATTATAACCATTCAACTCTTCAAACCGATTAGAGCCGCCATAACCGGCATCTCTAACACTTGATGGAATTGGTTCGGCTTCAAAAATCACTCTATATATATTGTCATCCCTATCTTGTAAATCTACAAGAGCGTCAGCCATCTCATCTAACTTTCCATTCAATAAATCATATTGATATTCTAATTGAGATAATTCACGCTTTAATTTTTTTTCAGATGGAGAGTCTAAATATGTATAGGCTAAATAAACAATAATGAATGCAAAGACACTTGCGGCGGATAGAAACCCAATCACCCCCCTAATTTTTTTCCATGCACCTTCCACGTACTTTTCATAACGAAGACTCATTGGATTATAGTAATACTTAATTTTCTTCATTCGCTCTAACTGGTATTTCTATTTTAAATTAAAACCTACTCACGATTTCCTCATTGCAGGTATGATTTATTACTTTTGACACTTGCAATTTGTAAACGCAAATTACTAAAAACAAATGTTTAAACAATAATAGTTCTATCTGTTCAATATGATGACATCAAAAGAAATCAGAAAAATATTTCTCGAATTTTTTAAATCGAAGAATCACCTCATCGTTCAGTCTGCACCTATTGTTGTAAAGAATGATCCAACTCTTATGTTCACTAATGCTGGAATGAATCAATTCAAAGATTTCTTTCTTGGCAATCAAGCACCAACCTCTTCTAGAATTGTAGATACACAAAAATGTTTGCGAGTATCAGGTAAACACAACGATTTGGAAGAAGTGGGCATTGATACCTACCACCACACCATGTTTGAGATGTTGGGAAACTGGAGTTTTGGTGATTACTTTAAGAAAGAAGCAATAGAGTGGGCCTGGGAATTACTAACTGAGGTTTATAAAATTCCTAAAGAGCAATTGTATGTAACAATTTTCGAAGGTGATACAAAAGAAAATTTAGAAAGAGATAATGAATCATATGCTATATGGTCTAAGTTGATTGATGAGTCACACATCATTAACGGAAATAAAAAAGATAATTTCTGGGAGATGGGTGAAACAGGCCCCTGTGGGCCTTGTTCAGAAATTCATGTTGACATACGCACCAAAGAAGAACGGAAAAAAGAAGACGGAAAAAATTTTGTAAACGCAAGTCATCCTGAAGTAATTGAAATCTGGAATAATGTGTTCATTCAATTCAATCGTAAAGCAGATGGCACACTCGAGCAGTTGCCTGCTAAACATGTTGATACTGGAATGGGATTCGAAAGATTAGTGCGTGTACTTCAAGGAAAGCGAAGTAATTATGATTCGGATGTTTTTACTCCGCTCATTAAATTTATAGAACAAAAATCAAAAATTAAATACGGAGCAACAGAGAAAGGCGATATAGCAATGCGTGTGATGAGCGATCATATTCGTGCTATAAGTTTCGCCATTGCTGATGGACAACTCCCATCAAATAATGGAGCGGGTTATGTGATTCGCAGAATCCTTCGCCGTGCAGTTCGCTATTCATATAGCTATCTGAATATTGAATCCCCCATTATGAATGAATTAGTTCCGGTGCTAGCTGAACAATTTGATGGAGTATTTCCCGAATTAAAAGCGCAACAGGATTTTGTTCAGAAAGTAATTCTTGAAGAAGAAACTTCTTTCCTAAAGACTTTAGATGCAGGATTGAAACGGATTTCTACACTGGAAGAAAAAGCTACGAAAGATTTTAAACTCGATGGAAAAACCGCCTTTGATTTATATGACACTTATGGCTTTCCTCTTGACCTCACTAAATTAATTGTTGCAGAAAAAAATTGGAGTCTTGATGAAGAAGGGTTTAATTCTGAAATGGCGGAACAAAAAAATCGCTCACGAAAAGATGCAGCAAGCGAAACAGGTGATTGGAAAATTCTGAATGATGCGGAACGAACAGAATTTGTCGGGTATGATTTTATGGAAACCAAAACGATTGTGCTAAAATACAGAGAGCAAAAAGTGAAAGAAAAAAAAGTATTTCAACTGGTTTTAGGTAAGACACCTTTCTATGCAGAGAGCGGCGGACAGGTTGGTGATAAAGGAGTATTAGATTTCAATGGAGAAAGAATTTCGGTATTGGATACAAAAAAAGAAAACGACCTCATTATTCATTATGTAAATAAACTTCCGGTAAAGATTGGTGAAAGTGTAACAGCTAAGATTGATGTTAGTTTAAGAGAAGCAATTATTTTGAATCATAGTGCGACTCACTTGCTTCATGCAGCATTGCGAAAAGTGTTGGGCACTCATGTACAACAGAAAGGTTCGTTAGTTGGCCCTGAATATTTACGATTTGATTTCTCTCACTTTTCTAAAATGACAGATGAGGAATTAGAGCAAGTGCAAAACATCGTGAATGAAAGAATCCGTGAGGATATTCATCTCGATGAAAAAAGAAATGTGCCAATCAAGCAAGCAACTGAAACCGGAGCGATGGCTTTGTTTGGTGAGAAGTATGGCGAATTTGTTCGCGTGATAACTTTTGATAAAAATTATTCAGTGGAATTGTGCGGTGGAAATCATGCAAGTAGCACAGGAAAAATTGGCTTCTTTATAATCACAACTGAAACCGCTGTGGCTGCAGGTGTGCGGAGAATAGAAGCAATCACAGGGGTAGTCGCTGAAAAATTTATTCGGGTGCAAGTCCAAACTGTTGATTCAATAAAAGCTCAACTCAATAATCCTAAAGATGTTGTGACTTCCATTTCACAACTGAAGGATGAAAATGAAAAACTAAAAAAAGAAATTGAGCGGTACATCAATCTACAAATTACAACGGTAAAAGATTCTTTGTTAAAAAAAGTTGAAACTCTCAATGGAATGAATATAGTGAGCGGAAGGGTGAGTGTGCCTACAATGGATGCTTTAAAGAAATTGTGTTACGATGTAAAGAATGAAATCAAGAATCTTGTTATGGTAGTAGGAACTGAGGCAGAAGGAAAAGCAATGATTGCAGTGATGATTGATGAAGAATTGGTGAAGACAAAAAATCTAAATGCCGGAAAAATTATTAAAGAAATTTCAGCAGAGATAAATGGTGGTGGGGGTGGTCAGCCACACTTTGCAACTGCTGGTGGAACAAATGTGGTTGGGTTATCATCAGCAATTCAAAAGGCAAAAGATTTTTTTTTAACCTCTAAAATTATTTGAACTTAGAAAAGAGTCATGAGTCATAACGATAAATATGAAGCGGTAATTGGGCTTGAAGTTCACGTGCAATTACTCACTAAGAGCAAGGCATTTTCTTCTGATGCTACAGAATATGGCGCGCCACCTAACACACAAGTGAGCGTAATTACATTAGGGCATCCAGGCACGCTTCCATGCTACAATAAAAAAGCTTTAGAGTTTGCAGTAAAAATTGGTCTTGCAACAAATTGCTCCATCCGAAAAGAAAATCAGTGGGCGAGGAAAAATTATTTCTATCCAGATTTGCCGAAAGGGTACCAGATTACACAGCACACGACTCCGCTTTGTACGGCAGGATTTTTAGTGCTGAAGATGGAGGGCTACGAAAATAAAATCGGAATCACGCGCATTCACATGGAAGAAGATGCCGGAAAAAGCATGCACGACCAAGACCCGTATTTCACTTTAATTGATTTGAACCGCGCCGGAATTCCGCTGATAGAAATTGTAAGCGAGCCGGACCTACGCACTGCTGATGAGGCATACACTTATGTAAGTGAAATCAGAAAAATTGTTCGCTACTTAGATATATGCGATGGAAATATGGAAGAAGGAAGTATGCGATGCGATGCGAATGTTTCTGTTCGATTGAAAGGTGCTGAAGAATATGGACAAAAAGTGGAAGTGAAAAACATGAACTCCATCCGCAATGTGAAGCGTGCCATTGAACATGAAATTATCAGGCAAATAGATTTAATAGAAAAAGGTGAGCGAGTTGATCAGGACACCAGAAGTTTTGATGCGCTGAAAGGAACAACTACTTCCATGCGCTCGAAAGAAGCCGCAAATGATTACCGTTATTTCCCTGAACCCGATTTGCCACCCATTATTGTTTCAGAAGAATATGTGCAGAAAGTAAAATCTGAAATGCCTTCATTACCTGAACAACTAAAACAAAAATTTATTTCCCTGGGATTATCAGACTATGATGCATCAGTTTTAACAGAAGAAAAGGAAATAGCAAATTATTTTATGGCCGTTTGTAATGGAACAAAAAATGTCAAAGCTGCTGTGAATTGGGTGATGGGCCCTGTAAAATCATTTTGCAACGAGCAGGCAATTTCTATTTCTGAATTCTTAATTCCTGCAAAAACAATTTCAGAACTTATTTCAATGATTGATGAAGGCGGCATGAATTTTTCTATTGCTTCTCAAAAATTATTTCCTGAACTATTAAAAAATCCTTCCGCAAATCCAAAACAATTAGCCGAGGGAATGAACCTGATTCAGCAAAGCGATGAGGGTTTGATTTTAAAATACATTGATGAAGCGCTTGCAAAGTTTCCTGAGAAGGTAGCTGAATTCAAAGGTGGCAAAACCGGAATCGCGAGTTTGTTCATGGGAGAAGTGATGAAACTTTCGAAAGGAAAAGCGGACCCAAAACTGACGAATAAACTACTTTTACAAAAATTAGACTCCTAATAAAATGAAAAAAATAATTATTATACTTTTCCTAACCTCGATCGCGACACTTGGTTTTTCACAAAAATCATTTATCGTTACTGGCCATGTAATTGGTTTGCCCGAAGGTGCTCCACTCATTTTTGAAAAACTAAATTATTCATTTGTAAAACCAATTGATACAATTATGGTGGCAAAAGATGGTGGATACATTTTTAAAGAAACCACCACCGAAGAAAGCTTGTACAGAATAAGAATTACTGATCAGATTAATTTTTTGGTGATTGCTGATTCAAATTCTAAAACAATAAAAGTGGAGGCTGATGTAAATCGATTAGGGAATTTTGAGTACGCAGTTGAAGGATCAAAGCCCACTGAGCAAATTCGTGACTTTGTGATTGAGGCAAATAAACAATATCTAATTGTTAAGAATTTAGAATCAGAATTACAAAACCCCATCCTGCCTGATTCGGTTAAACAATTAAAGCAAATGCAGTTTAACTATTATAATAGTGTAGCCCAACAATATATAATCCAATACCTCGATACGGTAAGCGATCCTGTAATTGGCGCATTTGGTGGATTAAGTTTTTTTGATGTAAAAAGCAATGTGGCCTTTGCTACTAAATTAGAAAAAAGACTGTATGATAATTATAAAAACAACTCCCTCGTAATTGATTTTGTAAAACATGCTGAAGAAATAAAAAAACAAATGGAGCCCCCGGTTGCTTTTCCTGTTGGAACTACAGTTCCTGATATTGTATTGAAAGACACAAGTGGAAATGATTTAAAATTATCCGACCTAAAAGGAAAATATATATTGATTGATTTCTGGGCCTCATGGTGTGGTCCATGCAGAAAAGAAAATCCTAATGTGGTGGCTACTTATAATAAGTTTAAAGATAAAGGGTACACAGTTTTTAGTATTTCACTTGACAGCGATCGAAACAAATGGATTGGTGCAATTAAAAAAGATAATCTTTCATGGCCTTATCATGTGAGCGAATTGAAAGGATGGCAATCACAAATATGCCAACCTTGGAAAATTCAATCTATTCCATCAAATTTTTTGATTGATATGAATGGAAAAGTAATTGGCACTAATCTTCGAGCAGAATCTTTAGATAATATGCTCGAACAAATTTTTGAAAAAAAATAATTTTGAAATTAATTTAACAAATGAAAAAACTTTTTATTTGCATTGTCATTATTGTATTTACTTCCTGCAAAAAACAGGAAGGATATGTAATCACAGGTAAAATATTGAATCTACCTATCGGATCAAAAATATATTTTGATGAGTTGGAATACAACAAAATCACCACGCTTGATACAACAGCAACAGGCGAGGCGGGGCAATTTCGTTTCGAAGGGTTTCTCTCCCACTTAGGATTATATCGCCTTCGATACAACGACCATAATTCTATTTTCTTGGTGCTCGATAAGAATGCCGGAACAATTGAAGTGGAAGCCGACACCACTAATTTTTTTGTAAAACCTTATTCAGTAAAAGGATCTTCTTCATCTGAACAGTTCCTAAAATTTTTTACTGATGTGACTACTATTTATAATTCAATTAGTGAAGTGACAACAAAAATGAATGAATCATCTGGCGCGCTATCTGATTCGGTGAAACAAGAAATCAATGATGAAATTCAAATAAGAACTGATGCAGGTAGAAAGTGGATTAATAATTATGTTGACACATTGAGTAATCCCGTGATTGCCGTTTTTGCATTAAGCAATTTTCTGAATCCGGAAATGGATAAAGCCGCTTTTGAAAAATTTGTAGAGAAAGTAAAAGCAAGATATACAGATATTCCGATAGCAATTGATTTTGCAAAAGATGTTGACCTCGCTTTTAAAAAAATGAACCGCAAGGAAGGTGAACCGTTTTTTGCAAATGGAACGGAGCTGCCTGAAATAAATCTTCCAGATGTGAATGGAAAAAGTATTTCGCTCGCATCACTCAAAGGAAAATATGTACTCGTTGATTTCTGGGCATCGTGGTGCGGACCGTGTCGCGCTGAAAATCCGAATGTGGTTGTGGCATATAAGAATTATAAAGACAAAGGATTTACAGTTTATTCCGTTTCATTGGATGATAATAAAGAAAAGTGGATGCAGGCCATAACAAAAGATAAACTTGCATGGCAGCATCATGTGAGTGAACTGAAAGGTTGGGAATCAAACATTGTTCATGAGTTTGGTATCAACTCCATCCCCACAAATTATTTAATTAATAAAGAAGGAAAAATCATTGCTTCTAATTTAAGAGGAAAGGAGTTGCAAAACATTCTTGCTCAGAGTCTGAAATAAAAATCAATACTCAAACTTCCCAAACTCAGATTCAATAGTAAGTTTGGGGTGAGCGCTACCTTCGCATCTGCCAATTATTTTTGCTTCGATGCCGAATGATTGTGAGAGACTAATGATTTCGTTTGCTGATTCCGCGGTGCAATAAATCTCCATTCGCTGTCCCATATTGAAGACCTGGTACATTTCTTTCCAATCTGTTTGGGATTCCTGTTGAATCAATTTAAAAACAGATGGAAGCGAAAATAAATTATCCTTAATCACATGAACCGATTTGTTGAAGTGCATCACCTTACGCAATCCGCCACCGCTGTTATGAATGATGCCGTGAATATTTTTTCTTTGATTCTTTAACATTTCAAGAATAACAGGAGCAAATGTTCGAGTGGGTGATAGCAATAATTTTCCGGCATTCATTTGTGCGGCTTCAATTTCATCAGTCAGTTTTTTACTACCTGTAAAAACTATTTTTCGTGGGAGGTCTGTATCAAAACTCTCCGGATATTCATCAGCATAAGTTTTATTCAAAACATCGTGGCGCGCAGCAGTGAGTCCGTTGCTGCCGATGCCGCTGTTAAATTCATCTTCGTAGTTTGCTTTTCCTGAAGAAGACAAACCGACAATCACATCACCTGCCTGTAAATTAATTTCAATCACATCGCTGCGCTTCATGCGGCAAGCGATAGTGGAGTCAACACTAACGGTTCTAATAACATCCCCCATGTCTGCAGTTTCGCCACCCATGTAAACAATATCCACTCCGTGCTGCTTCATCTTCATGAAGAACTCATGATTGCCTTCAATAATTTGCTGTAAAACTTCACCGGGAATTAAATTCTTGTTGCGGTTGATGACTGAAGAAAAAATAAACGGACCGGTTGCACCCACACACAACAAATCATCAAGATTCATTACGATGCTGTCTTGTGCAATTCCTTTCCAGACAGAAAGGTCTCCGGTTTCTTTCCAATATAAATAAGCAAGCGAAGATTTCGTTCCACTTCCATCTGCATGAATGATGTTGCAATAATTTTCGTCGCCACCTAATGCATCTTCATAAATTTTACAAAAAGCATTTGGAAATAACCCCTTGTCGAGATTTTTTATTGCTGCGTGAACATCTTCTTTGTTCGCACTCACACCGCGCTGACTATATTTTAATTCTTCACTCATATAACAACATTGATCATTTTCCCTTTCACAATAATTACTTTTTTAGGTTGCTTGCCATCCAGAAATTTCTGAATGATTTCGGTGGCAATCACTTCTTTTTCTATTTCTATCAATTCCTTATCCAATGCAAAAGAGATTTTGGTTTTTGTTTTTCCGTTTATGGCGATTGGATACTCGAAAGAATTTTCGACTAACAATTCTTCTCTCACTTTCGGAAAATCTGTTATCACAATGCTTCCACCTTGCTTCATCTCCTGCCACAAAAATTCTGTGGTGAAAGGAGCGAACGGAGAAAGTATAATCAACAAATCTTTCAGCACTTCTGCTTTGTGACATTTTAAATCGGTGAGTTCGTTCACGCAAATCATGAATGCACTGACTGAAGTGTTGTAAGATAATTTTTCAATATCGTCTTCTACTTTCTTAATGGTCTTGTGCAGAATTTTTAATTCATCATTGTTAGGGGCTTCATTTATCACTAACCATTTTCCATCATCACTATAAAATAATTTCCAAAGTTTGCGCAGGAAGCGGCTCACTCCATCAATTCCTTTTGTGTCCCACGGTTTGCTCATTTCTAACGGCCCGAGAAACATTTCATACATGCGGAAACAGTCGGCGCCATACTTTTCTATAATATCATCTGGATTGATAACATTATATTTTGACTTAGACATTTTTTCAACTGCTGAAGCACAAATAAATTTCTTGTCCTCATTCAATTGAAATTCATACTCGGTAAATTCAGGCCTCCATTTTTTAAATTTATCAATGTCAAGATTTCCACGAGCATCAACAAGATTTACATCAGCATAAGTCCAATTATATTTTTCAAAACCACTTATCAATAAGTCGTTTGAAATAAATTTCATTTCTGCTTTGTTGTAATAAACCATTTGAGAAACTCCTTGTATCATACCCTGATTCACTAATCTCTTCGCAGGTTCTTCAATATCAACCAAGCCAAGGTCTTTCAAAAATTTTGTCCAAAAACGGAAATACATTAAATGCCCAGTGGCGTGTTCGTTGCCACCGATATAAAAATCAACCTGCTTCCAGTAATCGAGTTTGTCTTTTCCGGTAAAAGTATTTTTGTTGTGCGGGTCCATGTAACGAAACAAGTACCAACTGCTGCCAGCCCAACCAGGCATAGTAGTTTTTTCAAACTCAAATTTATTTTTGTACTTCCAGTTTTTTGCATTCGCCAGTGGCGGTTCACCAGATTCTGTCGGTAGATATTTATCTACTTCGGGCAAGAGAATTGGCAAATCATTTTCATCCACCACACGTGGAATTCCAAGCTCATCATAATAAACCGGAATGGGTTCGCCCCAATAACGCTGACGACCAAATACCGCATCGCGTTGTTTAAAATTTATTTTTCGTTTTCCGATATTATTTTTTTCAATCTCATCAATCACTTTCTTCTTTGCCTCCGTAGTTTTCAATCCATCGAGAAATGTGGAATTGATATTTTTTCCCTCGTCTTCAAAAGCTTCTTTCGAAATATCTCCACCAGAAACGACTTCAATAATTTCGAGATTAAAATGTTTTGCAAAACCATAATCGCGACTATCATGGCCGGGAACTCCCATCACTGCACCTGTTCCGTATCCTGCTAAAACATATTCGCCAATCCAAATCGGAATTCTTTTTCCGGTGAACGGATGAATAGCATAGGCGCCGGTAAATGCGCCAGTAATTTTTTTCACTTCTGCCATACGTTCGCGCTCACTACGATTCTTCGCGTAATGAACATATTCTGCCACTTCTTTTTTATGCGAGTCAGCGGAAATTTGATTTATCAATTCGTGTTCAGGAGCAAGCGTTAAAAACGTTACACCAAAAATAGTATCGGGGCGCGTGGTAAAAACTTCAATCTGAAATTTGGAATCTGCAATCTGAAATTTTGCAGATGCTCCTTCACTTTTTCCAATCCAGTTTCGCTGTGCTTCTTTAATGGATTCACTCCACTGCAAATCATTCAAACCGCTCAGCAATCTTTCAGCATAAGCCGTGATGCGTAACATCCATTGCTTCATTAATTTCCGTTCAACCAGATAACCCCCGCGCTCACTCACTCCATCTTTCACTTCATCATTTGCCAATACAGTTCCCAATGCAGGACACCAGTTCACATAGGCTTCAGACAGAAACGCCAAACGATAATGCATCAAAATTTCCTGTCGATCAGTCTCACTAAGAGTTCTCCATTCATCAGCAGAAAATAAATTTACTTCAGCATGAGCGGCTTTCACACTTACATTTCCTTCCGTTGTGAAAATTTTTTCGAGCGAAGAAATATTTTCAGCTTTATCAGTTGAGTTGTTATACCAGGAGTTGAACAACTGAATAAAAATCCATTGCGTCCATTTATAGAATTCGGGATCGCTGGTTTTTACTTCACGACTCCAGTCGAAACAAAATCCCATTTTATCATACTGCTCACGAAACCGATTAATGTTTTGTTCCGTGGTTATTGCAGGATGTTGACCGGTTTGAATCGCGTATTGTTCAGCAGGCAAACCGAAAGAATCATAACCCATCGGGTGCAAAACGTTGAACCCTTTCATGCGTTTGTAGCGCGAATAAATATCACTCGCAATATATCCAAGCGGATGGCCAACATGCAAGCCGGCACCGCTCGGATAAGGAAACATATCTAAAACATAGTACTTAAGCTTTTCGCATTCAACATCCTCGACCCGATAAATATTTTTATCGTTCCATAATTTTTTAATCTGCCCTTCTATCTCGCTAAACTTGTATTCCATATCAGGAGCGCAAATCTAATAAAGCATTCGGAGGTGAAACCCAATAAAGCATTCAAATTTCAAATAAAGATTCAGGTGTTAATTAATTTGCTTTTTTAAAAAAAAGAATAATTTAAAGCTTTTTAATTTTGGCGTATGGCCACTAGTAAAAATAAATCAAGGCAACGATTTAAACCATCACATCTATACAGTATCATTAGCACAGCGTTGGTATTGTTTGTTTCTGGAATTTTATTTCTTCTTTTATTGAATGGAAGTAAAATGTCGGATTACCTAAAAGAAAATATTGCATTCACACTAATATTAAAAGATAATGTAACCGATGAAGGCGGAAAAAAACTACTGGCTGAAATACTCATTCAACCCTTTGTAAAAAGCGCTGATTATATTTCAAAAGCACAGGCTCAGGAAATTTACATTGAAGAATTTGGTGATGATTACAGGGATATGCTGGAAGGAAATCCATTGTTTTCTTCCATCGACATAAAGATGAATGCTAACTATACTCAGCCCGATAGTGTGAAGTCCATTCAAAACAAATTACAGACTAATCCTGCTGTTCAGGAATTTTATTACGAAAGCAAATTAGTTGACCTCTCTAATAATAATTTTAAAACGCTGAGCATCATTATTATTGTTTTGAGTTTATTACTTGGTTTTGTTGCCTATACCTTAATTGATTCAACTATTCGTTTAGCTATGTATTCGCAACGGTTTTTATTGCGAAGCATGCAATTAGTTGGTGCAACTAATTCCTTTATTAGAAAACCATTTTTACTAAAAGGGTTGTTAAATGGAATGACAAGTGGAGTAATTGCGGTGGTGTTGCTAACAATTTTACTAAATGTGTTGCTGAACATCCTTCCAGATTTAAAGGTATTACAAGATTTAAATTTGACCATTTTACTTTATCTAGTTATAATTTTTATCGGAATTTTATTTACAATTACAAGCAGCTACATAGTAGTAAATAAATATTTGCGAATGCACCTTGATGAATTATACTAATTTGTTTTTTTTGAAAAATAAATTGCCTATAAAAAATATTTTTTCTGATTTCAGATTATCAATTACTTTCGTCAGCGATTAATAATAATTATGGCAATCCTTAAAGCCCCTTCAAAAAAAATAACTACCGATAAAGTAGAATTTCTTTTTAAGAAAAAAAACTATTTAATTATTATAATTGGCGTGATTTTTTTAGTCATCGGATACTTCTTAATGTCAGGAGGTTCTCAAAAGCCAGATGAATTTAAGACCGACGAAATTTATAGCTTCAGAAGAATTACTCTTGCCCCTATTGTTGTTATTATTGGATATGTAATTGTGATGGTTGGAATCTTAAAAAAACCGAAAGAATAAATTTTAAAAACTATTAACAACAACAGAGAACCTCCTACTATAATTCTAACAATATATTCATTAAAGCATTGAAAATAAAAGACATAAATAGCCATTTCCGCTTGAAATCAAATCCTAATTTTATTGATAATATTATGCTGTCTCCAAGCTATAAATTAAGCGATATCAATCAATTAAAAATTAAGCGATATCAATCAATTAAAAATTAATGCCGAGCTACTTGGAAACTCAGAAATAACATTAAAAGCGAGTATTCCATTTGACGGAAAGTTAATTGTTACCCGTTCAGGAGAAAAAAATCCTTTGCCACTTCTTTCAGCTAATATAAAAAGCGGTTATTTTATAACAAGCATTCCTTTTTCAAGGCATGATGAAACACAAACGCTACGATGCGTTTTGTTGTCCAAAGAAAAAAAATTATCCCTTTTGGTTGAATTAATACAAGCAGAGATACCTGCTTTAATTTTTATTAATTAGTTCAGAACTTAATAAAAAAGTAAAAAGCCACAAAATGTGGCTTTTACTTAGTTGCGGAGGTAGGACTCGAACCTACGACCTTTGGGTTATGAGCCCAACGAGCTACCAACTGCTCCACTCCGCGATGTATCTTTTTTCCTTTCGGACGCTATTTTAGTTGGATTAGCATCAATTATTTCTTCGATGCGGAGTGCAAATCTAACGGCAATCTCTACAAATAAAAATTATGCGGTAAAAATAACTGACTTTTGCGCCTCATGAAAAATTTTAAGGCTGGTTTTGTTATGATAATGGGAAACCCCAATGCGGGTAAGTCAACTTTGATGAATGCATTTCTGGGAGAGAAAATTTCTATCGTATCTCCTAAGGTACAAACAACACGACACCACATTAAAGGAATAGTTACAGAAAATAATTTTCAGATTGTTTTTTCAGATACCCCTGGATTATTGCAACCAAAATATGAATTGCATAAGTCAATGATTGAAGAAATAAACAGTGCAATGGGAGATGCTGATTTGGTTATACCTGTTGTTAGTGTTTTTGAAAAGGAAGTTGATTGGACGAATCACGCAGAGCTATTACAGGGAGTAAAAAAGCCAAAACTTTTTATTTTAAATAAAGTTGACTTTTTTAAAACCGAAGAAGAATTAAATGAAGCAATAAATAGGTGGAAGTTGTTTTTTGGTGTAGATGAAATGATTGCAGTTTCTGCATTGAAAGAAATCAATATTAAAAAACTGAGTGCGAGAATTGTAGAATTGCTACCTGAGCATCCACCCTACTATACTGAAGATGAACTCACAGATAAATCACAGCGGTTTATTGTTTCCGAAATTATTCGTGAAAAAATATTTGAACAATTCAGAGAAGAAATTCCGTATTCAAGCGAAGTAATTGTCACTGATTTTAAAGAAGCAGAAGACATCATTCGTATTTATTCTAGCATATTTGTTGAGCGCGAAAGTCAGAAAGCTATTCTGCTTGGTAAAGGTGGAAGTGCAATAAAAAAATTGGGTATTACAGCTCGGGAAGAGTGTGAAAAATTTCTTGATAAAAAAATATTTTTGGAGCTCACAATTAAAGTGAAGGACAACTGGAGAAATGACAAATTAGTGTTAAAGCAACTCGGATATAAATGAATAATACAGTAGCAATAGTCGGGCGACCGAATGTAGGAAAGTCAACACTATACAACCGTTTGGTTGGAGAGCGTATGGCAATTGTAGATGATGTTAGTGGCGTAACCCGCGATCGTCTTTATGGAATTGGTGAGTGGAATGGAAAAACATTTAACATCATTGATACTGGAGGATTCGTAACGCATTCTGACGACATTTTCGAATCGGAAATTAGAAAGCAGGTAGAGATTGCAATTGATGAAGCCACAGTTATAATTTTTGTAGTTGATGTGACTTGCGGTATAACTGATTTGGAATTGGACATTGCCGACATGCTTCGTCGAACGAATAAAAAAGTTTTGGTCGCGGTAAATAAAGTAGACAATAATGCGCGGCTATTAGACGCTAATGAATTCTATAGTCTTGGGTTTGAATGTGTTTATTTTATTGCGTCAATTAGTGGCAGTGGAACCGGAGAATTACTAGACGAAGTGGTATTGAATATTGATGATGTGGCTGAAATATTGAGAACAGACATTCCACGGTTTGCTATTGTTGGGCAACCAAATGTTGGAAAAAGTTCAATGGTAAACGCCATGCTCGGCCAAGATAGAAATATTGTTACTGATATTGCCGGAACCACACGCGACTCCATTCATACTTACTACAACCTTTTTCATAAAGAATTTTACCTTGTTGATACAGCTGGAATACGCAAGAAAGCCAAGGTGCATGAGTTCCTCGAATTCTACTCCGTCATTCGCGCAATTAAAGCAATGGACGAAGCCGATATTATTGTGTTAATGATTGATGCCACAATGGGCATTGAACAACAAGACCTTAACATTTTCAGTATGGCCGAGAAAAAGAAAAAGGGTATTGTAATTGTGGTAAACAAATGGGACTTAATAGAAAAAAACACAAAGACAACCAAGGTAGTTGAAGAAAGCATTCACCACCGAATTGCCCCATTTAAAGATGTGCCTATTGTCTTCACATCTGTTACTGAAAAACAACGAATTTTTAAGGTGATTGAAGAAGCAATTAAAGTGCATGAAAACCGAAAGCGAAAAATATCCACTTCTGTTTTGAATGAAGTAATGAGTAAAGCAATCGCTGATACACCACCACCATCTTACCGTGGCAATTACATACAAATAAAATATGTAACACAACTACCAACCTACTTTCCTGCATTTGCATTTTTCTGTAATCATCCAGCTGAAATAAAAGAAGCATACCGCAATTACCTCGAAAATCAATTGCGTAAAAACTTTGACTTCCACGGAACACCGATTCAAATTTATTTTAGAAAAAAGTAAGCAATATCCTTGTAGAATATATAATCATTAATTATTTTTACTATTATTAAAAAAAAACTCATCAAAATGAAAAGAATTTTCACAATCCTTACCGCTGTAGCTGTAGTGTCACTCGCTGCTTGCAGTTCATCAACAGAAAGCACTGAAGCTGTAGACAGTGTCGAAACTACTGAAGCTGTAGTAGAAGAAGCTCCTGCAGTGGTTGAAGCTACTGCAGTTGCTGACACCCCCCCTCCAGCTCCAGTTGACGCTACAAAAAAACCTTAAATTGAAAACTAGTCTGACTTAATAGACTCTGTTGGACTAATAAAAAGTTAATCAATTTAGAATTTTAAAACCCTCATCTCAAAACGATGGGGGTTTTTATTTATTCATTATCTCGATTTAAAATCCTGTGACTCGTAGGACGAATAAAAAATATCCCATACTTTAAATAGTTATTTGTTCCCTGAGTATCTCACCAGAAATAATTTTATTTTTTATTTAATAATTCCACCGCTTTCAACACATCGTTATCGGTATTATTCTGAAAACGGAAATATTCATTTTCATCTTTAAGCATTCGAGCTGATAAATTTGAAAGATTATATAGCAATTGTTTTTTTTGTACCCCATTCAAATTACTAAAACTAATTTTTAAAGTTGGTTCAATCAGCTTCACATCGCTTTCAGTAAAAACTCTTGAATAATTAATGGCAAATTGATAAGCTGATGCCTGAATTAATTCTAAACTTAATCCAGCAATGGAAGACCCAAAAAAACTGGTATCTAACACCACAAAAACATCGGGCACAATACCCCCACCACCATAAACAACCCTACCTGATTCTGTATAATACTTTGTGGTATCAGTTAGTTTAATGCTATCCTTATTTGTTAACTCCCCTTTGCCGTAACGATTCAACATTTCATGATTATAACTTTCGGCCCCTTCTTTATATGGTTTCTGAATACTACGACCTGAAGGAGTAAAATATCTCGCGATAGTCAAGCGCAATCCACTACTATCGCTTAATGTATATTGTTCTTGAACCAATCCTTTACCAAAAGAACGGCGACCAACAATAGTAGCGCGATCATAGTCTTGCAAAGCGCCTGCAAGAATTTCACTCGCCGATGCACTCCCATCATCAATTAATAAGCACAATGCACCCTTTTCAAATAAACCTGATTTCCCTGTATAATATTCCTTTTTAGGATAAACACGCCCTACAGTATAAACTACTAATTTTTTTTCTGAAAGAAATTCATCAGCAATATTAACAGAAACATCAAGCACACCCCCACCATTGCCACGCAAATCGAGAATCAGTTTTTTCATTCCTGCTTCTTTCAATTTATTTAATGAACTGTGTAGCTCATCTTCAGATGTTTCGCTAAATCGTTCGAGTCTAATGTACCCAATTTCATTATTAATCATGTATGATGCGGTAACACTTGCCACTTGAATCTTTCCACGAATAATCGTAAAATACTTAAGTTCATTAGTTCCTAATCGCTTTATCCCCACCTTTACTTTTGTTCCGCCAACTCCCTTTAATTTGCTTTTTATTGAATCCTCTGAGTAAACTTTTCCTGCAACCAGAATATCATTTACACTAACAATTTTGTCCCCTTTTTTTATTCCCGCTTGTGATGATGGTCCGCCTTGAATCACATTCACTACAGTGGCAGTATCAAACAAAGAAGAAAATTCAATCCCCACGCCTTCAAAACTTCCATGTATTTGCTGGTTTACCTCTAATAGTTTTTCATTGGAAATAAAAATAGAATGGGGATCAAGTTGTAACAACAAGGCTTCTATTCCTTTTTGCTTTAATGAAGCAAGATTTACTGTGTCAACATATTTGGCAGCTACATAGGCGAGCACTTCATCCATTGAACTAAGATTTTTATCTCCGCCAAACGAGATCTTATCTCCTCCAGAAAGTAACAACCCCATTTGAATTCCCATTACTAGAACAACAGCTAACAAAACTGGCATCCATATTTTAATATTTCCTTTCATTGGGTACAAAGAAACAATGAAATTATCAGCAACATCATTGCTCGAAAAAAAATCTTTTAGGTAAAAAATTATTCCCAATATGTTGAAGTCATTACTTTTGCAATCAACTATGCAAAAAACTACTGAAGAAACTAGCCGATACAATCATCTAGAACAAATGAATGTTCGTGATTTACTAACTTATATAAATAATGAAGACAAAACTATTGCTGATACCATTGAAAAAAACATTTCACATATTGAAGATTTGGTCAATCACATTATTTCGAAAATGAAGGAAGGTGGCCGATTATTTTATATTGGAAGTGGAACCAGTGGTCGATTAGGAATTCTTGATGCATCAGAATGCCCACCAACTTTTGGAATAGAACAGGGAATAGTTGTAGGAATAATTGCGGGTGGAGATGCGGCAATAAGAAAAGCACAGGAGTTTGCTGAAGATGATGTGGAACAGGGATGGAAAGATTTACAACTTCACAATGTGAATGAACTGGATACTGTTATTGGCATCACTGCATCGGGTTCTACTCCATATGTAATTGGCGCAATTGAAAAATGCAAGCAGGCAGGAATTGGAACTGGATGTATTACCTGTAATTCAGGTTCAACATTAGCCACTATTACCGATTTTCCAATTGAAGTAGTTGTAGGTCCTGAGTTTGTAACAGGCAGTACACGGATGAAGGCCGGAACAGCACAAAAGTTAGTATTGAATATGATATCAACATCAATAATGATTCAATTAGGGAAAGTGCTCGACAACAAAATGGTTGACATGCAACTCACGAACGAAAAATTAATAGAACGCGGAGCAAAGATGTTAATGCGACAATTCGCGTGGGATTTTAAAAGAGCAAGAGGAATATTATTAGAATATGGGAGTGTCAGAAAAGTAATAGATGCTCATAGGAGAAAAAAGTAATTACTGTACTTTAAATTTTAAATCATTGAACTAATAGAGTGCATAACATTGAACCTTTTTATAATTGGAAAGATATTTACTCAGCTGATGAAGATGAGCTATCGCCTTTTTACAAACGAAAGTACAATGCTTTCGAATTCACAAACACCATCTACAATCACTACATACATCCCCAATGGGATGACATTGGCTCTTCGACTCTTTTTGTGAAAGTCCTATTTGTTGACTATTCAATACGCTTTGCAGTGATTGAATTGATGGGTGAATGGAATGATGCACTACACAACGATATAATGGTTCTTAAAAGAGAAGTAATTGACTTAATGATTGAAAATAAAATCAGTCGCTTTGTGCTCATTGGAGAAAACGTATTAAATTTTCACGCATCAGATGACTGTTACTATGAAGAATGGTACGATGATATTTCTGATGAGGGTGGATGGATTGCCGCAGTAAATTTTCGCGAGCATGTTTATGATGAAATGAAAATCGTTCATCTGGAACACTATTTATATATTGGTAAAAAATTTTTGGATCTTAATTGGCGAACTATAAAACCTCAATTTCTTCCTGATTTAATTGAAGAAATTTTATTAAAACGGTTAGCGCCCGGGGAATAATTATTTCTCAATCATTTAGGCATCCAACTCCACATAAATCGAATTATTGCTTATGTATTCGGGAACAATTTGTTTCATCTTACTAACAATGGCTTTATTGTCTTGATTATTGAAAAGTGAAATAAGTGTTTCAACTTCCTTACATACATCATCAAATCCGTATTCACGCACTTTTGCAATTAATATTTTTGGATGATGTGTTGAGAGCGTGTTTTCAGCGTTTGCAAGTAACTCTTCATATAATTTTTCGCCGGGGCGCAAACCAGTAATTTCAATCTTGATGTCTTTATCTAATTGCAAGCCGCTCAACTGTATCATTTTTTTTGCGAGATCAATAATTTTCACAGGCTCTCCCATATCAAAAATAAAAATCTCACCCCCTTTTCCCATTGCTCCGGCTTCAAGAACTAATTGACATGCTTCAGGAATAGTCATAAAAAATCTTGTTATCTCTGGGTCAGTCACAGTTATTGGTCCGCCTGATTCTATTTGCTGTCGGAACCGTGGAATCACTGAACCATTGGAACCAAGTACATTTCCAAAACGAGTAGTGATAAAGTGTGTTGCTTTTCCTCCTCGCTCAGAAAATAATTTTCTGTTCAATGACTGCACATAAATTTCAGAAATACGCTTGGATGCACCCATCACATTTGTAGGATTCACGGCTTTGTCTGTTGAAACGAGAACAAAAACTTCCACTCCGTATTTTACAGCAAGGTCGGCGCAATTTTTTGTTCCAAGCACATTTGTCAAAACAGATTCTGATGGATTGTTTTCCATCAACGGAACATGCTTGTACGCAGCAGCGTGATAAACCAATTCAGGTTTTAGTATTCTAAAAACCTTTTCTAACCTCTCCTCCACACGAATATCGCCTAAAACAATTTCAAATTTAAGATTGGGAAAATCATGCTGCAATTCCAAATCAAGTTCGTGCAACGGGCTTTCAGCTTGATCAAAACATATAAGTAATGAAGGATTATACTTTGCCAACTGCCTTACAATTTCCTGACCAATAGAACCGGCGGCACCGGTTACTAGAATTTTTTTTCCGCGTGTTTGTGATTCAATAATTTCTTTATCCAGTTTAATTGGTTCACGCTCCAATAAATCTTCAATGCGAACTTGCCGAATCTGATTCACACTTAATTCTCCATTGATCCATTTAGAAGCAGGCGGAACAGAAAGCACTTTAACTTCATATTTCAAACAAGCATTAATCACTTTGCTTTTTATTAATTGACGAACTGTACTATCGCTGATAATTAACATATCTGCCTCACCTGTTGCCAATAATTTTTCCAACTCGCTATCAATATTCAAAACCCTAACACCTTCTAATATTTTTTTTTGCAATGAAGGATCACTGTCAATGAAAGCCACAATATTATAATTTGTATTGCCATTCTGTTCCAATGTTCGTTTGGTAATAATTCCGTTGTAATCAGCGCCATAAATAATCACGGCAACTTTTGGTTTTTTTAATTTTACCACTTCTTCATAAATTGTTTTCACAGCAATGCGATAAGCTGCCAATAAAAACATGGAGATGAAATAATCAATCAATAGAATAGAAAATGGGATTAAATAATATTCTTGAAATTGCACAACAATAAAATTTAAAATACCAAGTGTTGCCGTTCCAAGACTGATGGATAAAAATATTCGTTTCGCATCTTCAGAGCTGGTGTACTGTATCATTCCTGCATAGGTTCGGAATAAAATGAAGCAGATAAAACGAATAGCAAATAAGGAAACAACTGCTTTAAGAATTAATAGCTGTTCTTCAAGGGGTACATTAAAATTAAACCGTAACTGAAAAGCAAGTACTAGGGAAATAATAACAATAAAACAATCTACGGCAAGCACCCCCCAACGTGTCGGTAATACTTTAAAGTTAATTTTTCTAACCATGAATTATTGGGGTGGTATGAATCAGTATACCAATGCAGTTATTTTTAAAGGCAGAAAAAAATTGTGCGAATTTAATCTTGAATAAATTTAAGGGTTGACTTATCATCTTTTGAATAATTTAAATATAGTTCTAACAATAATTTTAAAATCAGAAATAAAACTCTGCCTTTGAATATACTCCAGGTTTAGTTTCAATTTATCAGGCATAATAATCTGAATGTAAGCTTTTTCTGGATCAGAGTATTTTGAAAGCAATTCGTTTTCATTAGAATAACTAATGGAAGCTATATCTGTTACTCCCGGTCGCACATTTAATACTTCTTGCTGATCTTCATTATATGAATCAACATACTTTTTCACCTCAGGTCGTGGCCCAACAAAACTCATATCACCCAACAAAACATTAAGTAATTGTGGCAATTCATCTATTTTGTTTTTGCGCAGAAAAAAACCAATTTTAGTTATTCGAGAATCTCGGCTGCCGACAGTTAGCAACCCGACTTGATCTGAATTAGGCACCATGGTTCTGAATTTTATTATTCCAAACTCTTTGAAGTTTCTACCAACTCGTTTTTGAATATATAAAGCACCTCCTTTCGAATCAAGGATAATCAGCACTCCTATTACAAATAAAAATGGAAATAATATAATAAAACCAATTAATGAAAAAGTAAAATCGAAAGAGCGTTTCAACATTTTTTATGTTCCGGATAAAATTTTTTCAACTGATTCAACAACAACTTGTGAAACAAAATTAACCTGATCATTAGAAAGATTGAAGTAAACAGGCAACGAAATTTCTCTTGCATAGTTATCATATGAGATTGGATAATCTTCCATTTTATATCCAAGCGATTTATAAAAACTTAAAAGTGGCAATGGCTTGAAATGAACATTGACAGAAACATCTTTATCACTAATAAGCTGTATAATTTTATTCCTCTGTTCTTCCGAAATATTTTTTATACGAAGCAAAAATAAATGATAAGAACTCTCTGAATTATTATTATTAAAAACAGGTAGTTGCGCCCACTCTTTTTTTGAAAAATGAGCAATGTATTGATTAAATATTTCTTTTCGTCTGGGTAAGGTTTCCAAATCGTAGCGCTCCAATTCAACCAACCCAATTGCAGCAAGAATATCGGGCATATTCCATTTATATCCTGCTTCAACCACATCATATTCCCAACTTCCTTTTTGCATTTTAGCCAAGGCATCTTTATTTTGACCATGCAATGATTTTATACAAAGCACCTGATAAATTTCTTCATTACTGAAAGGCGCTGGCAAATTCAAACAAACAGCTCCCCCCTCCCCTGTAGTTAAATTTTTAACTGCATGAAATGAGAATACACTCGCGTCCACATCACCCCCAACTTTTCTATCGTTATAAATGGCTCCAATAGAATGAGCGGTGTCACACAACACTAAAATTCGTCCTAGTTTTTTCTGAACTTCATTTTCAGCTTTAAATAATGATGAGCTTCCTTTTGCCAAATTCATAATTGAATCATAATCACAAGGCATACCACCAATGTCAACTGGCATAATAACTTTTGTATTTGGAGTTATTGCATCAGCAATTCGTTGCAATGAAATATTAAAATCATTTGCATTCACATCAACTAAAACAGGTTTTGCGCCACAGTGAATAACAACATTAGCAGTGGCAGAATAGGTATATGCTGGAAGAATAACTTCATCGCCTTCCTGCACACCAAACCACCGTAGCATTATTTCCAATCCTGCAGTTGCTGAATTAAGACAAAGAACTTTCTGTACCCCCGAATATTCAGCAATTTTTTTTTCAAATTTTTTTGTTCGTGGGCCAGTAGTTATCCAACCTGATTGCAGGGCGGCAACAACTTCATCAATAATTTTTTGGTCAATTCGTGGTGGTGAAAAAGGAATCATAGTTTTTTGGTATGAAGTATTATGACCCCGAAATTATTGCTTACTGGGAACCATCATGCAAAAATGCTTAATATTTTTGTAGTTTATAAAAAATCATCCAGCTCAGCAAGAAGAAATTACTTTTGACTTGAATAACAACAATGCTCCTCTCAAAAGAAGTGAATGACAAAATAGTGCTCTGGCTCTTATTTGCCTTTGCATTTTCATTCCCATTTGGCAATATTTATGGAACAGTTATCATCTTTTTACTTTCTGTCCTTTGGATGTTGAAGGGAAATGTTTTTTCGAAAATTAAAATTGCTTTTACTACTCCGCTATTTCTCAGTTATACTTTTTTATTTCTGATTCAGTTTGTGTGGTTGTTCAACACCGAAGATTTTGCGCGCGCGTTCTATCTCATTCAGTGCAATGCTTCCATGTTCGTTCTGCCATTATTCTTTCTGACTTTTGAAAATGATTTACTGAAAGTGAAGCAAAAAAATATTTTGCTCGCTCTCATTCTTGGTTGCATTGCCATTTCAATATTGACTCTGAGTCGCGGACTTTATCGTTATCATCTGAATGGAGAAATTGAAATGTTGTTCTACAGCCGGCTCACGCAGCATTTTTACCATCCGGGATTCATGTCCATTCAGTTCGCCGTTTGCATTGTGGTTCTGTTGCTTGATGTTTTTGAAATTGAAAAAATATTTCCGGAGCGGAGCATTCTGCTGAAATCAACCATCTTAGGATGGTTTGTTGTGTTCATGATTTTTCTCTCTTCGAAAATCGGGTTCGTAGTGCTCATGCTCATCATCATTACTTCCTGTATTTATGGCTGGATGAAACTGAAAAATATTTTTGGGCGAATAATCATTCTATGCATTCCGGTTTTAATTTCTGTTTCAATTTACAATTCAGAATTCGGAATACGCATTGGCAATGCGGTGCATGCCGTCACCACGACCGACAATCTGAGTGCAAATGAAGAATCAACAGCATTGCGCATTACAGCTCTTAACACAACAACTCAACTCATTAATAAAAACTGGTTGTTAGGTACAGGAACTGGTGATGTTTGGGGCGATTTGCGCAGGTATTATTTCGTTGATTTGAAATCAGCAGCATTAAAAGACAGATTGATTCCGCATAATCAGTACTTGAATTCATTTGCGAAGTTCGGCTTTGTCGGAATTGCAACATTGTTATTACTAATATTTTTTCCACTTCAGAAATCATGGCACGGAAAATATTGGGCTGCGTTCTTTTTTATGATTCTGATTTTAATAAACTGCTTTGCAGAAGATGTATTTGAAGTACAGAATGGTGTGGTGTTTACCAGTTTTTTTTATTCTTATTTCTTTTTATTATGTCCATTAAAATCAAAAGTTCAATAAATACGAGAGGAAAACTATTTTATCCCCCGAGCATTCAACTCTTTAAATAATTTGCTTAATCTATTAATATATTTCGCTTCAATTTTTTCGTGAGTAGGAAGATTAACAATTTTTGAACAGATTTTTTCTGCAATCGGATTTTCTCCAGGTGTGTAAAACCATTTTTTAAAATCAGTAACAACGGGATGAATTGGTGAAATAAACCAATCGCCGCATTCAATATTTCTGCGTGCAGTTTCCTTCAAAAACAAATTTTTGTCAGCGACAAGCAGAGGGTATCGTAAAAATGAATGCTCGGCAATTGGAGTTTGTAAACATGGTTCGTATTGAAACTCAGATAGCATCTCGTCATATTTTTTTGAAATCAATTGACGATGACGAATTCGTGATTTTAGTTTCTGCAAAGCTCTAATCCCCTCCTTCATCTGCGTGATTGACATTTTCTTTAAAAAATTTTCAGGTAATACCGTCCCTTCTAATTCTTCATTTTTTGATGAACCAATTACAAGATTCAATCGACTCAGCACCCTGTAAATTTTTATAAGTAATGAATATGTAACTGGATTGAGAAAATGCCGATGAGCGCCAATAAGTGCTTTCAAAATATTTATTTCTTTAAACGATGGTGCAGCAGCAATATCATGTATTGCTGTAATTTTTTCTCCTAGCATTTGATTTTTTGTCACTGCGATACCTCCAATACCAGTTGAAAATGGTTTGCTCCATTGTGTTGAAAAAAAAGCGGCATGAGCAATTGTTCCATTCGGTTGCCCTGCATACTTGCCTCCGAAACCATGCGCACAATCTTCCACTACAAATAGGTTGTGTCGTAAAGCAATATTCATGATAGCGTTGAGATTGGCTGACTGACCGAAAGTATTTTGTGCTAAAATCACTTTTGTTCTCGAAGTTATTTTTGCTTCAATTTTTGATTCGTCAATGTTGAAAGTCTTTTCATTAATATCAACATAAACCGGTTTAGCTCCAAGATAAATAATAACATTGGGGACTACAATACAGGTAAAGCCAGGCAGAATGACTTCATCGCCGGGTTTAATCCCAAGCGCCTTTAAAATTGCATAGAGTGCCACTCTTCCTTTCCAGAAAAAATTAATATTGACATCTGTTCCCAGCCAGTTTTGCAATTCAGTTTTATATCTCGATTCAACCAAGCTCATCAATTAATTCTAAATATTTTTTTGCCAGATTACTATATGAATGATTTTTTAAAACAAATGCTTTGCCCCGCGCACCCATAATTGACCGTTCAGTTTCATTCATCAGACTCATTTTTTTTATTGCCTCTGAAATTGCGATGGTGTCCTCAGCTGGAACAGAAATCCCGCAACCGGATTCCGCAATTGGATCGTTGAATGAATTGATGGAATGAACTACCGGCTTTGACGACAGCATGTAGTCGAAAATTTTATTTGCTGAAATCCCATACCGGTATAGTCCATTGTTGTGCCACCCAATATAACAAGCATCAAACTGATTCAGTATTGATGGAATTTCAGTTTTAGGTACTCGCGGATAGAAGAAAACATTCGTTAGTCCTGTCGCCATTCGTTTCAGATTCTCAACTTCACCTCCATCGCCAACAAGCACAAAAACAATTGAATTATTTTTTTCATGAAAAAGATTTCGCGCTGATTCTAAAAAAAATTCCATGGCATTTGATATTCCCAGAGTTCCTGCATAGCCGACAATAAAATTTTCGGTGAACTGGTCACGCAGGTTTAATCCAGTAGGAACCATGGCGGGCATTTCATCAATCCCATTTGGAATACAAGTAAATTTATTTTCATTAACTTCAAATTTTTTCAGATGTTCGTAGCAATTGGGCAGAAGTGAAACGATTTTATCAGAATGACGATACCCATACTTTTCAAACCATGAAAGAAATTTAATAGCAGGGTGTGATGATGAAATCTTTCCCAGCGCGAGCAGTGTCAGTGGCCATATGTCTCTGATTTCAAAAATCAATTTCGCATTAAATTTTTTCTTCAACTTAACGCCATTCAATATCGGAAAGAGTGAAGGTGATGAGACAATAATTGCATCAGGCTTTTGAAATCTATTTGATGGAAGCGAAAAGAGTTTCCACATGAAAACCCCCATGTTTTTAAATCGTCCGATGCTGACCGACTTTTTATAAGGAGGAACTTTTATCCAGCAATAATTTATTCCATCAATGATTTCAAAAGTATAATTGCCATGTGAAACGGGTTGATGCTGATAGAGATGAGAATATGAACCGGATATAATAAAAACTTCAACGCCTAGCTTCACCATCTCTTTTGCAAGATAATAGTGCCGGTATTCCATTCCATGATAGGGAGAGCCTGCATATTGATTGATAATCCAAATAGTTTTGTTGTTCATCGGATTAGTTGGTGAGAAGTGTTTCAACAATTACTTTACTTACTTTTTCGCTTCCATACAAGTTAATGTTGAAGTTAGATTTCTGATGGGGAAAATATTCAAAATGATTTTGAATGTAGAAATGGCTAACAGAATCAAAAAAAAATAATTTTTTTTTCAGGTTCTGCGGCACCACCACTGGAACTTCAGAATCGATTTCATTCAGTTGGGCGTTTTTTTTTATGTTGCTACTTATCATAATAGCTTTAGTGAACTGCTGTTGCGCTCCAATTATGGTGAAAGAAAAAATCATAACGATTTATAAAGATTAATCATCTTCAAACTTTCTTTTTCCCAATTATATTTTTCAGTTATGGCTTTTCGTCCGTTATAGCCCATTTCATTCATTTGTTTTGTGTTGTTCATCAATAAATTTATAGCCGAAGAAAGATCATCTGTATTTTTTGGATTAACAGTCACGCCACAATTATTTCTGTCCAAAATTTCTTTCCAGTACGGAAAATCAGAAGCGAGAACAGGAATCCCAGCAGCCATGTATTCAAACATTTTTATTGGAAGTGAATCGAGATAATTTATTTGAGGATACAAAGTCACAATGCCAATGCTCGAGCGACAAAGTATCTCATTTATCTTTTTTCGATCAACATATCCGAAATAGTTAACCTTTTTCCATCCAGTTAAATTTTTCAAATCATTTTCAATTTGGGTGGTTTCAAAATTTCCAGCAAGATTCAATGTCACATTTGTTTTGTCGAGCGCAACAACCAACTCATAAATTCCTCTGATTCGGGAAATACTTCCAATGTAGCAGATTTCATTTTCTTTTATTCTAAAAGAATTATTTTCTATAAACTCTTCAATCAAAGGAAAATTATTGACCTCCACAGTGTTGCGATTTATTTTTTTAAACCGCTCAGCAATGAATGGAGTAGCAGCAATAACCGCACTTGCCTTTCTTACAAACCTGTTTTCCGTTCGCTCAGCAATTGATGCAATAGTTTTTTTAAGAAGTGACGGAATCCAGTCCTTACCTGAAATTTGTCGGGGCAAATCTTCATGTGCATCATAAATAACCTTCTTCCCTCTTAATAAAAGTCTTTGTCCGAGTCGGATTAACTCTGGGTCATGCAATTGATAAATGTCTGAATCAATTTCAATTGCTTTTTCAAAAAGAGCGTTCACTACCTTCGTAATTCGTTGAAACCGATTTTTTATTTCAATAGATAAACCGATAATACTAACCCCATTTTTTATTTCACATAATTTTCCAGGATGAAGAAAAACGACTTCATATCCAGCTTTAGAAAGAGAAGAACATTCTTTATAAAATATTCTAACATCATATGGTTGATGGGCTGAAGTAATATGACAAACTTTTACAGACATTATTCGAGGCAAATTAATTTATCCTAAAGAGTATTTTTATTAGAAGTAAAATCTTTTCTAAAAATAAGAAATAGCAAAATCATTAATCCCCAACCCCCTGAAAAAGCAAGTGTTAGAAGCGATGATGAACTAAGCGCTAGTACATAGTAAAGATTAACACAGATTTTTATGAAATTATTATCTTCAAAAATCAAATTAACAAAAACAAAAACAATAGCAAGAATAATGGCAGAGTAAATAATTCCAATCCAACCAAAATTAGAATAATCGTACATAAAACTTGCAGTATTTACAGTGCCCGCATACCCTCGTTTAGCATACCCAGGATAGATTAGGGGATATAGTTCACTGGTATAATTTTTAAATTCCGTTCTCAAGATAATGGAAATAAAATGATATCCTTTGCCATTCAAAAATGGTTTTGAGTCGGGTATGAATCTGAACCATTTTGAGACAATTGCTCCAGGCACCAAAAAGGTTCGTGTTGTTAATCCATTTAGGCTGCTAGTGAGTTCATCGCCACTTTGTGATGGAATTTCAATTATCGGTAGCTGATTGCTATCACCACCACGAAGAGCAGGATTCGAGACGAAAACCAAAAAATTTAGCCCACAAAAAATGAGAAGTGAAATACAAATAAACTGAAAATACTTCTTTTTGAAAAAAACAAAAAGCAACAAAGGAATAAGTGCAGTAACCAAGTAGCTTTTTGCAATGAAGGCCGTACAATAAAAAAAAGAAATAAAAAAAGAACAATAAATATTTTATTGTACTCTTTCTGATAAAAAAATAAAAGTAGAAAAGGAATAATCGCCTTTAAAATAAAGCTGTGCGGGTAATTGATGAATGATGGTGATTGTGTCGTAGCTATTTTTCGAATAATATAAATATCAAAAGAATTATGACTTTGCCATGCCTGCACTGTAGGGACTCCCCCAAGATAAAAAAAATGAACTAGCATAAACAAGATCGTAACAACAAGCAACACAATTGAAACTAAATCCAATTTACCCAACTCAATTTTAGAAGTTGCAATAGAAATAATTTTTCTGATTGCAGAAGAGCGCCTAATAAATTTATCAGCAAAAAAATAAGTGAGTAAAAAAACTGTCAAGTAAAGAAGCAGCAACGAAAGATATTGTATTCCACTATCGTTAATTACACCGAAAATGAGAAAAAGAAACACCACGCAATAAATCATCAGCAAATTGTGACGGTGATTGCAAAACCACGCGAGCCATTTAAACAGTGTGTTATCTAATAGATCTTTCATAACGATTCAGCGCGGTGAGAATTAAAACAAAGTAAACAGAGTACATCAATACATCAATTGAAAGATATGCATACAGAAAAGAATGAATTTCTTTTTTACTAAGAAATGAGAGTGAACAAACAAAAATAAAGTAAACAACCTGCCAAGCGGAAATTGTTTTTACTCGGCCAAGTGCCGGCAATAAAATACTGAACGAAGAAACAAGAAATTGAATTGAACAACTTAAAGCTAATATGCGCGCATATTCACCAGCGGCTTCCCATTGACTTCCAAACACAAGGCAGAATAACCATGGGCCCGTAGAAGCAACTACAACAAAAACAAAAGCAGCAACACATGAAAGCAGAATAAAAAGATTCTTGAATTCTTTTTTAATAGAAAGTTTTTGTTGAATTTTTTCTGTAGCTCGCTGAAATAAAACTTGCGAAACGGCATAAGAAATAAATGAAATAGGAACAATGAGCACTTGCCGAGCGAGTGTAAAGTATCCTGCAATGGCCGAAACATAAAATAGATTGATAAAAAACAAGGGCAAACTAGTGCTGATGGAATTCATCAGCGCTGGCAAAGCATTATAGGTGAGAAAATCTCTGTGCACTGAGAACATTTTTCGCATTCCACCCCTTGTAATTCCATCCTTCTTAAATCCTGTCGTGCGCAACTGAATCCACCCGACAAGATTGATTGCCACCCAACCGAGTGCATATCCAATTACAATTCCGTAAGGCACACCAAGTAAGCCCAGCACAATGCTTCCCGATGTAGATGAAAATGTTTGTCCAATTTTGTTAATGGCATTTTTTTGAAATTCTTTTTTTCGAATGAGCCAGTAGTTCAGCGCCTGATACAGGCTGATAAAAAGAATAACAACTGGGGCGAGATAAAGCACCAATGAAAAATCGGGTCGCTGAAGTTTCTCAATAATAAGATCGTGAAAAAAAATGGTGAGTGTGCCGAATATGATTCCAGTACATATGCTAATGAAAAGTGAAAGCGCGAAAACATTTTTTGCTTCTTCATCTTTTTCGGGTAGCATAATTGCCAATTCATAACGCGCGGCACCTACAACTGAAAACGAATTCGTAATCACCATGAATAAACCAAGCAATCCAAAATCAGTAGGAGAAAAAATGCGGGTAAGAAAAGGTGAAGCAAGGATAGGAATGAGCTGCGCAATGACATTACCAGTTATCAGCGTAAGAAAATTCTTTACAAATTCATTATCCGGAATTAGTTTCTTCATCATAACTCCTCAATACGCTTTTACTTTTTTACTCATTGGTAAATAGTAGTACCAGTACATTACAAAAAGCAACAAAACGGAAGTGGAACCGCTCAAACACATCAATGCAATATAAATGCTTTGATAGTATCCCCCGATTAACAAACTGATGGTGCGCAGAATTATATCAGCAACACCAATGTAAATAGCATAGTGTTGCATTCGCGTTACAACTGTGACGGCTGAAACCGGTGCAAGTACAAATGAAAGCAATAATGTTGGAATCAGTATTTGTGAATACACGCCTGCTTCATGCCACTCCTTACCAAAAGCAAGTGCAAATAGAAATGGTCCGCCAATTAAAATAACTCCGAAAATCGGAATGGATAATAAGAGTAACTGCTTGTAAACTTTGCTAACTTGATGTTGCACTGCTTTTCCATCAGGAAACAATTCGTTGATACGCTGATAAAAAACCTGGTAAGTTGCTGCTCCGATTATTCCTGCTGGTAATTTTAAAATACGACACGACATAAAAAAAAATCCTGCTGCAGCATTACCGAAATAATATTTTATTAAACCAGCAACTATTAAATCCTGTAACACTCCTAAAAAAGCAAGCGGAGTATTGAACGAAAGAAAATGAATGTACTTGCTGAACATTTCCTTCATCACTTTACTGCTCACAGCATATTTTAAACGCAACCAATCTTTACGAAAGAAGAGTAAGTAAATAATTCCGATGCTGACTTGCCCGAATACAAATGCAAGAATTAATCCGCCGGTTTTAAGTCCGATGTAAAAAATTAAAATGCTTCCGAGCGCAGTGACAGATGATTGAATCACCTTACCCGCACTTAGCCTGCGAAACATTTTCATTCGTGACAGCCAGTAATTGACAGTTTGCATCACACTGAAGAAGAAAACATAAATGGAAAGCAATGGAATGTATGATGCAATTTCTTCGCTGTGAATTAGATATAACAACGACTTCCCGCCCAACTGAAATGTCAGAAATATTATAATACTAAAAAAAAAACTGATGAATAAAGAAAGCGAAACCACATTGATGGCTTCTTCGTCTTTTTGAGGAAGCATCACTGCTAATTCATATCGAAAAGTAGAAGCGATGGAAACAGTAAGTGCGAGATTTAAAAAAATAGAATACAAACCGAAATCTGCTGGAGAAAATAAGCGACTGATGATAGGCGATAATAAAATAGTAATTAATTGGGCGAGCATTGTGCCCCCAACCACATTCGCTACATTTTTACTAAACTCAGATTTGGGAATTATTTTATTTAACATCCTAAAAACCTCAACGTTTCAACTGCTGATATATTCTTTCAATAATGTCAACCACTTTCAATCCTTCCAATGCGTTTGTATTGATGGTTGATTTTCCTTGTAAAGTTTCCACTACATTATCAATCACATAATGATGATTGGCGGCGCTGCCCTTGTATGCACCGTAATCATTCGGTGGATTACTAGGTGCCAATTCAGGGATTTCATAATCTTTAATATTGCAATACTCTACTTTATCCATGTATTGTCCACCCACTTTTACACTTCCATTTTCACCTATAATAGTGATACTGCTTTCCAAATTCTTATCCCAAACAGAAGTGGTGTAATTTATACAACCAATTCCTCCATTGTTAAAATGAAAATTTATAATTCCTGAATCATCAATGAACTCAGTATTTTTAGTGTGATTGAAATTTTCGAAACGAGCATTAATATCTTTTATATCGCCGAACAACCAGTACATAATATCAATAAAGTGACTGAACTGAGTGAATAATGGTCCCCCATCTAAATCACACAGTCCTTTCCATCCTCCTTTTTTATAATAACGATCATCACGGTTCCAATAACAATTTACCTGCACCATAAAAATATTTCCAAAACGGTTTTCATCAATCAACGATTTCAACCAAACTGAAGGTGGGCTATAGCGATTTTGCATCACACAAAAAACTTGTCGAGATACCTGTAGCGACTTAAATATCACTTGCTCGCAATCTGCCTTTGTTAATCCCATTGGTTTTTCGCATACTACATGACATTTTTTATCTAGTGCCATTAATGATTGTGAGGCATGCAATCCATTGGGGGTGCAAATATTTACTACATCTAAAACAAAATTTGATTTTAATAATTCTTCAATTGAACTAAAAAATTTAGAGCCATATTCTTTTTCAACTAGCTCTTTCAACTGAATATTGGTATCAACAACCGCTACTAATTCAGTATCAGTTCTTCTTCTGATCATTTCAGCATGACGCTTTCCTATGTGTCCGAATCCTATAATTGCAAAACGTATTTTACTCATTAATTGTTTTTTTAAAAATCATAGTAATGATTAAACAATGAAGTCTTAATGCCAAAAGTAATGAAATTGGAGGGGCTGCCTATTCCATCTACACATTGATTTCGATATGCATAAGAAAATTCAACTAGTAAATTGTTATGCTGATTGATTAAGTAATTCAACTTAAATTGAGAAAATATTATTGAAGAGGAAACTCCCTGTCCGACATAATTTCCATAAGATCCAATAAATTTTCCTTTTATATCAGAACTATTCGGGATAGAAAATTCAGAGAGATAAATATTTTGCCCAACATTACCAGAGGTAGAATCAATACCTGTCAAAACATACATGACTTCAACTCCGGCAAACCAACGATGAAAATTATATTGCAACAACAACAACGATTCACGAAAATTTGCCCCTAAAGGATCCGCTAAAGGCTGATTATAGTGAGCATAGTTCATGACAGAAATTTTATGGGCGTAGGTATATGGCCAAACTTCATTGTATTCAGCTTGAATAAATAATCCTTTTATTCCGAAGACATCAAACCATTTTAATCCTAACTGATAAGCATACTTATTTCTATAAAATCCTTTCTTGGCCTTCGACTTTGCTAAATCAAAATCATCCAATAGAAATTGATTGTAAAATGAAAGTTTATTGGAAATTTTCCATTTGAAATTAAATCCAATTAATGAATTATCAGGTGACCCTAGGTTCCATTGAACCGAATGATAATAAATTATAGGATTAAGATAGTTCACATCGAAACCTCTATAAGAAATAGAATCCTGGGCTTGCCAAATAACGGCCTCAAATAAACCCAGTTCAACACTTTTACCAACCAAGAAACTTAAATGATGTAATGCCAAAAATTTTCTACGGAACCCTGCGCCCAGCTGAGCATCTTCTCTTTTATCAATCATTTGCGCCCATAAATTGGTGTATTGAATAACCCCAGCATTAGTAGTAATTTTAAAAAGTGGATACGATGATGAATTATCAGACAATAAAAGTGATCGGTATCCATCTCCAATAAAAACTTTATTTTGTCCGGCTTGAAAATTAAAATGTTTTGAAGGTGTGTATGATATATAACCCAAGCCAGAAGCATAGTCATAACTCCGATCATTCTTAAATCGTATGGCCCTTCCCTGCCCTGGAACTACATTTGAGTCAACAACAAAATTGGTTATGTATTGAGGAAGCAATGATTGGTTTTCTGAATAATAAGTTTCAAAAGAAAATTTATCTCCGATGTTGCCCCTAATTATTGCCCCTCTTGAATTAGTATAAATTGTTCTATCCCAATTAAAATCCTTCCCGATTTCAAAATTCAGATATGGGTTAACAGACAGATTAAAATCATTGTCTTTAACAACAAGAAAATTTTCATGAACAAGATGGCTATATAATTTTGGAAATATTTTATGTGGCTTGCTGTAAGTTTTCATCCATCTATAAACAGAGTCTATACTGCATGAAATCGGTAAGGCTGATACTAAGTATGGTTTAAATGAAGTATGAAATAGCAAGCCCTTAGTATTTAATTTTGAGTCTATCTGATTCATGGTCTGTTTTTCCAATGAAAGAAATAGTTGTTGTGCGTTAACTTTATTATCGAGAATAATAAGACCTAGAATAAAAATAAGTAGTAATTGATTCTTCAATTTTCAGGTTTCTATTTTTGGAAAATTATTAATAAACTTCTTTAGTAACCATTTTTTTCACCTTTAACCATATTCAAGATTGTAAGTAAAATTATTTTCACATCTAAAAGGAAGCTCCAATTTTCAATATAAAAAACATCTGCTACAATTCTTTTTTTCATTTTACTATGGTCAGCAGTTTCACCTCTAAACCCTTTTACCTGTGCTAAACCCGTAACTCCAGGTTTTACCAGGTGTCGAATCATGTACTTTGAAATAATAGATCTGTATTCATCATTCAACTTCAACGGATGTGGCCTTGGGCCAACAATACTCATTTGACCAATCAACACATTAATAAATTGTGGCAATTCATCAATATTTGTTTTTCTCATGAATTTTCCAAACTTAGTAATGCGACAATCATTTTCTTTTGCCTGACTAAACTCGTCATCAGATTCCATTACATTCATGGTTCTGAATTTGAATATCCGAAAAGTTTTATAATTTAATCCTGATCGATTTTGCCTATAAAAAATAGCCCCTTTTGCTTCTACCATCATAATTATGGCAACTATTGGTATCAACCATGAAAGTATTAAAACGATAACTAACAAGCTAAATAAAACATCAAAAAATCTTTTAATTAAACTATTAAAATAATTACTTAATGGTTCGGCTACAGGGGAGATAACAGGAACAAAACCATAATAATCAATGGCGAATGGTTTATTATGAATAGCTGTAAAATCAGGAACAATTTTAAATCTAATTAAATGCCTTTCAGCAAACGAAAGCATTTCTGAAATTTTTGTTGCTTCAGTTAACGGTAAGGCACAAAATATATCTTCAATATTTTCTTGTTCGCAAAAAGATTGGGCGTCATTTAAATTCCCGTCTGTTAGCAAATCAAGGTTGCTTGCTCCAGAATTTGAGTCATCGAAAACCCCTAAAACCTTGTACCCATATCCTTTGTGTGTTTGAAGGATTTTATAAATCTGGCTTGCCATTGGGCCATTACCTATAATGATGGCGGTACGAAAATGGTCGTTTGCACTTCTACTCTTGCGTAACCAAAAAAGTAAAAAAAGTCTCCAAATTAAATCGAAAGGGATAAAGAAAAGGTACGCATGTAAAATAATATCTTTGGTTAATGCGAAAGTCCTAAGAAGAAAAACCAAAGAGAAAACAACCAGAATATGAACAAATAAAGTTTGGAATAAATTATTGAAAGACTTTTCAAATGGCTCAATTCGATTAGAGTTATACACCTTAAATGAATAGCCAAGATAAATCCAAGCAATTGTCACCCACAATGCCATTTTTAAGGCAAATTCATTTTCGCTACTGCTATTGAATTTATTAGAAAAATAAAGAGAAAATAAAAAGGCAATATTTAAAATTAATAAATCGCCTAACATAGTAATTGCACGATATATAATAAATTTTTGCTTGAACATTTACCCCTCAGTTGAATTTAGAAAGCAAAGTTAATTCAAAGCGTTTGTGATAAAAATATTATCCTGTATTTTAATACTATTTTTTTGGAGTGGTTGTAGCATTTAATTTCCACTTTTTCTGACTCAGGATTTTATCAAATAATTCATCGTATTGATTGCAAACGGTTTCCCAAGTATAAACCCCCGAAATTCTCTCCCTACTAATTTTCTTTTTATGTAATACTTCTTCTGATTTTGAGTCGATAAACTTAATTACTTCCCCAATTGATTCAGGTTGCGAACTAAAATAAAATCCATGTTTATCATCCAAAAGAGTTTCCCTATTGTAAACATTATCATGTGCGAGTACACAACAACCATAGGCAAGTGCTTTCAGCAACGAAGGGTTTGTTCCTCCATAAGCATGACCGTGTAAGTAACAATAACTATTCGAAAAGAGCTCCTTTAAAACCAATTGATCTTTAACATAACCTGTAAAAATTACATTTTCGTTTGCCATTGCCTTTACCCGATCAGCAAACGCATCTTTATAGGGTACATCTCCTACAACCACCATTTTTTTATCTGATCCACTAATAATAAATCCTTTTATAATTTCTTCTATGTGATTATCAGGAACCATGCGACCAACCAATAAATAGTAATCATTAACCTTTATGTTAAATTGTTGAATGAGTTCTGGCTGAGTACTTTCTTTTGGATAGGCCCCGTAGGCAATCATAACAGAATCAGCTTTGAAATGCTCTTTATAATATTTCTGAATATTCAGTGAATCAGAAATAAGCACATCAAAATTTTTGGATGAAACAGAAGCGCCCCACTTAAAATATTTCCCACCGAATCCTTTCCACTTTGGTCTCTCCCACTCTATTCCATCAGTATTTATTGCGGTTCTTTTTCCAAACCATTTTAATATTACTCCAAACGGCCCATTTGAAACATTTACAAAAAAATACAAATCATAATTACAAAAAAGACTATGTATTGTGCTCAATGCACTATGGGTTATCTGACTTAAACTTTTTGTTTTGATAGTTGGAATATAATGAAGATGAACACCGTTCACTACTTTAGGTTTTTCAGAAAAGAAAGAACGATGACAGTAAACATGAAACTCATATTTATCATTTAAATGGTCACACAATTCTTTAAGCCATGTTTCATAACCACTATAAACAGCAGGATAACC